>NZ_CP158165.1:6040637-6644700 GCF_040254265.1 Kribbella sp. HUAS MG21
GGGTTGGGGGCTGTACAGCCAACGCCGTACGGCGACCTCGCTGACGGCGTCGGTGGACGTCCGCTACGGCAAGCTGCGGCTCACGACGCTGTCCTTCGAGACCAGCCGACCAGCGAGCGCAGTGACGGTGCGCATCGGCGCCAGCCGGGTCCCCGCGACTGTCGTTGCTACTGGCAACCGTGCGGTAGTGACGCTCGCCGAGCCGGAGGTCGTGTCCGGCCACGCCCTGCAGGTAACGCTCAGCTAGTCGGCGCTCGCGGCGGCGAGGAGGAACCAGCCGGTGTGCGGGATCCACTGTTCGGCCCAGCGCCACTCCTCGCCGCCGGGCGCGTCGGCGGGGAGGAAGGCGATCTCGCGCTCGTCGGTCCAGCCGGAGGTGATGCCGTTGACGATGCCGCCGGGAAGATTCGGGAAGTCGGAGTGGTACTCGACGTTGTTCCGGCCGCGGCCCTGCAGCATGCAGACGTCGTACGGGTTGCGGCCGAGGATCCACGCGAGCTGGTCGGTGGCGAAGGTACTCAGCCGGACGCGGTCGGCCCAGCCGACCTCGTCGAGGCGGGCGCAGGCACTGGCGGCGGCCGAGAGGGAGGCGATCGCGGCGTTCTCGCCCTGCCACCAGTAGCCGGTCTCGTTCTCGTGAGGGAAGAAGAACTGGCCCAGCGCGTTCCGGGGATAGCCGAACGGGTTGGCGACCGCCGCGGTACGTCGCAGGACGTCGAGCATCGCGCGGATCGCGGTCTCCTGTGCGTACTTCGCCTGGCGGCTGGTCGGGAACACCTCCGCGAAACGCAGCAACGCCAGGATCGGCAGACCGGGCTCCACCGCGTGCACGAAGGGCCGGCCGCCCTCGTCGGCGCGGAACCAGCCTGGTCCGTCGGCCGGCGACACGTAGCGGGACACCAGCGACGAGGCTCGTCGCCAGGCCGAGTTGGCCACCTCGGCCACCCGCTCGTCGGCCGCCGCGCGGAGGGCGGCCGCCAGTTCCGTAGCGCCGAGGAGGGCGCAGTAGTCGTCGACGATCGACTCGGTGTTGTCGAAGAGGTAGTCGCGGTTGTGCTGCTCGAGATGGGTGAAGGCGTCCAGGGCTGCGGTGAGGTACTCGGCCCGGGAGTGATCGCCGTCGGTGTCTGTGGTGGCGGCGCGGGCCAGGGCTGCGATCGCGAGTCCGGCGCCGTGGCGGTAGGCGGCCTGGTAGCGCGACGTCCGGACGGAGTTCTGCAGCGGTGCGGTGACGACGCGTTCGTCGAGCTGTTTGGTGAGGGCGTCGAAGATGCCGGTGTAGAAGTAGCCGTCGGGGGAGCGGAAGCGCACCAGGAAGTCGGCGCCGTGCAGCGCCTCGTCGCGAAGGCGCGCGCCGAGCAGCCGGGTGAGGGCCGGGTGGTGCGCGGTGATCTCGTCGCGCGCGGCGAGCATCGCCCAGGCGCACAGCGGGATCTGCTGCGGGCTCATCGTCGAGGTGTAGGTGAGGTGCGAGAGGAACTTGCTGGTGTCGCCGCTGGCGTCGAGCCAGCCGCCGCGGGCGTCGACCGTCGTCCCCGAGACGTCGTCCCACCGGCGCGCGCCGCGGTCCTTGCGGTCGATCTCGCCGGAGGACCGCATGGCCTTGAAGTAGGCGAGGACGTCGGACATGGTCTGACGCTGGAGCCGGTCCGGTTCGACGACGAACGGGGCGGATTCGGTTGCGCCGATGCGTACGACGTACGTGCCGGGTGCGAGGTCGGCGGGCAGTGGGATGCGCGTGCAGGACCGAATGCTCCACCCCGGCATCTGTTCCGCAGGCCCAGGACCGAGTGGAAGTGGTTCGATGCCTGGGCCTGTCAGGTACGCGGAACCCGCTGGCTCCGGCCCGGAGTGCGTCGTCGGGACGACTCCTACTGCCACGACCGCGTTGCCCGGGCCGGGGTTGAAGCCGAGGTGTGGGACCAGGAGCTGCATCACTCGGAGGCTACATGGCAGGCGGCCTGGTGGTTGGTGCCGAGGGTGCGGAGGACGGGTGTTTCCTCGTGGCAGCGGTCGACCGCGAGCGGGCACCGCCAGCGGAAGCGGCAGCCGGGCGTGGGGTCGACGACCTTGGGCGGTTCGCCGGTGTCGCCCTCGATGCCCGTCGTCAGCGGCGCCCGCGGGTCGGGCACCGCGCCGAGCAGCAGGTCCGTGTACGGGTGCTTCGGGTCGTGCAGGACCGACTCGGTCGGCCCCGTCTCCACCACATGCCCGGCGTACATGATCATCAGCCGGTCGGCGACGTACCGCGCGCTCGCGATGTCGTGCGTGATGTAGAGGAACGACACCCCCTGCGTCTCGCGCAGTTCCGCCATCAGGTTCAGCAGGCCGATCCGGATCGACACGTCCAGCATCGACACCGGCTCGTCGGCGAGGATCAGCTTCGGCCTGTGCGCGAGCGCCTGCGCGAACCCGATCCGTTGCCGCTGGCCACCACTCAGCTCGTACGGGTACCGGTGCATGATGTCACCCGCCGGCGACAGCCCGACCGCCTCGACGACCCGCTCCGCCTCCTCGACCCGCTGCGCGCGGGACAGCTCCGGCCGGTGCAGCTTCAGCGACCGCAGGATCCCGTGCGACACCCGGAACGCCGGGTTCAGCGAGCTGAACGGATCCTGGAACACCATCGGTACGTCGGCCCGGTACGCCAGCTGGTCCTTCCGGGAGCGGTACGTCGACATCGCCCGCCCCTGGTAGAAGATCTCGCCGCTCGTCGGCTTGTACACGCCCGCGAGCAGCCGCGCGATCGTACTCTTACCGCTGCCGCTCTCGCCGGCGAGCGCGACGATCTCCTGCCGCCCGATCGAGAAGTTCACGTCGTCGACGGCGTGCAGCAGCTGCCGCGAGAACCCGCGCCCGACCCGGAAGTGCCGGGTCAACTCCCTTGCCTCGAGCAACGGCGCCGCCGCCGATCCGGTACCGGCGTGCTCGACGTCGATCGCGGTCATGAGTGCGCCTCCCGGACCAGCTCAGGTGCGTGCAACAGGCAGCGAGCCCGGACAGCGCCGACCTGGTAGAGGTCCGGCGCGATCTTCGGGCAGTCCTCGAACGCCTTCGGGCAGCGCGGCTGGAACCGGCACCCGGGTGGCGGGTCGGCCAGGTTCGGCGGGCTGCCCGGGATGCCGGTCAACGGCACCTTCGGCCCCCGGATCGACGGGAACGCGTCCAGCAGCCCGGCACTGTACGGATGTTCCGGGTGGTCGAACACCGCGCGCGTGTCACCGAACTCGACCACCTGCCCGGCGTACATCACCACCAGCTTGTCCGAGAAGTGGCTCACCAGCGACATGTCGTGGGTGACGAACACGACCGCGAACCCCAGCTGCTTCTGCAACTCCTTGATCTGCACCATCAGCGACCGCTGCGCGACCACGTCGAGCGCGGACGTCGGCTCGTCCATGATGATCAGGTCGGGTGTGAACAGCAGCGCCATCGCGATCATCGCGCGCTGCCGCATACCGCCGCTCAACTGGTGCGGGTAGCTGCGCAGGTGGATCGGGTCGATCCCGACGAGCCGCAGTACCTCGGCCGGCCGGTCGTCGGCGACCCGCTCGTCGTGCGCCATGATCGTGTCCCGGAACTGCGCGCCGATGCTCTTCACCGGGTTCAGCGCGTTCATCGCGCTCTGCATCACGACGGAGAAGTCACGCCAGCGCAGCGCGGACAGCTTCTTCTCGTTCATCGCCACCAGGTTCTGCCCCTGGAACGTCACGCTGCCGCCGGTGATCGCGGCCGGTGAGCTCAGCAGCTGGGCGATCGCGAACAACAGCGTGGACTTCCCGCACCCGGACTCGCCGACCACGCCGACGAACTCCCCGGCGTGCACGTCGAGGTCCACGTGGTCGACCGCGACGACCGGCCGCGACCCGGTGTCGTACTCGACGGTGAGGTCCCGGACTTCAAGAAGTGGGTTTGGCACGTCGCCTCCGAACCGGCCGCAGGGCGGGGTTGCTGATCTCGTCGAACGCGTAGTTGAGCAGGGCGAACGACACGCCGAGCAGCGCGACCGCCAGACCCGGCGAGAGCGCCCACGCGGGCAGGCCGTTCACCAGGGCGCCCTGGTTCTGCGCCCAGTAGAGCATCGTGCCCCAGCTCAGCGAGCCGGGATCGCCGAGCCCGAGGAACTGCAGGCCGGCGGCGGTGAGCACGGAGTACAGCGCGGCGCCCAGGAAGTTCGCGACGATCAGCGAGATCATCGTCGGCAGCACCTCGACGACGATGATGTACGAGCGCCGCTCGCCCCGGACCCGGGCCGATTCGAGGAAGTCCCGGTTCCGCAGCGACAGCGCCTGGGCGCGCATCTGCCGGGCGCCGTACGACCAGCCGGTGAGGATCAGCACGACGACGATCACGGTCAGGTTGCCCTTCCCGGCGTACGTCGCCAGCACGATGATCAACGGGAACGTCGGGAGCACCAGGAAGATGTCGGTGAGCATCGACAACCCGTCGTCGGCGAGGCCGCCCAGGTACGCCGCGGAGACGCCGATCAGCACCGACAGCATCGTCGCCCCGGCGCCCGCCACCACCGCGATCAGCAGCGACTCCCGGGTGCTGTAGATCAGTTGTGCGTACACGTCCTGTCCGAGGCCCGTCGTACCCAGCCAGTGCGCGCCGGACGGTCCCTGCAGCGGCATGTCGCCGATCGCCTGTGGGTCGTGGTGCGCGCCCGGGACGAACAACCCCGGGAACGCGGCGAGCAGGACGAACAGCAACAGCAGGCAGGCTCCGATGACCGCCTTGCGGTTGCGCAGGATCGCGCGGAGCAGTCCACCGCGCGGGCGGCGACTGACACCAGCGACCGGAGCCGAAGCACCGGCGACGACTGCACTCATCCGTTATCCCTTCGTCCGGGCGCGGGGGTCGAGCAGGAAGACCGCGAAGTCGCAGAGCATGACGCAGATCAGCACCGCCAGCGTCACCAGCAGGAAGAGGGCCTGCAGCAACGGATAGTCGGTGCTCACCGTGGCGTTGTAGAACATGTAGCCGAGCCCCGGATAGTTGAAGACGTACTCCACCAGGATCGTGCCGGAGATCACGAACCCGAGCGACATCGCGAACCCGGACAGGTTGGGCAGGAACGCGTTCCGGCCGGCGTACCCGAACATGATCTTGCGGCTCGGGATGCCCTTCGCGCGGGCCATCCGGACGTAGTCCTCGGCGAGCGTGGTCACCATGTTGTTCCGCATCGTGAGGATCCAGCCGCCGACCGCGGTGATCAGGATCGTCGAGGCCGGCAGGATGCCGTGCTTGATCACGCTCCAGACGAACTCCCCGGTGAACGCCGGCGTCAGGCCCTGGTCGTAGTTGAAGTCGTTCGGCAGGACCGGGTCGCTGCCGATCGCGAACAGCGAGATCAGCAGCAGCGCGACCCAGAAGTACGGCAGCGCCGACGTGACGATGAAGACCGGCGGCACGATCCCGTCGATCAGCCCGCCACGCCGCCAGCCGGCCACCGTCCCGATCAGCGTGCCGAGGACGAACGCCAGCACGGTCGAGATCCCGACCAGCCCGAGCGTCCACGGCAGCGCGTCCCCGATCAGCGTTGTCACCGGGACGCCGAGGCTGCTGCCGATCGACACGCCCCAGTGCCCGGTGACCATCGCCTTCAGGTACTCGCCGTACTGCAGCATCAGGTTCTTGCCCGGATCGAACCCGAACTCGGCGAGCACCGTCCGCAGCTGCTCCGGTGTCACCACCGAGCCGCCCTTGCTGAACCGCTCCCGCAAGGCCTGCTCCGGGCTGCCCGGCATCATCCGCGGGATGAAGAAGTTCAGCGTCATCGCCGCCCACAGCGTGAGCACGAAGAACCCGAGACGTCGTATCAGGTACCGCACGCGCACCAGCTCACTTCTGGGCGGACTTCGAGTACAGGTTGGTCAGGACCTGTCCCACGTCGGGGATGTTGTACGGCGCCGGCTGCGCGTACGGGTTGTCCTGGGTCGGCCAGCCCTCGAGGTCCTTGGTGTTGTACTGGTACCAGTTGACCGACTCGGTGGTCGGGATCACCGGCACGTCCTTGATCATGTACGACGAGATCTGCTTGATCAGCTTGAGCTGCGTGTCGGGGTCCGCGGCGGCGTACTGGTCGAACAGCTTGTCCACCTCGGGGTTGACGTAGCGCGAGTAGTTGCTGTTCGCCTGCTTGCCGATCGGTGCGGTGTTCTTCGAGTACAGCAGCTGCCGCAGCTCGTAGTACGGAGTGGGGCCGCCGGACTGGCTGGAGTACGCGAGGTCGAAGTCGCCGGTGAACAGCTTCTGGTTGTAGGACTGCTGCTGCAGGTCCTGCACGGTCAGCTCGATGCCGACCTTGGCCAGTTGCTGCTTGACGACCGCCAGCGACGCGTCCCAGTCGGTGTAGCCGGTGACCGTGATGACGGTGAGCTTCAGCGGGTTCGACTCCGAGTACCCGGCGCTCTGCAGGAGTTGCTTCGCCTTCTCCGGGTTCGGCTTGTCGTAGCCCGCGGCCGTCAGCGCGTCCTTGTCGAAGTACTTGTCGAACGTCGGGACGACGACGCCGGTCTGGTTCGCGGCCGGCTGGTAGCCGCTCTCGCCGATCTTCGAGATCTGCTCGCGGTCCAGTGCGTACGCGATCGCCTGGCGCACCGCGAGGTTGCTGGTTGCCTTGCGCGAGGGGTCCAGGTTCGGCACGATCGCGACGTTCGCGGTCGGCGGGAACCAGTAGTTGTTCTCCGGCGACTTCTTCTTGTAGAAGTTCTCGATGTTCGGGATGTACTGACCGCCCCACTGCGCCTTGCCGCTGGCGAGGTCGAGGTTGGCCGGGTTGTTGTCCAGGTACGCCGGGTACTGCACCTTCTCGACGTACGGCTTGCCGGGCTGCCAGTAGGAGCCGTTGGCGGCGTACGAGATGTTGTTGCTGCTGCAGGACGCGACCGTGAACGGTCCGGTGCCGACCGGCTTCGGGTTCGCCCAGGTGGCGGGTTTGGCCGCGGCCTCGCCGGCGGACCAGATGTGCTTGGGCACGATGCCGACCTGGCCGGCGAAGTTGAAGAAGTACGGCTCGGCCGCGGCCTTGAACGTCAGCGTGACCTTGTTGCCGGCCGCGGTGACGCCGGTCAGGCCGGCGCCGGTCCACAGCGAGTACAGGTCGAGGGCCGGCTCTTCCTTCATCCGGGTGAACGTGTAGACCACGTCGTCGGCGGTGAACGGCCGGCCGTCGCTCCACTTCACGCCGTCGCGGATCGTGAAGACGATCGAGTCCTTCTTCGGCGACCACGTGTACCCGGTGGCCAGCATCGGCGTGGTGGCGCCGGCCTTCAGCACGTTCACGAAGGTCAGCGGCTCGTAGACGAAACCGAGCGCGACCTGGTTGACCGACGGGTTGAACGGGTTGAACTGGCACGGCCAGGTCTGCCCGGCGACGTTGGCGATCGTCACCGTGCCGCCCTTCTTGTACTGCCCGCCGCCGCCGGGGTCGCTGCCCCCGCTCGCCGGCGACGACGGCTTGGCCGACGTCGCCGCGTCCCCGACCGGCTTGCTGCCACCGCCGCATCCCGCGGTCAGTGCGCCGACCGCCAGCGCGGCGACGGCGATGCGTGTGATGCCCCTCATCGTGCCTGCCTCCTCGATTCTGCGCAGGGTCAGGTCCTGCTCAGGCGAATGCCTCCGCACCGAGAACCGCCCCCGCGGCCTCGACGCCCAGGGCGAGGGCCCCGATCAGCGGTGCGTCGGACGGAAACCGCGCCACCGAAAGCTCCGGCGGAAACGGGACGGCCGCGTCGAGCGCTCGGCGCAGCCCGGGTTCGAGCTGGTCCCAGGAGCGGACCAGGCCGCCGCCGACGACGATCCGGGCGGGATCGATCGCGATGGCGAGATTGGCCAGGTGCAGTGCCAGCTCCCGGACGAACTCCTCGGTGAGTACGGCGGCATCCGGCCGGGTGCGCGCCAGGGTGAAGACGTCGGCGGCCGTGACCGGGCGCCCGAGCCGGGCGGTGCCGGTGCTCTCGAGGCCCTGGCCGCTGACGACGTGTTCCAGGATCGTGCGCCGCTCCGCGCCGACGGACACGTCGGCGGTCGAGCGCAGGTTGTAGCCGATCTCCCCGGACGCCCCGTGCGCCCCGGTGATGACGGTGCCGCCGGCAACGATCGCGACCGCCAGGCCGGTACCGAGGTTGACGTACAGCCCCGGATCACAGCCGGCCAGCGCACCCCAGCGCAGCTCGGCCTCCGCCGCGGCCTTGACGTCGGTCGCCAACTTCACCGGTACGCCGGGATAGGCCTCCCGGATCAGCCGCCCGAAAGGGAGTTCGCCCCAGCCGGGCAGCGTCGGCGCCAGTTCGACGCGGTCGTCGTACGGGATGCCCAGGGTGGCGGCGCCGACGCCGGCGAGGTGGTGGTCCGGTGCGACGTCGGCGAGCAGTTCGCGCGCCGTTGTGAGGCACCGGTCCATCGCCTGCGCGGCACCGCCGGAGTCGGCCCGGCTGTCGATGGTCGTCGCGCCGAGCCGACGACCGGCGAGGTCGCTGACGGCGACGGCGATCTTGGTACCGCCGAAGTCGAGCCCGAGGACGACCGGTGGGGAAACCACAGGGTGGCACCTCCTCGCGCCGGCGAATAGAATCGTTAGGAAACTAACTTAACAATCGCCACGACCACAAGGGATCGGGCGAAGTTGCCGAATCGAGATGTCCGGGTCGATACCGAAGGGGGCCGACGTGACCGTTGTCGCCGGAGGCGCGTCGGCTGCGCGCCCGCAGCTGATCCGCGAGATCAACGAGCGGGTGCTGCTGGGACACATCCGCCGGGCCGGGCCGATCTCGCGCACCGAGCTCGCCGGGCTCACCGGACTGTCGAAACCGACGGTGTCGGCCGCGCTGGGTTCACTGGAGCGGACCGGCCTCGTGCACGTGACCGGCCAGCGCACCGGCGTCCCCGGCCCGGCGGCGAGCCTGTACGAGGTCCGGCCGGAAGCGGGGTTCGTGCTCGGGCTGGACGTCGGGCGTGAGTACCTGCGCGGCGCGATCGCGGATCTCGCCGGGACCGTCCGTTCCCGGCTGAGTGTGCGCACGAAAGCGGGCGACGCGCTGGCACGGATCCAGGAGCTCGTCGACCTGACCGGGACGCTGGCGGCCGAAGCCGGGATCGACGTCGCGCAACTGACGCAGACGGTGCTCGGCAGCCCCGGCGTCTACGACCCGCGGCTCGACGCGCTGACGCTGACCGGCCGGCTCTCCGGCTGGGACTCGCCGGCGACGCTCGCCGCACTCCGGGAACGCTTCGGTCCGTCGCTGATGATCGAGAACGACGTGGACGCCGCGGCGATCGCCGAGCGGGTGCACGGACACGGCCGCGAGGTCGAGAGCTTCGCGTTCGTCTCGGTCGGCACCGGGATCGGGATGGGGCTGGTGCTCGACGGCAAGCTCCGGCGCGGATCGCACGGCGTCGCGGGCGAGATCGGGTACCTGCCGTTCACCGAGGGCAGCGGCAGCGATCCGCGGGACGCCCGCAAGCGGGGCGGCTTCGACGCGTCCGCGTCGGCGGCGGCTGTGGTCCGAGCGGCGCGGCGTGCCGGGGTCCGCGGTGCGCCGACAGCCGAGAAGGTGTTCGCGGCGGCCGCTCGCGGTGACGCGCTCGCGGCGGCGGTGGTCGCCGAGGAAGCGTTGCTCGTCGCGAAGGCGGTGTGCACGGTGATCACGGTGGTCGATCCCGACCTGATCGTGCTCGGCGGCGGCATCGGCCAGGCGCCGGGCTTCCTGGAGGCGGTGACCAAGCAGTTGCGCCAGCTGGCTCCGGTGCTTCCCGAGGTCAAGGCGAGTGTGCTCGGGACGGAGACCGTGGTGGCGGGCTGCATCGCCGCCGGCGTCGACCGGGCGTGGCAGACGCTGGTCGGAAATTCGTCCTGAGAACCGGACGCGGATCGTCCGCAACCAGCACTACTGTGCGAGCCATGGCTATCGCTAAGTACCCGAGTTTCGTGCTGGACTGCCCCGACGCGGCCGGTCTCGCCCAGTTCTACGGCGAGCTGCTCGGCTGGCAGGTGAAGTCCGACGAGGGCTGGGCGGACATCCGGCCCGAGGACGGGAGCAACTGCATCTCGTTCCAGCAGGTGAAGGACTTCAAGGCGCCGACCTGGCCGACCCAGGACGTGCCGCAGCAGCTGCACCTCGACGTGATGGTCGAGGACCTCGACGAAGGTGAGGCCGCGGTCCTGAAGATCGGCGCCACCAAGGCCGAGCACCAGCCCGGCACCACGTTCCGCGTCTTCCTCGACCCCGCCGGACACCCGTTCTGCCTGTGCGTGGACTGATCGTAGGGTGAGGGGGTGACGAGCTGGCGCGAGGAACGACGGCAGGCGGCCGCGGAGCATGCGGCCGCGCTGGGACGCAAGAAGGCCGCGGAGACCGCGCAGGCTCGTCAGCTGCTGACCGACTTCATCGCGACGCTCAGAGAGCGCGGGGTGCAGCCTGAGCCGCTGCGGGCGCAGGTCGTCGGCTCCAGCGCCAGCTACCGCACCAACCTCACCGGGTGGTACCTGCGCCGCAACCGCTCGCTCGCCGTGGACGTCGACGGGAACTTCTACATCCTCGGCGTACCGGCCAGCCTCAAGTCCCGCGTCGCCGGCGTCCACGTCGAGCCGTCCGACCCGCCGCTCGTGGTCGGCCAGGGCGCCCGCGACGGCGAGTCGATGCCGCTCGCCGAACTGCTACGCCTTCGGCTCGAGTCCTGACAGCACACTCGCGATCAACGCCGTCCCCGGAGCCGTCCGCCCGCCGGGACCCGGCGACGGTACGACGTCGTCCGTCGCGAGTGCCTCGCCGCACTCGGAGCAGCACACGGTCGCCGTGGTGACCTTGCCGCAACTGGTGTGCGTGAACCGCAGCGGCTGGCCGGCCGGGGGAGTGGCCCACTTGTCGCCCCATGCGGTCAGCGCGATCAGGATCGGCACGAGTTCCTTGCCTGACTCGGTGAGTTCGTAGCTGTAGCGCACCGGGTTCTGCTGGTACGGCGTACGTCGGACCAAACCACCGTCGACGAGGGTGGTCAGCCGCGCCGTCAGCAGGTTGCGGGAGATGCCGAGGTCGGTGACGAGCTGGTCGAAGCGGTCGAGGCCCAGGTAGAGGTCGCGCAGCACGAGCGGCGTCCACCAGTCGCCGATCAGCTCCAGGGACTGGGCGAGCGAGCAGTGCATCGAGGCGAAGCTGGTGTTCCGCATGCCGCCGAGTGTAGTCAGTTGCGTTATTGAATGCACTCGGCCTAGGGTGGTCGGCATGGGGATCTACCACTGGATCGTGGCCCGGCAGGTGCGGAACGCGTTCGCGCAGATCAGTGCGGGGAACTGGGAGGCGATGGTGGCCGGGATGGCGCCGTCCTTCACGTACCGGTTCTACGGCGACCACGCGCTCGGCGGTGAGCGCCGGACCCACGACGCGCTGCGGCGCTGGTGGGAGCGGTGCTTCCGGCTGCTTCCCGGGACCAGGTTCGATGTCCAGGACGTCATCGTCAGCGGCTGGCCGTGGGACACCCGGGTCGCGACCGCGGTCACGGTGCATGTGAAGGTCGTGGACGGATCGACGTACGAGAACGTCGTCCACCAGTTCCTGCGGATCAAGTGGGGCAAGATCACCGAGGTCCGCACCCTGGAGGACACCGCGGTCCTGCAACGCACCCTCGACCGGCTGGCCGCGGCCGGGTACGACGAGGCGCACGCGGAGCCGATCGTCGGCTGATTGCGGTCCGGCCCGGAAACTCGGGTGCGTTCTGTCGGTGGTCGCGGCTACGGTCGATCGGGTGCTGACTCTGCTGCGGTACGGGATACGTGTTGCGCCTGGAAGCACCCTTCTGACGATGGGTCTGGCCGTCCTCGGCTCGCTGCTCGGGATGGCGGTCACGCTGCTGACCGGACAGGTCGTCGGGGCGGTGCCGGGCGTGGTCGACGGCGGCCCGGACGCGATGCCGATCGGCGAGTTCAGTTGGTTGCTCGGCGCCCTGCTGGTGGTCTTCGTGCTGGAGAGTCTGAAGCCGGCGGCGCAGCAGGTCGCCTCGATGGTGATGGACGCCGGCCTGGTCCGCGCGATCGGCACCGGGATCACCGAGCCGCTGCTGCGGCCGCGGCGGATCCAGCACCTGGAGGACGCCGAAGTACTGGACGTGCAGGAGCGCGCGAAGGGGAAGGGCGGCTTCCACCTCGCCCAGGGGCTCGGCCAGTTGCCGTGGCTGCTCGCGAGCCGGGTGACGCTGGTCGGCTCGGCGCTGATCGTCGGCGCGATGTTCGCGTGGTGGGTGGCCGCGATGCTGGTCGCGGTCACGTTCCTGCTGGAGTGGTACGGCGGCCGCCTGATCGAGCGCGAGGTCGACGTCTGGTGGGGCAACACCGAGGAGCAACGGCGGGCGCACTACGTGTTCAACCTGGGGATGCGCGACGCCCCGAAGGAGTTGCGGGTCTTCGGCCTGCACGGCTGGCTCGTCGACCGGTACGTCCGCGAGTGGACGGCCGGCTACCGCCCGGTCTGGGCCCGCCGGCGGACGAACGCGAAGTGGTCGCTGCTGATCGGCGGCGTGCACCTGATCGCCAACGGCGTCGCGATCCTCGCCGTCGGGCGCGCGGCGTACAACGGCTCGCTGCCGCTCACCCAGGTCGCGACCACGCTGCCCGCGATCCTCGCGATCGGCCAGTCGAGCAACGGCTTCGGCGTCGTGCAGGTCCGGCGCGGGCTCTCCGCGTTCCGCGCGATGCGCGATCTGCCCGAGACGATCACCCGGCGGCACCCGGAGCCGGTCGCCACGACGCGGCACCGGGTCGAGACGATGCCGGCCCGCGAGATCCGGTTCGAGCAGGTCAGCTTCCACTACCCGGGTTCGGAGGTCCCGGTCCTGCGGGAGCTCGACCTCACGATCCACGCTCACGAGGCGCTCGCGCTCGTCGGCGTCAACGGCGCCGGGAAGTCCACGCTGGTGAAGCTGCTCGGCGGCGCCTACAAGCCGACGAGCGGCCGGATCCTCGTCGACGGCGTCGACCTCGCCGACCTCGATCTGGCCGCATGGCAGCGCCGGGTCGCGGCGATCGTGCAGGACTTCGTGCGGTTCCCGCTGTCGGTGACGGACAACGTGGTGTTCGGCGCGGTCGAGCGAGCGGGTGACGAGCTCACGCTGGCCCGCGTCGCGCGCGAGTCCGGGATCGATTCCGTCGTACGCCGGCTGCCGAACGGCTGGCACACCGTGCTGGACAAGACGTTCGACGGCGGGGTCGACCTCTCGGGTGGCGAGTGGCAGCGGGTCGCGCTGGCGCGCGCCTTGTTCGCGGTGCACGCGGGCGCCGGGGTCCTGGTGCTGGACGAGCCGGCCGCCGCGCTCGACGTCCGGGCCGAGGCCGAACTCGTCGAGCGGTACCTCGAGCTGACCTCGGGGGTGGCGTCGCTGATCATCTCGCACCGGTTCTCGGTGGTGCGCAACGCGGACCGGATCTGCGTGCTGTCCGACGGCCGGATCGTCGAGGACGGCACCCACGAGGAGCTGCTCGCGATCGACGGCGAGTACGCCGGGATGTTCCGGCTGCAGGCCGAGCGCTACGTGACGGGGACGGAGGCTGTCGATGCGTAACTTGCGGATTCTCGCGCTGTGGTTGACGACCTCGTTCCGGGCGGCGCCGTGGCTGATGACGATCTCGACCGTGCTGGTCGCGGCGCGGGCGATCACCGCGCCGACCCAGACGTACGGCGTGAGCCGGCTCGTCGACGGGATCGCCTCCGACCGGTCGAGCACGGTCGCGCTGGGCGTCGCGATCATCGTCGGCGGCCTGGCGGTGGCGTTCCTCGCGGACGGGTTGGGGACGCCGCTGCAGGACACCGCGCAGGAGCGGATGGCCGGCCGCGTACACGCGGACCTGCTGGACGTCACGACCGGCATCCCCGGCCTGTCGCACCACGAGCGCCCGGACGTCGCGGACCGGCTCGAGCTCGTGCGGGAACGGGCGTGGCGGATGGGTGTCGGCGCGGAGGTGCTGCTGTGGGCGTTCGCCACGGTGACGAACACCGCGACCGTGCTCACGCTGCTCGGGTCCGTGCATCCGGTGCTGCTCGTCCTGCCGTTGCTGGGCGGCGTCCGGATCTGGTCGGCGTACCTGAGCAGCACGCGGCAGCACAAGGCGTGGGAGGACTCGATGCCGCAGGAGCGGCTCGTCGACCGGCTGATCGAGGTCGCCAAGGATCCGCGGACCGGGCTCGAGGTGCGGGTGTTCGGGCTCGGGAAGGTGTTGCTGGACAGGATCTTCACGCTGCAGACCGAGCGCTTCGAGCGCCGGGTCGCCGCCGCGCGCTGGGGCGGGAAGGTGGACGGCGCGGTGCGGCTGGTGTTCGGGCTCGCGTACGCGGCGGCGATCGTCTGGGTCGTGGTCCGCGCGCGGAACGGGCAGGCCAGTGCGGGCGATGTCGTCCTGGTGCTGCTGCTCGCGCCGCAGGTGGATCAGATGACCGGCGGTATCGCGCAGAACGTGTACTGGGTCGGCGAGGTGGTCCGCAGCTTCGGCCGCTACGACTGGCTGCGCGAGTACGCCAAGCAGAACTCGTGGCGCTCCAGCCGGTCGGAGGCACCGGCGCGGATCGCGGACGGGATCTCGCTGCGAGACGTCGGATTCGCTTATCCGGGTTCGGATTCCGCGGTGCTGAGTGCGATCAATCTGGAGATCCCGGCCGGTGCTGCGGTCGCGTTGGTGGGGGAGAACGGCGCCGGCAAGACCACGCTGGTGAAGCTGCTGGCCCGGATGTACGACCCGACCACCGGACGGATCCTGGTCGACGGGCAGGACCTGGCGACGATCCAGCCGGACGCGTGGCGGTCGCAGCTGTCGGCGGGCTTCCAGGACTTCGTGAAGTTCGAGTTCACCGCGCGCGAGGTGGTCGGGATCGGCGACATCACCCGCGCCGCGGACGAGGACGCCGTACGCACGGCAGTGGTCCGGGGTGACGCCGAGTCGGTCGTCGCCGGGCTGCCGCGCGGGCTCGATTCCCAGCTGGGCAAGAAGTTCACCGACGGGGTGGAGCTGTCAGGTGGGCAGTGGCAGCGGCTGGCGCTGGCCCGCGCGTTCATGCGCGAGCGCCCGCTGCTGCTGCTCCTCGACGAGCCGACCGCGGCGCTGGACCCGGAGGCCGAGCACCGGCTCTACGAGCAGTACGCCGAGGCCGCGAAGGTGGCCGCGGCCGAGACCGGCGGCATCACCGTCCTGGTCTCGCACCGCTTCTCCACCGTCCGGATGGCCGACCTCATCGTCGTCATGCACCAGGGCCGGATCGAAGAGTTCGGCACCCACGAGGACCTGCTGGCCGCCGGCGGCCGCTACGCCGAACTCTTCGAACTCCAAGCCCGCGCCTACCGCTGAACCCGCCGATCAGCCCGCGCGGCGAGCTCGTCCTCGGGGACCAGCACGAACATCTCCTGGTTCGGCGCACACAGCATGGTGACGGTGAACTTCACCGGTACGTCCGACCGGTTGTTGCCGTCCTGGTAGTGGATGACATCACCGCCCGGCTCCCAGAACGCCTCACCGGCCTTGATCACCCGCGGCGGCTCACCCTCGAGCTCGAACAGCATCTCGCCCTCGACGACGTACCCGAACGCCGGCCCCGAGTGCCGGTGCGGCGGCGCGCCCGGGTCGCCCGCCGGGTACTCGACGTCCACGGTCATCACGTGGAATCCCTCGGGCACGAACGGTGGCTCGACCTCCTGCAGCATCGTCAGCGCGGTCTGCCACGCGGTGGACGGGTGCTCGGCCATATCGCTACCTCCCAATCGCTCAGCTCTTTCTCTGGTCTGTCTCTGGGATAGACAGCGCGGCCGGACGCCCTGTGACGGTCACAGATGTCGGGTGTGGCCTGTCTCAACAGACATGGACCTGCGTATCGACACCATCGACAGTCTTCATCGGCACCTGCAGTGGGCGATCGAGCTCGAGCACGCCACACTCCCGCCGTACCTCTGTGCCCTGTACTCGCTCGACCCGGCGCGGAACCCGGACGCGGTCGAGGTGGTGAGCAGCGTGTTCGTCGAGGAGATGATCCATCTCTCGCTGGCGGCCAACCTGCTGAACGCCGTCGGCGGTGAACCGCGGCTGGATGTTCCGGAGATGCTGCCGGGCTATCCGCGCCAGTTGCCGCACGGCTCGGTGGAGCTGTCGCTGCTGCCGTTCGGGACCGACGCCCTGGAGATGTTCCTGCGGCTGGAGAAGCCCGAGGCGCCTGGTGCCCCGAGCCAGAGCGACGACTACGAGACCATCGGACAGTTCTACGACGCGATCGAGGACGGCCTGCGGTACCTCTGCGAGACGCTCGGCGAGGACAAGGTCTTTTCCGGCGACCCCAGGCGTCAGGTGACCGCCGGCCCGTTCCACCACACCGCCGGCACCCTGCAGCCGGTCACCGACCTGGCTTCGGCGCTGTCGGCGCTCGAGGAGATCGTCGAGCAGGGCGAAGGTACGGCGCGCGGCGAGGTCTGGGACGGCGACCGCGACATCTTCCACCCGGACCGCGACGAAGTCGCGCACTACTACCGCTTCCAGGAGCTCAAGCTCGGCCGCCGGTACCAGCGCGGCGACACACCGCAGTCCGGCCCGAGCGGTGACCCGGTGACCGTCGACCCCGCGGGCGTCTCGCCGATGCAGGCCAATCCGCGTCGCTCGGACAATGCGCAGATCCGAGCCGCCCAGGAGGAGTTCGACAACACCTACTGCACCCTGTTGTTCCTGCTCGAGCAGGCGTTCACCGGCGAGCCCGCGATGATCCACGACGCGACCCGGGCCATGTTCGGGCTCAAGTCGGAGGCCCTCAAGCTGATGCAACTCAGCGAGGACGACCACACGACCGCCGGCCCGACCTTCCGGTACGTCGACCCCGACACTCGCCGGTAACCGGGAGTTCAGAACCGCGCGGTAGAAACAGGCGCATGCCAGAGCGACCGCGGGCGTCGGCCCGGATCGAGCAACCCGCCGATCCGGCCGACGTCCGCGCCGTCGGCTACGGCCCGGACGACGTACCGGTCGCGCCCGAGAAGTACGCCGGCCTGCCGGTGCACAAGGAGCGGTCCGGCCACGTCGACGGCTGGAACCCGGACCTGATGGACCCGGAGCCGTCCGCGGTGTACGTCGTCGACGACCGCTACCTGTACGTCACCGACGAGCACGCCCGGGTCACGCACGCCGAGGGCTGGCTCGGCTGGCTGCCGTCGAAGGACAACGAGGACCGCCGCAACCTGGACGCGCAACGGGACGCGGGCAAGCCCGACCGGCAGCGCACCGACGACGGCGGGCACCTGTTCGGGACGGTCTTCGACGGACCCGGCGAGTCGATCAACATCACCGCGCAGTCGAGATCGCAGAACCAGGCGGTGAAGGGCGTCCGGGACAACTGGCGGCGGATGGAGGAGAGCTGGCAGGCGATGCGCGCGGCCGGCGTCCAGGTGCACGCCGCGATCGACGTGAAGCACCCGAACGGTACGACGCGCCGCCCGTCGAGCCGCACCGTGGTCGACCGGCACGCAGGCACCCGGTCGCCACGGCGTATCTTCAGAGAGACCAAACCGACGAGCGCCCGGGGAGCTGGATGAGCGAGATCGGCGTCATCGACGCGATCGCCCGGGCCCTGGTCGCGGACCTGCCGGCCGGGTGGCGTGAGGTGAGTGCGGTCTACCGCGCGACGACGTCGTACGCCGAACTGGACGCCGACATGCTGACGCCGGCGGGGGAGAGCCAGCTGGAGACGTTGCCGGAAGGACTCGAGGAACAGTTCGAGGAACTGCGGCGGGAGATGTACCAGCCCGGCAAAGGCACCTGGCTGACCGCCCGCGTCACGGTCACCGCGGCCGGGCACTTCGCGACCGACTTCGACTACGACCACGAACCGGCGTGGTCGATCCCTGTCGACGCAGGCATCTACGCGGCGGACCTGGCCGCGTTCCCGCGGGACCCCGAGCATGTCCCGGACTGGATGCGATAAATCGGTGGCGGCCCCCGACGGCCGCTGGTAGCGTCGCTCGCCTGTCTTTTCGGGATCGAATCGAACCGGATGGATCTGCTCCGGGGCGGGACCCAGCTCACGATTCGAGGCTCTCCGACCATGGTCGAACCGGAACTGGCGGCCGAACGCGCCTACCTCTCCACCGCTCGCACCGCACTCCGCGGCATGTACGCCGAAGTCGTGGACCGCGAGGTCCAGGTCATCGGCGGCGAGGACAACGACGAACGTTTCACCAACGAGGCCAACCAGCGGGCCAAGGAGATGCGCACCCAGGCGCTCCTCGACCTGCCCGACGTACCGCTGTTCTTCGGCCGGCTCGACTACGAGCACGGCACCATCGAGGACCTGGACCAGATCTACATCGGCCGCCGGCACGTCCACGACGGCACCGGCGTACCGCTGGTGATCGACTGGCGCGCACCGGTGTCGGTGCCGTTCTACCGCGCGACCCAGAACGACCGGCAGCGCGTCCTGATGCGCCGCCGCTACGGCTTCTCGGAGCACGCCGAGCTGACCGGCTTCGAGGACGAGCCGCTCACCGGAGTGGTCGACCCGGACCAGGCCGACGCGTTCCTGCGCGCCGAGATCGAGCGGCCGCGCACCGGCCCGATGCGCGACATCGTGGCCACGATCCAGCCCGAGCAGGACGACCTGGTCCGGGCCCCGCTGCACCCGAGCGTCTGCGTGCAGGGCGCGCCCGGCACCGGCAAGACCGCCGTCGGCCTGCACCGCGTCGCGTACCTGCTCTACACCGAACGCGAGCGCCTCGGCCGCGGCGGCGTCGTGATCGTCGGACCGAACCGCTCGTTCCTGTCCTACATCCGCAAGGTCCTGCCCGCGCTGGGCGAGGTCGACGTCCGCCAGATCACGATCGACGAGCTGCTCACCCGGCCCGCCGCGGCCGTCGACGAGTCGGCCGCCGAGGCGCTGAAGGGCGACGCGCGGATGGCGGGTGTGCTGCGCCGCGCCCTCTGGTCGTACGTCGGTACGCCGACCGACGGAGTCCTGTACAGCAAGGGATCCCGGCGCTACCGCGTGCACGACTACGAGGTCGTCGACATCGTGTCGGACCTGCGCGAGTCCACCCGCTACGCGCCCGGCCGGAACGCGCTCGCGCAGCGGATCGCGCACGTGGTCCTGGTCCGGATGGAGGAGCGCGCCGAGTCGCCGGACGACCGCGTGCAGAACGCCGTCGCCCGCTCGAAGCCGGTCAAGGAGGTGCTCGACGCGGTCTGGCCCCGCGTCGTACCGGAGCAGATCCTGCACCGGCTCTTCTCGGACGCGGACTTCCTCACCGCGGCCGCCCCGGACCTGACGGACGAGGAGCGGACGGCGCTGCTGTGGCCCAAGCCGCCGCGATCGTGGAAGTCGACGAAGTGGTCGTTCGCGGACACGGTCCTGCTCGACGAGCTCGAGGACCTGATCGAACGGCGGACCGGCTCGCTCGGTCATCTCGTCCTCGACGAGGCGCAGGACCTGTCGGCGATGCAGTTGCGTGCCCTCGGTCGGCGCTGCCGCACCGGCTCGGCCACGGTGCTGGGCGACCTCGCGCAGGCGACGACGCCGTGGTCCGCCGGGTCCTGGGACCGGGTCCTCGGCCATCTCGGCAAGAGCGACGGCGTGGTCGCGGAGCTCGGCCGCGGGTTCCGGGTGCCGGCGCAGATCATCGACTTCGCGGCGAAGCTGCTGCCCGAGATCGCCCCGACCCTGAGCACCCCGAGCGGCGTCCGGACGGTCGCCGACGCGTTGAGCATCGTGCCGGCCGACGCGGCGACGTACGCCGACCAGGTCGTCGCCGGGTGCCGCGCCGCGCTGGCCGGCGAGGGATCCGTCGCACTGATCGCCGCCGACGACCAGATCGGGCAGCTCCGGGACGCGCTCGTCGCGGCCGGGCTCGAGGCCGCGCTGCTCGGCGAGTCCGACGAGGAGATCGACACCGTGCGCCTGGTGTGCGTGCCCGCGACGCTGGCGAAGGGCCTGGAGTTCGACGCGGTGGTGGTCGCCGAGCCGGCGCACATCGTCGCCGCCGAGCCGCGCGGCCTGCACCGGCTGTACGTCGTCCTCACCCGCGCGGTCAGCCGTCTCCAGATCGTCCACGCCGAGCCACTCCCGGCGTCCCTGGGCTGATCCTCCCGCGGCGCTATTGTCGCGGTGTGAATTCAGGCGCCGCGGTCGTACTCGTGTTCCTGGTGATCGCGGCTGTGCTCGTGGTGGGCGGGATCACCTGGGGGATCGTCGCGCTCGTCCGGCGCCAGGCGTACATCAACTCCGTCAAGCAGCGCGGCTGGTTGTTCGTCAACAGCCCGGCGTTCGACGCGGTGGCGCGGCTCGGCAACCCGCCGTTCGGCATCGGCTTCGAGCGCAGGCCGGACGACCAGATCATCGGGGCGACGAGCACCGGCCGACCGTTCCAGGTGATCGAGTACAAGAACGACCACTGGTCGGGCTGGGTCGGCATGGTCACGCTGTCCCGGCGCCTCCCCGAGCTGTGGATCACCGGCGGCGAGACAGGACCCCGGTACGGCGTCCTCGCGCAGGACGTGCCCGCGCCGCCGCAGCTCGGTCCCGGCTGGCGGGTCGGCGCGCTGGACGTGCCGTACGCGAACGCGGTGCTGACGGCGCAGCTCTGCCAGCAGCTGAACGCGCTGGCGGCGGGACAGCCGGGGGTCAACCTGAGCATCGACGGCGACCAGGTCGTCGTACTCGATCCGCCGCGCAAGGAGCTGGACAAGCTCGGCCAGTGGCTCGAGCAGCTCGGTGCGCTGGCGGCGGTGATCGACGCGACGCCGCTGGACCAGTGGATCCAGCCGGAGCCGCCGCCGCGGCTCACTTTCTACCACCACCCGGAGTGGTACTGGATCGGTGTCGACGACAGCTTGCTGGAATTCACGCCGGTCAACCGCGGCGGACACGGCCACCGGACCGACCAGGTGATCCGCGGCCGCGACGGCGACGGTCCGCCGTTCATCGCGTTCGAGCACCACTGGAAGACACAGCGCACCGAGTCCTACACCGACAGCAACGGCAACAGCCAGACCCGCACCGTCACCGAACACCACTCGGAGCCGATCCTCGGCTTCCAGTTGCCGATCCGGATGCCGCCGCTGACCGTCGGGCGCAAGGGGCTGAGCTCGGGCATCGAGTTCGAAAGCGCGGAGTTCAACCGCCGGTTCGCGATCTTCGCGCAGGACCCGAAGTACGCGTACGACGTGATCCACCCGCGGCAGATGGAGTACCTGATGGCGAGCCAGGGCGCGCCGTTCCGGATCGAGGGGGAGTGGGTCTGGTTCTCGCCGGGGGAGCACAGCCAGCCGGCGATCGCGCACTGCTCGGCCTACCTGCGCGGTTTCCTCGGGGGCGTCCCGCGCTTCGTCTGGCGTAACCTGGGACTCTCGGAAAGCCCTTTCCCACCCCTTGAGATCCCGGCTGCGCGCTAGCGGGAATGCCGTTACTCTCGGTGCGGTTGCCTCTGAAGGTGTGGCTCCACGGGTGCAGCCGCACGGCACAGTTTCGGGAGGCATCATCAGTACGCATGCGGCCCTGCTGCCGGTCGACGGACGACCGGCGGGGACGGACCAACGGACCCTGGTCATCTTCGGCGCCAGCGGCGACCTGAGCTCACGGTTGCTGCTGCCCGGCCTGGGCAGTCTGCTCGCCGGGCCGCGCGCCACGAGTGTGCGGATCATCGGCACCGGGCGGTCGCCGCTCGCCGCTGACGAGTGGACGGACCGCGTCCACGCGGCCTTCGCCTCGCGTGGCGAGATCGGCCCGGTCGCGGCCGAGACGCTCGCGACCACGGAGTACGTCGCCGGCGACCCGACGGACGTCGCGCACCTGCGGACGCTGCTCGACCTCGCCGGCCCGGCCCCGGTGCTGTACTTCTCGCTGCCGCCGGCCGTGACGACGAGGATCGTCGAGGCGCTCCAGCAGCTCGACCTGCCCGAGGGCACCGAGCTCGCCTTCGAGAAGCCGTTCGGCACCGACTCCGCGTCCGCCGCGGCGCTGAACAAGCTGGTCGGCACGCTGGTGCCCGAGGACAACGTGCACCGCGTCGACCACTTCCTCGGCCGGACGGCGGTCCTCAACCTGATCGGCCTGCGGTTCGCGAACCGCCTGTTCGAGCCGGTCTGGAACGCCGAGCACATCGAGAGCGTCGAGATCGTGTACGACGAGACGCTCGGACTCGAAGGTCGCGCGCAGTACTACGACAACGCGGGCGCGCTCGTCGACATGATCCAGAGCCACCTGCTGCTCGTGCTGGCCCTGCTCGTGATGGACGCACCGGCCACGATGGACGCCGTCGAGGTCCGCAGCGAGATGGCCCGGGCGCTGCGCAGTACGCACCTCTACCGCCGCTCCGCCACCGAGGCGAGCCGGCGCGCGCGGTACGGAGCGGGGATCGCCGACGACCGGGTGGTTCCGGCGTACGCCGACGAGGCCGGGGTCGACCCGTCCCGGGAGACCGAGACGCTCGCCGAGGTGACGGTCGAGGTGGACACGAACCGCTGGGCGGGGGTGCCGTTCACGCTGCGCTCCGGCAAGGCGCTCGGGGTCGCGCGCAAGGAGATCGTGATCCGCTTCAAGCCGCTGCGGCACCTGCCGTCCGGCCTGCACGGTGGTCGCGACGGCGAAACTCTGCGCATCGGGCTGAACCCGGGCGAGCTGTCGTTGTCTGTCCCCGCGCTGGGCGTCGACGGCCCGTACACGATGGGCCAGGTCTTCCTCGACGCCTCGTTGCCGTCGTCACCGGTCCTCCCGTACGGCGAGGTGCTGAACGGCATCCTCCGCGGCGACCCGCTGCTCTCGGTCCGCGGTGACGTGGCCGAGCGGTGCTGGGAGATCGTCGAGCCGGTGCTGGCCGCGTGGGCGGCCGGCGAGGTCCCGCTGGAGGAGTACGAGGCGGGGTCGGACGGACCGGCCGACTGGCGGGCCGCCGGCGAGTCCGCGGCCTGAGAGGCGTCTGACACCAGGGACTTACCCTGGGGCGACGGGCGGTCGCGGGCCGGAGAGTGAGAGCCGTCAGACGAATCACTCTCCTGCATGAGGTGCAAACGAACCATGAGAACCGTCCTCTCCCGGCGCGGACGTGTGGTCCTCGCCGCCGTCGCCGCGACGCTGGCAACCGCCGCCGGCGGGCTGACCGTCGCAGGCGCGGCGGACGCCAGTTCCCCGAGCCCGGAGCGCCCGGTCGTGGCCACGGGCAACGGTGCCGTCAGCGGCCTGGCCGTCGACGGCACCTACGCGTTCCGCGGCCTGCCGTACGCCGCCGCGCCGACCGGCAACCTCCGCTGGCGCGCGCCGCAGGCCGCTCCGAGCTGGCAGGGTGTCCGCGACGCGTCGTCGTACGCCCCGGCCTGTCCGCAGGCGCCCGGGATCAGCCCGCCGGGCGGCTTCAGCGAGGACTGCCTGTACCTGAACGTGTCGACGCCGGCGCTGCAGTCCGCGGTCAAGCGGCCGGTGCTGGTGTGGATCCACGGCGGCGGGCTGACCGCCGACAGCGGCTCGAACTACGACGGCACCAAGCTCGCCAAGGCCGGCGCGGTCGTCGTGACGATCAACTACCGGCTCGGCGCCCTGGGCTTCCTGGCCCACCCGGCGTTCGCGTCCGGTCCCGACGGGGCGGCCGGCAACTACGGGCTGATGGACCAGCAGGCCGCGTTGCGCTGGGTGCAGCAGAACATCGGCCGGTTCGGCGGTGACCCGCGGAACGTGACGATCGCCGGCGAGTCGGCCGGCGGGCTGTCGGTCCTGGCGCACGTCACGTCGCGCAGCTCGAAGGGCCTGTTCCAGCGGGCGATCGTGCAGAGCGGCGCGTTCGCGCTGGAGCAGGAGTCCCTGGCGCAGGCGAAGGCCTTCGGCAAGGACTTCGCGGTGAAGGTCGGCTGCGCGGACCAGTCCGCGGAGTGCCTGCGGCAGGTGCCGGTGCAGACGCTGGTGGACAACGTCTCGACGGCGACGGCCCTGATCCCCGGCGCGGTCGACGGCGCGGTGCTCAAGGAGCCGATCGGGACGGCACTGGCCGCCGGCCGGTTCAACCGGGTTCCGATCCTCAACGGCAGCAACCACGACGAGGAAGCGCTGTTCACGCTCGGCGGGCGGGTCGTGAGCCGCGGCTACAACGTCGCGTACACCAGCCCGGTCACTGCGGAGAACTACGAGGCCAACATCGCTGCAGCACTCCGCATCTCACCCGTGCAGGCCGCGGCCATCGCCGCCGAGTACCCGCTCGCCGCCTACTCGTCACCTGACAAGGCGTTCGGCACGCTGATCGGCGACGCCACCTTCGCGTGCGGCGCGGCGCAGGTGAACAAGTGGACCGCCGCCCGGTACGTCCCGACGTACGGGTACGAGTTCAACGACGACACCGCGCCGTTCCTGTTCGCGCCGGCCGGGACGCTGTCGGTCGCCACCCACGGCTCCGAGCTGTGGTACCTGTTCGACCTGCCGAACGCGCCGTTCCCGGCGCCGCTGAACGCCGAGCAGACCGCACTGGCCGACGCGATGCGCGCCGCCTGGGTCAAGTTCGCCGCGACCGGCAACCCGTCGACGCACTCGACGTACTGGCCGTCCTCGGGTCTCCGGGGCAAGGTCGTGTCGCTGGAGCTCCCGGCGCCGCGGATCTCGGCGGACTTCGCGGCGCGGCATCACTGTGCCACTTTCGCACAGAATCTTGACAAGGTTAAGTAATAGTTCCAATATCCTATCCGATTCGGTTCTCTGGGTTCCTCTGGGAAGAAGGTCACCGCCATGACCAGATCCGTTCGGAGCAGGGTGCTGCGGGCCGCGGTTGCGGGCCTCGTGGTCGCCGGGCTGCTGCCGGCAGGATTGCGTACGTCGTCAGCAGCACCGGCGCCGTCCACCACCAGCGTCACCGTCGCGACCGGTTCGTCCGGTCCGGCGGGGGACAAGGCGCTGCGGCCCTACATGGGCTGGAGCAGTTACAGCATGCAGGTCTACAACCCGAACGGCGGCAGCTGGATCACGGCGGAGCAGCTGATCGCCCAGTCCGACGCGATGCACGCGAAGCTGCAGCCGTACGGGTACGAGTACATCAACATCGACGCCGGCTGGAACGAGGGCATCGACGCCTACGGCCGGCCGACGCCGAGCAAGAAGCTCTACCCGAACGGCCTGCAGGCCGTCATCGACCACATCCACGCGAACGGCCAGAAGGTCGGGCTGTACGCGATCCCCGGGATCAGCAAGGCCGTCATCGACGCCAAGCTGCCGATCTACGGCGCCCCGGAGTGCACCACCGCGGACCTGCCGGTGCAGCCGCTGCAGAAGGCCGACTACTGGGGCATCGGCTACCGGATGGACTTCTCGAAGCCGTGCGCGCAGAAGTACATCGACTCGATCGCGGACCTGTTCGGCTCCTGGGGCCTGGACTTCCTGAAGTTCGACAGCGTCACCCCGGGCTCCGGGGTCAGCGACCTGTCGCTCGATGCGCGCGACGACGTGAAGGCGTGGTCGCAGGCGCTGGCCCGGCACAAGATCTGGCTCGAGCTGTCGTGGGCGCTCGACATCAACTACGCCGACCTCTGGAAGCAGTACGCCAACGGCTGGCGGATCGACTGGGACGTCGAGTGCTACTGCCCGGGGACCGCGCTCACCGCGTGGCCGAACATCAACCGGCTGTTCCCGAAGCTCGCCGAGTGGTGGCGGCACGCGGGCCCGGGCGGCTGGAACGACCTCGACTCCCTCAACGTCGGCAACGGCCAGATGGACGGCCTGACGAAGGACGAACGCCGTACGGCGGCGACGCTGTGGGCGATCTCCGCGGCGCCGATGTACATCGGAAACGACATGACGAAGCTGGACTCGTACGGCCTCGAGTTGCTCACGAACCGTGAGGTGATCGCGGTCAACCAGGCCGGCCGGCCCGCGCACCCGGTGTCCACGAAGACCAACCGGCAGGTGTGGTTCGCGCTGAATCCGGACAGCTCGTTCACGGTCGCCCTGTTCAACCTCGGCCAGACCGACGCCGACCTGACGGTGAACTTCGCCGACCTCGGCCTGAACGGCGCCGCGAAGGTGCGCGACCTGTGGGCCCGCAAGGACGTCGGCACGTTTGCGTCGAGCTTCACCGCACAGGACGTGCCGATCCACGGCGTCCGGCTGCTCAAGGTCACGCCGCAGAAGGGCGCGGCGATCAACGTGAACGACGACGACCCGCGGGTCTCGTACGACGGCGCGTGGGAGCGCAACAAGAACTACGAAGTACCCGCCGTATCGCAGGCGCTGACCGTCGGCGTGACCGACTCGGCCGCGCGCTCGGCGACGGCGGCCGATCTGCCGACCCGGACCGTCGAGGTCAACAACAACAGCCCGCAGATCGTCTACTCCGGCACCTGGAACTACAGCTCCGGGCGCGGGCTGGGGGACTACCAGGACGACGTGCAGTGGACGGAGACGAACGGCGACTCGTTCTCGTACAGCTTCGTCGGCACCGGCGTCGACTACGTGACCGAGACGGACCCGGGCCAGGGCGACGTCGACATCTACATCGACGGCGAGTTCAAGCAGACCGTGAGCACGTACATGGATCCGGCGCAGGGCCACAACAAGCCGCAGCAGGTCGTGTACAGCATCTCGGACCTGCCGAACGGCAGCCACACGATCCGCGGGGTGAAGAAGTCCGGCCAGTTCATGTTGCTCGACAAGCTGAACATCCGGCAGGAGAGCCTGCTCAACCCGGACACCGCGGCGTTCGACAAGAGCGCGCCGGCCGACGTCACCGTCACGCTGGGCCGCGACGCGGGTGAACTGGAAGGCATCGCGAAGGCGGGCCAGGAGCTGGTGAAGGGCGCCGACTACACGATCTCCGGGAACGCCGTCACGATCAGCAAGGCCTACCTCGCCGGGCTGCCGGTCGGCAATACCGCGCTCGACGTCCGGTTCCGTGGCGACTACCGCGACGACGTGCACGCCGCCAAGGCCGACGGTGCGGCCGTGGAGTTCACGTTCACCGGCACGGGCGTCGAGTGGAGTACGGCGCTCGCACCCGACCAGGGCGAGGCCGACGTGTACGTCGACGGCAAGCTGGTACGCCGCGTGAACCTGCACGGCGACGCCCGCGTCACCAACCGGACCGTGTTCGGCGCGACCGGGTTGCGGAACGGGCAGCACGTCGTCCGGATCGTCAAGGTGAACGGCGAGGTCCTGCGCAACGACACGATCCGCTACACGATCGCCAAGTAGCACCGCACCCGACGGCGGGTGGTGGTCCTCCGGGACCGCCGCCCGCCGTTCTCGTGTTGCCGGGCTCACAGGCTCTGACTGACTGATCAGTCAGTCATTTTGCTAGCCTTGGCGGTGGGGGATCGAGCGCGCATCCCTGGTCGAACGAGTGAGGTGCCGCCAATGTCGTTGAGCGATGTGACCGTACCGCGCCGGCGAGCCCGGCGGCGCGAGGATTCCCGGCTGGCCGACCATGTCGACCGGCTGGGGGAGGAACACCCGCCGATTCCGCTCGGCAGTGTCGACTACACGATGAAGAAGCCCGGCCTGCTGGCCGAGCGGTTCGGTCACGTGCTGTCGTACATGACCCGCGTCGAGCTCGAGGTCGAGCGGAACGTGCTGGAGCTGAACGTGCTGCTCCCGGACCCGCCCGAGGTCGACCGGCACTTCTACGCCGACGTGTGGATGCCGCAGGAGACCCGCCACGGGCAGATCCTCGACAAGCTGCAGGAACTGCTCGGTGTGCACCCGCAGGAGGCGAACCTGTCGGAGGTGTCGTTCAATCTCCGGTTCCTCGGCGCGCTCGGCCGGATGCGCGGCGTGCAGGACATCAGCAGGATGCTGTACTACCTGACCGGCCTGGCCACCGAGCGGTCCGCGGTCCTCGCCTACAACAAACTCCACTCCGGGCTGCTCGAGCTCGGCGAGCGGGCGATCGCCAAGACGGTGGTCGCGCCGATCCGCCGCCAGGAGCCGGGGCACTTCGCCTACTACCAGATGGCCGCGCAGGAGCTGTGGGATCAGCTGGCCGGCTGGCAGAAGTGGCTGACGCGCGGGCTGCGGAAGCGGACGTTCGAGGTGGTCGGCGCCTACAACAAGCGGCAAGTTGCCGACTTCGGCGACGTGATGACCGCGCTGGAGATGAGCGACGGCGGCGAGGCCGAGCTGCGCGAGTACGCACGGCAGGTCGGGCGGGCCGAACACGAGCTGCTGTGGGCGCATCGCCGCGGATTGCGGGTACCGGACTACGTGTTCAAGTCACTTAAGCGGGCCGCCGTGCTCGCGGCCGAACGGAAAGGCGAGGTCTGGCCCGCCGCCCAACCAGCAGCATCATGACCGCACAAGCACAGCACGCCACCCGGCCGACCAAGCGGCAGCTCATCATCGAGACCGCCGAGCGGCTGTTCGCCGAGCACGGGTACGACGCCACGTCGACGGCCCGGATCGCGACCGAGGCCGGGGTGCCGTCGGGGCTGGTGTTCTACCACTTCGCGACCAAGCTCGACCTGTTGCTCGCGGTCGTGCAGGAACGCCCGTCGCCGAGCGAGGTGCTGCGCTCCGCGGCGCGCGCCCGGACGGTCCGCGGTCGGCTGCGGTCGATGGTGGCCTCGATGGTGGAGGAGCTGGAGAACGACCGGGCGGCCCGGGTCATCGTGTTCCGGGAGGCGCCGGGGCGGCCGGAGATCGCGTCCCGGGCGGCCGAGCTGTTCGCGGGGGCGACGGAGACCGTGGCCGACGTACTGAGTGGTGCCGAGGACCTGGTGGCCGACGAGGCACGCGTGCAGACGGCGGCGGAGCTGGTGGTGAGCCGGGTGTTCCTGGACACCGTCGCGCTGGCGCAGGACGAGCCCGCGGTGAAGCGGCACGCGGCGATGATCGAGCTGATCGCGGAGTCGCTGACCTCCGGCGTGCGCGTCCGGAGCTGACGCGCACGCCGGGGTCGTTCAGGCCCAAGGGTCGAACGGGATCCCGGACGGCCTGGACGCGTTCAGCAGGGAGCGGAACCGGTCGTCCTTGTCGGTGATCTTGATCGTCGCGGACCCGAAGTCGGCGGTCATCAGCGTGTCGCGCAACGCCGTACTGGGAAAGCCGGTCCAGTCGACCAGCGGTGGGTAGCGCCAGGTGTGGTAGTGGTTCTCGGGCGGGTCGTCGTTGCTGTTGGCGAGCCGGAAGAAGTGCGTACTCGCGCCGTCCTTGTGGTAGACGACTTTCGGGTGCGAGCCGTCGAAGCGGACCTGCGACCGCGGGTAGGTGACCTGGGTCGCGTGCTGTGTCGTGGTCACGTACTCGACCTGGTTGGTCGCCTGGTTCACCCAGGAGATCACGTGCTCCCAGTCGTGCCGGTGGCCGCCGAGACTGCTGCCCGGGAGCGCCTGGTCCTTCTCGAAGTAGCTGGCGTACACGATCGCGCACCAGCCGCCGTTGCACTTGGAACGCGCGTAGGTCTGTGAGTTGTCGAGGTCGGACTGGTCGCGGCAGTTGCCGTTCACCGCGCCGGTCGGGTTGAGGCCGGGGTTGAGGGTGCCGTCGGCGCCGATGGCCGGGGTGGCGTAGCAGCCGTCGGTGTCGTAGTCGTACGCCGGTGAAAACGACTGCTCGTAGCCGCCGGCGTTCTGCGGGAGGCTCGGTGGCGGGGCGGCGTACGCCAGGCCGGCGGAGGTGAGCATCAGGGCGGCGGTGCCGAGGACGACACCGACCGCCCGGCGGGCGGGATGCTGCATCGGGTGCTCCTTATTTCAGGGCGGAAAGGAACTCCTCGAGAATACTGGCGGGCCGGGTCTCCGGGTACCTGGAAGGTTCTTGGAGGTGACAGACCATGACCGAGAAGGAGCCGCTCGGCCTCGTCCGGCTGGACGACAGCGACCTGATGCTCGCGAAGGCCGAGGACGACGTCCGGGGCGCCAGCGTGGTGGACTCGGACGGTACGGAGATCGGCAAGGTCAGCAGCCTGTTCGTGGACGCCGACGAGCGTCGCGTACGGCTGCTGGACGTGGCGTCCGGCGGCCTGCTGGGCATCGGCGCCGCACACCGCCTGATCCCGGTCGACGCCGTCGTACAGGTCTCCGAGGACCAGGTCACGATCGGCCGCACCCGCAACGAGATCGCGCACGCCCCGGGCTACGACCCGGAGCTCACCGAGTTCGACCCCACCGAGAACCTCGAGGAACTCTACGGCTACTACGGCATGACCCCGTACTGGTTCCCCGGCTACCGCTACCCGCGCTTCCCGTTCCGGTGAGCGCGGATCTCGCGGCCTTCTACCGCCGCTACATCACCTGCTGCAACGAGCACCGCTTCGGCGACCTCGGCGAGTTCGTCGCCCGCGACGTCTCGGTGAACGGCGAGGCGTGTGGCCTGGCGAAGTACGCCGCTGGGCTCCAGGCGGTGGTCGACGAGGTGCCGGACTTCCACTGGGACGTGCAGCAGATCCTGCGGGACCGGCGGTCGCTGGCGGTGCGCTTGATCGACACCGGCACGACTCGTTCCGGGCGGGCGGTGTGGGTCCAGGAGCTTGCGATGTACGACGTGCCGGACGGGCGGATCGCCGCGGTGTGGGGCGACCTGGACCGCACCCGCCTGTAGCCGCCTAGTCTTCCGGCTTCTTCAGTGGGGTGGTGGTGGGGCCGTCGAGGACTGTGCCTTCGGGGGTGAAGCGGGAGCCGTGGCAGTTGCAGTCCCAGGTGCTGTCGCCCTGGTTCCAGCGCAGTGGGCAGCCGAGGTGGGTGCAGACCGGTACTACGGTGTGCAGCGTGCCGGCGTGGTCGCGGTAGGCGCCTACGGTGGTGCCGTCGAGGTCGTACAGGCCGCCCTCGCCGACCTCCACGTGATCGAGCCCAGCGCCGAGCAGCCGGCGGGTGTGGCCGGCGACGAACTCCTTGCCGACCTTCAGGTTGTCCTGCACGAGCTTCGCCACTGAGCGCGCGTCACCGATCCGGCCCGCATCGAACACGTCGCTCCACCGGTTGCTGCGGTCCAGGACGAGGTCGCGGAGGATGCCGGCGGCAACGGTTCCGTTGCTGAGGCCCCACTTGTGCATGCCGGTCGCTACCAGGACAGGGGAGCCGGGTGCCTTGCCGACGTACGGCAGCTGGTCAGGCGTGCTGTAGTCCTCGGCCGACCACCGGTACTCCGGTTGCACCGTCGTACCCCACAGTTGGTCGACCCAGTCCACCAGACCTTGGTACGACGCATTGGTGTCCTCCTGCGCGCCGGTCTCGTGATCGCCGCCGACCACGATCAGGCCGCTCGGGCCCCCGCCCGGCCAGGGCCGCGTCGACCGGGTCGGCGCATCGGCCGAGATCGTCATCGCCGTAGGCGCCTGGACAGGTAGCTTGACCGCGATGCCGTGGGACTGGCTGGGCCGGGTGCGCGCGAAGTACCCGCCGAGGGTGCCGAACGGCAGCAACGTCGCGGCCACTGCATGACGAGCCACGACCCGGCGGCCGGACTCGGTCCGCGCCACGACACCCTCGCCCTCGGAGTCCAGGTCCGTCACGCGGCTGTGCTCGAAGATCCGCCCGCCGGCGCGCGTGAAGGCGGCGGCGAGGCCCGTGAGGTAGCGAGCGGGATGCAACTGCAGCTGGTTGTCGAACCGCACAGCGGAGGCCGCCGACAGCGGCAGGCCCATCTCGGATGGGTCCGCTTCGTGTGCGGGAAGACCGAGCTCGCGCGCCGCTGCCGCCTCTTCGCGCAGGTCGCCTGTCGAGTAGACGTACGACGGGCCGCGGCTGAGCTCGCACTCGATGCCGAGCTGGCGGACGATGTTGTCGACCTCGTCGACCGCCTCCTGGTTCGCGGCGCCGTACTGCCGCGCCACGTCGCGCCCGTGCCGGTCCAGCAGCTTGGCGTAGAGAGCACCGTGCTGGGAGGTGACCTTGCCGGTCGTGTTGCCGCTGGTCCGCGTGCCGATCCGCCCGCCCTCGAGCAGGACGACGCCGACTCCCTCCTGCTGCAGGTGGAGGGCGGTCGTCAGCCCGATCAGCCCGCCGCCGACGACGACCACGTCGGCTTCCTGATCCGCGTCGAGCGCCTGGTACCTCGGCAGGTTCGCGGTCCCCAGCCAGACCGAGCTCTGAATCGTCATGACCGGCCGGTTCCCGCGCGTGTACTCCTTCAACCGCCGGGTACCGGCGGGACATGCGCCTGACCGAGACGGCCGACGTGTGGTGGAAGAACGCGGTGATCTACTGCCTCGACGTCGAGACGTTCTTCGACACCGACGGTGACGGGCGGGGCGATCTGCGCGGCGTGTGCCAGCGCATCGACCACCTCGCCGAGCTGGGTGTGACCTGCCTGTGGCTGATGCCGTTCTACCCGACGCCGGACCGCGACGACGGCTACGACATCACCGACTTCTACGGCGTCGACTCGCGGCTCGGCAGCCACGGCGACCTGGTCGAGCTGATCATGCTGGCCCGCGACCGCGGCATGCGGGTGATCGCGGACCTGGTCGTGAACCACACGTCCGATCAGCATCCGTGGTTCCGGAGTGCGCGCGCGTCCCGGCAGTCGCCGTACCGCGACTGGTACGTGTGGCGCGACGAACCGCCGCCGGACGCGGAGAAGGGCGTCGTCTTCCCGGACAAGGAGAAGAGCCTCTGGCAGTACGACGAGCAGGCGGGGCAGTACTACCTGCACCGGTTCTACCGCTACCAGCCGGACCTCGACATCGCGAACCCCGAGGTGCGCGAGGAGATCGAGCGGGTGATCGGCTTCTGGACGGCGGTCGGCCTGTCCGGCTTCCGCGTCGACGCGGTGCCGTTCCTGCTCGATACGGCCGGCTCGCTCGACGCGGCCGACCTGCCGGACCCGCACGACTACCTGCGCGACCTGCGGGCGTTCCTGGACCGCCGGCAGGGCCAGTCGATGCTGCTCGGCGAGGTGAACCTGGAGTATCCCGACGTACGGCGCTTCTTCGGCGACGAGGACGGCGACGAGCTGACGATGTGCTTCGACTTCAACGTCATGCAGCGGCTCTATCTGTCGCTGGCCCGCAACGATCCGGCCGAGCTGGTGAAGGCGTTGCGGGAGCGGCCGGATCCGCCGGAGGAGGCGCAGTGGGGGACGTTCGTCCGCAACCACGACGAGTTGACGCTGGACAAGCTGTCCGACGCCGAGCGGCAGGAAGTGTTCGACGCGTTCGGCCCGGACGAGAACATGCAGCTCTACGGGCGAGGGTTGCGCCGCCGGTTGCCGCCGATGCTGGGCAACGACCCGGCGCGGCTGCGAATGGTCTACAGCCTGCTGTTCTCGCTGCCCGGTACCCCGGTGCTCTTCTACGGTGAGGAGATCGGCATGGGGGAGAACCTCGCGGCGTCGGACCGGCAGGCTGTGCGGACGCCGATGCAGTGGACGGCCGATCCGCACGGCGGGTTCTCGACGGCCGATCCGTCCCGGCTGCCGGCGCCGATGGTGGAGGGCGAGTTCGGGCCGCAGAACGTGAACGTGGCGGACCAGCGCCGGGACCCGGACTCGCTGTTCAACTGGATGAAGCTGCTGATCGTCCGGTACCGCGAGTGCCCGGAGCTGTCCTGGGGAAAGTGCACGGTGCTCGAGACCGGCGTGCCGTCGGTGTTCGCGCACCGCTCCGACTACGAGGGCGGGACGATCGTTGCCCTGCACAACTTCGCGCCCGAGTCCGCCAAGGTCGAGCTGGCCGTGGCCGGGAGCGGCGTCGGGGTGCGCGCGGCCGACCTGTTGCCCGACGGTACGGCGGACGTCGACGAGGACGGCGTACTGTCCCTGGACCTGGCACCGTACGGCTGCCGCTGGTTGCGGATCGTGCACCCGGGCGACCGGTATCTGGTGTGATTCGGCGGGTCGCGCCGCGGGTACCGGCGGCGTGAGTGCAGACGGGAGGCGAGAACCATGACGAACAAGGACAAGCTCGAGAACGCGGCCGAGGCCGCGAAGGGCAAGGTCAAGGAGAAGACCGGCGACGCGACCGACAACCGGGACCTGCAGGCCGAAGGGCAGGCCGAGAAGTCGAAGGCCGATCTGAAGCAGGCCGGCGAGAAGGTCAAGGACGCGTTCAAGGACTGATCGGCGACCGCCAGACCATCACAATCGACCGATCCGGCACCCGTTGCGCTCAGGCCCGGTCCGGGAGCGCGATTGTGATGGCGTGGCGGTTGGTCACTCGCGGGCACTGAGGATCGCGAAGGCGACGATCGCGAGCGCGGTCAGGCCGGCGGGGATGAAGAACACCTGCGGGAGGCCGATCGCGGCGACGCCGATGCCGCCGATGGTTCCGCCGATCGCGGAGCCGAGCGGGATCGCGCTGAGGAAGACGCCGGACGCGGTGCCGACGCCGTCGGGGTAGAGGCGCTGGGCGATCGAGACGCCGAGCGCACCGACGCAGGCCCACAGCCCGGCGGTCAGCGCCTGGCCGACGAACAGGCCGGCGACCGAGGTGCTGAGCGCGTACGCGAGGTTGCCGGCCAGGCCGAGTACGGCGCCGGCGGTCATCGCGCGCATCGCTCCGAAGCGGTCCGCGAGCCGCGCGACGACCGGAAGCAGCAGGAGCTCGAGCAGCGGCTGAATGCCGATGACGACGCCGCGCAGCGAGTCCGACACGCGGAGCTCTTCGGCCATGTAGATCGGCAGGTACCCGAACTTGATCGTGTCGCCGGTCATCGCCAGCACGCAGACCGCGGTGAAGATCAGCAGCGGCAGCATGTGGTCGATTCGGCGCCGCTCCGTTGCCTTGCTCGCGCGCGGATCGTCGTACCGCTCGACGCGCTGCCGGCCGAGCGGGAGCACCTGGGCGAAGGCACAGACCGCCGTCGCGACCAGCAGCGCCCGGAGCCCGAAGACGCCGCCGAACCAGCTGCCGAACACCGGTCCGAGGATCCACCCTGTGGTGAACGCCATCCGGATCGTCGCGACCACCCGGTTCTCGGCCCGGGTCGGGCGCCGGCTGAGTTCGTCGCGGCACGCCGCGAACAGTGACGCCATCGAGCCACCGGCGACACTCAACGCGAGCACGCTGATCACGAACGGCATCCAGACCTCGGTCGCCGCGGCCATCGCCAGCCACCCGGCGGCGCCGACCACCGCGCAGATCCGGAACCACAGCAACCGGTTCTGCGTGCGGTCCGACCAGCGCCCGACGAGGAACCCGGCGAGCGGCGCGGCCAGGTTCGTCACGTAGTACAGCCCGGCGACCGGTAACGGTGTGTGCAGCTCCCGGACCAGGAACAGTGTCAGCTGCGGCGTCGCCGCGGACACCCCGACACCGGAGATCAGCAGGGCCACGAAGGCCGAGCGGTAGAACCTGGACCGGAGCACAATGCTCAGCGCGGACTCCGACCGGTCCAGCATCCACCCCTCCACGGAAAACGTCTGCCGCCCAACGATAGGTGCAAACCCGCCGGACACGCCTGACCGTGTCATCCCTCGAACAGCGGCCTAGGGTCGGGGCATGGAACTGCGCGCGCTGCCGGCCGCCGCGTCCTGGACGCACCGCGGCGTCCGGGCCGGATTCGAGGTCCTGTTCGCGGAAGCCGCCCGGTTGCGCGGCCGGACGTCCGCCCGGGAGGGGGAGGCGACCTGGTACGTCGGGTACGACATCGCGCTCGGCGCCGACTGGACGACGACGTCCGTGACCGCGACGAACTCGACGGTCACCGGTGACCACGAGATCACGCTGACACGGTCGCCGACCGGCAGCTGGACCGTGGACGGCGTACCGCGCTCGGACCTCGACGGCTGCCAGGACGTGGACTTCGAGTCCTCGGCGGTCACGAACACGCTTCCGGTGCATCGGATCGCGTTCGTTCCCGGTACGACGGTCGACGTGCCGGCGGCGTTCGTCACCGCCGAGGACCTGTCCGTGCTGCGGTTGGAGCAGCGCTACACCCTGTTGAGCTCCGACGAGGATCTGCACGTGTTCCACTACGAGTCCGCGACGTTCGACTTCGAGTGCCGGTTGACCTTCGACGCGGCGGGCCTGGTCGTGGACTACCCGGGGATCGCGGTCCGGGATCGCTGACCCGGTTCAGAGCTTGAGCTTGATCGTCGCCGTGGCTCCGTCCCGGTAGGTGACCGTCACGGGGACGCCGGTCCGGTTGGCGTCCAGCAGCTCGTCGCCAGGAACCCAGAGCGCGAACTGTCCGGCGCTGACGGTTGCCGTGACCTTGCCGTGCGTCCGACTGGTGTAGCTGACCGCGCTCACGTCCTTGCCTGCCAGCCCGGTGGCGACCGACAGATTGCGGCCGTTGATCGAGCCGGTGCCGAGCGTCACGGGAGTGAGCTCTCGCGCGGTCGGCAGGTCGGCGGCCGGGGTGGTGCCGATCGCGCCGAACTGGTCGGCGAACAGGTGGCGTGACTGATCGGTGATGCAGAGTGCGCCGAACCCGGCCTGATCGGCCAGCACGACGAGGGTCCAGACGCCGCGGCGCTCGGCGATCGCGGTGGTGGCTGCCGCGAGCTGCCCGCCGTACTCCGGGGAGCCCGACGTCGAGGCCTCTCGGCAGGCGTTGGAGGCGTCCGCGCGGGCCGAACCGGTCAGCCCGGTCGGGGTGGCCGTCCAGGTGGCGAAGGCCCTGTCGCCGCCGAGGGCCGAAGGCAGGATCAGGGCGGCGGCGGTGGCGGCTGCCACCAGGCCGGTGCCGAGCGCGACGCGTGGCAACCAGCGCTTGGGCCGCCGGGTGGGCTGCTGAGCGGGTGTGGCGAGGATCTGGCGGAGGGTGGCCTGGGCTCTTGGGCTGCGCGGGTCGGCGTCGGTGGCCGGGTCGAGGGTCTTGAGGACGGCCAGCTCGTCGAGAGAAGTCATGACGGGTGCCTTTCGGGAGTAGGTGCGGGGTGGTGGCCCAGCAAGGCGCGCAGCGCTCGGCGTGCGCGGCTGAGGCGGAGCCGGAACGCGACGGGGGAGATCCCGAGCACGGCGGCGGCCTGCGGAGCCGTGAGGTCGTCGAGGACCGACAGCGCGAGCGCCTCCTGATGAACTGCGGTCAACCGGCCCCACGCCCGGGTGAGGTCGACCTGCCGCGCCACCAGTTCGGCGTCGTCGTCCAGCGCGGACGGCGCCGTCTCCGCCAGCCGTACGGCGACTGCGAGCTGCCGCCGCGCCCCGCGGTGGGAGTTGAGGATGACGTTGCGGGCGATGCCGAACAACCAGGGCCGCGCGTCCGCGAGCCCGATCGGCAGCTCGTCCGTACGCCGCCACGCGACGAGGAACGTCTCCGCGACGATGTCCTCGGCCTGTGGCGCCGGGACCCGCCGCTGCGCGAAGCGGACGAGATCGGCGTACGTCGCCTCGAACAGCGCGACGAACCGCTCCGCGCGCCCCGGAGGTGAATGATTGCTCATGGCCCGTACCTGTCCAGCACAGGCCCTAGTGTGTCCCGGTCAGCTCCAGATTGCCTGGCTCACCGCGGCGCCGAGGAAGACGCTGCCGAGGGCGGCGACGATGCTGGCGGTGACGTTGGCGGCGGCGAGGAAGCGGGCGCGGTCCTCGAAGAGGCGGATGGTCTCGTAGGAGAAGGTCGAGTACGTCGTGAGGGCGCCGCAGAAGCCGGTACCGATCAGGAGCCGGAGGTCGTGGGGGAGCGCGGAGGAGGCGCCGACCACGAACCCGAGGATCAGCGACCCCAGGACGTTGACGCTGAACGTGCCCCACGGGAACAGCGAGTCGTGCCGTGCCTGCACAGCGCGGTCGGCGAGGTAGCGCAGCGGCGCCCCGACCAGACCGCCGGCGACCACCAGCAGGAGACGGCTCATCGTTGCCTCCGCAGGATCAGGGCACGCGTCGCGCTGACGGTGGCCCAAGCGGCGAGCAGTGCGCCGACGACCGTCGTGACGAGGTACAGCAAGGCGGTTGCGGCGTGTCCGCCGGTGACCAGCTGCTGGATGTCGACGGCGTACGTCGAGAACGTCGTGAACCCACCGAGCACGCCGGTGCCGAGGAACGGCCGGAGCAGCCGCTGCCGGGTGAACACGTCGGTGACCAGCACCATCAGGATGCCGATCAGCCCGCAGCCGACGACGTTGATCACCAGCGTGCTCGCCGGAAACGCGCCCGGCGGAGTAGGCCAGCCGAGCCCGACGAGGTACCGCACCGCCGCGCCGAGCGCCCCACCGACCGCGATCGCGCCGAGAACCACCGGATCGACCGCACGACGATCCCGCCCGTCGACCCGCAGATCGACGTCCGAGTCGACGGGCCCCCTCGGCAACGGATTGACGGGGTGATGCTCCACAGACAGGCCTCCTACCGGCGAGCCCTGCCGCCGGTCAAGCAGCCACCAGGATAGCTGCCGCCGTCAGTGGTCCATGGGTGGCGTTCCCCAGGTCGACGGTGTCGGACCGAGCTCAGCGGTCACTCGCCCGCCGTGGGTGACGAACGACTCCGGCAGCCAGGACTCGGTGCGCGGTTTCCCGTTCAGCGTCAACCCCTGGACGTACTGGTTCGCGTCCGACGTCGCCGGCGCTTCGACCGTCAGCCGTACGCCGTTGCTCCGCCGTACCTCGACCTTCGGGAACAGCGGACTGCCGACCAGCAACTCCGCCCGCCCTTGCGTCTGCGGGAACAGCCCGATCGCCGCGAAGATGTACCACGCGGACAGCGTCCCGAGGTCGTCATTGCCCGGCAGCCCGGCGGGACCCGTGCCGTACACGGTGTCGACGATCTCCCGCGTGGTCGCCTGCGTCTTCCACGGCGCGCCGAGCCCGTTGTACAGCCACGGCGTGTGCAGCCCGGGCTCGTTGGTCGGGTCGTACCGCACCGGACTCCCGCCCTTCACGGCCCAGTTCCCGTTGGCATCGTGGAAGAACCCGTCCAGCCGCTGGACGGCGGTCGCAGGACCACCCATCGCCGTCGCGAGCCCCGACACGTCCTGCGGCACCATCCAGGTGTACGTCGACGTCGTACCCTGCGCGAACCCGACATCGGTCGACGGGCTGAACCCGTCCTGCCAGGTCCCGTCCGCCTTCCGCGCCCGCTGGTACCCGACGGCCGGGTCGAACGTGTTCATCCACCAACTGCCGCGGTCCTTGAGATCCGCAACGTCGGCGCCGAGCCGCGCGCCCCACTGCGCCAGCGCGTAATCGGCGAGCGAGTTCTCCAGCGTCTCCGCCGCGCCGCCCCAGCAGTGGCAGGCGTCCTGCGGCGCGTAGTGCTTCGCGATGTAGGTGTCGAGCGCCGGTCGCTGGCCAGTACATTGCCCAGGGCAACCACCGTCGTTCTCGGCGTCGGGGTTCTGGACGCGGGCCTGGTGCACCAGCGAGTCGAAGGCGCCGCGGACGTCGAAGTTCGACACGCCCATCGCGGCGAACGTCGCCAGCGTCGGCGCGGCCGGGTCGCCGGTCATCACGTGCGTGGGACCGTTGTTGTGCAGCCAGCGGTCCCAGATCCCCTTGTTCTGCTGGGCGAACTGGTACATGGACTGCGCGTAGTCCCCGGCGATGCCGGGCTTGAGCAGCGCGAGCAGCTGGATGTGCGCCCGGTACTGGTCCCAGCCGGAGAAGGTCCCGTACTGCGCCTTCTGGCCGCGCGCGAGCCGGTGGATCTTCTGATCGGAGCCGAGGTACCGGCCGTCGACGTCGTTGAAGACGTTCGGCTGCAGGAGCGCGTGGTAGAGCGCGGTGTAGAACGTCGTACGCTGCGCGTCGGTGCCGCCCGTGACCCGGATCGCGTTCAGCTCGCGGCGCCAGTCGGCGTACCCCTCGGCGGCGACCTTGCCGACGGTCGCGTTCGGGCGGAGCTCGGCCCGCAGGTTCTGCTCGGCGCCGGCCAGGCTCACGTACGAGATGCCGAGCCGCATCCGTACGTCGGAACCCGGCGCGAACGTCACGTACCCGCCGGAGCCGCGCCCGGCGCGGTCCGCACCGGTCGCGTACCCCTCGCCGCCGGTCGTGTGCGTGCCGCCCGGCGTCAGCGTGCTGTCCTTCCAGGTGCCGTTGCCGACGATCGGCTGGTCGAACGACGCGGTGAAGTACAGCCGGTAGTAGGTCTTGCGGTTGTTGACGCCACCGTTCGCCCGCCGGCCGCAGAACGCCCCGGTCAGCACCGAACCGGTCACCTTCCGGCGGTGCGCGTCGATGGTGATCTCGGCGTCCTCGCTGCCGTTGAGCGAGTTCGACGTACGGAACAACAGGTTCGCGGCCTGGTCGGCCGGGAAGCTGAACTCGCCGACGCCCGCGCGGGTGGTGACGGCCAGGTCGGTCTTCACGCCGGAGTCCAGCGTCACCGTGTAGCGGCCGGGGACCGCCTTCTCGTTCTCGTGCCGGAAGTTCGTCGCGTACTTCGCGTCCTTGGTGTCGGCCGTCGGCGAGGAGTCGACCGCGCCGGCGTACGGCATGATCGGGATGTCGCCGGCCGCGCCCGGGTTGCAGCCGGCGCCGCTCAGGTGCGTGAGGCTGAAGCCGCGCACCCGCGTCACGTCGTACTGGTAGCCGTTCGCCGCGCCCGTGCTGGTCTGGTCGCCGCGGGTGCTGGTCGGGCTCCACGAGATCATCCCGAACGGGCGCCAGACCAACAGCCACCAAGCGCATGCGGAGACCTTCCGTGGGCGGGAGACGGAACCGCCGCTACGGTAGGCGGACTTGGTGGCCGTCGGCTGTTGTGGGTGCGAACTGCCGGTGACCAGGTAGGACCTAGCCGCCGTTCAGGACGTCGTACTTCGGGGCGATCCGGAAGTACTGCGGGTCGGAGAAGGTCAGCGGGACCTGGCCGAGGCTGCGGATCGCGGTGGCGGTGCCGTTGGCGTGGCCGACGGCGTACAGGTGACCGGTCCTGGTGTCCTTGTCGATGCCGAGCAGCAGCGTGCCGTTCGTACCGCACTTGGTAGCGATCAGCTTCTCGAAGCGCTGCCAGGTCGAGCCGCGGACGACCTTGCTGGTCGGTGCGCTCATGTAGCTGGTCGGCCAGGTCAGCGAGACCAGGGCGCCCGCGCGGGTGTTGGCGATGAACGTCTCGGTGGTCGCCGTACGGCCGATCACCGCGATGCCCTTGACCGTGCTGAGACCGCCGACGCCGGACGTGACCCGCCAGCTGCCGCCGTCGGACACCCAGCGCCGGGTGGTGCCGTCGCTGTGCTGACCGTACAGCAGGACGCGGGCCGGGTTCCCGGCGTTGGCCGGCTGCAGGATCGACTGCTCGATCCAGCGGTAGTTGCTCCAGCCGCCGCCGATCCGCAGGTTGTTGTGCGGGTAGTGCGGGTCGAGCTGGCTCTGGCCGTCGACCACGAACGAGCTCGAGTAGAGGGCGCCGCCCATCACGGTGAGCCCGGACCGCGACTCGCCGCTGCCCAGGGGCGCGCCGTAGAACGTGCTGATGTGCTGCACCTGGTTCGCCGGGAAGACCCCGGCGGTGCCGCGGACGCCGCCGACGGTGATCGGCGAGGTGGCGTTGATCATCCGGCTGGTGAACGCGCCGGTCGACGTCACGGATCCCAGCCGCAGCGCGCACGCCGCGGTGGTCGAGGTGGTCGAGGTGGTGCTGTCGGTCGCGGACGGCTTCGCCTGCGCGGCCGGCGCGAGCGCGGCGGCCCCGAGACCCACTGCGAGCATGCCGGCCGATGCCAGGCCTACGGTCTTACGGAACATCTGGATCGTCCCTCCCCTTGCCGCGGAGGCACCCCAGCCTCCGGTCTACGCATTGGATTCCGGTCGGCCCGGAAAAGTTCGAATCGGCTGACAGGGAAGGCAAAAGCCGGCTTTTCGGGGTGCTGTGACCGGTTCCTCACCGGGGGCCGCGGTTCTTCGCGGTCCGGTGGACGGGCCACCTGGTAGACACGTTCGCGAATGCGTGTCCGGGACAAGCGGCGCAGAGAGGAAAGCGGCTCTCGATGGTGATGGCATGGCGGTTCGGCGCCGTGAGCGTTGACGCCGTCATGGCCGTGGTCCGGGACCCGGCGACGTTCGCCGACTGGATGATCGCCGTACCGCCGGAACTCCGGGCCGGAGCGAACTGGCCGGAACAGGGCAGTGTCATCCAGCGGTACGACGGGCGGGAGCCGCGCGCCCGGCACGCCCACAACCGGCATCTCGTGGTGGCGGTCGTCGAACGCTGGCGCCCCGAGGACGAGCTGTCCGTCCGGCTGCGCAGCGGACTCGGCGGCTGGGTCCGGATCACGATCAAGGTGCACTCGCGGCCCGGCGGCGCGCTGATCGAGGTGCACGCCGAGCCGCTCACCGCGACCGCCCGGCTGCGCTTCACCGGCACCGCGCGCGGCCGCGCCGAGGAACGCTGCGCCCAGGTCGCGGAACGCCTCATCGCGCTGGCCACTGCCGACGACCCCGACGACTAGGGCACGAGCACGATCCGTCCGAAGACCTCGCCGCCCTGCATCTTCTGATGCGCCAGCACCGCGTCGTCCAGAGCCAGCTGCTCATGGATGACGAGTGGTAGCCGGCCGTCCGCGGCCGCAGCGAACTGCGCCGTTCTGACGGTACGGCGTTCGTCCGGCGCGACCGTGTCCGCGCTGAAGGTTGCGAAGGTCACCGACTTGCGGAAGTTGGCCGTCATCGCCGCCGCGAGCTCGGCCGGTGGCGGACCGCCGACCGCGCCGACGGCGACGAGCCGGCCGTTCGGTCGCAGCTTTCCGAGGAAGTACGGCAGGTCCGGACCGGAGACGACGTCGATGATCACGTCGTACGCCGGGGGAGCGGTGTCGTCACCACCGCCCGACCGATCCAGGACGTGGGTCGCGCCGACCTCGCGCAACAGCTCGCCGCGCGCCGCGGACGAGGTCGTGACGGCGACCGCCGAGGCGCCGCCCGCCGCGGCGAGGTGCACGGCGAGAATGCCGATACTTCCGGCGGCCCCACGCACCAGAACGGCTTCGCCGGGGCTGAACCGCGCGTGCCGCAAGCCGAAATGCGCCACCACGCCGGAGCTTCCGAGCGTCACCGACGCGGCCGCGGACAGGCCAGGAGGCAACGGTACGACGTCCTCGACCGCAGCGGTCGCCTGCTCGGCGTACGCGCCGCCAAGGCCGGTGAACGCCCACACGCGCCGGCCGATCCAGGACCTGTCGGTGTTGTGGCCGACAGCAACCACAGTCCCCGCGACCTCCGACCCCGGGATCAATCCCTCCCGGAATCCCCACGCACCCAGGGATCCGTTGCGGATCAGCACGTCGACACCGCCGACCCCGATCGCCTCGACCGCGACGAGCACCTCGCCCTCGCCCGGCTCAGGCGCCGGTACGTCGACAACGCTCAGCCCGTCGGGACCGCCGAACTTCTTGATGGCCACTGCCTTCACTGCTGTCTCCTCTCGACGACTCCGAGCCTAAGTGGACGGGCCCGTCCGCTTGGCTAGAGTGAGAGGAGTGACGGATCGTTTGCCTCAGAAACTGCGCGCCGACGCGGAGGACAACCGCGAGCGGATCCTGGCGTCGGCCCGGACGTTGTTCGCGGATCAGGGGCTCGGCGTCCCGATGCGCGAGATCGCGCGGCACGCCGGGGTCGGACCCGCCACGCTCTACCGGCGGTACCCGACGAAACAGGCGCTGGCCACGGCGGCGTTCGCCGAACAGGTGCGGGCGTGTGAGGAGATCGTCGAGGAAGGGCTGGCGGCCGCGGATCCCTGGCAGGGTTTCTGTCTGGTGATCGAGCGGATCTGCGAGCTGCACATCCGGCAGCGAGGTTTCACCGACGCGTTCCTGGCGACGTACCCGGACGCCGACGACTTGGAGAGTCGCGAGCTGACGCTGAAGTCGATGGCCACGCTGGCCCGGCGTGCGAAGGCGGGCGGGAAGCTGCGGCGCGACTTCCGGATGAGCGATCTGGTGGTCATGCTGACCGCCCACCGTGGTCTGCAGGCAGCAACGCCGGCCGTGCGGGTGGCTGCCTCGCGGCGGTTCGCGGACCTGACGGTGCGGGCGTTCAGCGCCTGACATGCCTGAGGCGGCCGCGGGGAGTCCCGCGACCGCCTCGAGGTGCAGGCGTCAGGCCTGGTTGTTGTCCGGGATGTCGTCGTTCTGGCCGTCGAGACCGTCGAGGCGGTCCTTGGCCATGCCGACGCCCTGGTCGATCTTGTCGCCGTACTGGCCGCCGGTCCGCTCGTCGACGAAGTCGCCGGCCTTGTCGAGGCCGTCGGAGACCTTGTCGCCGTGACCGTCGACGAGGTCGGTCGCCTTGTCCTTCAGGTTCTCGGCCGCGCCCTTGATGTTGTCGAAGACACCCATTGTCTGACCCCGATCAGTTTCCGTAGTTGCTGTTGTCGTCGTTCGAGTCGCCGGAGCCGTAGCCGCTGCCGGAGTCCTCGCGCTGGCCGTATTCGCTGCCACCGTTGGAGTTTCCGTCGTCCGAGCCGCCGCCGTAGTTCGACTCACCCGAATTGTCGCCGCCCTGGCCGTAGTCGCCGCCGCCGGACCCGTACGAGCTCTCGCCGCCGGATTCCCCTCCGCTGGAATCGCCGCCGAAGTCGTTGCCCTGGTCACCGGATCCGTACGAGTTGCCGGAGTCCTCCCGGCCACCCTGCTCGCCGTACTGGCTCTCGTTGTTTTCGTCGTAAGGATTGCTCATTGCGATATCTCCCCGTGAGATATGAGTTGTCGGCCGCCCGTACCGAACGCTGTCGAACGACTGGGGCGGTCGTGAGCCGGATGGCACCCGCCCTTTCCTACCGGAACGTAGGAGAGGGCGCAAGCACTTGTGTCCGTGTTTCGCAGGCCTTCATCTACAGGTCTTTCAGGATCCGGCGCAGCCGGTTGGTCGCGCGGAACTGGAGCTGTTTGACCGCCCCGTCCGTGCGGTCCATCGCGATCGCGGTCTCGTTGATCGACAGCCCGGTGAAGAACCTGAGCAACAAGCACTCGCGCTGGTCCTCGGGCAGCCGGTCGAGCGCGGTGCGCAGCGACGCCTCGCTGACGGACGCGAGCGCGGCCTGCTCGGGACCGATCGCGTCGTCGACCTGCGGGTCCACTTCGTCGGTGACGATCGCGAGCCGGCTCCAGCCGGAGCGGTGATGGTCGATCACCACGTTCCGGGCGATGGTCACCAGCCAGGCCGCGAAGTTGAGCTGTGCCCGCGGCCGCCGGGCGATCGCGCGGAACGCCCGCAGGAACGTCTCGCTGGTCAGGTCCTCGGCCGCGCTCCGCGACGAGGTCTTGCTGTAGGTGTAGCGGTAGATCGACGGCAGGTACCGGTCGTAGAGGCGGCCGAAGGCGGCACCGTCACCCGCTTGCGCGAGCCGGATCAGTGCGTCCTCGTCGTCCTCGTCGGCGACGTCGATGTGGATGGCGGCGGTGGGTACGGACGTCTGTATGGACATGTGTCGGTTACGCACCGCCCGGTGCGAAATGGTCGATGTGCATGCGCTTCCCAAGCCCCGTTCTCAGTCAGCTACGCCGTGAACATCACGAAAAGGTTACCGAAGGTTGCGCACCGTGTCACCACCTTCCCGAGGATTGGTCGCCGCGGGCGCGGTGCAAGATGGGGCCATGGATCTGTCTCTCGCCACGTCGTACGACGCCTCTCCGGAGGAGGTCTTCGCGATGATCACCGACGTCACGTTCCAGGAGCAGGTGTTCCAGCGGCTGCGCGCGCAGTCGTACGACGTGGTGGTGGGCGACGACGGCGACGACCTCGCGGTCCAGGTGCACTGGCAGACACCGCTGACCGACGTACCGGTCGTCGCGCGCAGGTTCGTCGGCCACACGCTGGAGCTCGCGCAGTCGAAGAAGTGGCATCGTCCCGATGTGGACGGAGCGCGCCTGGCGGACGTCGACGGCGAGCTGGCCGGCGTACCGGTCCGGCTGTCCGGCACGACCCGCATCGTGCCGCAGGGCCGCGGCACCTTGCAGGCCTTCGACTTGCACGTGACCGCGTCGGTCCCGGTCGTCGGCAGCCGCCTCGAGCAGCTGGTCGCCGACGCGGTCCGTACCCGCCTCGAGTACAAGTTCGAGGTCGCGTCGTCCTGGCTGTCCGGCGCACTCTGAGTCAGGCGCCGGTCCAGTTCGAGCCGGTGATGGCCGTGCGCAACAGTTGCGCCGCGGCGCTGAGGTCGGTGTCGGCGTTCCAGAGCAAGGAGAGGGTACGGCGGCACGCCGGGTGGTCGACGGGGATGGTGGCGACCGGGTACTCGGGGACCATGCGGCGCGCGAAGTCCGGGTTGAAGCCGATGCCGAGACCTGAGCGGATCAGCTCCTGAATGGCCGCGGCCTCGTCGCTCTCGCAGACGATGCGCGGTGTCCGGCCGGTCTCCGCGAACAGCCGGTCCAGCAGCGTTCGTTGCCATTGGCCCTTGCGGGCGATCACGAACGGTTCGTCGGCGAGGTCGTCGACGGAGACCGACGTACGTCGTGCGAACGAGTGGTCGAGGGGCGTCGCCACCAGGACGGGTTCGTCGAGCAGGACGGCTGACTCCAGGCCGGCGAGTGGAACGGGCTGGGACGCGACGCAGAGATCGACGTCTTGAGCGCGCAGTCGGCGCGGCATGTCGGTTGCCGGGAGTTGGCGGAGCTCGATCTCTATGCGCGGGTGCTCGCGTTTGAATGCGGCAATCGGTTCGGTGAGGGCGAGGAAGGTCTCTGCGGCGAGCCGGACGCTGCCTGATCCTTGTGCGGTCGCTTCGGCGACGGCGCGACGGCCCGCGTCGAGTTCGCCGAGGGCGCGTTCGACGTACGCGCGAAACAGGACGCCGGCCGGGTTCAGCCGGAGGCGGTTGGTGCGGTCGAACAGCGGCGTACCGAGTTCGCTCTCCAGGCGCGCGATCGTACGGCTCAGCGACGGCTGCGCGACGTGCAGCTCGTCGGCCGCGCGGCTGAGGTGTTCGAGCCGTGCGACGACGACGAACTGGCGGAGCATGGTCAGGTCCATCATGACCCTTCGGTTATAGCGTGATAGCGATATTGGTCTTGGACGCTTATAACTATCGGATCATAGTGTCGCTCGCATGGTCAGTGGTTGGGTTCTGCGGGTCGTCGTCGGCGCGCATCTGGTGGCGATCGTCGGTCAGCCGGTGTTCGCGGGGGTCTATCTGAGCGGCGACTTCGACGGGCTGCGCATGCATGCGCTCGGCGCGGATGTCACCACGTCGATCGGCTATCTGCAGGTGATCGCGGCGGTCGCGGTGTGGGTGCGCCTGCGGCAGGTCCGGCCGTTCGTGATGTCGCTGGGCGTCGTGGTGGCCGAGACCGTGCAGTACTTCGCGGGGCTCGACGGGGCGCTGTGGTTGCACATCCCGCTTGGGGTGCTGACGGTTGCGGCCGTGGTCGTGTCGTTCGTCGCTCTGTGGCGGGAGCCGCTCGTGCGGCGGGAGGTCGAGCATGCGTGAGCAGATCAGCCGGCGCCGAATGCTGGGGATCGGCGGAGCACTCGGACTGGTCGCCGCAGGCGGGTTGACGAGCGCGGCCGCGTTGTCGCGCCGTCCGGCGATGACGGGAGCCGAGTTGCGGAGCGCCGTACCGTTGCCGCCGGCGTACCAGGTGCCGTTGCCGATCCCGTGGGTGCTGTCCGGAGCGGAACGGTACGAGCTCGTGCAGCGGGAGGTGACGGCGGAGCTCCTGCCCGGCGTGCCGACGCGGTTGTGGACGTACGACGGAACGTTCCCCGGGCCGACCATCGAGTCGCGGCGGGGCCGGGCGATCACGGTTGCCCACCGCAACGAGTTGCCGGTGCCGACCGTGGCGCACCTGCACGGCGGACGGACGCCAGCCGCGTCCGACGGCTATCCGACGGATCTCGTGCTGCCGGCCGGGTGGGGGCATCGCGGGCACGGGATGCACGATCCGCGGGCGGTCACGAGCGAGCTCACCCGGGAGTACACGTATCCGCTCGACCAGCGGCCGACGTTGCTCTGGTACCACGATCACCGGATGGACTTCACCGCGCCGGCGATCTGGCGCGGCCTCGCCGGGATGCACATCGTCCGCGACGACGTCGAGGAGTCACTCGGCCTGCCGTCGGGTGCGCGCGAGCTGCCGCTGCTGATCGCCGACCGTGCGTTCGCGGCCGACGGGTCGTTGGCGTACCCCTCGATCGATCCGGCGCTGACAGCCACGCCGGGTGTCCAGGACCCTTATATTGCTGGCGTTCTAGGCGATGTCGTCCTGGTGAACGGTGCGCCGTGGCCGGTGCACGTGGTCGACGCCGTGCGGTACCGGCTGCGCATCCTGAACGCGTCGAACGCGCGGCACTACGATCTCGAGGCGGTCCTCGACGACGGACGCCGCCTCGACCTCGTCCAGATCGGCGCCGACCAAGGCCTGCTCCACACACCGGTCACGCACCGGAACCTGCCGATCGCCCCGGCCGAGCGGTACGACGTGATTCTCGACTTCGGGCAGGCGCCGGTGGGGAGCCGGGTGCGGATCGTGAACCGGTTGGGCTCCGGGCGGACGCGGGACGTGATGGCGTTCGACGTCGTACGGAAGGCGGCTGACCTGAGCCGGGTCCCGGAGGTGCTGTCCGACGATCTGCCGCGGTGGCAGCGGTCGGAGGCGGTGCGCGTGCGGGACTTTGCGTTCGGGGCCGGCCGAATGGGGCACGGGCATGGGTGGTTGATCGGCGGGCGGCCGTTCGCGCCGGACCGGACCGACGTGACCGCACGCCTGGGGGACGTGGAGATCTGGCGGCTGGTGGCCGACGTCCATCATCCGATCCACGTGCACCTGGTCGGGTTCCGGGTGCTGTCGCGCGGCGGCCGGGATCCGCTGCCGCACGACGCCGGGCTCAAGGACACCGTGTCGTTGCGGCCGGGGGAGTCCGCCGAGATCATCACCCGCTTCGACGGCTACCGCGGGCGGTATCTCTTCCACTGCCACAACGCCGAGCACGAGGACATGGGCATGATGGCCAACTTCGAGATCACCTAGCTATTCGCGCCAGCCGCTCAGCTCGACGGACTTGCCGGTGTCGACCCGGAAGGCGAGTCTGACCACGGACTCGGCACCGGGTTCGAGGTCGAGTTTCCAGGTGACGACGCCGAGGTCGGTGGTCTCGGCCGGCTCGGGTTCGGCGGTGAGCGGCTTCACCGTGATCTCGTGGTCGCGGGCCACCGGGTACTGGTCGAGGACCGTGATGCGCGCCTTGCGCGGCGTGTGGTTCTCGACCTTCGTCTCGTACTCGACCTGCCGGCGGCGTGTCGAGCCGAGCGTGGCCTTCGAGGCGTCCCGCCGTACCAGCTTGCGCTCGACCCGGACGCGGTCGTCGAGCCCGAGCGCGAGCTCGACGTCCTCGCCCGGCGCCCAGACCGGCAGCGCGGCCGAGCCGACGAAGTCCGCCTCGTGGAAGATCGCGGCCTTCCCGGCCGGCAGGGTGTGCGCGGACGAGTTCACGACGGTCGCCCGCAGTTGCACGTCGGTCGAGCGGACCGGAGCCGTGATGTAGTCGAGTTCGGCGTCGAGGTCGATCGCGGCGATGGTCGCGCGGTGCGTCGTACCGTCGCCGGGAACGGCGACCGGGCGCGGCGGGGTGTAGCTCGCTGCGGTCACGCCCTGCTCGATCGTCGCCTTGGCGACGGCGAGGTCCGCGGCGCCGAACTCCGGCGCGGCCGACTGGAGTTGCTCGGTGAATCCGGCGCCGCGGCTGAGTGGGACGGCGGCCGGCGCGGGCGGCATCGGGGGACGGCGGCGATCGAGGAACCACGGGTCGAGTTCCGGCACCTTCGCGGACACCGTCGGGCGTGCCGTCGACAACGTCAGGTCGCACTCCGGCCAGTCCTCGCCGGTCTGCTGCGTGATCAGGCCGTACCAGTTCAGTGTCAGCCGGTCGCCGTTGAGCCGGACGTCGTACGAGCTCGCCCAGCCGGCGGCGGGTACGACGTACGACAGCTCGATCTCCACCTCCGCCTCGGACTCCAGCTCGAGCGCGACTGCGGCAGAGCGACGGTCCGGCTTGCGCTGCTCCTTCAGCGCGGCGAGCCGACGGCCGACGGCGGCGAGCCGCTCCTCGACCTCGCGACGCTGGGCAGCCAGCTCCCGGCGCGTCGACCGTACGGCGGCCAACCGCTGCGCGAGCGACTCGGTGAACCCGGTGAGCTCGGTGTTGGACTCACCCGTCGCAAGCGTGCGCGCGAAGCTGCCGCCGGCGCGCCGCGCGAGCTGTCCCAGGAACGTGTCGAGCTGCGCCTGCACGTCGTCCGCGTCGGCCAGCGCCGCCACCTCGTCCTGGGCCTCGAGCCGCCGCCGCTCGAGGTCGGCGACGGTCTCGTCCGGTGCCTGCGGGTGGTGCCGCATGACCAGGTCGACGCCCAGCACGGTCGCCGGGCCGCGCCCCGACACCCGCACGCTGTCGTTCTCCAGCGCCAGGGGCAGCGGCTCGACGTACACGGTCTGATCCCCGCCGGGCACCGTGACCGTCCCACGCCGCGTGATCCGCGCACGGTCCGGGTACACGGTCACGGCGACGATGGGCGCATCCACCAGGAGTTCAGTCATGCGTCGACAGTAGCCGCCGATCAGGGCTGCGTACTGGTCTGCAGCTTGTACTTCGGCACGGTCACGCGGACCCGCGCGGCCGTGGTGTCCGCCGGTACGTCGATCGCGCCGCGCGACACCCACTCGGTGATGTTGCCGACCATCGCGGTGACGGCCTGCTGCGAGGTGGCGTCCGGTGCGGGAACCGCCCAGTTCGACGGGCAGCGCCGGACCAGGTAGCAGCCGTACGCGAACGTGGAGCCGTTCAGCACCCGGGCGCCCGAGGGCGCCGTGTACGTCGTGATGTCCATCGGCGCGGGGCGGCCGTTGGAGCGGCAGGCACCGGTCCCGCTGGCGACCGTCGTCTGGCCCGGGTGCTTGTAGAGACCCGGCCACACGTAGTCGACCTCGCCGGCGATGAACCCGGGCAGCTTCGTACCGTTGGGGACACCAGCAAAGATCCAGCTCGTCCCGGTGGTCAGCGTGTTGCCCTGCACCGGGCAGATGTACTCCGCCCCGAGCAGCGGCTGCGACGCGTACGCGTCACCGTCGTACCGCCAGGTCGTGGAGGTGTAGCCGGCGGTGTACCGGTCGATGTCCCAGGCCCGCCGGCTGTCGTCGGTGAAGACGATCTTGCGGTACGCCGTGTTCGCGCCGAGGTTGGCGACGTTCACACCGCCGGCGATCGCCTGGCTGAGGGCGGAGCGCATCCGCGGCGAGAAGTACTCGTCGTGGCCCGGCAGGAAGATCGTGCCGGCCCGCGACTTCAGCTGGCCGCCGTACTCGTCGAGGTCGTTGTTGGTCCAGTAGGTGACGTCCAGGCCCTTCGACTCGGCCCAGAACACCAGCCCCTGCTCGAGCGTGAGGAACTGGCCGGAGCCCTGGCCCTCGTTGTACGGGCGGTCGAAGGACAGGCGGCCGGAGCCGGTCTCGAGCCCCGAGTAGAAGCTGACACCGCCGTAGCTGTTGTAGGCCTGCCAGGTCGTGGTGGCCTGCTGGATCAGCAGGGCGTGCTTGGTGCCGGTGTCGTCCCGGACCGTGAGCGGGGCGTACGTCGCGGTGGTGCCGTCGCTGACCTTGATCAGGTACGTGCCGGGGATCCAGTCCTTGTCGACCGGGATGCTGAGCGTCTTCGTCCAGTGCGCGGCGGTCGTCATCCGCAGCGGCTTGCCGTCGGCCGACGTACCGCCGGTGGTCGGCTTGTCCTGGACGACGGTCGGCACGTTGTCCTGGCGCCACACCTCGCGGCCGCCGAGGCCGGCGTAGTACCCCATGCGGTACGCGACGACGCTGACCGGGTTGCCGGAGCTGACCTTCAGGTCGATGGTGTCGCCACAGGCCGCCGAGACCTCGGTCAAGTAAGCGGCGATGGAGCCGGTCGCGGTCTGCGGGATGACCCAGTCGCCGGTGCCGGCCTTCGCGTTCTCGGCGGTCGTCGTCGGCCACGCGGTGGGGCAGCCCGCGGGGATCGCACCGAAGGCGGTCTCCTCGACAGGCGGCATCTCGCCGGGCGGCGCGATGAACGGGACGTTGGCGGAGCCCGAGCTGAGTACGGCGCCGGTCGCACTCGTCGCGGAAACGGTCAGTGGCATGATGCCGCCGTACTTCGAGAGCTTGACGCCGTTGACCGGGATCGCGAGACGTGCGCCGGCGGCGACGTTGAGTGGTGCTTTGGGCTTCCAGGTCACGTAGCCGGCGCTGACGGCGAGGGTGCCGTTGACGGTGGTGTAGGCGCCGGTCGCGCCGGTCGGCAGCTGCATCCGGACCGCGGCGAGGGTGCCTGCGGTGGTGACGGTGGTCTGGTACGTCAGGCTCGTCGTCTGCCCGGGGATCGGGTTGGTCGCCCGCACCGCGACGGCGGCGGTGTAGGTCTTCAGCGGCTGCAGTACGCCGGCGCCGGACGTGATGACCTGGCCCGCCGTACCGATCGACTTGAACCCGAGCGTCCACGGGCCGCCGGCCGGGAGCTTCAGGCCGTACAGCGGGATCGCGAGGCGCGCGCCGACGGCGACGGTGGTGACGCGGGACGGACGCCAGCGCAGTACGGTCCGCGTCACCGAGCTGACGGTGCCGTTGGCCGAGGTGACGCGGCCGGTGGTGCCGGCCGGGATCGCCATCGTGACCTCGCGGATGGTGCCGGCCTTGAGGACGGTCGCGCGGTAGGTCAACGTCGTCGTCCCGTTCGACGCCTGCGTCGCGGTGATCGACACGTTGGCCGCGGCCGCGTCGGCGGCACGGTTGACGAACACCACGGCGGCAACGGCAACGAGCAAGGCAACAGCCGAGGCGAGCAGCCTTCGGAGCATAGGTGGTCCCCCCACGAATACGACGAATGAATCCCCCGGCGGAAGAGTAGGCAACGATTCCTCTCTTCCGCCAATTCGTTGCCAATCAGCAACCAATTCGGCCCAGACCACAACCGAGCGTGCCGAACCAACTCCGGACCGCACCGGAAATGAGGGGTTAGGGGACCTACTTCGGAGGTGTTCGGAGGGGTGGTGGTGAGGGAGGGGAGGTGATGGAGAGGGGAGGTGGTAGGCCCGCGGGTGCTGCGCGGGTGCTCCTCGTCGCTTCGCTCCTCGACGCGCCCGGTTCGCGCGCTCCCACCCGCCCCGGCTTAGCGCCGGTCTTTTGCTGCAGGCTGCCGCCGGCGAGTTGCGGGCTGCCGCCCGCCGCGTGCTCGCTGACGCTCGCGTGCGATGACCCGGGCCGAGGTCCAGCACCGTGCTCCTGTGGTGACGGCGCTCGGCGTGGGTGACGGCCCAAGGTTCAGTGCTGAGCTTCCTGTGGTGACGGCGCTCGGCGTGGGTGACGGCCCAAGGTTCAGTGCTGAGCTTCCTGTGGTGACGGCGCCCGGCGTGCGTGACGGCCCAAGATTCAGTACCGACCTTCCTGTGGTGACGGCGCCCGGCGTGCGTGACGGCCCAAGATTCAGTACCGACCTTCCTGTGGTGACGGCGCCGGGCTGGGCTTCAGCCTTGAGCGGCGTGATGGCGGCGTCCGGCGCCGCGGCCTGGACTTCAGGCCGGAGCTCCTCGGTGATGGCGGCGCCCGGCTGTGCGACGGGCCTGGGCGTCAGCACCGGGCTCGCCGAGGTGCCGGTGTCGCCCTGGGTGGTGGCTGCGATTGGGCGCCGTGCTGCGGTGATGCCGTCGGTCAGGGTGATGGGCTGAGGTCGGGTGCCGAGCTCGCGGTGATGACGGCGCCGGGTTAGCCATCGGCTCGAGCGATCCTGCTGGGGCGCGCAGCTGCGCCACGGCCTGTGCTCCAGTCCCGAGCTGCCGTGATCGCGCCACCTGGCCTCCGGGACGAGCTGAGGTGCAGCTTCGTGCTGGGCTGTAACGACCCGGCTCGAACGCCAGGTCCAACGGACGACCCTGCCGGCACTGCAGTGAGTTGCCTGCCGACGGCGAACCACCCGGCGGAGGTAACACCCTCGATCGCTAGTTGCTCGCAGCACCTATTGCTCCGATCGCTGATCGTCTTACAGCAAAGACGCACCACCTGAACGCCGATTTTTCTCTTGTGGATAAGGGAAAATGGTCGCCATCCGATTTGGCGAACCCGGCAGCGTCAGATAGAATCGAACACATGTTCGAGCAAGACCTGACCGTGCTGCCGACCCGGGACCTCCTGGAGTCGGCCGTCGAGTTGCGCGCGCTGGCCAACCGGGCCGACGCGCGCATGCTCGAGCACGCGCAGGTCTACGCCGACCGCTTCCATCCCTCGATCTGCGGCACCCTAGTCCGTCCAGGCCGCCGTAGCTGCGACGGCCGGGAACGCGCGATCGTGCTGGGCGGGGAAGGCTGCCCGGAGATCGCGGAGTTCGCAGTGGCCGAGTTCGCGGTCGTGATCGGTGTCTCGCCCGGCGTCGGCCGCGACCTGATCGGCGACGCACTCGCACTGCGGCACCGCTTCCCACTGACCTGGAAAGCCATCCGCGACGGCGAAGCCACCCCCTGGAAGGCACGCCAGATCGTGCGGCACTGCGTCAAGCTGTCCCACGCCGCCGCGAGCTACGTCGACCGCCGCGTCGCCGCCGTGGTGGACACCGTGTCGTTCTACCGGCTCGAAAAGATCGTCCGCGCCGCCAAACTCCACGCCGACCCACCGCTGGCCGCGGACGAGGCCGCCGAAGCCGCCGCCGACCGCGGCGTGTTCGTCGGCCGCGGCGACCGCCACGGCAACAAAACCCTCTACATCAAGGCACCCGCCGCCGCGATCAACCGCTGCAACGCACGCATCGCCACCATCGCCGACGCCCTCAAAACCCTCGGCGACACCCGCCCCGTCCAACACCGCCGCGCCGCCGCCATCGAAATCCTCCCCGACCCCCGCTTCACCGAAGAACTCCTCGCCCAAACCCACACCGCCACCAACCCCCAACCACCAACCCACACCACCCGCGAACACCCGCACAACAGCCCGCCCGCCTCCGAACCCGACGCCACGCCGCACCCGCCCACACCCCCAGCCGACGCGACAGCACACCCGCCCACACACCCGCCCACACACCCGCCCACACACCCGCCCACACACCCGCCCACAGCCCCGGCCGACCGTTTCGACCGGGAGACGCAGACCGGGACGGGCACGCAGCCTGGGCCGGACCACGGGGCTGGCCTGGATGCGCCGGCCAGGTCGAACGGACAGGCTGGGTTCGGTGTGCAGGCTCGACTGGACGGACGGGCAGGCCTGAATGTTCGCGCCGGGCTGGACGGTCAGGCGGGACCGGACGCGCCGCCTCGGCTGAACACGCGGGTTGGGAGGGACGGGCAGGGCGGTCAGGGCGGTCAGGCTCGGCCAGAAAGCCGGGCCGGGCTGGATGCGCGAGATGCGCGCGATGTGCGGGATGTGCGGGATGTGCGGGACGGGCAGGGTGGGCAGACTCGGCCGGACAGCTTGCCCGGGCTGGATGCGTGCACTGGGGCGGATGTCGAGGCCGGACTGGACAGGCAGATGGGAGCTGATCCCACAGTCGTTCAGGACGACAGATCTGGCGACGACAAGCGACGCATGTGTGCCGAGGATCTGTTGGAACCGCCAGGACCAGCAGAGGATCCGTGGCTGGAAGCCGCCGGACCGGTTGATCCCGAACCGGCGACCGACCCGTTCGACAGCCGCCCGGGCCCCAGCCTGCCGGACGCACAGACCGACGCTGACGCCTGCCCGATGGACGCCGCCGCACTGCGGGCACTCAACGCCCGACTCGCGCAAATCAAACACGACGCCTACGCCAACCCCCAGCACCTCTGTAGCCACGATCCTCGAGGCCTCGAAACCGCAGGGCACACAACTGAACCGCCCTGCAGCCACGGCCACGGCAACTCGACGGCCTCACCTAGCCCAACAGGTGTTAGTGATCCGCTTGGCCCGCCTGGCCCGCCCAGCTCGACCGGCCCGACTGGTGGGGTTGATCCGGCGTGCCTGACTGATCCGGCTGGTTCAGGCTCGGCCAGCTCGGCCAGCTCGGTCGGCTCGGACGATTCGGCTGGATCGGATGGCGCCGTAGCTCCCGCGGGCGCCAGCGCTCGTGCGGGTGGAGGCACGGGCGGTCAGACAGGTGGCCGGGCGGATGATCGGGCGGGTGGTCGTTCGGGTGGTGGTGCGGGTGCCGCGGCGTCGGGAGGTCGTGTGGGTGGGCGTGGTGTGGGGCGGGTGCGGCCGGGGCAGACCGAGGTTGTCGTGCATCTGACCGACCACACGCTAGCCACCGGCAACGGAGTACTGCGCGCTGAAACCATCGGCCCACTCCTGGCTGCCCAGCTGGCCGAACTCATCGGACACGGGCCCTACACCGTCAAACCCGTCATCGACCTCAACGACGCCGTCAGCATCGACGCCTACGAAATCCCCACCCGCATCCGCGACCGCATCAAACTCACCCACCCAGTCGAACTCTTTCCCTACGGCAACCGCGAAACCACCAACACCATCGACCTCGACCACATCAAACCTTACGACCCCCACGGACCCACCGGACAAACCTCCACCACCAACCTCGCACCCCTCGGCCGCTACGGCCATCGAGTCAAAACCCACGCCCACGGCTGGACCGTCCACCGCATCAACCACACCACCCTCGAATGGACCACACCCCACGGCTTCACCTTCCACGTCAACCCCACCGGCACCCACCGCGTCGATCCACGTCAGGCCGGCAAGTCGCCGCCACGCCTGATCTGAACGGCGACCAGCCGCTGCCCGAAGTCGCGAAGTGCCCGCCGTCGGTCCTGCGGCGGTCGATGAACCCGCGGTCGAGGCCGCTCACTGGACCACGTCAGCTCGACCAGGAACCCTAGGCGCCGGCAGTTGGCGTGGGTGGGTCCGGTGTGGTGGGTCCGGCGCCGTGTGGCCGCGTTGGGTTGCGCGACGTTGACGGCCAGGTTGCCCTGGCCGACGACGGGTCCGTCGCCGGCTCCGATCGGCGCCAGCGAGCCTGGGCTTCAGCGCCGAGCTCCCGGTGCTGGTGGCGGAGGGCTGTGCGACGGGCTGGGCTTCAGCGCCGAGCTGCCGGTGGTGGTGGTGGCGGGCTGCGCCAGCGAGCCCTGGGCTCCAGCGCCGAGCTCTCAGTGATGGTGGCGTCGGGCTGGGCGTCAGTGCCGAGGTCTCGGTGGTGGGGCGTCGGGTGCGCCAGGGGTTGGGTTCGGCGCCGAGCTCCCAATGGTGACGGCGGAGGGCTGTGCGACGGGGTTGGGCTTCGGTGCCGAGCTGCCGCCGATGGTGGCGCCGGGCTGTCTGACGGGGTGCATGGCACCAACCCCGTCGCCAGGACCCCCCGCCGCGGCCCTGTGGTTGGCGCCGTGGCCGGGGCCCTTTGGGTGGGGTCCCGGCCACGGTCGTTTTAGTGGTCGGCGTGCTTCTTGACTTCCTTTTCGAGTTTGTCCTTGGGGAGGCTGGAAGCGCCGGGGATGTCTGCGTTGGCGGCCTGTTGGGCCAACTGGTCGCGGGTCATGTCGCCGGGTTGTTCGCCCAGGTGCTTCTTGCGGCTGGCTGCGAAGGCTTCGCCTAGTTCGGACCGGCGCTCGTCGGAGAGGTTCGAGCGCATGCCGGGGAGGACCTTCGTCTCCTCCTCCTCGACGTGGTGCGACACGGCGTCCACGAGGTTCTGCAGGACGCGGTCGAAGTCCGACGACGTCGGGTCGGTGGCGGCGAGTTTCGCGAGGAGTTGGTCGGCCTCGATGTGTTCCTGCTGGCTGTGCGAGACCTCTTCCTTCTCGCCGGCCTCGGAGGCGGCGACCGGGTACACCTCGGCTTCTTCGGCGCGGCTGTGCGCGGTCAGCAGCGTCGTCAGCACCGGCAGCAGGGTCGGGCGCTTCTCCGGCTCGTCCTTCAACGCGTCGAACAGCCGCTCCACTTCGCGGTGGTCCTGCATGATCAGGTCGACGACATCCGTACTCATCCTTGCTCCCCTTCAGGCGATCCTGACTCGGTCGGCGGGTCGTGCTCGACCGCCGTTTTGATGCTGGCCAACGTCCGGTCGAGTTCCTCGTCGACGTTGGTGGTCTCGGTGGTGTGCACCCGCACGGTCAGCTTCGACGTACCGTCGGCGACGAAGTCCACGACGAGTTCGCCGCCGTACCGGTGTGGTCCGTCCATGCCCCAGCGCAGGACGCGGTCCTCGTCGAGGACGTCGATCCAGCCCTCGCGATGCCCGCCGCCCACTGTGACGTCGACGTCCTGGTGCACGGCTTGGTGCGGCCGCCGTGCCTCGGGGCCCTGGGCGGTGACCGGGATCTCCGCGGTCGGGTGCAGGGACGTCAGCCAGGGCACGTACTCGGGCAGGTGGTGGAGGTCGGACAGCCGCTCGAACAGGATGTTCGGGGCGACGTCGACCGTGGTCCAGGCTTCGTGCTCACCCATGGGAACGCTCCTTCCGGAGACGTAGTTCGGGCAGTACCTCGGTCCGGTAGAGGTTCATCATGTCCACGCTGTGCGGGCCGATGTTGGCGACGTACACCTCGTCGAAACCGGCCTCGACGTACGGCGCGAACGCCTCGACGTGGACGTCCGCCTTCGGCCCGCAGGCGACCGACTGCGCCGTCGACTCCTTGGTGACGAGTTGGCTGGCCTGCTCGAAGTGCCGCGGCGAGGGGAGTACCTGGGCCAGCTCGCCGGGGAGCCCGGAGTTGCCCCAGATCCGGTGCGCCTGCTCGACGCCTTCCTCCTCGGTCGGCGCGTAGCTGACCTTGAACCCGGCCTGCGCGGGCTTGTCGAGCCCGCCGTGGTCGCGGAACCGGCGCAGCAGCTCCTTGTCGGGCGACGTGGTCACGTACCCGTCCGCGATCCGCGCTGCGAGATCCGTTGCCTCCGGCCCGAATCCGGACATGTAGATCGGCAGCGGCTCCTTCGGGCGGGTGTAGATCCGCGCGGTGTCGACGGTGTAGTGCTTGCCGTGGTGGTTGACGAACCCGTCCTCGGTCCACAGCCGGCGCATGATCTCCACGGCTTCCTCGAGCATCTCCAGCCGGACGTCGGCCGTTGGCCAGACCGTCCCGAGGATGTGCTCGTTCAGCGCCTCACCGGAACCGACGCCGAGCCGGAACCGTCCGTTCAGCAGCACGGCGCTGGTCGCGGCCGCCTGCGCGATGATCACCGGATGGGTCCGTACCGTCGGGCACGTGACCGCGGTCGTCACCGGCAGTTCGCAGACCTGGGAGATCGCGCCGATCACCGACCAGACGAAGGCGCTCTGCCCCTGCTCGTCGTTCCAGGGGTGGAAGTGGTCGCTGATCCACAACCCGTCGAAGCCCGCCTCCTCGGCCATCCGGGCTTGTTCGATCAGCTCCGCCGGCGTGTACTCCTCGCTGGAGAGGAAGTATCCGATCTTCACGTGCTGCCTCCGATCAGTCGCTCACTACTGGTGCCTGTTGCCGCCCCGTGCATTCACGCCCTGTCACCGCCGGCCGCGGGCGAGACCGACCGTGACCGCGGCGGCGCCGGCGGCCAGCGCACCGATCAGGCCGCGGTGCCGGGCGGCCCACACCTGGTAGCTGCGCCCGGTCGACCGGTCGTCGAACGCACCGTGCGAGCCGTAGTCGCGGCTGCGGTCGTCGGCCGGTCCCCAGAGGTTGGCGGCCTGTTCGTTGGGCATGTCGGCCTGTTGTGCCTTGTAGCCGGTCCGCGCGAGGTAACGGTCGAGAAGTCCGGGCACGAACTTGTTCGCGATCAACGTCGCCACCGTCGGCGCGCCGATCCAGTACTCGCGGCGCCGCGGATGGTCGGCCGCGTAGACGATCGCGTCCGCCGCGACCTCGGGCTGGAAGATCGGTGGCACCGGCTGCGGGTGCTTGGGCAGCCGCGACAGCACCCAGGAGAACTGCGGGGTGTTGACCGCGGGCAGTTGCACCATCGTCGTGTGCACGTTCGCCTTGTCGTGCATCAGTTCGCAACGCAGCGAGTCGTGGAAGCCCTGGATCGCGTGCTTCGCCCCGCAGTACGCCGATTGCAGCGGAATCCCGCGATACGCGAGCGCCGAACCGACCTGCACGATCGTCCCGTGGTGCCGCGGCTTCATCCGGTCGAGCGCGGCGCGGGTGCCGTAGACGTACCCCAGGTAGGTCACCTCGGTGGTGCGCTTGAACTCGCTCGGCTCGATCTCCATGAACGGCGCGAAGACGGAGGTGAAGGCAACGTTCACCCAGACGTCGATCGGACCGAGTTCCCGCTCGATCCGTTCGGCGGCCGCCTCGACCTGCCCGTAGTCCGCGACGTCGACCGAGATCGCCAGCGGGGTCCCGCCGGCGTCGGTGACGTCGCGGACCGCGCCCTCCAGCCCGGACTCGCCCCGGGCCAGCAGGGCGACCTTGTCGCCGCGGCGTGCGAACGCGACCGCGCTGGCCCGTCCGATCCCGGCGCTGGCCCCGGTAACAACGACCACCCGTGCCACGTTCTCCTCCTCCGTCGGCCTCGACTTCCCGGTGACCACCGCGGGCGGCTCGAAACCTCGTTTGCGCCCGCCTGGCCGGGGTACCGCGCGAGCGGCCGCGATTCGGGAGGATCCAGATGACCACGACAGTCGGCGACTACGTACTCGAGCGCCTGCGGGACTGGGGCGTCGACCACGTCTTCGGGTACGCCGGGGACGGCATCAACGGGCTGCTCTCGGCCTGGCAGCGGGCCGGCAACGAGCCGCGGTTCGTGCAGGCCCGGCACGAGGAGATGTCCGCCTTCGAAGCCGTCGGGTACGCGAAGTTCACCGGCCGCGTCGGCGTCTGTACGGCGACCAGCGGCCCGGGCGCGATCCACCTGCTGAACGGGCTGTACGACGCCAAGCTCGACCACGTCCCGGTGGTGGCGATCGTCGGGCAGACCGCCCGCAGCGCGATGGGCGGCAGCTACCAGCAGGAGGTCGACCTGCACACGCTGTTCAAGGACGTCGCCTCCGAGTACTGCGAGACGGTGATGGTCGCGGAACAACTGCCGAACGTCCTCGACCGGGCGATCCGGATCGCGACGGCCCGCCGTACCGTGACCGCGCTGATCATCCCGTCGGACCTGCAGGAGCTGGAGTACACGCCGCCGTCGCACGCGTTCAAGATGGTGCCGTCGAGCACGGACCTGAGCTGGTCGGCGCCGGTTCCCCCGGCGGACCAGCTCAGCCGCGCGGCGGAGATCCTCAACGCGGGCGAACGGGTCGCGATCCTGGTCGGCCAGGGCGCGCGCGGCGCGGTCGACGAGCTGACCGAGCTCGCGGACCTCACCGGCGCCGGCGTCGCGAAAGCCCTGCTGGGCAAGGACGTGCTGTCCGACGAGCTGCCCTGGGTCACCGGTTCGATCGGGCTGCTCGGCACGCGGCCGTCGTACGAGCTGATGATGGACTGCGACACCTTGCTGATGGTGGGATCGAACTTCCCGTACACGCAGTTCCTGCCGGAGTTCGGGGCCGCGCGGGCGATCCAGATCGACCTCGACCCGACGATGATCGGCATGCGGTACCCGTTCGAGGTCAACCTCGTCGGCGACGCGGCCAAGACCCTGCGGGCGCTGATCCCGCTGGTACAGCGCAAGCAGGACAGGTCGTGGCGGTCGGGGGTCGAGGACAAGGTCGCGCGCTGGTGGGAAGTCATGGACCGGCGGGCGCACACCTCCGCGGACCCGATCAACCCGGAGCTGGTGTTCCACGAGCTGTCCGGACGGCTGCCGTCGGACGCGATCCTGGCGGCCGACTCCGGCTCGGCGGCGAACTGGTACGCGCGGCACCTCCGGTTCCGCGGCGACATGCGCGGCTCGCTGTCCGGGACGCTGGCGACGATGGGGCCCGGCGTGCCGTACGTGATCGGCGCCAAGTTCGGGCTGCCGGACCGGCCGGGGTTCGCGCTCGTCGGGGACGGCGCGATGCAGATGAACGGGCTCAACGAGCTGATCACGATCGCGAAGTACTGGCAGGACTGGGCGGACCCGCGGCTCGTGGTCGCCGTACTGCACAACAACGACCTCAACCAAGTGACGTGGGAACTGCGGGCGATGGGCGGGTCCCCGCAGTTCCTGCCCTCCCAGGAGCTGCCCGAGTTCCCGTACGCCGGTTACGCGAAGCTGCTCGGCCTGCACGGGGTGACGGCGGAGAAGCCCGAGGAGGTCGTGCCGGCCTGGGAGGAGGCCCTGCGGGCGGACCGTCCGTGTGTGGTCGAGTTCCGGACCGATCCCGCCGTACCGCCGATCCCGCCGCACGCGACCTGGGACCAGATCGAGAAGGCCCTGGGGTCGATCGTGCGCGGCGACAGCGATCGCGGCGCGATGATCAAGGAAGGCTTCAAGTCCAAGGTCCAGGAATTCCTGCCCGGCAAGGGCTGACCTACTGGACGCGCGGCCAGAAGCCGATCCGCACGGTCGCGTGATTGAACGTCCGCGGCATCTCACCCGCGAGCCGGGCACGGGTGGTGGGATCGACGTCGAGCTCGTACTTCGCGGCGATGTGGCTGACCGCGGTGCTCGTCGTGAGCAGTACGACGTTCTGCCCCGGGCATCCGGCCGGGCCTTCGCTGAACGGGATGATCGGCCACGCCCCGTCGCTGCGCCCGTCGAGCCAGACCTCCGGCTCGAAACGGTTCGCGAAGTCGAGTGCCTCGTCGTCGCGATGGAACACCGAACTCATGATCACGAACTCGGTGCCGGCCGGAGCGATCCGGCCACGCCACTCCGTGTCCTCACGCGCCTGGCGTAGTACGACGAGAGTGGTCGGCCAGAGGCGAACTGACTCCTGCATCGCCGCGCCGGCATGGGCGAGCAGGGGAGAGGCGTCCGGGTGCTCGGCCTCGGCGACGATCGGCGCGAGCAGGTTGCGGCGAGAGCCGAGGACCGCGAGCAGCCGCCAGAGCGCGATGCCCGCCGCGTCGAACGCGAACAGCCAGTGCGGCACCTGCCCGGCCGGGTCCAGCGCCTCGTTGCTCCGGTCGAGGGCCTCGACGAGGGTCCCGGGCTCGGCCTTGTCGACGTACTGCGCCAACGTCGTGAGGAACTCGCTGCGCACTTCGTCGTGGCTCGGGCCGAACTGCGCCCAGTTGGCGTCGGCGCGCAGCTGATCGAGTTGCGCCGTGAGCTCCACGTCGTCGCGGGCCGAGTCGCCGAGGACGATCCGCCGGACGATGCGCGACCACACGGCGCGGAAGTCCTCCCAACCGAGCGTCGCGTAGAGGCTGTCGAGTTCCTCCCGGATGAGCTCGACGAACCGGTGACCGTGGTGATGGACCGGGCTGTGCGTGTCAAGCGCTTGTTCGTTGAGCTCCCGGCGTCCGGCGCGCAGCGGCGGGTTGCTGACCAGGACCGCGTGCGGCTGGAAGTGCGTCAGCGCGCCGACCTTCTCACCGGACGCGGCGGCGAACGGCTCCGGCGTCTCGGCCAGCAACCGGTGGACGTCGTCGCCGGACAGGACGAGCCCCAAGGTGCGGCCCGGGACGCGGAACAGCACCGGCCCGTCGCCGTACTTGCGTCGCAGCCGGCGTACGCACCGCAGCGCTCGGTCGTCGGTGCGCAGCCGCTCGGCCGCGATGCCGAGCCGCGGCCTGCGCAGGATCGGTCCCTGGGCGAGCACCGGGACCAGGACGTCACTCAGGATCCGGCCGGTGTCCAGCGCGGAAGCGAACGGCAGAAGTGTCGGCATGACCGGCAGGTGTCCGCCCGGTGCGGGCCGAAAACCTGGGTTTGACCGGAAATCGGCGAGGGCACCGGTCAGGCCGCACGGGGATTCGACCCGCCGGGTGACTTCCCGGCTCAGCAAAGGGGAAAGGACCATGGAGTTCGTTCTGTGGATCATCGCGGCGATTCTGGTCATCGCCGGGATCGTGTCACTGTTCCGCGGCCAGCTGTTGTGGGGCGCGGCGCTGATCGTCATCGGGCTGCTGGTCGGTCCGGGCGGCGTCAGCATCTTCACCTGAGGCCCGACGTGACGAACACGGTGGCCCGCGCCGAACAGCATGCGCACATGCCGTCCGACGTGTCGGGCCGGCCGGGCTTCTTCGACCGGTTCGCCACCGCGGCGTCCGGCTTCGCGTCCAGGGCGTGGTTCTTCGCGCTCTGCGTGTTGCTGGTCGTCGTGTGGGCGCCGTCGTACTTCGTCATCGGCTCGCTCGACACCTGGCAGCTCATCATCAACACCGCGACCACGATCGTGACGTTCCTGATGGTGGCGCTGCTGCAGAACTCACAGACCCGGGCGGACGCCTCCGTACAGGACAAGCTGAACGCCGTCGCGGCGGCGCTGGCGGCCCTGATGGAGCAGCAGGCCGAGGACTCACCCGACCTGCGCGACGCCACCAAGGAACTCCGCCAGGCGGTCGGACTGGAGGACCGCGAGAAGAGCTCGTGAAGGAGACCGGATGAAGGCCTTGACCTGGCAGGGGAAACGGCAGGTCGGGTACGGCGACGTGCCGGACCCGCGGATCCAGGAACCGACGGACGCGATCGTCAAGGTGACGTCGACCGGGATCTGCGGTTCGGACCTCCATCTGTACGAGGTGATGGGCCCGTTCCTCGACGTCGGCGACGTCCTTGGTCACGAGGTGATCGGCGTCGTCGAGGAGACCGGTTCGGCGGTCGACGGCCTCCGGGCGGGGGACCGGGTCGTCGTACCGTTCCAGATCGCCTGCGGGTCGTGCTTCATGTGTACGCAGGGCCTCCAGACCCAGTGCGAGACGACGCAGGTCCGCGACCAGGGCATGGGCGCGGCACTGTTCGGCTACACCAAGCTGTACGGGCAGGTCCCGGGCGGCCAGGCCGAGTACCTGCGGGTGCCGCAGGCGCAGTACGGCCCGATCAAGGTCCCTGACGGACCGCCGGACGACCGGTTCGTCTACTTGTCCGACGTACTCCCGACGGCCTGGCAGGCGGTCGAGTACGCGGCGATCCCGGCCGGCGGCACCGTCGTCGTCCTCGGGCTCGGACCGATCGGCGACATGGCCTGCCGGATCGCGGTGCACCGGGGACACCGGGTGATCGGCGTCGACCTGGTGCCCGAACGGCTGGAGCGCGTGCAGGAGTACGGCGCCGAGGCGCGGATGTACTCCGACGACGTGGCCGAGCAGCTCCGCGACCTCACCGACGGCCGCGGGCCGGACGCGGTGATCGATGCCGTGGGCATGGAAGCGCACGGCTCTCCGGTGGCGCGCGTCGCCCAGCAGGCGACCGGATTGTTGCCGGACGCAATCCAGCGCGCGTTCATGCGGAAGGCCGGCGTCGATCGGACGGCCGCACTGCTGCTCGCCGTCGACGTCGTCCGGCGCGGCGGGACGGTCTCGCTGGTCGGCGTCTACGGAGGGATGGCGGACCCGCTGCCGATGCTGAGGATCTTCGACAAGCAGATCCAGTTGCGGATGGGCCAGGCCAACGTCCGGCGGTGGAGCGACCAGATCCTGCCGTTGCTCACCGACGAGGACCCGCTGCACGTCGACACCTTCGCCACTCATCACCTCCCGTTGTCGGAGGGCCCGGCGGCGTACGAGACGTTCCAGAAGAAGGCGGACGGCGCGGTGAAGGTGTTGCTGCGCCCATGAACCACGACGAGGCACCGGTCCTGGACGCCCTCGCGCAGTACCACCAGCGCGACTATGCCAACTTCTGCCCGCCCGGCCACAAGCAGGGCCGCGGCGCCGACGAGGCCGTCCGGCGGACGCTGGGCACCGACGTGTTCCGGTCCGATCTGCTCGCGACCGGCGGCATGGACGACCGGCTGAGCCGCGGCAAGGTTCTCGAACGCGCGCAGGACCTGATGGCCGACGCCGTCGCCGCCGAGCAGGCCTTCTTCTCGACGTGCGGCAGTTCGCTGTCGGTGAAGAGCGCCATGATGGCGGTCGCCGCGCCGGGCGACGAGATGCTGATCGGGCGCGACGCACACAAGTCGGTGATCGCGGGCCTCACGCTCACGGGGATCAAGCCGGTGTGGGTGCGGCCGCGCTGGGACGACGAGCTGCACCTCGCGCACCCGCCGTCGCCGGAGGCCTTCGAGGATGCGCTCGAAGCCCACCCGGACGCCGTCGGGGCGCTGGTCACGAGTCCGTCGCCGTACGGGACGTGCAGCGACCTCGAGGGCATCGCCGAGGTGTGCCACCGGCGCGGGAAGCCGGTGATCGTGGACGAGGCGTGGGGCGCGCACCTGCCGTTCCACGACGAGCTGCCGACCTGGGCGATGGACGCCGGCGCCGACGTCTGCGTGGTGTCGATCCACAAGATGGGCGCCGGTTTCGAGCAGGGCTCGGTGTTCCACCTGCAGGGCGACCTGGTCGACCCGGTCCGGCTGAAGCAGAGCGCCGACCTGCTCTCGACCACGAGCCCGAACGTCCTGTTCTACGCCGCGATGGACGGCTGGCGGCGGCAGATGGTGCTGCACGGCAAGGACCTGCTCGGCGGCGCGCTGCGGCTGGCGCGCTCGGTGCGGGCCGCGATCGACGCGCTGCCCGGGCTGAACGTGGTGGAGGACCAGCTGGTGGCGAAGGAGGCCTCGCACGACCTCGACCGGCTGCAGATCATGATCGACACCCTCGAGGCCGGGATCTCCGGCTATCAGGCGTCGGACTGGCTGCGCGCCGAGCGGGCGGTGAACGTCGGCCTGGCCGACCACCGGCGGATCGTTGCCCAGTTCACCTTTGCCGACGACGAGAAGTCGGCGGACCGGTTGCTGACGGCACTCGCCGACCTCACCCGGACGTCGCTGCCGGCGCCGCGGTCCGTCGTCCTGCCCGCGCCGCGGGAACTCGAGCTGGAGTCGGTGATGTCGCCGCGCGAGGCGTTCTTCGCCGCGCAGGAGACGGTGCCCGCCGACGAGGCGGCCGGCCGGATCGCGGCCGAGCAGCTGACGCCGTACCCGCCCGGGATCCCGGCGATCCTGCCCGGCGAGCTGATCACGGCGGGCGTCGTCGAGTACCTGCGCTCCGGCGTCGAGGCGACGATGGCGGTGCCCGACGCCGCCGACCAGTCGGTGCGGACGATCCGCGTCGTCCGGTCCGCGTGAGGCGTGTCCGGCAGCGATTCACGGGTACCGGCGAATCATGCGACTCGACGGACGCGTGATCTACCAGCTGGATCCGGCGACGTTCTTCGATGCCGACGGCGACGGGGTCGGTGACTTCGAGGGCGTGACGCGCAAGCTCGACCACGTCCGGGCGGTCGGGGCGGACACGGTGTGGCTGCAGCCGTTCTACGTGTCGCCGTACCTCGACGCCGGGTACGACGTGGTCGATCACCGCGACGTGTCCGCGCGCTTCGGGACGCTGGCGGACTTCGAGCAGCTCGTCGAGCGCTGTCACCAGCTCGAGCTCGCGGTCATGGTCGAACTCGTCGCCCAGCACACCTCGATCCACCACCCCTGGTTCCGCGCGGCCCGCAACGACCCGGACTCGCCGTACCGCGACTACTACGTCTGGGCCGCCGAGCCGCGGGACGATCCGGCCGTCGCCGAGCCGGTGTTCCCCGGCGCCGAGGACTCGATCTGGGCGTACGACGACCACGCCGGGAAGTATTACCGGCACGCGTTCTACCGGCACGAGCCGGACCTGGACGTCGGCCACCCCGCGGTCCGTGAGGAGATCTGCGGGACCATCCGGCACTGGCTGGATCACGGCGTGGATGGGTTCCGCGTGGACGCGGTCCCGTACATGGTCCGGCAGGCCGCGCTGACCGACGACCGCGACGACGGCTTCTGGTTCCTCACCGAGCTTGCGGCCGCCGCGAACGGAGCGCCGCTGATGGGAGAGGTCGACGCGCCACCGGACCAGTACGACGCGTACTTCGGGGACGCCGACCGCCTGCACGCGGTTCTGGACTTCTGGACGAACAACCTGCTGTTCCTCGCCTTGGCGCGGCGCGAGGCCGAGCCGCTGATCCGGGCACTGCGCGAGCAGCCGGAGCCGCCGGACGGCTGCACCTATGTGAACTGGCTGCGCAACCACGACGAGCTGGACCTCGAGCGACTCTCGGAGTCCGAGCGCGACGAGGTGATGACCGAGTTCGCGCCGGCCGCCGAGATGCGGGCGTTCGGCCGCGGCATCCGGCGCCGCCTGGCCCCGATGCTCGGCGACGTCCGCCGGACCGCCCTGGCGCACGCGATCGTCGAGTCGTTGCCGGGGGCACCGGTCGTGCGGTACGGCGAGGAGATCGGGATGGGGGAGGACCTGTCGCTGCCGGACCGGATGTCGGTACGCACGCCGATGCAGTGGTCGGCGGAACTCAACGGCGGCTTCAGCAAGGCTCCGCCCGGGGTGGTCGGGCCCGGTCCGATCCAGTCCGGGCCGTTCGCGTACACGCGGATCAACGTGGCCGACCAGGAGCTGCGCTCGGACTCGCTGCTCAGCCGGGTGTCGCAGCTGGTCCGCACCCGTCGCCAGCTGGGAGAGCTGCCGTCGTGCCGCAGCGAGCCGGTGGCGTTCGAGCACCCGAGCGTGTTCGGGGTGCTGCACCACCGCGCGGACGACTCGATCCTGATGCTGGCGAACCTGGCCGCCGACGAGGTGCGCTTCGGCCTGCCGTACGACGTCCGTGCCGACCTGCTCGCCGACAGCGAGTACGACCCGGCGACCAAGGACTCCCTGCGACTGGCGGGCCACGGGTACCGCTGGCTGCGCGTCCACGACCACACGAGGTGAACGATGACGAAGCTGTTCGACTCGGTCCGTTCGGAAGCCGACGAGTACCGGCAGGGGGGAGCGCCGGCCGCTGGGCGGTTACGCGGTGACCATGACGCTGTTCGGCGGCCTGGCCGGTGTCGCGGGAGTGGTGGCCGCGCTGCGTGGTACGGCGGAGCGGCGGATCTCGCCGTACGACCTGCTGCTGATGACCGCGGCTACGCACAAGCTGGCGCGGCTGATCGCGAAGGACGCCGTCACCAGTCCGCTGCGGATGCCGTTCACCCGCTACCGCGAGACCGGCGGCCCGGCCGAGGTGATGGAGGAGCCGCGCGAGGAGGGTCAGCTCCGGCACGCGGTCGGTGAGCTGGTGAGCTGCCCGTTCTGCCTCGCGGTCTGGGTGGCGACCGGCTTCAGCATCGGCTTCCTGTTCGCGCCGCGGTTCACGCGGGTCGTCGCGTCGATGCTCACGGCGGTCGCCGGATCCGACTACCTGCGGCTGATCTACGCCTCCCTGCAACAGTCCGCGGAACAACAGAAGTAGCTGCCGACCAGCGTGTCCTCAGGTCGTCCCGGGTACCGGTACAGGGCGCAACGAGGAAGGTGAGTCAGCGGTGAGGTTCATGACGTGGAACGTCTGGGGACGGTTCGGAGACGGCTGGTTGCGGCGCCAGCGCGCGATCATCGAAACGGTACGACGGCAACGACCCGATTTCGTGGCCCTGCAGGAGACCTGGCGCCGTGACGGTCAGGCCCAGACGGCACTTCTCGGTTTCGAACTCGGCATGACGTCGGCGTTCGCGCCGTCGCGGATGCCGCGGGACCCGGACCCCGACGTCCGGCTCGGGCTGGGGATCCTGAGCCGGTTCCCGCTACGGGAGATCGAGCAGCACACACTGTCGACCGGAACGGTCGCGCTGCGTGCCGAGATCCGGTTGGGGACGGGCAGCCTGCACTTCATCACCAGCTGCCTGGACTGGGAGGAGGACCACGAGCAGCAGCGCCTCGCCCAGGCGACGTCGCTGGCGACGCTCGCGTCCGAGCTGGTGGCCAACGGTGACGACGTCGTGGTGGCGGGTGACCTCAACACACCCCCCGACCGCCCGGAGCTCAAACCGTTGCTCGACGTCCTCACGGACTGCTGGCAACCGCAGGTGTACGACGGCGTCACCTACAGCTCGCGCAACCCGTATCTCGGCAAGGGTGAATGGCTCGAGGACCAGCGGATCGACTACATCCTGGCCACCGAAGGCCTGGTCCCGAGGGACGCCCGGCTGGTCGGGTTCGACGAGGACCACGGCCGGCCGCCGTCCGACCACTACGCCGTCGTCACCGACGTCCCGGTGGCCTGATCGCCATGCGACTGCGGCGGAGTCACCCGGACGAGCCAGGCTTCAGCCGCCGGCGGCGCGGCCGCGGCTTCGGGTACCACGACGCCGACGGCAAGGTGATCGACGACACCGACACCGTCGAGAGGATCCGGACGCTGGCGATCCCGCCCGCGTGGGAGGACGTGTGGATCTGCCCTTTTCCGAACGGGCACATCCAGGCGGTCGGCACCGACCAGGCCGGGCGCCGTCAGTACCTCTACCACGACGACTGGAGGACCGCGCAGGACGCGGACAAGCACGACCGCGTGCGGCAGCTGGCGCGGAAGTTGCCGGCGTTCCGCGAGGCCCTCGACGCGGACCTGGACCGGCGCGGCCTCGACCGGCGCAAGGTGCTCGCGGTCGCGCTGCGGATGCTCGACTACGGCGTCTTCCGGACCGGTAACACGCAGTACGCCGAGGAGAACGGCAGCCGCGGCGCCGCGACGTTGCTGCGCCGCGACGTCCGGGTCAGCCGCGGCCGGCTGGTGTTCGACTTCGTCGCGAAGGGCGGGCAGCGGCGGACGATCGAACTGGACGACGACAAGCTGGTCGCGGCGGTCCGGTCCCTGAAGCGCGGACGGCACGGCAGCGCCCGGCTGCTGGTGTACCGCGACGAGGACGGGTACCACGACATCGACGCGGGGATGATCAACGAGCGGTTCCACGAGCTGGTCGGAGACGACTTCACCGTCAAGGACCTCCGGACCTGGACCGCGACCGTGCACGCCGCGCTGGACTTGGCGGAGGCGGATCCGCCGACCACGAAGCGAGCGCTGAACGAGGCGGTGAAGGAGATGCTCGAGGAGGTCTCCGACCACCTCGGCAACACTCCGGCCGTGGCGCGGGCGTCGTACGTCGATCCGCGCGTCGTTGAGCAGTACGAGCATGGGCACACGATCGCGGACACGGTCGACAAGGTCGGTGACGACCTCGGCGACGAGGACACCCGGGCCCGGCTGGAGCGGTCGGTCAACAAGATCCTCGACCAGGGCGCCAGGGAGTAGGTGATGGGGGTGGCCAACGACCAGTCGCCCGGGGCCGAGCTCCGGGCGGTTTTCGCCCGCACCGTCGCCGGTACCGTCGGGATCGAGGAAGAGCTGTTGTTGGTCGATCCCACGAGCGGGCTGCCCGTCGAGGCGGCCGACGTGCTGGCGACGGTGGGGGACTCGCGGATCAAGCAGGAGCTGCCGGCCTGCCAGGTGGAGATCGCGACCTCGGTTCACAAGGACCCGGACGCCGCGGTGCGGGAACTGCGCGAGTGCCGCGCGCTCCTGGCAGCCGCGTGCGGTGACGCCGGCAAGCCGATCGCCGCGCCGGTGCACCCGTTGGTCGACGGGCCCGTCGCCCTGGCTCACACCGCTCGGGCGGCGGAGCTCGCGGATCGGTACCGCGAGGTCATCGAGCGGCAGCTGGTCTCGTCGTTGCAGATCCACCTGGCCTTCGGCGACGCGGACTGCACGTTGGGCGTGTACCACGCGTTGCGGGATCTCCTGCCCGAACTGGCCGCGCTGGCCGGTGCCTCGCCGTTCCTCGGCGGACGTGACACCGGGCTCTGCTCGGTACGCCCGGTGATCGCCGGCCAGCTGCCTCGTCAGGGTGTGCCGCCGGTCCTCGCCTCCTGGGACGAGTTCGCGAACGACTTGTCCTGGGCTGTTCGCGGGCGGGCCGTGGGTGAGGCCTCCGAGTGGTGGTGGGAGCTCAGGCCGCATCTGCGGTTCGGGACGCTCGAACTGCGTGTTCTCGACGTCCAGGCCACAACGGATCAGGCCGGAGCGCTGATCCGCTTCGTCGCCGCGCTCGCCGGCCGGCTGACGGACCTGTACCACCTCGGCGCGCGAACAAGTCCGGCGCCGTCGTGGCGGATCGCGGAGAACCGCTGGTCCGCGCTGCGGGACGGTGTCGGCGGCGAACTTCTCGATCTTCGGACCGGCGCGCCGCGCCCGACCCGGCACTGCCTGCACGACCTCATCGACGCCGCGGAGCCCTATGCGCCCGGAGGATTGGACGACGTCCGGGCACTGGTGGAGCACCCGCCGGTCGCGCAGCTGCGGGCACTCGGCCCGCGGCGGGTCGTTCCCTGGCTCACGGAGGTGTTCACGGCATGAAGCTGATGACGTTGCCCGGGGTGTTCGCGCCGATCTCGGACTCCTGGATGCTGGCCGACGCCATCCGGGACGAGCGCCTCGGTACCGGATCCCGCGCGCTGGACGTCTGCACCGGAAGCGGCGTGCTGGCCCTGACGGCGGCGGAGTGCGGCGCGGACACGACCGCTGTCGACGTGTCCCGGCGGGCGCTGCTCACTGTGCGGCTGAACGCGTTCCGGGCCGGTGTACACGTACGGACTCGGCGGGGCCGGACGTACGAGCCGGTGGCCGGTGAGCGGTTCGACCTGATCGTCAGCAATCCGCCCTACGTGCCGTCGCCGCGGCCCGACGTACCGCGCTTCGGCGCCTGCCGGGCCTGGGAGGCAGGGCACGACGGGCGGATCGTGCTCGACGCGCTCTGTGACGGCGCGCCGGCCCATCTGCGGCCCGGAGGACGGCTGCTCGTGGTGCACTCGTCGCTGATCGGGATCGATCAGACCATCGCGAGGCTGCGCCGCGCGGGCCTGGTCGACGTGCGGGTCGTCGTCCGCGTGCGGGGTCCGCTGGGGCCGTTGATGCTGGCGCAGCAGGCGCTCGGGACGATTCCGGCCGACGTCCGCGAAGAGGACGTGGTGATCATTCGGGGGTGTGCTCCGGCGGCCGCCTGAGCGGCAAGGTGTGGGTGCCGTCGCACAGCGGCGGGATCCCGGTGCGCCCGCAGCGACACAGCGCGACGGTACGGCGGGAGGCCGGCAGCGCGTCGCCGTTCTCGTCGACGAGCACGAACTCGCCGCGGACCAGCAACGGGCCGTCCGGGTACGCGCGGATCTCTGTCATACGGTCGAAGTACCCACTTGCCGGCGAATCCAGGCGGGTACCGGGACCGCATGCGACTACCACCCGAACGTGGGCCTCTCAGCGCCCGGATGGTCAACCTGCTCAGGGGATCAGCCACCCCGTCGGCCCACGCCGGTGGCTCCGATCGCCCGTACGCCGACGCCGATCTGCAACTGGCACTGTGGATCGCCTACGAACTGCACTACCGCGGCTTCGAGGACGTGGATCCCGACCGGCAGTGGGATCCGCGGGTCATCGCGTACCGCACTACGCTGGAGCGGCCGTGGGTCGCCTGGCTGGAGGCGAACTGCCGGGTCGTCCCGGGCGAACGGCCCGTCGCGGAGCAGTTGCGGGCTCTGATCGGCAGCACGGACGGCCCGCGGTTCGCGCCGTACCTGCGCCGTCACGCCACGAAGGACCAGTTCCGCGAGTTCGTCCTGAACAGGTCCGTGTACCAGCTCAAGGAGGCGGATCCGCACAGCTTCGCGCTGCCGCGGCTCGACGGCGCCGCCAAGGCCGCGCTGGTCGAGATCGAGGCCGACGAGTACGGCGGCGGGCGGCCGGAGCGGATGCACTCCGAGCTGTTCCGGACGACGATGCGCTGGCTCGCGCTCGACGACACCTACGGCCACTACGTTCCCGTCGTACCGGCGGTGACGTTGGCGCTGTCGAACGTGATGTCGCTGTTCGCGATCCACAGCCGCTGGACGCCGGCGCTGCTCGGTCATCTGGCGGCCTTCGAGATGACGTCCACGCTGCCCAACCGGCAGTACGCGACCGGGGCGATCCGGCTGGGCGCTTCGGAGGAGGCGGCCCGCTACTTCACCGAACACGTCGAGGCGGACGCGGTCCACGAGCAGATCGCGGCACACGACCTGTGTGGGAGCTACGTGCGGCAGCATCCCGACGCGCTCGGCGACGTACTGTTCGGCGCCCGGTGCGCGCTGATGGTCGACGACCTCTTCGCGGAACACCTGCTGACGAGCTGGGACGCCCTGCCGAGCCCACCCGTGGATCAGTCGACCACGTCGCGGTACCGGGCTCGTTCGTAGCGGAAGAACACGACCATCAGGACGACGAAAGCGGCCGCGCCCGCCGGATAAGCGATCGGGAGCGCGTCGCGGCCGCCGAGCCGGACGATCAGCAGCGCCGTACCGATGCCTGCGATCGCGGTCGTGATCAGCGCCGTGGTGAACGCGATCGAGAACACCTCCGGGCTCCGCTTGGCCGCCAGCATCGCCAGCGCCTCCGTCGTGTCGGCCGGGTCGTTGTGCCGGCTGTACTTGCCGAAGTACACCGAGTGATCGCTGTCCAGGTTGCGGTAGTAGCGGCGGATCCGGGCGATCGCCTGCTGGTACATGAGCCCCTGCAGGCCCGTCTCGACCAGCCGGACCGTGGTGACCACGCCGAGGCCGAACAGCAGCGGCAGCACCGCCGAGATGAACGGCCAGAAGACGCGTTCGTCGTGCACGGTGAACCCGACCGCGACCATCGAACTCGACACAGTCAGCACGAATGCGGTCGCCCGGGTGCCGGCCTCGGAGATCGCGGTGCCGGCCGCGGACTGCAGGACGTAGTGCTCGGTCGTCAGCGCCCCGACGAAGGTGGCGCGTTCTTGGCTGTCCATGACAGCCCGGTACCCATCCGGTGCGAGTTTCCTGGGTCGTGCACTGGGCACCGCGCGGGCGTCCAGCCAATCCGGCTAGGAGGATGATGACATGACAACCGCACGCGATCTGATGACGCCGGGTGCCGAGTGCGTGGGTGAGAACGAGAGCCTCACCGACGCCGCCCGGAAGATGCGCGACCTCGACGTCGGCGCGCTGCCGATCTGCGGTGAGGACAACCGGCTGAAGGGCATGCTGACCGACCGCGACATCGTCGTGAAGTGCGTCGCCGACGGCGGTGACCCGAACAAGACCACCGCCGGCGCCTTCGCCCAGGGCAAGCCGGTGACGATCGGCGCCGACGACTCGATCGAGGAGGCGCTGCGGACGATGGAGGAGCACCAGGTACGGCGGCTTCCGGTGATCGACGGCCACGACCTCGTGGGCATGCTCGCCCAGGCGGACGTCGTGCAGGCGGCCCCGGGCCGCGCGGGCCGTACGGTCAGCGAGATCTCCGAGTCCAAGTAGCCGCGGCTCAGCCGTCGACCGCGATGACGCAGAACTCGTTGCCCTCGGTGTCCCGCAGTACGACGAAATCGTGGCGCTCGGGGTACGGCCAGTCCTCGGCGCGGGTGGCTCCGAGCCCGACAAGGCGCTCGATGTGGCGGTCGCGGTCGGCGGTGTAGAGGTCCAGATGAACCGGCGTCGGCGTGGCGGGGATACCGTCCGCCCGCTGCAGCAGTACGGCGGGCCCGGCGCCGGCCGGATCGTCCAGCCGGGCGAACTGGTCGCCGTCGCCGATCCGCGCCGGGCGCCGGTAACCGAGCGCCGCCGACCAGAAGTCGGCCGCTCGATCGAGGTCCGTCGCGTTCACGCAGACCGTGGCCAGTCGGAGGTCGCCGACCTCCTGGGGACGTGCTGTTGTAGTCGGTGTTGTCGTCGGCATGCCACCACGGTGCCCGGGCGGTTTGGCGGCATGCGTCGGGGGCACCGGAAAGGCATGATGCACAGAGCGTGGCGAATGCTGGCCGCAGTCGCGGTGCTCGGCCTCGCGCTGGTCGCCGTACCGGTGTCTGCCGGCGTAGCGGCCGATCCGACGCCCTCCCCGACGCTGGGGTCGACGAACTCGCCGGCGCCGAATCCGCCGGGTGCGGGGGACTCGGACCCGAGCGACTGGAACGGCGCCGTCTGGGTCGTGGTGGGCGCCGCGATCGTGGTGCTGATCGTCGGCGGCGGAACCCTGCTGCTGAACAGGTCGCGCCGGATCGACATCAGCCAGCGGAGCACCCCGGCGGACGAACGCCGTGAGGCGGAACACGAGGAGCCTCCCACCGACCGTCGGCCCTGACAGGCTCCCCGCTGCGCCGTTGTCCTACGTGACTACGTGTCGCGCGGCAGCTGCTCGTCGGGATCCGCGTCCGGCTCGGGTTCGGGCTCCGGGTACGGATCGAGGTCGGGGTCCTGCTCCGGGTCGGTGCGGCCGGGGAAGATGTGGTCGGGATCCGCCGGGTCGTTCAGCGGCGGCACCGGACCCTGAGGCGACGGAACCGTGGTCATGGCAGCCTCCTGACGTTGCTGATGACACACCGGTTCCCGGCGCGCTGCCGGCGAAACGATCAGACCCGCGGCAGGCGGCGGCTGTCGATGAGCTCCTGGGCGACCTCACGGAGCTTCGTGTTGGTGTCCTGCGAATAGCGCCGGAGCACCTGGAACGCTTGGTCGCCGTTCAGGTTGTAGCGCTCCATCAGGATGCCCATCGCCTGCCCGACCAGCTTCCGCGCGTCGACCGCGACGCGCAGGTTCTCCTCGCGGCGCGCGGTCGCGACCGCCACCGCGGCGTGCCGCGCCAGGATGTACGCGATCGCCTCCTCGTCCGGCCCGAAGACGTCGATGCTCTTGCCGTACAGCCCGAGGACGCCGACCGTGCCCGACCCGGTCCACAGCGGCACGTCGAGCACGCTGCGTACACCGAGCCCGCGAACCTTCTCGGCCCATTCCGGCCAGCGCTTCTCCTCGAAGGTGTCCGGGACCAGGACTGTCGTCCGCTCCCGCAGGCACTGCACCAGCGGCCCGTCGCCGGCGGCCATCTGGAAATGGTAGATCTCGGCCACGGTCGGATCGGTCACGGCGGGGACCTCGGGACGCCCGCCCGCGGCGTGCAGCGCGACACCGGCGTACTCGCAGTTGAGCGCCTGGAGCGCGAAGTCGACGACCGCCTGGACGGTTTCCTCCACGCCTTCGGCCTCGTGCATCTCGACCGCCAGCCGCGAGAACTCGTCGGCTTCCTGGGCAGGACCCGTCAACGCCGAGGGCTCGACGGGCTCGCCCTCGGCGTCGCTGATTCGTCGACCGGTGTCTGTCACCAGCCCATCATGCACTGCTCTGCGTGACGAAACCTAGCGTCTCAGGCCGACAGCGCGAGCTGCAGGTGTCCGATGATCGTACGCAGCCGCCGCGACACCTGCATCTGGCTGACGCCGATCTCGGCGCCGATCTCCGCCTGCGTGCGGTGGTCGACGAAGCGCCTGCGCAGGATGAGTTGGTCACGCTCCGGCAGACCGTCGACGACCGGCAGCAGCGAGTGCACCTGGTCGACGAGCTCGTAGGTGTCGCCCGGTTCGGCGACCTCCCGCAGCGGGCTTCGGGCGCCGGCGTCGGAGGGCCGGTCGGCGTCCAGCGAAGTCGGCTGGAAGCACCCCCGCGCCTGCTCCGCCTCGATCACGTCGGTGACGTCGACGCCGATCGCGTCGGCGAGCTCGTCCGAACTCGGCCAGTGCCCGAGCTCGAGCGCCAGCGTGGTCTGGACCGCGTTCACCCGGGACTGGATCTCCTGCAGCCGCCGCGGCAGCTTGATCGCCCAGGCGTGGTCGCGGAAGTGGTGCCGGATCCCGCCGCGGATCGTCGGTACGGCGTACGACCGGAAATCGGACCCCGGCGTCGGCCGGTAGTTGCGGATGGCCCGGATCAGGTGCTCGACGGCGATCTGCTCGAGGTCCTCGTCGTCGACGCCGCGGCCGCGGTACCGGCGCGAGATGGTCTGGGCGAGCGGGACGCCGGCGACGATCGCCTCGTCGATGAGCTCGTCGCGGCGTCTCCCGCGGCTCGCGTGCGCGGCGCGGAGGAGGCTTTCGGTCCGTGCGGACTGTTCGGCGTGGGACGACGGAACCTGGACTGGACTACTCGTGGTCATTGCGGGTTGTCCTGCCTGTGCCCGTCCCGGCCGAGTGCGGCGCCTTGTTGTACCGCGACCGGGACGCCCCCCGGGTACCCGCGGTTCGGCAGGTAAATCCCCGCGCGGTCAGCCTTTGTGCCGCACGTAGGCCGGGATCAGTGCCCAGAAGACCACGAACCAGACCAGTACTGCGCCCACCACCACCAGCGCGGCGCCACGGGGGAGTACGACGTCCAGCGCGATCAGCACGCCACCGCACATCGAGGCGATCAGGAACGCCATCCCGGCGCTCGTCAACCGGTGAGCGATGTTGACCAACTGGTCCCGCATCCCCTGCTGGTACAGGAGCCGGTGCAGCGCGACCGGAGCGAGGAACAGGGCGACCGCCAGCGCCGCGGCGATCAGCGTGCCGGTGTACACGCCGTGGGTGAAGTCGTCCGCGCTGTGGAACGGCGCCTGGAACGCGATCCCGAGCAGGAACGCGAACAGGATCTGCGTCCCGGTCTGCATCAGCCGGAGCTCCTGCAGGAGCTCGTTCCAGTGCCGATCGAGGCGCTCGCCGGACGACTCGCCGTTCCGCTCGTAGCCCAGCGTGTCCGAGCCCATGTCTCAGCCTTTCGTCGGATGTCAGCTCCTCGGTACCCGGCCGGATGCCGACCGACACGCGCATGCGGTCCGCCGGGCAGGGCACCGGGAATGCCTCAACCGAGGAGGCGCTGAATGCGGGCACTGGTAGTGAACTGCACGTTGAAGCCGTCGCCGGCGCGATCGAACACCGATCAGCTGGCCGAGGTTGTCGTGGACGGCCTGCAGCGGGAGAAGGTGGAGGTCGAACGGGTACGGCTGGTGGACCTGACGCTGAAGCCCGGTGTCAGCAGCGACGAAGGCGCCGGTGACGACTGGCCGGCGGTGCACGACCAGCTGCTGCGCAGCAAGATCCTCGTGGTCGCCACCCCGACCTGGCTCGGGCGGCCGTCGTCCGTGGCCCAGCGGATGCTCGAACGGATGGACGCGATGCTGAGCGAGACCGACGACGCCGGCCGGCCGGTCGCGTACAACCGGGTCGCCGGGGTCGTTGTCACCGGCAACGAGGACGGCGCGCACCACGTGATCTCCGAGATCAGCGGCGCGCTCGGCGACATCGGGTACACGATCCCGGGCCAGTCGTGGACGTACTGGAACCGGGGACCCGGGCCCGGGCCGAGCTACACCGAAACCGCCGAGGGCCACGACTGGTCGGCCAAGACCGGCCGCGCGATGGCCTCGAACCTGGCCGCCGCTGCCAGGGCGCTCGCGGACAACCCGATCCCGGCGCCCAGCTGAGCCTCCACGCCGTGCGTGTGAACCGGCGCTGCGGGGTACTGGGGTCGCGTGAGCGAGAACGAGTGTGTGATCGAGGCCAAACCGGCGGACGTCTTCGCCGTCCTGACCGACGGGTGGTCGTACGCCGCCTGGGTGGTCGGCGCGTCCCGGATCCGGGACGTCGACCCGCCGTGGCCCCAGCCCGGCGGCACCATCCACCACTCGGTCGGCGCCTGGCCGCTGCTCATCGACGACACCACGACCTGCCTGGAGTACGACCCGCCACACCGCCTGCTGCTCCGCGTCCGCGTCTGGCCGGCAGGCCACGGCGAGGTGGAGTTCCGCGTCTCCGAAACGGCCGAAGGCAGCCGCATCGTGATGACCGAACAGGCAACCAGCGGCCCCATCTCACTCCTCCCCAAGGCCGCCGCCGACCTCGTCCTCCACCCGCGCAACGCCGAAACCCTGCGCCGCCTCAAACTCCTCGCGGAGAAGCCGTCCTGACCGATGGGGAAGATCGACCGGATCGCGGAACCCTGGGGAACACGGACGCCGTACGGCGCTGGTGAGCAGTGGCCGGTACGGGTGGACCTGCGGCTGGACGACGGGGTCACTCCGGCCGACGTCGACCGGTGGGTGCAGTCGGCGACGATCCTGCACTCGAACGGTGACGGACTCGACATCGCGGTCAAGGGCGACCGGATCGTGGGCGTCCGCGGCCGGGCCGCCGACCGGGTCAACCACGGCAGGCTCGGGCCGAAGGATCTGTTCGGTTACCAGGCGAACAACGCGGCCGACCGGCTCACGACGCCGCTGATCCGGCGGGACGGCCAACTCGTCGGGACCGACTGGGACACCGCGATGTCGGCGGTCGCCGGCCGGACGAAGGAGCTGCTCGCCGAGCGCGGACCCAGTTCGGTCGGCTTCTACACGACCGGCCAGCTGTTCCTGGAGGAGTACTACACGCTCGCCCTGATCGGTCACGGCGGCATCGGCACCAACCACATGGACGGCAATACCAGGCTCTGTACGGCGACCGCGGCCGCCGCGTTGAAGGAGTCGTTCGCGTGCGACGGGCAGCCGGGCTCCTACACCGACATCGACCACGCGGACGTCATCGCACTCTACGGGCACAACATGGCCGAGACGCAGACGGTCCTGTGGACCCGCATCCTCGACCGCCTCGCCGGCCCGAACCCACCCCGGCTGCTGTGCGTCGATCCCCGCCGCACGCCGGTCGCCGAGGCCGCGACCATCCACCTCGCACCCAAGCCCGGCACGAACGTCGCGCTGATGAACGCGGTCCTGCACGAGCTCGTCGCCAACGAGTGGGTCGACCGCGCGTACGTCGACCGGCACACGATCGGGTACGACGAACTCGAGAAGCAGGTCGCCGACTGCGATCCGGAGTGGGCGGCGGCGATCTGCGACGTGGAACCCGGCGACATCCGGGACGCGGCACGGCTGCTCGGTGCGGCGGAACGCCTGCTGTCGACGGTGCTGCAAGGCTTCTACCAGTCCCACCAGGCGACGGCGGCCGCCGTACAGGTCAACAACGTCAACCTGCTCCGCGGCATGCTCGGCCGGCCCGGCTGCGGGATCCTGCAGATGAACGGGCAGCCGACCGCCGAGAACACTCGCGAGTGCGGCGCTGACGGCGACCTGCCGGGCTTCCGGAACTGGGAGAACGACGAGCAGGTGGCCGACCTGGCGCGGGTCTGGAACATCGACCCGATGCAGATCCCGCACTACTCCGAGCCGACGCACCTGATGCAGATGCTGCGGTACGTCGAGGACGGGTCGATCCGGTTCCTCTACGTCAGCGGGACGAACCCGGCGGTGTCGCTGCCCGAACTGCGCAGGATCCGGGAGATCCTGAGCCAGGAGCGCCTGTTCCTGGTGGTTCAGGACATCTTCCTGTCCGAGACCGCGCAGCTGGCCGACGTGGTGCTGCCGGCCGCCACGTGGGGCGAGAAGACCGGGACGTTCACCAACGCCGACCGGACGGTGCACCTGTCCGAGAAGGCGGTCGAACCGCCGGGATCGGCGCGCGCGGACCTGGACATCTTCCTCGACTACGCGCAGCGGCTCGGCCTGAAGGACAAGGACGGGCAGCCGCTGGTGAAGTGGACGGACGCGGAAGGCGCGTTCGAGGCGTGGAAGGAGTGCAGCGCCGGAAGGCCGTGCGACTACAGCGGTCTGAGCTACGCCAAGCTCCGCGGCGGGAGCGGGATCCAGTGGCCCTGCAACGAGGAGCATCCGGACGGCACCGAGCGGATCTACGCGGACGGTGCGTTCTGGAGCGAGCCGTCGTACTGCGAGAGCTACGGCAAGGACCTGGTGACGGGAGCGCCGCTGGACGCGGTCGAGTACCAGGCGATGAATCCGGCCGGGAGGGCGGTGCTGAAGGCGGCGGAGTACCTGCCGCCGCACGAGCCGCCGACGCCGGAGTACCCGTACCTGCTGACGACCGGGCGGACGCTGTACCACTTCCACACGCGGACGAAGACAGGGCGCGTACGCCAGTTGCGCAACGCGGCGCCGGACGTGTGGGTGGAGATGTCGGCGTACGACGCGGATCTGCACGGCTGGGACGAGGGCGACCTGCTGCGGGTCAGTACGCCGCGGGGGACTGTGGAGGCGCGGCTTCGAATCAGTGGGATCCGGCCGGCGACGTTGTTCCTGCCGTTCCACTACGGGTACTGGGACGCGCCGAACGGACGTCCCGGCCGGGCGGCGAACGAGTTGACCGTGACGGACTGGGATCCGTGCTCGAAGCAACCGCTGTTCAAGTGCGCGGCCGCGAAGGTGGTCCGGGTCGCGGTCGGCGACGCGCCGTCGACGGCACCCACCACGACGGCGTCGAAACCGGTCGGCGGCGGTGTCCGGCGGACCGTCGGTGGTGTCGATGCGGCGGTGGTCGAACACCTGGAGGGGAGTCGGTGATGACCAACAAGGTGGGCCTGGCGATCCGGGAGTTGCACCGGTCCGAGAACGATCTGGCCGCGGAGCTGCTGCAGGCGTCCAGCCGGCACAAGGCCGACCACGACATCTTCTACGTCGGCCGGGACCTGGCCAGGTGGTCGCAGGAGCACGTCCGGGAGCTCGCGCGGCACGGCAAGAACTACGACGTCAACCTGGACGCCGAGCCGCACGACGAACCCGGTCTGCTGGCAGCGGTCCGGCAGAAGGGGGCCGAGCTGATCGGCGGGTACCACGACCCGGCGCTGCTGCTGCTCAAGGACCTCCGCGAGATCCATCGCAAGGCTGCCGGTGTCTCGCTCGACTGGGAGGTGCTGGCTCAGACCGCCCAGGCGTTGAAGGATTCCGAGTTGCTGGCGTTGACCAAGGCGTGCCACCCGCAGACGCTGCGTCAGCTCCGCTGGGCGAACGCGTCCTTGAAGGCGAACGCCGCTCAGATCATGGTGACGCCCTAGGTCACCGCAGGGCGGCTTGTTGGCGGAGGCGTTCGAGGCCGGCGGTCCAGAAGAGGTCGAAGTGGTGGATCTGGCCGTTCCGGATGCCGCCGTGGGTCAGGATGAAGTGTGTACCTCGCACCGCCGGGACCACGTCCACCAGGACCGTGCTCGGCTGGTGGCCGGGGTTGTCGAAGCTGGCCTGGAAGTAGTGCGGGGGTTCGCAGGTCGCCACGATCCCCGTCTCCTGGGTCTGGGGACCGGTCACGACCGTGAACCCGCCGTGTTCGGTGTCACTCAGTGCTACCGGTCCGAGCCAGGTGCTCAGGAGTTCGGGCTTGGTGATCAGGTTCCACAGACGCCCCGCAGCACAATCGAATGTCCTGACGTATCTGAGCTGAGGTGCCCGATTCGTGCGAGTCGTCCGTTGCGCGTCCGTCGTACGAGCCATATCCGACCTGTGCCCGTCGATTGCCCTCCGCAGTCGTTCGGACATAACTAGTCGAGAACGGTCGGCCGTGCGCTCTCGCCGGTGAGCCGTGACTCCTCGCGTCTGCGGGGCAGCATCAGGGCCGGCACCAGGGTGAGCAGGACCAGCACCCACGCGACCCAGTACGTCTGCGAGAACGCCGACGCCGCGTCGACCAGACCGCGAGCGATCGCCGCCGGGTCGAGGTTCAACTGGGCGAGGTTCTCCGGGCGGGTGTTCGACAGGATCGCCGCCTGGGTCTCGCGGAGCCCGCTGCCGAGGCCGGGGATGTTCTGCGTACCGGGGATCACCGGCGAGTCGTTGAGCTGGTTCGTCAGGATGACCGACATCGTCGCGACGCCGCACGAGGACGCGATCTGCTGGGTGATGTTCAGCAGCGTCGAGCCGCGCGCGACCTGCGGGCCGGACAAGGTCCGCAGCGCCGACGTGAACAGCGGCATCATCGTCGCGCCCATCCCGAACCCCATCACCACCAGCATCGCGATCAGCGCGCCGTACGACGTGGTCGCGGTGACCTGCGTCAGCCCGAACATGCCCACGACGATCAGCGCGATCCCGACCGGCACGATCCGCCCGACCGGCACCCGGTCGACCAGCCGGCCGGCGATCGGCATCGTCACCATTGCGCCAAGCCCCTGCGGCGCGACCAGCAGGCCCGCGTTCAGCGTGGACTCGCCGCGGATCTGCTGGAAGTACGTCGGCACCAGCAGCAGCCCGCCGAAGAACGCGGCAGCGAACAGGAACATCGTGATGATCGAGACGGTGAGGTTGCGGTTGCGGAACAGCCGCAGGTCCAGCAGCGGATGCTCCGGCCGGAACGAGTGCCACACGAAGGCCCCCATCAGCAGCACCCCGGCCAGCATCGAGGCCCAGACCCGCGGTGCGCCGAAGTCGCCGTTCTCGGCGGGCAGCGACGAGACGCCGAACAGGAACAGCGCCAGCCCCGGCGACATCAATGCCACGCCCAGGAAGTCGAACGATTCGGCCCGCTCCGGGTGGTCCTTCGCCAGCGCGAACCAGGCGTACACCAGCGCGATCACGCCCAGCGGCACGTTGATCAGGAAGATCCAGTGCCAGCTCGCCACCTCGATCAGCCAGCCGCCGAGGATCGGGCCCAGGATCGGCCCGAGCAGCATCGGGACGCCGAGGATCGCCATCAGCCGGCCCATCCGGTGCGGACCGGCGGCGCGGGTCATGATCGTCATGCCGAGCGGCATCAGCATCCCGCCGCCGAGGCCCTGCAGGACCCGGAACCCGATCAGCATGTCGATGCTCGTCGCGGTCGCGCACAGCGCGGAGCCCGCGGTGAACAGGAAGATCGCGGCCATGTAGAGCCGCTTGGTGCCGAACCGGTCGGCCGCCCAGCCGGTCAGCGGGATCACGGTCGCCAGCGCGAGCGTGTACGCCGTGACGGTCCAGGCGACGTGTGAGTACGCGATCGGGCTGTCCGGCGTCCCGAACTCGTCCTGGAACGTAGGCAGCGCGACGTTCACGACAGTGATGTCGAGGATCGACATGATCGCGCCCAGCACCACCACACCGGCGATCTTCAGGACCGCGGCGTCGATCTGGTCGGGGTACTCGGGCTGCGTCTCGGACTGGCTCACGATGGCTCCCCCCTCGCGGAACACAAGGACCCGTCCGAGACTACGCCCGGGCTCAGCGGGGGAGGAGGTCGGCCGCCTGGAGTTGTTGCCAGATGTCGGACTGGTCGACCACGGTGACGCCGAGCTTCTCCGCCTTGGTCAGCTTGGAGGCGCCGACGTCGGCCCCGGTGATCAGGAAGTCGGTGCTCGCCGAGACCGACGACGCGATCGTCGCCCCGGCCCGCTCGCACAGCCGCTGGAACGCGGGCCGCGCAACCTTCTCACCCGAGCGAGGATCGCTGATCGACCCGGTGACGACGACCGTCTTGCCGGCCAGCGGTGCGCCGGCCGCGACGACCGGCGGCAGGTCCTCCTCGCGTACGTCGAGTGACACGCCGGCCGCACGGAGTCGCTCCAGCTCGGGACGGAGTCGCTCGAGGTGCTCGATGAGCGAGGCGGCGACCTTCGGGCCGATGTCGTCCACGGCGACCAGCCCGTCGACACCCGCGTCGGCGACCTCCTCGAGCGAGCCGAAACCGGCGCGGCACAGCCGGGCCGCGGTGCCTTCGGAGGCCATCGGGATCGCGAGCCCGATCAGCGCGCGGCGCAGGCCGACCTGGCGGCTGGTGTCGATCGACTCGATCATCCGGGCCGCCGAGATCTCGCCGATCCGGTCGAACTCCAGCAGCCGCTCGGCGGTCAAGCCGTAGAAGTCCGACGGGTTCTCCAGGATCCCCGCCTCGGCGAGCCGCTCAATCCAGACCCCGCCGATCGCGTCGATGTCGGCGGCCGCGCGCGACGCCCAGTGGATCAGCCGGCGCACCGTCTGCGCGGGACAGGACACGTTGGTGCAGAACAGTTCGCGGCTGTTGCCCTGCTCGGTCAGCGGCTGCTCGCAGGACGGACAGACCGACGGCGGCACGATGTCCCGCTCCGCACCGGTGCGCTTGGACGCGTCGAGCACCCCGGCCACGAACGGGATCACGTCACCGGCCCTGCGGACCAGGACGGTGTCGCCGATCTTGATGTCGCGGGCGCGGATCACCTCCTGGTTCGCCAGCGTCGCGCGCGTCACCGTCGTACCGCCGACGAAGACCGGCTCGAGCCAGGCGACCGGGGCGATCTTGCCGGTCTTGCCGACGTCCCACACGACGTCGGCCAGTACGGTCGTCTTCTCCTCGGCCGCGAACTTGTACGCCAGCGCGCCGCGCGGCGAGCTCGACCGGGTGCCCGCGGCCGCGAACGCGCCGCGATCGGCCAGCCGCAGGACGGCGCCGTCGAGGTCGTAGTCGAGCTCGTTGCGCCGGCGCTCGATGTCGGCGATCACCGCCTGCGCGGCCGCGGCGTCGTCGCAGTGCCGCATGTCGGCGACCGTGAACCCCATCGCCTGCAGCGCGCGCTCCAGGTCGGTGTCGGTGCTCTCGCGGTCGGTGAGCAGGTCGAACGCGAGGAACTGCAGGCGGCGCTCGGCGACCGTCGCCGGGTCCTTGGCCCGCAGCGTGCCGGCTGCCGCGTTCCGCGGGTTGATCAGCGGCTTGTCGGGATGCGCGGCGTTGTAGGCGGCGAAGGTGGACCGCAGCATCACCGCCTCACCGCGGACCTCGATGCGATCCGGTACGTCGAGACGGTCCGGGACGCCGTCCGTGAGCGCGCGGACCAGTGGGGTGACGTCATCGCCCGTGGTCCCGTCGCCGCGGGTGACCGCGCGGGCGAGCCGGCCCTTCTCGTAGACGACGGCCAGGGACAGACCGTCGAGCTTGGGCATCACGACGACCGGCTGGCCGGGGAAGCGGCCGAAGAACGCCTCGACCTGCTCGGGCCGGGTGGCCTTCTCCAGCGACAGCATGGGCCGCGAGTGCCGGACCGGGGCATGCAGCACCGCGGGCGCGCCGACCTGCTCCAGCGGATTCGGATCCGGCGCGAGCTCCGGGTTGGCCTCGATCAGCGCGCGCAGCTCGTCCTCGACCGCGTCGTACTCCGCGTCGGCCACCACCGGCGACCCGCGGTAGTAGGCGTCCCGCAGGACCACGATCCGGTCGGCCAGTTCCTGAATCCGCTCCCCAACGTCCACGGCGAGGAGATTACCGGGCCGCGCCGACAAATCCGTTTCCCACGGCAACGAGTGGAGTGGTCCGGCGACTTCGTAGGATGCTGCAGGTGCCCCCCGAGCAGGACTTGACCGCTGTCGCGCCTGCGCAGTTCGGGGTCCTGTTGCGGCGGCTTCGTCAGGACGCGGGCGTCACCCAGCGCGAGCTCGCGGTGCGGGCGGGCCTGAGCGCGGCGGCGATCCGCGACCTGGAGCAGGGCCGGACGCGCGCCCCGAAGTACAGCTCGATCGAGGCGCTGACGACGGCGCTCGCGCTGAGCGCGGACGACGCGGGGCGACTGCACGAAGCCGCGAAAGGGCCGCCGGCGGTTGAAAGCGTTGACGGCGGGCCGCTGTACATCGGGGTCCTGGGGCCGCTCGAGGTGCGGCACGGGGAGCTGCCGGTGCCGCTCAACTCCGAGCCGCAGCGGACGCTGCTCGCGCGGCTCGCACTCGACCCCGGTACGGCGGTCGGTCAGGACGAGCTGATCGAGCTGCTCTGGCCGGGCGCCGTACCCGCGAACGCGGTCAAGCTGCTGCAGACCCGGATCGCCCGGTTGCGGCGGCTGCTCGAGCCCGGGACCGCCATCGTCGGTGGGAGCGGCGGCTACCGGCTGTCATCGGACAACGTCGATCTGCTCCGGTTCCGCGAACTGACTGAGCAAGCAGCGGCAGTCGAGCCTCGGGCCGCGTTGGCGATGCTGGCCGAGGCTGTGCGGCTGTGGCGAGGCCCTATCGATGTGTCGGCGTTCGCGACGAGTCCGCTGTACGCCGCGATCTCCAACGAGTACGTCGCCGCTGTACGGACCTTCGCCACGCTCGCGCGGGACGCCGGCGAGCCGGAGCAGGCGCTCGAGGTGCTGCGGGGTCTGGCGCTGCGGTACGAGCTCGACGAGCCGTTGCACGCCGAGCTGATCCTGACTCTGGCCGCGTCCGGACGGCAGGCCGAGGCGTTGGCGGCGTACGACCAGATCCGGTCGGCGCTCGCGGAGAACCTCGGGATCGACCCGGGGGCGCGGCTGCGGGCGGTTCATCTGGAGGTGCTGCGGCAGCAGAGCGGATCGCCGACTCGTTCGGTCGTGCAGCAGGCGCCCACCGCGCCGCCGGATTTCGTCGGTCGCGCCAACGAACTCGCGACGATCGGCCACGCGCTCGGCGGATCGGGTGCGCTCTCGTCACGCGTCGTACTGATCAGCGGCATCGCCGGGGTCGGCAAGACCGCGTTGGCTTTGACGGCCGCGCACCAGTTGCGCGAGCGGTATCCGGACGGGCAGTTGTACGCCGACCTGCGCGGGAGCGGGGCCGCGACACCGTCGACGCTCCAGGTGCTCGGGCGGTTCCTGCGCGCGCTCGGCGTACCCGGGCGGCGGATCGGGACGGACGAGGCCGAGGCGGCCGCGCTGTTGCGGAGCGAGCTCGCCGACCGGCGGATGCTGATGGTGCTCGACAACGCGCGGGACGCGGCGCAGGTCCGGCCACTGCTGCCCGGCGCCGGCCGCAGCGACGTGATCGTGACGAGCCGGCGGCGGATGCCTGAGCTGGAAGCGGTCGGCGCCGTGAATCTCGAGCCGCTTCCGTACGACGACGCGGTCCGGCTGGTCGTGTCGACGGCGCGCCGGGTGGATGCCGGGGGCAACGGTGTGGACGCGCTGGTGGAGGCGTGCGCGCGGTTGCCGCTGGCGCTTCGCATCGCGGGCGCGCGGCTTGCGACGCGGCGCGAGTGGACGGTGGCGGATCTGGCCGGTCGGTTGGGCGACGGACACCGGTTGACCGAGCTCAGTGTGGGGGAGTCGAGCGTGCTGAGCAGCTTCCGGCTCAGCTACGCCGACCTGGCTGGGGACGCGCAGCGCGCGTTCCGGTTGTGCAGCCTGCATCCCGGCGACGACTTCAGTGCCGAGAGCACGGCGGTGCTGCTCTCGCTGTCGACGGCCGAGGCCGACCGGCTGCTGGAAGCCCTGCTGGAGGCCAACATGCTGCTCCAGCAGTCGAAGGACCGCTACCGCTTCCACGACCTGCTCGGACTGTACGCGCGGCAGCTGCTCGCCGAGGATCCTGACCGTTCGTCCGCGCAGCATCGGCTCTACCACTGGTACGCGGAGCGGGTGGCGGCCGCGATCGATGCGGCGTACCCGCAGGTGCTGCGGCTCGGTGGCGGCGACGGGACCTTCGGCTCCGAGGGCGAGGCGCTGGCGTGGCTGGACCAGGAGCTGCCGACGTTGCTGGCCGTCGTACAGGGCGCGGGAGAGATCGGGGAGCCGTCGCTGTCGTGGCGGATCGTCGATCAGCTCCGGGCGTACTTCCTGATTCGGCTGGATGCGGACGGGTGGCTGCCGGCGGCGGAGACGGGGCTGGCTGCCGCGACCGCGGCCGGTGACGACCGGGCGCGGGTCGCGATGTTGCTCAGCCGGGCGCAGGCATACGGCGCGGTCGGGCGCGACGAGGATGCGCTGTCCGACTGTCTGGCGGCGCAGGCACTGGCGGTCGGCGTGGGGTGGACGCGGGCCGCCGCGTATGTGGCTCATCAGCTCGGGTGGCTGCAGTTCGTGCGCGGCCGGCTCGGGGACGCGGAGCTGTGGATGCTCCGCGCGATGAAGCTCACCGAGGACGACCAGCAGGGACACATCCGCGCGATCGTGGTCAACGGGCTCGGGATGATCCGGCTCCACCAGGGCGAGCCCGCGGAGGCCGAGGAGCTGTTCGCGTCGGCGCTGCGGCTCACTATCGGGCGGCGGAACTCGGAGCTGGTCATCCGCGGCAACCTCGCGAGCGCCGTACGGCAGCAAGGCGACGTGGACCGCGCGGCCGAGCTGTTCGACGAACTGCTGGAAGCGTACCGGCAGCGCTCGCACCTGCGGGGTGAGCTGTCGACGCTGGACGAGTTGGCGCGGTTGCAGAGCGGGCGCGGGGACGGCGCGACGGCTTTGCGTACGGCGTTGCGGGCGCACCAGTTGGCGCTTGTCGTCCGTGATCGGAAGGCCCAGGCGCAGACCGCGTCCGCCGTGGCCGAGGCGCACCTCGCGCTCGGTGACGCGGCGTCCGCGATCCACTGGATCGAGGAGTGCCTGGCGATCGCGCGCTCGTCCTATCCGTACCTCGAGGCCGAGGCCCTGCTGATCCTGGCCGCGGCCCGGCGTTCGACCGGCGCCGCGACCGCGGCGGCCGACGCGGCTGCGCAGGCCGCCGCGATCGCCGCGTCGTGTGGGTTTCGATTGCTGGAGGCAACGGCGGGCAGCCTGAGTGGTTCGCTGCTCCAGGACTTCCAGAGATAGCTGGCCGTCCGGCCGTCGGGCAGGTCTCAGTTGCTCCGACGTACCCCGGCGACATATCGTTGCGCAAACGATTGAGCACCGGGAGGGGTCGAGATGGAGGCCGAGGAACTGCCGCTGGCGGGGGTGGTGGTGCTGGATTTCAGCCAGTTCCTGGCGGGGCCGGTTGCGGCGTTGCGGTTGGCGGACCTCGGTGCGCGGGTGATCAAGATCGAGCGGCCAGTGACCGGCGAGATCGGCCGTACGCTCGCCTTCGCCGGCCGCTGGGCGGACGAGGACACCGTCTCCTTCCACGCGATGAACCGCAACAAGGAAGCCGTCGTCGCGGACCTCAAGGACCCCGCGGACCTCGAACGGGTGAAGAGCCTGGTCGCGCGTGCCGACGTACTCCTCCACAACTTCCGCCCCGGAGTGATGGAACGCCTCGGCCTCGACTACGAATCGGCGCGCGCCCTCAACCCGTCCATCATCTACGCCGCGGCCTCCGGCTACGGCCCCGAAGGTCCCTGGTCCAACCGCCCCGGCCAGGACCTCCTGGCCCAATCCATCTCCGGCCTCACCTGGACCACCGGCCGAAACCGCCCCACCACCGTGGGCCTCTCCCTGGCAGACCACCTCCTCAGCTGCCACCTGGCCCAAGGCGTCACAGCCCTCCTGCTCCGCAAAGCCCGCACAGGCCAAGGAGGCCACACCGAATCCAGCCTTCTGGAGGCCATGCTCGACCTCCAGACCATCCCCCTGACCACCCACCTGAACACCCCCACGAACGGCGCCGGTCCGACGGATGCGGCGGACGATGTGCTTCCTGCGCGCCTGTACAGGACGGCCGACGGCTATCTGGCGGTTGGGGTGGTGCGGGTGGCGGAACTGGTTGGGGTGGTGGGGGAGAGCGTCTCAGTCGAGGGCGGGTTGGTGGTGGAGCGGGACGTGGTTGAGGAGTGGGTTGGGGAGCGGTTGGTGTTGGGGAAGACGGCGGAGTGGGTTGAGGTGTTGGGGAGGGCTGGGATCGAGTGTGCTCCGTTGCGGACGCTGGACGAGGTGATTGCTTCTGAGGAGTTCCGGGCGATTGGGATGACTCAGGAGGTGGTACGTCCGGCGGCTGCGGCGGGAGGTACGCCGTTGCGCTTGACGACAACACGTAGTCCGATTCGGATCGACGGCGAAGTACTGCGGAACGGACGTGCCGCGCCGCGCCTCGGTGCTCAGGGGTATCTGCGGGACGGGGTGGATCCGTTGAAGGGTGGGCGTTAGTAGGGTGGGTGGTATGGCGACCCTGGGTGATGTCGCGGCTCGGGCCGGTGTGTCGATCTCGGCGGTGTCGCGGGTGCTCAGTGACGCGCCGGACTCGCGGGTGAGTGCGGCCACCAAGCAGCGGATCCTCGACGCGGCCGGCGAACTCAACTACCGCCCGAACTTCGCCGGGCGGGCGCTGAAGTCGGCGCGCACGCAGGTGGTCGGGCTCGTCGTACCGGACATCACCAACGCGCTCTTCACCGAGCTGATGCACGGTGCGGAGGACGAGGCCGCGGAGCGCGGGTACACGGTGCTGCTCGGGCGTTCGGACGACGTACGACCGGGTGGGGAAGTCATCGCGCGCCTGATCGGCGAGGGGCGCGTCGACGGTATGGCGCTGCAGGTCGGCGACGGCGTACCGCCCGCGGGGCTGCGCGATCTGCTGTCCACCAAGGCGCCGATCGTGCTCGTCAACTCCGCCAGTCCGGGGCACGTCGGCTCTGTCACGCTCGACGACCATCGTGGCGCGCTGATCGCGACGCAGCACCTGCTCGAACTCGGGCATCAGCGGATCGCGTTCGCGAACGGCTTGCCGCGGTCGTTCACTGCCAAGCGGCGGCGCACCGGCTACAAGTTGGCTCTCGCCACCGCTGGTGTGCGGGTGCCTGCCGCGTACGAGACGAGGGTCGGGTACACCGTCGACAACGGACGTACGGCGCTGCGCCGGTTGATGGCGCTCGACCCGAGACCGACAGGCATCGTGGTGGCGAACGTCAACGCCGCCGTGGGTCTGCTGGGTGAGGCGCGCAGGCAGGGCATCCGAATCCCCGAGGACCTGTCCGTGGTCACCGTCCATGACTCCTGGACGGCCGAGAACACCTGGCCACCCCTCACCGCCGTGAAGATGCAGTTCTACACCGTCGGCCGGACCGCCGTACGCAGCGTCATCCACCGCATCGAAACCGGCGAAACCTCCGACCAGGTAGTCACTGACCCACCCCCGCAGCTGATCATCCGAGAATCCACCGCCCCACCCCACAGCACCTGACCCCGGCGCTCACCGATCCGTTCGGGCGTGCGCAAAAGTCCGTGCGCAAACGATTGACCAGTTCGGGTGGGGCGGTTTAGCGTTCTGCTCTAACGTTTGAGCACCCGGTGGGGTGCTGCCGTCCGCTCGGGACTGGAAGTGAGGAGTTCGTTGATGAAGTCACTCGGTGGTCGTCCCGGGGGAGTGCGGGGTGTGGCTGCTGTGGCCCTGGTGGGTGCAGCTGCTCTGGTGGCTGGGTGTGGGTCGTCGGTCGGGCCCGCGGGGGCGGATGTGCAGCAGACCGACTCCGGTGGTGCGATCACGGTGTGGGTGGATCCGCCGCGGGTCCCGGCCGCGAAGGCGTTCCAGCAAGCGCATCCGGAGATCAAGACGACGATCAACCAGATCGACGGCACCGTCGGTGGGAAGTCGTTGCAGCAGCAGTTCGCGCAGTTCAACCAGGCCGGCAAGGGCTGGCCGGACGCGATCTTCTTCCCGTCGAACGACGACATCGCCTGGGCGTCGGGCGCGCAGGTCAACTACACCGCCGACCTGACCGACCTGGTCCCGGACGTCATCAAGGGCTACCAGGAAGAGGTCATCTCGCCGTGCAAGATCGACGGCAAGATCCGCTGCCTGCGCAACGACGCCGCCCCGGACGTCTTCTGGTACAACAAGGCCTTCTTCACCCAGAACGGCTACACGGTCCCGAAGACCTGGGAGGAGTACGGCGACCTCGCCGTGCGGATCGCCAAGGAGCACCCGGGCAAGCTGAGCGGCTTCACCGGTGACGCCTACGCCCCCGACCGCTACCTGTGGGCGTCCGGCTGCCCGACGAACGCCCGCCAGTCCGAGACCGAGGTCCACATCGACCTCAACGACCCCAAGTGCGCCCGCGCCAAGGACCTGCTCGCGAAGCTCGTCCAGGCGAAGGCCCTGTCGACACTCGGGATCTTCGACGCCGACGCCGCCAAGTCCGGCAAGGACCTCGTGATGAGCCCGGGCGCCGCCTGGTGGGGCGACTACCTCTTCCGCCAGTCCTGGAAGATCCCCGCGGGCCAGATGACCGCGATCACGCCGCTGACCTGGAACGGCGAGAGCAAGCCGGCCACCGGCAACGAGGGCGGCGGCCTGTGGGGCTTCTCGCGCCACATCACCGGCAAGCAGCTGGAGAACACGCTCACCTTCGCCAAGTTCGTCGCCACCGACCCGCGCTGGCAGGTCGAGCTCTCGACGGGTCTCCCGGCGTACGGCCCGGTCCAGGACGCCTGGATCGCCAAGCAGTCCAAGCAGAAGTACTTCGCCGACGACAAGACGACGTTCGCGGCGATCAAGGGTGCGACCGCGTTCGTCCAGCCCGACCACTCCTACCTGCTCTACAACACCGGCAGCGTGTGGACCGAGACCGTGGCTGCCGGCCTGGCATCGGGCAAGACGGTCGACCAGGCCTGGACCGGCTTCAACGACGAGCTCGTCAAGCAGGCCAAAGCCATGGGCTACACCATCAAATAGCCGCGACCCCGTGACCGTAGATAGGAGTGCGGCATGTCGACCGCGCTGATGGAAGAGCGCAGTACGATCGCGCCGGCAGCGAAACCCCAGCGCCAGAAGATCTCTCGGCCGAGTGAGACCAGAGGCGCCTGGATCCTGTTGTCGCCGTACGTCGTACTCCTGCTCGTCGGCGGGATCATCCCGGTGGGCTACGCGATCAAGACCGCGCTGGAGAAGCCGCCGACCCCGCTGGATCCGACCGGCGGGTTCGGCGGGATCGCGAGCTTCAGGACCGTGTTCACCGACTTCCGCTTCGTGGACACCTTCCAGAACGTGTTCGCGACGCTGGTGATCTGGCTGCCGATCATGATGGTCGGCATCGTCGGCCTGGCGCTGCTGATCCACGCCAGCCCCGGCAGGTTCGGTTCGACGATGCGGTTCGTCTACTACATCCCCGGCGCCCTGGCCGGCATCGCGAACCTGGTGCTGTGGGTGTACCTGCTCAACCCGGCGCAGTCGCCGATCGAGGGGTTCTGGCACGCGGTCGGCGTCGACACGATCAAGCAGGCGGTCGCCGGACCCGGCCACCTGCCGTTCATCCTCACCGCGATGATGTTCTTCCAGGGCGTGGGCTCCTGGATCGTCGTGGTGAACGGCGGCCTGAACGGCATCGCCGACGAGACCCTGGAAGCGGCCGCCCTGGACGGCGCCAACGCCTGGCAGCTCGCCTGGCACGTGAAGCTCCCGATCATCCGCCCCTGGATCGGGTACGCCGCCCTCATGAACCTCGCGTACGGCTTCCAGTTGTTCCTCGAGCCCCAGCTCCTCGACCAGGTGGCCGGCAATGCGTTGCCGGACCAGTGGACGCCGACGCAGCTGGGTTACGCGTTCGCGTTCAGCAACTACAACTTCCCGGCCGCGGCGGCGATGTCGTTGGTCCTGCTGGTGATCACGCTCGGCATCGGACTGCTGATCGTCTTCCGCAGCGGGCTGTTCGGCGAGGAGGACAACTGATGACCGCGATCGAGAACTGGAGCGTCGGCCGCTTGGCGCGGGTCGTGTCGATGCTGTTCGTCGCCGCGCTCTTCCTGCTGCCGATCGCCGGCTTCGTCGCGATGGCGTTCCGCTCCAACGACGGCGTCGAAGCCGGGGCCGGCGGTTTCCTCGGCCTCGGGGACATTGCCTGGAGCAACGTCCGGTACAGCTGGTCACAGGTCAATGGGTTCGGCCCCGAAGGCGGCCTGTTCAGCCGCTGGCTGATGAACTCGCTGATCGTCGCGGGCGGCGGCGCACTGCTCGCCGTGATCGCCGCACTCCCGGCCGGCTACGCGATGGCGCGGCTGCGGTTCCGTGCCCGCCGCGCCGTACTGCTCATAACCCTCGTCACGATGGTGATGCCCAACACCGTCCTCGTCATCCCGCTGTTCCTCGAGGTCAACGCCGTCGGCGCCGTGGGCCAGTTGTGGCCGGTCGCGCTGATCATGGGCTTCTTCCCGTTCGGCGTGTACCTCTCCTACATCCACTACATGACCACCATGCCCCGCGAACTGGTCGAGGCCGCTCGCCTCGACGGACTCGGGGAGGTGTCGGTCTTCTGGTGGATCGGCCTGCGGATCTCCAAACAGGTCGTCGTCCTGGTCGCCTTCTTCGCCTTCGTCGCGAACTGGACGAACTTCTTCCTCCCACTCGCGCTGCTGTCGTCGAACCAGAACAACCAGACCGTCTCGATCGGCCTGCAGCAGCTGATCGGCGCAAGCCCGCTGTTCAACCCGACCGTGGCAGCAGGTCTCGACGTCAAGCTCTACATGCCGCAACTCGCCCTCGCGACGTTCATCTCGATGCTGCCGCTGCTCGCCGTCTTCCTCGGCGCCCAGCGCTTCCTGATCCGCGGCGAGACAGTCGGGGCGGTGAAGGGCTGATGAGCGAGCTTCCAGAGTTCGACCCGCACCCCGGCTACACGCTGAAGCTCCCGGAGCACCCGCGCCCGATCGTGATCGTCGGCGCCGGCGGCATCGTCCGCGACGCCCATCTCCCCGCCTACGCGAAGGCCGGCTTCGAGGTCGCGAGCATCACCGACCTCCGACTCGACCGCGCACAGACCCTCGCCCAGCAGTACGGCGTACCGCAGGTGTACGACGATGTCGCTGCCGCCGTCGCAGCGGCCCCGGACAACGCGGTGTACGACGTCGCGCTCCCACCCGAGGCGCACGTCGACGTACTCGAACAGCTGCCCGACGGTGCCGCCGTACTGCTCCAGAAGCCCCTCGGCAACCACCTCCCCGAAGGCGTCCGGACCCGCGAGGTGTGCCGCCGCAAGGGCCTCACCGCAGCGGTCAACACCCAACTCCGGTTCGCGCCGTACGTCGCGGTCGCGCGCAAACTGATTGCCGACGGCATCATTGGCGAGCTCTACGACGTCGAGGTCCGCGTCTCGGTGCGCACGCCGTGGGAGATGTTCCCGTACGTGCTGGACCTCGACCGGCTCGAGATCAACATGCACAGCGTCCACTACCTCGACCTGATCCGCTCGTTCCTCGGCGATCCGACCGGCGTGTCCGCGGTCACCGTCCGGCACCCGGAGAAGTCGCATGCGAACAGCCGCTCCGACATCGCGCTGACGTACGGCGACCGCGCCGTTCGGGTCGTCGTCTCGACGAACCACGACCACCACTTCGGTGAGCGGTACGAGGAGAGCTACGTCAAGTGGGAGGGCACGAAGGGCGCCATCCGGCTGCAGCTCGGGCTCCTGCTCGACTACCCGCGCGGCGGCGAGGACCGGCTCGAGCTCGTCACCGACGACCGGCTCGCGGAGGGCTGGCGGCCGGTGTCGTTCGGGGGCTCGTGGTTCCCGGACGCGTTCATCGGCTCGATGGGTGTCGTGCAGCGGTACCTCGAGGGCTCGATCCCGTCGCTGCCGACCTCGGTGGAGGACGTGTTCCGGACGATGGCGGTCGTCGAGGCGGCGTACGCGTCCGCCGCCCGCGGTGGCGAGCCGCCGCCGTACGACGCCTGACGCCACCGACAGACGACTTGAGAGGGACAAGAGTGGTGACGGAACTACCCCTGACCGGGATCACTGTGCTGGACTTCAGCCAGTTCCTGGCCGGACCGGTGGCCGCGTTGCGGCTGGCCGACCTGGGCGCGCGGGTGATCAAGATCGAGCGCCCCGGCACCGGCGACGCGGGCCGGCAGCTGGCGTTCGCGGGCCGGACGGTGGCCGGCGACAGCATGTCGTTCCACGCGATGAACCGGAACAAGGAGAGCCTGGTCGCCGACCTGAAGGACCCGGCCGACCTCGGCCGCGTGCGAGCCCTGGTCGCCGAGGCCGACGTCGTGGTCTCGAACTTCCGCCCCGGTGTGATGGAACGGCTCGGCCTCGACTACGAGACGGTCCGCCGGATCAACCCGGCCATCGTCTACGGCAGCGTCAGCGGGTACGGCGACAGCGGCCCGTTCAAGGACCGCCCGGGCCAGGACCTGCTCGCGCAGTCGATCGCCGGACTGCCCTGGCTGAACGGTTCGCGCGACGATCCGCCCGTGCCGGTCGGGCTGGCGGTCGCCGATCACCTCGCGAGCTGCCACCTGGCCCAGGGCATCACGGCCTTGCTGGTACGGCGTTTCCGCACCGGCCGCGGCGGCCACGCGCAGACCAGTCTGCTGGAGGCGCTGCTGGACCTGGAGTTCGAGCTGCTGACCACGCGGCTCAACGATCCGTCGATCGTCGTACGGCGCAAGGGGATCCGGTCGGCGCACGCGTTCCTGCCGGCGCCGTACGGGATCTATCCGACCAGCGACGGCCACCTCGCGATCGCGATGAACCCGGTGCCGACGATCGGCCGGCTGCTCGAACTGCCGGAGATTGAGGCGATGACCGACCCGCAGTCCTGGTGGGACCGCCAGGAGGAGATCGAGGAGCTGCTGTCCGAGCGGCTCCGGACCCGGACCCGGGACGAGTGGCTCGCCGTTCTCGACGCCGAGGACGTGTGGTGCGCGCCCGTGCTCACGCTGGACGAGCTGGTCGAGCACGACGGCTTCCGGGCGATCGCGATGACCCAGCAGGTGCGTCGCGACGGCCTCGAACTGACCACCACCCGCAGCCCGATCCGGATCGACGGCGAGCGGCTGACCAACCCGCGCCCCGGGCCCCGGCTGGGCGAACACGACCCGCTCGGACCCGGCCAGGTGGAGGAGATCGCATGACGACGTTGCGTGGCATGACCTGGGAACACCCGCGCGGCTACGACTGCCAGGTTGCCGCCGCGAAGGAGTACGCGCGCCTGACCGGCGTCGACGTGCACTGGGAGTACCGCTCGCTCCAGGCCTTCGCCGACGAGCCCCTCGCCGGTCTCGCCGCCCGGTACGACCTGCTGGTCATCGACCATCCGCACGTACCGCTCGCCGCGGCCGAGGGACTGCTCGCACCTCTCGACAGCGCCGGCCACGACGACGAGTTGGCCGCCCTCGCGGCTGATGCGGTCGGCGACAGCCATGCGTCGTACGCGCATGACGGTCACCAGTACGGACTCGCTACCGACTCCGCCGCGCAGGTCGCCGTACACCGGCCGGACCTGCTCCCGGAGCCGCCGACGGACTGGGACGCCGTACTCGATCTCGCCCGCGACGGCCGCGTGCTGTGGCCCGCGAAGCCGATCGACGCCTACTCGACGCTCTGCACGCTCGCGGCCAATCGCGGTACGCCGGTCGCGGCCGAGCCCGGCCGTTTCCTCGCGGACGACGACGCGGGCGCCGTACTCGACCTCATGCACCGCCTCGCCGACCGGGTCCCGGAGTGGTGTCTCGCCGCGAACCCGATCGAGGTCGCCGAGGCGCTTGCGGGCGACGACGGCTGGGCGTACGCGCCGCTCGCGTACGGGTACTCGAACTACTCCCGGCGAGGCTTCCGCCCGCATCGCCTGAAGTACGTCGACATCCCGGCCGGGCAGCGGGGCGTCGCGGGGTCGCAGCTAGGCGGCGCCGGCATCGCGGTCTCGGCGTACACCAAGGAACTCGACGCGGCCCGCGCGTACGCGATCTGGCTGGCGTCACCGGAGGTCCAGTCGGGGGTGTACTACGACGCGGGCGGGCAGCCCGGGTACGCGGCGTCGTGGGACGACGACCGGCTCAACGAGGACTCCTGGGACTTCTTCCGCGGCACCCGGCAGACGCTCGAAGGCGCCTGGGTCCGGCCGCGGACGGCGGGCTACATGGAGTTCCAGGATGTCGTCTCGCCGTGGGTCACCGGCGCCTTGCGGGGTGAGCTGACCGACGCCGAGCTGATCAGGCGGGCGAGCGAACTGGCCGAACGACTCCTGGAGGAGAGGCGATGAAAGTCGCGGAACGCTGGTTCGAGGACTACGAAATCGGGGAGAGCCGGACCACCGTCGGCCGGACGATCACCGAGGCCGACATCGTGCTGCACGCGGGGCAGACCGGCGACTTCTTCCCGCACCACATGGACGCGGAGTGGATGGCGACCCAGCCGGCCGGGCAGCGGATCGCGCACGGGACGCTGATCCTGTCGGTCGCCGTCGGGATGACCGCGGGCGACATCAACCCGCGCTCGATGTCGTACGGGTACGACAGGATCCGGTTCATCAAACCGGTGTTCATCGGCGACACGATCACCGTGACCGCGGAGATCACCGAGAAGTCCGACCACCAGCGGCTGGCCGCGACCCACGGCTACGTGCACGAGCTGGTCAGCGTGACCAACCAGCGCGGCGATACCGTTCTCGTCCTCACCCACCTCTACCTGGTCGACAAGCGAGGCCCGGCATGATCATCGACGCACACCAGCACGTCTGGGACCGCGACCGCTCGCCGTACCAGTGGCTCGGGCCGCAGGTGCCGCAGTGGAACCGCACCTTCACGTTCGAGGAGCTGCGTCCGCACCTGGTCCGCAACGGCGTCGACGCGACGGTGCTGGTCCAGTCCGACGACCACGACGGCGACACCGACCTGATGCTCGAGGTGGCGGCGCGGCATCCCGAGGTCGCGGCGATCGTGGCCTACGTCCCGCTCGACCGTCCGGACCGCGCGGCCGAGCGGCTCACGGAGCTGCGCAAGGATCCGCGAGTCGTCGGCATCCGGAACCTGATCCACGACCTGCCGGACCCGGACTGGATCCTCCGGCCCGAGGTCGACGAGGGGTTGTCGGTCCTCGAGGAGGCGAGCGTCACGTTCGACTATGTCGCCGTACTGCCTCGGCATCTCGAACACGTGCCGACGCTCTCCGAGCGGCACCCGGAGCTGCGGATCGTGATCGACCATCTCGCGAAGCCGCCGATCGGCGCGGAGTCCCGCGAGCCGTGGTGGACGCTGATCGAGACGGCCGCGCGGAACCCGCTCGTGCACGCCAAGATCTCGGGGCTGTACCCGGAGGACGGGACCTGGGAGTCGGTCCGGCCGTTCGTGGACCGGGCCGTGGAGGTCTTCACGCCGAGCCGGCTGATGTACGGCGGCGACTGGCCGATCTCGACCGCTTCCGGCGGGTATGACGAGGTGTTCACGGGCCTGTCCGGCGTGCTCGCGTCGCTCTCGGACGCGGACCGGGACGAGATCTACTCGGGTACGGCCCGCCGGTTCTACCGGATCGACGACAGCCTGCTCGGCTGAACCTCAGCGCCGCGGACCGAGCGGGTCCTCGTCCGGCGGCGCGGGGGAGCGCCTGGTGTCGTTGGTCAGCGAGCGCTCGGGCAGCCAGATGACGAACGTGCTGCCCACGCCGACCTCGGAGTGCAGTGTGACGGTGCCGCCGTGCGACTCGGCGATCTGCCGGACGATGGCGAGTCCGAGCCCGGCCCGGCGCTGCCCGGTGGACGGCACCGTCGCCGGAAGCTGCTGCTGACCGCCGCGGTAGAACCGGTCGAACACCCGGTCGGCGTCCGCCGCCGCGATCCCGGGACCTTCGTCGCGGACGGCGATCCACGCCCAGCCGTTGCGGCTGCCGACGGCCACGACGAGCTCGCTGCCGCCGCGGGCGAGCCGGACCGCGTTCGAGAGCAGGTTGTCCACGGCGCGCCGCAGCGCGGACGCGTCACCGGCGGCGATCGGCCCGGGCGCGAGGCGTCGTACGACCCGCAGCTCACGGTCCGCGGCGAGGAGTTCGTGTTCCTCGGCGGCCTCACCGGCGATCGCGGCGAGGTCGACGTCGGCGTCCACGAAGGCCGGTGACGAACGGCGCGCGGACGCGAGCAGGTCCTCGACGAGCCGGGTCATCCGCTGGATCGCGCGGCCCACGATCGCGGTCGCCTGCGCCCGGTCCTGGGGCGGCGTGTCGTCGTGGGCGAGGACGGCGTCCACGTTCGCCTGGATGACGGCGAGCGGGTTGCGCAGCTCGTGGGACGCGTCGTCGACGAGCTGCCGTTGCGCAAGGAACGCCGACTCGAGCCGGTCGAGCATGTCGTCGACGGTGTCGGCCAGGTTGCGCAGCTCGTCCTTCGGGCCGTCGAGGGCGATCCGCCGGGACAGGTCGGTCGCGGTGATCTCCTGGGTGGTCGCGGTGATCCGGCGTACCGGTCGCAGCGCGCGACCGGACAACCACCAGCCGGTGCCGAGACTGACCAGGAACAAGGCGCCCATGCCCGCGACCGAGTAGTTCCGCAGCGTCTGCAGAGTCTGGTAGTTGACCGCGTCCTGCATGCTGGAGATCTCGGCAGCCCGGATCACCTGGCCGGGCTTGATGTGGAACTTGCCGCTGGAATCCTTCCAATACTTCTCGACCTCGATCTCGTTCAGCGGTTGCGGGTCGAGGATCTGCGTCAGGGCGACGTACAGACCGCCGAGCAGCAGCGCCGACAGCGCGATCAGCACCGCGGAATAGGTGAGCGTCAGGCGGAACCGGACGGTCTGGGCCCAGGGCGGGAGTTTCATGAGTCACCTCGGAGGCGGTAGCCGCGGCCGATCACGGTTTCCAGGACCGGCTCCTCGCCGTTCTGGGTGAGCTTGCGGCGCAGGGTCCCGACAGTCACCCGGACGCTCTGGGTGAACGGGTCCGCGTTCTCGTCCCAGACGTGTTCGAGCAGCTCCTCGGCCGACACGACGTGGCCGGGACGCGACATCAGATACCGCAGTACGCCGAACTCCTTGAGCGTCAGCGACAGCTCGCGGCCGGACCGGGTGACGAGATGCCGCGAGGAGTCGAGGACCAGGTCGCCGACGTGCAGCTGGGTGGTGCCGTTGGTGACGTCGCGGCGCAGCAGCGCGCGGATCCGGGCGAGCAGCTCGACCAGCGCGAACGGCTTGGTCAGGTAGTCGTCCGCGCCCTCGTCGAGCCCGCGGACCCGGTCGGCCAGCGAAGCGCGGGCGGTCAGCATCAGGACCCGCAGCTCGCGGCCCGACGCCACCTCGATCTCGCCCCGGCGGACCGCGCGGCACAGGTCGAGCCCGCTGGTGTCCGGCAGCGTGATGTCGAGGATCGCCAGGTCGTACGCCGTGGTCGCGAGCTTCTCCGTCGCCTCGGCGCCGGTGGTCGCCGCGTCGACGGCGTACCCGGCCCGGCCGAGTCCCGAGCGCAACGCGCTGACCAGGCCTTCTTCGTCCTCCACCACGAGTAGTCGCACGCCACCAAGGTAGCGGTGTCCGCACAGTCCGCGGGTCTGCTCTTTCGGCCGGCTTTCGCTCTGCTTTCCGGTCGTTTTCGTACCCGCTTGATGAGCTGTGGGCCAATCGACGCGAAGGAGAACCTGATGAACATCCCAGGCAAGCGGCTCGTACTCGGCGGCGTGGTGGCGGTCGCGGCGCTCGGTATCGGTGGGGTCGCGTACGCGGCCGGCAGCGACCCGGCGCCGCAGCAGGGCTACGTCACCGTCGAGGACGGGGCGACCACGCCGTCGCCGTCCCAGCAGGGCGGCGGCCGCGAGGACTGCCCGGAGAAGAACGGCTCGGGGTCGCAGGGTTCGCAGGGTCAGGGCTCGCAGGGGCAGTCGGAGCAGCCCTCTGAGCAGAACCCGGCCGGTAACGCATGACGGAGGCCCACGTCCCACGGAACGCGGCGCAGGCCCCGTCCGCCGGGGTCAACGCCGTGCTCGAGCACGCGTTGTTCGAGGTGAAGCGGGTCGTCGTCGGGCAGGACCACCTGGTCGAGCGGATGCTGGTCGGGCTGCTCGCCCGCGGCCACTGCCTGCTCGAAGGCGTGCCCGGCGTCGCCAAGACGCTCGCCGTCCGGACGCTGGCGGAGGTGATCGGCGGCCGGTTCGCCCGGCTGCAGTTCACCCCCGACCTGGTGCCCGGCGACATCATGGGTACCCGGATCTGGCGGCCGTCGACGGAGGGCTTCGACACCGAGCTCGGCCCGGTGTTCGCGAACCTCGTGCTCGCGGACGAGATCAACCGGGCGCCGGCGAAGGTGCAGTCGGCGCTGCTGGAGGCGATGGCCGAACACCAGGTCAGCATCGGCGGTACGTCGTACCGGCTGCCGGAACCGTTCCTGGTGCTGGCCACGCAGAACCCGATCGAGTCCGACGGCGTGTACGCGCTGCCCGAGGCGCAGCGGGACCGGTTCCTGCTGAAGATCACGGTCGACTACCCGACGCCGCTGGAGGAGCTGACGATCCTGCAGCGGATGAGCGCGCACCGCCCGCACGCGAGCGCCGTACTGACGCCGGAGCAGGTCGCACAGTTGCAGGAGGCAACGGAAGACGTCTTCGTCCACAACGCCGTGGCGGAGTACGTCGTCCGGCTCGTGCACGCGACCCGGGCGCCGGAGCAGTACGGGATCCACGACCTCGCCGGGGTGCTCGAGTTCGGCGTGAGCCCGCGGGCCACGCTGGGACTGGTCGCCGCCGGGCGGGCGCTGGCGTTGCTGCGCGGCCGCGACTACGTGCTGCCGGCCGACGTGTACGACGTGGCGCTCGACGTGATGGCGCACCGGCTGGTGCTGACCTTCGACGCGCTGGCCGACGGCGTCGACCCGCGCGCGGTGGTCGGCCGCATCCTGCACACGATCGAGCAGCCGCACGTGGTGCCTGCCGACGACGCACAGGGGTCGGCAGCGTGACCGACGACCTGCTGGCGGGCCGGGAGCGGGCCTTGCGCGCACTGGAACTGTCGGTGAAGCGCAAGCTCGAAGGGTTCCTGCACGGCGAGATCACCGGGCTGCGCACCGGTCCCGGCAGCGAACCCAACGAGGCGCGGCCGTACCAGGCGGGCCAGGACGACGTACGACGGATGGACTGGAACGTCACCGCCCGGTCGTTGGAGGCGCACGTGCGCGCGCCGCTGGCCGAACGGGAGCTGGAGACGTGGGCGCTGCTCGACGCGTCGGCCAGCATGGACTTCGGGACCGCGGCGAGTGAGAAGCGGGACCTCGCGATCGCGATCGTCGGGGCGGTCGGTCTGCTGGCCGACCGCCCCGGCAACCGGCTCGGGATCCGGATCGCGCTGGGCGACGAGCTGCGCCGGCTGCCCGCGGCCGGCGGCGCCGTCCAGCTCCGCCGGTCGCTGCGCACACTGCTGTCGTTGCCGCGGGCAACACCTGGCGCAGTGCCGCGGACCGACTTGGGTCGCGCGATCAGCCGGTTCGACCGCGAACACACCCGCCCCGGCCTGCGCGTCGTCGTGTCGGACTTCCACGAGGACGACTGGGCCGATCCACTGCGGCGACTGACCGCCCGCCACGAGGTCATCGCCGTCGAGGTCCTGGACCCGCGCGAACTCGAACTGCCCGACGTCGGCCTACTCACGCTGGTCGACCCGGAGACCGGGCGCCGCCGGGAGATCCAGACCGCCAACCGCAAACTCCGCCGCCGGTACGCCGACGCGATGACCGCGCACCGCGACCGGACCGCCCGGGCGATCCGCGCGGCCGGCGCCGCGCATCTGGTCCTGCGCACCGACCAGGACTGGGTCCGCGACGTCGCCGCGTTCACCAACGCGCGGCGCCGGGCCGGCGTCCGGCGGCACCCGACCGGGAGGACCGGTATCCGATGAGATTCGAGCAACCCCTCTGGCTCTGGCTGCTGGGACTGGTCGCCGCCCTCGTGGTCGCGTACCTGATCGCGCAGCGGCGCCGGACGAAGTACGCCGTACGTTTCGCGACCCTCCCGATGCTGGAGAAGGTCGCGCCGCAGCGGCCCGGCTGGCGCCGGCACGCGCCGGCCGCGGCCTTCCTCGCCGCGCTCACCGTGCTGACGATCGCGATCGCGCGGCCGGTGGCCGACATCCGCGTCCCGCGTGAACGGGCGACGGTACTGGTCGCGATGGACGTGTCGAACTCGATGGCCGCGACCGACGTGGCGCCGAACCGCTTCGAGGTCGCCAAGCAGGCCGCGACGCAGTTCGTCGAGGAACTGCCGGAGCAGTTCAACGTCGGGCTGGTGTCGTTCGCGCGGACGGCGACCGTGGTGTCGGCGCCGAGCACCGACCATCAGGCGACCGTTGCCGCGATCAACAGTCTGCAGCTGAGCGACTCGACCGCAATCGGGGAGGCCGTGCTGACGGGCTTGCAGGCGGTGCGCACGATCGACCCCGAGGATCCGCCGCCGAGCCGGATCGTGCTGCTGTCCGACGGCGGCAACACCGCCGGCCGCCCGATCGACGAGGCCGCCGAGGCCGCCACGCAGGCCGGCGTACCGGTGTCGACGATCGCGTACGGCACCGCCGAGGGCACCGTGAACCTCGAAGGCCGCGACATCCCGGTGCCGGCCGACACCGAGGCCCTGCGAGGTCTCGCGGAGGCGACCAGCGGAAGCTTCTACGAGGCCGCGAGCGACGAGCAGCTCCGTGACGTGTACGCCGATCTGCAGTCGTCGATCGGCTGGACCACCGAACCGCGCGAGATCACCAACCTGGTAGCCGGAGGAGCCCTGGCCGCAGCCTTGCTCGCCGCCCTCGCCTCGTTGCTGTGGTTCTCCCGCCTCCCCTGAGCAGGAGCCACCATGCCCCCACACCTAGGCCACCCCTTCCGAGGCCCCGACTACATCCCCATCCCACCCCCCACCCACACCACCCCACCGCCCACCGACTCGGGCGCACCCTCCACCGACTCCGTCACCCCGGTCACCGCCCCGGCCACCCCCTCTCCGGCGGCGGCACCTCAGACCGGGGTGACGGACGCTCCCTTCAACAACCCACCCCGCCCCGCCGCGCCCGGCCCCGCCGCGCCCGGCTGGGCGGGGCTCGGCTCCGCGAGGCCCGGCTCCGCAACGCCGGGCTCGGCGCCGTTTGGCTTCGCCCCGCCTGGCCCTCCCACACCAGGCGTCGTACCGCCCGCCGCTGTCCCGCCCGCGGGCGCCGGGCGTAGTTCGGGGCGGCGGCGGGTCGGGTTCTTCGTGGGCACGCTGGTGCTGTCGATCGCCGCCGGTGGGCTGGCGGGTGCGGTGACAGCAGACCAGCAGCCCGCGGCATCGATCGACCTACCGCAGGCCGCCGCACCGCCCGCCGCCGCACAGGGCTCGATCACCGCGGCCGCCGCGAGCGTGCTCCCCGGAGTGGTGTCGGTACGCGCCGGCCGCGCAACCGGATCCGGCTTCGCGATCGATCAGGAAGGACACGTCGTGACGAACGCCCACGTGGTGGAAGGAGCCGCCGATGTATCCCTGGTCCTGTCGAACGGACGTACGGTCGACGCGAACGTCATCGGATCCGACACGGACAACGACCTCGCCGTACTCCGGGTCTCCCCGTCGGACGCCGAGGGACTGCGCGCGCTCACGCTCGGCCGGTCCGCACAGCTGCGGGTCGGCGACCCGGTGCTCGCGGTCGGCTCACCCCTCGGACTGGAAGGAACGGTGACCGCCGGCATCGTCAGCGCCGTCAACCGCCAGGCCCGCTTCGGCAACGACGGCACCCGCCAGTCCGCGATCCAGACCGACGCCGCCATCAACCCCGGCAACTCCGGCGGCCCACTCGTGAACTCCGCCGGCCAGGTCGTAGGCGTCAACACCGCCATAGCCACCCTAGGCACCTCCCGCTCCGGCAACATCGGCATCGGCTTCGCGATCCCCGTGGACCGAATGACCTCAATCGTCGAAAACATGCTCGACTGATCCACCACTGAGCAGAGGTCAGGTAGTTGGCCAGGTCCTGGGCGTGCGGTGGTCCGCCGAAGCTGGCCGGTGCGGTGCGGTGCGGCGGGCGTGGTGGGTCCGGCAGTTGGGTGGGTACGGCGGGCCCGTGCGAGCGGGCCAGGCGCGCGGAGCGGGCGGAGTCCGCGCGACAGGTGTTTACGGCGGAGCGCGGTCGCTTTAGGTGAGTTGGCATGCGCTGGCGGGCGCGGGCCTGGATCAGGAGGGCGGCGAACGTGGGCCCCCCGGTGTGTTCTCGTCTGCGAGGTTCTCGGGTCAGCAGTAGAGGTGGCTGAACAAGGAGATGAGGGTGGTTGCGGGGTCGGTGTTCGGGAGTGGGTTGTAGGACAGCGTTGCCTGCTTCGTCGTGTTGTGTAGGGAGTATGTCGTGTAGCCGATGAGTTGGCCGCTGTGGCCTTCGATGGTTTGGCCGCAGGGTAGGTGGAAGCGTTGCAGGCCTGGTCCGTAGTCGAAGAGAGGCGTGGCGGCTCGGTAGTCGCGCATCTGGGTCAGGGACTCGGCGGTCAGCAGGCGGCCGCCCAGGAGTGCTTCGAAGAACGTGTTCACGTCCTGTGCGGTGGAGATCATCTCCCCGGCGGCCCAGTCGAGGGACGGGTTCATCATCGTCGCGTCGACCAGCCGGCCGTCGACCTCCGTGTAGCCGCGCGCGTGTGGACGGGGGAGTCCAGGACGGTCGCCGGGCAAGCTGGTGTCAGCGAGCCGCAGCGGCTTCAGGATCCGGTTGGTGATCTCGGTGCCGTAGGACCGTCCGGTCAACCGTTCGATCAGCAGCCCCGCGATGATGTAGTTGGTGTTCGAGTAGTGCCAGCCCTCGTCCGGTCCGAAGTACGGTTGGTGGCCGAAGGCAACCGACAGCAACTCCTCGGGCTCGAAGTGCCGGAACCGCTCGGTCCCACGCCAGCGGTTGGTGGAGAAGCCGGCGTCGTGCGCGTAGTCGTAGATCCCGCTGCGATGGTTGAGCACCTGCCGGACGGTGATGTTCTGACCGTTCGGCACGAGCCCGGGAAGATACCGGTCGAGCGGTGCGTCCAGCTCCACCTTGCCTTCGTCCACCAACTGCAGGACCACAGTCGCCACGAACGTCTTGGTGACACTGCCGATACGGAAGTACCCCGACGGCTGCGCGGCCCCAGCGGCATCGCTCCGGCTACCGTCGGACGTGTCAACAGTCAGCAGAGCGGCGGAGGCACTGCCGCTGGTCACGAGCGAGTCCAGCTGGTCCGACGGAAAACAGGTGCCAACGGCAACAGCGGTAAGGGCGGCTACGAATGCGTTCATGCCTGCGACAGTAGGCGTCCCAGACAGTCCGCCGGGATGCGGTTCGCCGCACAATCCACCTGCGGAAAACCACACCCAGCGGGTCACACAGACGCGAGGGCCACGGCGATGCGGGCGGCGAGGGTGGCATTGTTGCGAGCCAGCGCAAGATTGGCCGGGATACTGTCGCCGTCAGTCTCCTTCTCGATCCGGGCCAGGACGTACGGCGTCACAGCCGGACCCGCGACCCCTGCCTCGGCACTCGCAGCCAGCGCAGCCGTGAGTACGGCGTCGATGCGTTCGGCCGGGATCTCGTCCTCGACCGGAATCGGAGCGGTCAGCAGTACGCCGGTGTCCGGCCTGGCGCGGAAACGCAGTACGTCGCACACCGTCCGCTCGTCGTCGACGCGATGCGGGATCGGCAGCCCGCTCGACCGCGTGTAGAACGCCGGGAACCAGTCGTGCTGCCAGCCCAGCACGGGAACGCCGGCCGTCTCGAGGTACTCGAGCGTGCGCGGCAGATCGAGGAACGCCTTCGCGCCCGCGCAGACCGTGATGACGGGATGGTTGGCGATCGCGTCGAGATCGGCCGAGATGTCGCCCGTGGCGCCACGGTGTACGCCGCCGATGCCGCCGGTCGCGAACACCGGGATGCCGACCGCGTGCGCCAGAGCAACGGTGGCCGAAACAGTCGTGACCCCGACCTCCCAGCGCTGCGCCTGCGCCACTGCGAGGTCTCGCTCGGCGACCTTGCGGCTCCCTTCCAGCACGCGCTTCTCCCGGTCCGGCGAGAGACCGACCTGCGGCCGCCCGTCGAGGATCGCGGTCACGGCCGGTACGGCGCCATGGGCCAGAACGGCCTGCTTGCAGAGCTCGAGCGCCTCCGCGTTCGCGGGCGCCGGGAGGCCGAGGTTGGAGAAGATCGTCGACTCGAGCGCGACGACGGCGCGCTTCGCCGCCAGGGCCTGCGCCACGTCGTCGGACACACTGGGCTCGATCACCTGGCAGCTCCGTTCTCTTGGCTCGTCAGCGTGGCGCCGGGATTGCTCAGCACCTGCCCGGCAAGGGTATGACCGGCCTCGGTCGCCTCGACGGGTTCGGCGCCGGCGAGCACCGCGGCCAGGAATCCGGCCGTGAACGCATCACCCGCTCCGGTCGTGTCGCGCACCTCGCCGACCGGCGCCACCGGGACGGCCGCGGAGACCGCGCCGTGAATCTCGGTCGGATCCACACCGTTCTTGACCACAATCGTCGAAGCGAGGTCGCGAAGGCCGGCAGCGTCGGCCTCGACACCGTTCGCGAAGACGTACGTCGGCCGCAGGTCCGCGACCAACTCACGGAAGCGCGCCGGACCGATCGCGTCGATGAGCGCGACCGAGGACGCGTCGACGCTGACAATCGCGCCTTCGGCATGGGCGATCGCCGACGCCCGGCGCAACACGGCGAGCGGTGGGCCGGTCAGCGAGTACGCCGAGAGATGAACAGCGCTTGCCCCGGACAACCAGTCGTCGGGTACGTCGCCCAGCTCGGCCGCGGCACCGCGGTCCGGGTACATCGTGCGCTCGCCGGACGCGTCGACGAGCAGCACGATCGTCCCGGTCCGCCCGCGCCGCTGCACCTTCGCGTCGACGCCGGCGTCGGTGAGCTCTCGTACCAGCGACGTCCCGACAAGGTCGTCGCCGACCCGCCCGACGAACCTGGTCGGCACGCCCAGGCTGCTCGCGAAGACAGCGACGTTCGCAGCCGCGCCGCCCCGGGCCCGGTGGATCCGCGCCGGGTTGTCGGTGCCGGACCTGGTCGCGCCGTCCGGCCAGACGACCACGTCTTCGACCAGATCGCCGACGCACACCAAACGAACCTGTGTGGACCTGACTGTCACGACGCTCCACCTCCCGCGGCGACGCTAGGGGACGGTCGGGTCCCCGCGCGACCCCGTCGCAACGCAGTACGAGACGACCGTTGTGCGTTGCTGCGTGAATCTGCATCATAGAGTCCAACATCACGCAATCCGCTGGGTCGGAAGGAGTGGTCCGTCGTGACCGCCAAGTGGGAGTTCGTTCTTTGCGACGCATTGGCGAAGGTGCACCCGGTGCGGGAGCCGCGGCCGGTGTCCGCCGGCACCCGGTTCCAGGCGTTCCTGGGGGAGCCGGCGTCGTTCCAGCTCGCGTACCGGCCCCCGCTCGAGCCGACGTTCCGCAACCCGAGCCCGCTGCAGGTCCGGGTCGAAGGCCCCGCGGCCGACCTGGTGACTGTGTCCACTGTCGACCTCGTGCCGTGCACGTTCCTCGCCCTGCCGGGCCATGACGACGGCTACGAGTACGACGAACCCGGGCTGTACCCGGACGTACTGCGCCCGGTGCGCAACGGCGAGGCACCGGTGCGGTTCGGCAGCTGGGCGGCGCTCTGGTTCGACGTCAGTACGACAAATTCCGCGCGCACCGGCGTACAGGAGATCACCGTCGTGATCACGGACCCGGACGGTGCCGAGCTGCACCGCGAGCAGGTGTCCGTCGAGCTGACGGACCTCGAGCTGCCGCCGCTGGACATCGTGTCGAGCCACTGGATGCACCTCGACTCGCTGGCCGACCACTACGGCGTCGAGGTGTTCAGCGAGGAGCACTGGGCGATCGTCGAGCGCTTCATGGCCTCGGCGGCCGAGATGGGTGCCACGTCGCTGCTCGCACCGGTGTGGACGCCGCCGCTCGACACCGCGATCGGCTCGTACCGGACCGTCGTACAGCTGATCGACATCACGGTGACGGCGGACGGGTACCGGTTCGGCTTCGAACGGCTGCGGCGGTGGCTCGAGTTGTGCCGCCGTACCGGGATCACCGGGGTCGAGGTCGCGCACCTGTTCACGCAGTGGGGCGCGAAGGCGACGCCGGGCATCGTGGTGAGCCAGGACGGCGCGGAACCGACGCGTGCCTTCGGCTGGGACGTGCCGGCGACCGACGTACGGTACCGCGAATTGCTCGAGGCCCTGCTGCCGGCGCTGCAGGCCGTCCTCGACGAGGAGTGGGACCGCGAGCACGTGGTCTTCCACATCTCGGACGAGCCGTCCGGAGAGGACGGGCTGGCGAGCTACCTCGCCGCCAAGGAGGTCGTCGCCGATCTCCTGAAGGGCTGGACCGTCGTCGACGCGTTGAGCGAGCACTCCTTCTACACCTCGGGTGCGGTCGCGCTGCCGGTGGTCGCGACCGACCACGTCGAGCCGTTCCTGGCGGATCGGCCGGAGCGGCTGTGGGTGTACTACTGCGTCTCCCAGGACCGCGACGTCGCGAACCGCTTCATCGGTATGCCGTCGGCGCGGAACCGCGCGATCGGGCACCAGTTGTTCGCCGCCGGGGTGGACGGGTTCCTGCACTGGGGCTTCAACTTCTGGTACACGTGGCACGCGATCCGGCGGATCAACCCGTTCGAGGACACATCCGCCGGCGGCGCGTTCCCTTCCGGCGACCCGTTCGCCGTCTATCCGGGCCCGGACGGTACGCCGTGGCCGTCGCTCCGGCACCGCGTGTTCGCCCAAGCCATGTGGGACCACCGCGCCCTGCAGGCCGTCCGCGCGGCCCACGGCAACGCGGCCGCGCTCGACATCATCGACCCGGACCGCACGCTCCGCTTCAACCGCCCAGTCCTGGAGCCGGACCACTACTACGAATCCCGCCGGCGCCTGACCGAGGCTCTGACGACCGGGAGCTGACGGCAGCGACAACGGCCGCGGCAACTGCCGGGAGGACCAGCGCCAGATGGCCGAGGCCGCGGCCGACCTCACCGTCGACCAGCCAGTGGGCCAGCGAGGTGGCCCACACGGCGGCGGACCAGGCGAGGGAGAAGATCAGGGCCGGCGCGGCCAGCCGCCGGGGGAGTGCGGCCGAGACTCCCAGCAGTACGACGATCAACAGGTCCGGTAGCAGGAACGGGTTGTCGAGGCGGCGCACCGAGTCGCCGCCGAAGTTGTCGGTCGCGAAGTACGCGGCCATGAACAGCGCCAGGAAGCCCGCGACGACGCGGGCGGCGAGAAGACCGTTGCGAGTCATGTCTACAGCGTAGATCTCACAGCGGACGGCTGTCTACGGCGTAGATTGCCGCCATGAGCGATGAACGGAGACGTCGAGTGGCCCGCGGCACGCTGTCACCCGAGTCGATCGCCCGGGCCGCACTGACCCTGGGCGACCAGGACGGGCCCGAGGCGATGACCGCGCGGCGCATCGCGGCGCACCTCGGCTGCGACCCGATGACGCTGTACCGGCACTTCGCCAATCTGCGCGCCTTGCTCGACGCGGTCGCCGACCTCGCCGTCGCGGACGTGGTTCTGCCCGACGACTCCGCACCGTGGGCGGACCGACTCCGCGAGACGCTCAGCAATGCCCGGCAGACGGCACTCGCGCATCCGGGCATCGCGCCTCACATCGCCGCCCGTCCACCGCTTGGTCCTCACGGCCGGCAGATCGGGCGGGTGCTGGTCGGCGCGCTGCGGGACGCGGGCCTCAGCGAAGACGACACGGCGGCGACAAGCCAGGTCCTGGTCGCGTACCTGTCCAGCGCGATCGCCATGGCGGTGGCGACTCAGGGGCAACGGGACGACCGCTGGACGGAGGCTGCGGACGCCCTCCGGAGCATCAGTGAGGTGTCCACAGATCGCATGCCGCCGGCCGGCTCGGTCCAGCAGTTCACCCTGGGACTGGACCTGCTGATCGACGGCCTGCGGGTGCGAACCGGGACCTACTGACGGGGTCCCGCGGCGCGGCGGAGGCGGTTGGCGATGGCAAGGCCCAGTCCCTGCTCGTCCGGCAGGTAGGCGATGACCAGATCGCACCCGCGTTCGTCGAATTCACGAAGGAGCTTGAACAGGCTGCGCGCGTAGTCGTCCATCGACTCCGGGACCTGCACCACGGCATGCGCCCGCACCGGGACTCCGGCCGACGAAGGCGGGACGAGGGCACCCACCCGGTGCCCCAGGTCCTGCGCCTGCTCGGCTTCGGCGACGACCTTCTCCGCCTCGACGAGTACGACGCGCGCCCGCGGCGCGTAGTGCGACGGGTGCTGCCCGGGGACGCGGACCGTGCTCTTCGACGGCACCTCGACCGGATAGCCGAGCACCTCTTCGAGGTCCTCGCGCGTCACCCCGCCGGGCCGCAGTACGCGCGGTACGTCGCCGGTGACATCCACGATGGTCGACTCGAGCCCGACCTGGCAGGCCCCGCCGTCGAGCACGCAATCAACAGCATCGCCGAGCTCTGTACGCACGTGATCGGCCGTGGTGGGACTGACCGACCCGAACCGGTTGGCCGACGGCGCGGCCACGCCGCCACCGAAGGCGGCCAGCAGCTCGAGCGTCACGGGATGGTTCGGCACCCGTACGGCGACCGTCTCCAGACCACCGGTCACCTCGAGTGGCACCCGCCGGCTCCGCCTCAGCACCAGCGTCAACGGGCCCGGCCAGAACCGCTCCGCCAGCAGCCGCGCGGCCGGCGGCACGCTCTCGACCCAGTCATCGAGGTACTGCGCTCCGCCGAGGTGAACGATCAGCGGGTGGGAGGACGGCCGCCCCTTGGCCGCGAAGATCCGCGCCACCGCGGCAGGGTCCTCCGCGTTCGCCGCCAACCCGTACACGGTCTCGGTCGGCACAGCTACCAACCCACCACGGCGCAGCACCTCGGCCGCGCGCTCGATCTCATCATTTCTCACGGACACTCTGGCGATTCTCCCACCCCCGCCGCGGTGGTCGTCCGGGCGGGTGATTGGAGGTGGGTACCGGTTCGAGCAGGTCTCGTCGAAGGAGGGGATTGCTGTGAACACTGCGCTCTGGATCTCGATCGCTGTGCTGGTGTGCCTGGCCGCCGGCCGGGTCTGGCTCGGGTACCACTTCGGCGAACTGCGCCACGCCAAGCGCCGCATCCGCCCACACTGAGCCGTCAACCGCTGACGTCGCGCGGCAGCGTCCGGAAGGCGGTCGCCGCGCCGAGCAGGAGCAGTACGGCGCCGACCAGGAAGGCGAGCGAGAAGCCGCTGGTCATTGCCGATTCCGTGGACCGGGACGACACGGCAGAGGTCCGGAACGCGGCCGCGGTAGCCAGCACGGTGAGAACCAACGCGCCGCCGAGATGGGTCGAGGTCTGCAGTAGCCCCGAGGCCAAGCCCTTCTCGCCGTCGCTCACGCCGGTCAGCCCCTGCGACGTGAGTGGCACGAAGGCCGCCGCGAACGTGAACCCGGACACCAGGAACGCGACCAGCAGCACTACGAGCTCCTCGCTGCGCCACGCGAGCAGCAGGAAGGTCGCCGCTGTCACGGACATGCTGATCACAGCGGTACGCCGTACGCCCGTCCTGCCGATCAGGTGCGGAGTGATCACTCCGCCCGCGCAGGCGGAGACCGCCAAGGGCACGTACAGCAGGCCGGTGTGCAAGGCGTCGTACCCGAGCACCTGCTGCAGGTTCAACGTGCTGAGGAACATCAGCCCGCCGAACCCGCCCGCGTTCGCGCTGATCGCGAGGTTCGCCCCGGACAGCGGACGATGCCGGAAGACGTCGAGCCGCACCAGCGGATCCCGCGTCCGGCGCTCGACCCGCACGAACAGGATCAGCACGCCGCACGCCGCCACGAGCAACGGCACGGCCGTCAGGTCCCGGTGCTGGAGCTGGACGATCCCCAGGGACAACGCCGCGAACCCCACCGCCGCGAGGACGGCGCCGCGCACATCCAGCCGTGCGGCGTGGTCGTCGCGGCTCTCCGGCAGCGCCGCCGGGGCCAGCGCCGCGGCGAGCAGACCGACCGGAACGATGACGAAGAAGCACCACGGCCAGCCGAGCGTCGCGGTCAGTACGCCGCCGAGTACCAGGCCCGCGACCATCGAGACGTCCATCGTCGCCGACAGATAGCCGAGCGCCGCCTGACGATCACGCTCACGTCGGTACACCGCCGACAGGATCGCGAGCGCCGCCGGCACCGCGAACGCGGCGCCCAGCCCTTGCAGCGCACGCAGCGGTAACAGTACGGCGACATCGCGCGCGAGACCCGCCCCGGCGGACGCGAGCGTGAAGACGGTCAGCCCCCAGACCAGGACCCGGCGGCGGCCGAAGAAGTCGGCGGCACGGCCGCCCACCAGCAGGAACGCGCCCAGCGTGAGGGTGTACGCCGTCACGACCCATTGCAGCTGCGGGGCCGCGACCTGCAGATCGCGTTGGATGGCGGGCAGCGCCACGGTGACCACGGTGCCGTCCAGGGTGACCAGCAGGTCCGCCGCGCAGACCGTCAGCAGAACCTTGTCCAGCGCCGGTGATCGCTCCACCTGGCTTCCGGTGCCGCGTCGGCCGCCCTCCAAACCGGCTTGCTCAGTTGAAGCCGCTGCGCTGGGTGTCCTCGCCGGCCACGCGGACGCCGTACCGGTAGGCGAGCTTCCCGCCGAGCCAGCCTGAGACACCGAGCGCTGCCAGGGACACCACGCTGAGAGCGAACGTTCCGACGCCCGCCGCGTCGTACCCTTGCGAGGCCCGTACGGCGAAGTTGATCGCGTACAGGACTACGACGGACAGGTTGAGTGTCATGTGCGTGAGGCCTGTCGTGAACGCCTTGGTCCTACGGGGGATCACCAGCAGGTCCATCAGGCCGAAGATCGCGGCCAGTACCGCTCCGACGATGCCGACGCCGATCAGCCAATAGGCGCCCTCGGCAAACGTGGCCTCCTTCGAGGCGCTGGCCAGCGCGACGACGTCGAACACCAGGCTGGCGACCCAGGCGCCGATCGGAACGGTCACCATGACCGGGTGGAACGGGTGCCCGTACGGACCGGCGAGCGCGGTCTTCGGCTGCTTGGCCCGCTGCAGTGAAGCGTCCATGGTCCCTCCTCGAGGAGCGCGCCCGCGATGCCTGTACCGGCGCGGCAGGCGTTCTACCGCGCAAGTACCCCTCCGGTGAAGCGGATGAACCTCAGCTGCGGCCAGGGAAGGACAGGACCGGGTGTGGGACGGTCAAGCCGACGAGGTCGTTCGGGTGCGGGACGCGGTGCCCGGGGACGCGGGCGATCAGCTGGGTGCTGCTGTTGGGCAGGCTGAGGCGAACCATCGCGTCCGGGCCGTGGTAGGCGACCGACACGACGTGTGCGGTCAGGGCGCCGTTGGGCTCTTCGAGGACCAGCTGCTCGGGTCGCACCATGACCAGCACCTCCCCGGTGGCGGGTTCGGCGAGCGTAAGAACGCCGAGGTCGCAGTCCACGATCGGCCCCGCGGCCTGGCCGGTGAACAGCATGGTGTCGCCGAGGAAGCTGCCGACCTCGGGTGTCGCCGGGGCGGCGTACACCTCGGCGGGGCCGCCGATCTGCGCGAACCGGCCGTCGAACATGACCGCCACCTGATCCGCGAACGAGAGCGCCTCCGCCTGGTCGTGGGTCACGAGCACGGTCGTGGCCCCGCGGGCCGCGAGGGCGGTGAGCGTGGCCTCCCGGGTCGAGGCGCGGAGCGCGGTGTCGAGCGACGAGAACGGCTCGTCGAGCAGTACGACGTCCGGTTCGCGCGCGAGCGCCCGCGCGAGGGCGACGCGCTGCTGCTGCCCGCCGGACAGCTGGTCGGGGCGGCGCCTGGCGAGATCGGGGGACAGGCCAACGAGTTCGAGCAGCGGCCCGACCTGGGTCGCACGCCGCCGTTCGGCCCGCGGCAGCCCGAAGAGAATGTTGCCGGTGACATCGAGATGCGGGAACAGCGCGCCGTCCTGCCGGACGTAGCCGATCCCGCGCTGCTCGGGGGCGACCATCGTCTGCGCGCTGGTGAGCACCTTGTCGCCGACCTGGATGGTGCCGCCGCTCGGGCGGACGAATCCGGCGAGTGCCCGGAGCAACGTGGTCTTGCCGCTGCCGGACGGGCCGAGCACGGCGGTGGTGGTCCCCGGCCGTACCTCCAGGCCGACGCGGTCGAGGACGGGCGGACCGCCGTACCCGACGGTCAGGTCGCTGATCACGATGCCCGTCATCGCTGGTCCAGGATCTGCCGGCGCAACAGCACGGTGAGCGGCACCGAGAGGGCGATCATCCCCGCGGCGTACGGCGCACTCGCGACGTAGTCGAGCTCGTCACTGGCCGACCAGAACGCCGTGGCGAGCGTCTCGGTCCCGGTCGGTGCGAGCAGCAGCGTGGCCGTCAGTTCGGTGACCGTAGCCAGGAACGTCAGCACGAACCCGGTCAGCGCCGACGGCAGCACGAGCGGCAGCACCACCCGCACGAAGGTGCCGAACCCTGAGACCCCGAGCGAACGGGACGCCTCGATCAGTTCGGTCGGTGCCGCCGCGAGGCCAGAACGCCAGGACACCATCGCGCGCGGCAGGAACAGGATCGCGTACGCCGCCACCGCCAGCGCCGCGGTCTGGTACACGGGCCGCGCCCACTGCACCGCCAGCGTCACCAGGGCGAGGCCGATGACGACGCCGGGCAGCGCACTCGACACGTACGTCACCCGCTCCAGGCCGATCGCTGCCCGCGAGGGATACCTGTGCAACAGCCAGGCCCCGGGCAGCGCGGCGACGGTCGTGACCAGCCCGGCGAGGACCGCGAGCCCGACGCTCGATCCCGTTGCTGCCAGCAACGGCCCGGCGTCGATGGCACTGGTCGAGACAGCTCGCGCCAGCCACCGTACGACGATCGCGCCGGGTACGGCGACCGCCAACCCGACGAGGACCGCGAGCCCGGCGACCGTCGGCACGGTCCACGCCCCGAGCCGATGCGCGACCGGCCGCCGACCGGTCCCAGGCCCGAGGCGAGCGATCCGTGTCTTCCCGCGGAACAGCACCTCGACGGTCAGGAATCCAAGACACAACAGCGCGAGCACCGCCGCGAGCAGGCTGCCGGCGGCGTTGCTGAACCCGACCGCGAACTGCTGCAGGATCGACGTCGTGAAGGTCGGGTACCGCATCATCTGCAGCACACCGAACTCGGCCAGCAGATGCAGCGCCACGAGCAACGAGCCCCCGGCGACGGCCGGCCGCAGTTGCGGCAGTACGACGCGGCGTACGGCGTCCCACCCGGACGAACCGAGCGACCGCGCAGAGTCGAGGTGGTCCTGGTCGAGCGCCCGCAGCAGCGCGGCGACGGGCAGGAACACGAACGGGTAGTACGCGAGCGTGGTGATGAAGACAGCGCCACCGAGGCCCTGCACCGACGGCAGCACGGAGGTCCAGGCGTAGCTGCTCACGAACGCCGGAATGGCCAGCGGCATCAGCAACAACGCCCGCCAGACCCCTGCGCCCGGCAGCGTCGTCCGCTCGACCAGCCACGCCGCGCCGCACCCGAGGAACACCGTCAGCGGCACCGTCAGCGCCACCAGCAGCAGCGTGTTGCGCAGCAGCTCGGCAGTCCTCGGCCGGAACAACAACCGCGAGGCCTCGGCGCTACCTGCGGACAGGGCCTGGCCGAAGACCACGAACAGCGGGGCCACCACGAGAGCGGCGACCAGTACGGCGCCGATCACCACGACCAGCGGCGCCCTGGCGGATCGCCGGCCGGTGACGGCCGGGGCGTCCGCGAGCGGTTCGTCGTACCGGACGACGGTTTCAGAGAATGCCGGCATCGGTCATCAGCGTGGTCACTTGGTCGGAGCTGAGCGTGAACGGGTCGACCGGCGGCGCCTGCAGCGTGGCGAGCGGCGGCAACGCCGGTGCGGACGGTACGCCGACGCCGACGGCATACTCCATCGACTTCGAGTCGACCAGGACCTGCTGGCCGGCCTTGCTGGTGATGTATTGGAGGAACTTGCGGGCCTCGTCGGGCTTCTTCGCGCCGGCCAGTACGGCGCCGCCCGACAGCGACACGAAGGCGCCGGGGTCCTGGTTGCGGAAGTAGTGCAGCTTGGTGTTGCCGCTGCCCTCCTTGGTGCCGGCCTGGTCGCGGTACCAGTAGTAGTGGTAGATCACGCCGCACGGGATCTCGCCCGCGTTGACCGACTTCATCGTCGCGATGTTGTTCTGCAGGGCTCGCGCGTTGGTCTTCAGGCCCTTGAGCCAGTCCTTGGTCTTCTGCTCGCCCTGGCCGGCGAGCATGCCGGCGACGATCGCCTGGAAGTCCGCGCCGCCCGGCGCGCACCCCCAGCGGTCCTTCCACTCCGGGCCTGCGAGATCCATCAGCGACTTCGGCAGCTCGGTCGGGGGGAGCTTGGACGGGTTGTAGACCAGCACGGTGGAGCGGGCCGCGATCGACGTCCACGCCTTCGACGACGGAGTCAGGTCGGCCGGCACCTGGCGGGCAGTGGCCTCCTCGAGCGGGGCCAGCAGCTTGTTCCGCTCGACCAGCGTCATCGCGGGGCTGTTCTCGGTGAGGAACACGTCGGCGGGGGACTCGGCGCCCTCGGCCACGAGCTGGTGACCCATCGACGAGTCGCCGCCCTTGCGGATCTGCACCTTGATCCCGGTGTCCTTGGTGAAGGCCTCGACCCACGCCTTGGTCAGGTTCTCGTGCTGGGCGGAGTACACCTGCAGCGCGCCGGGATCGGCGACGTACCCGTTGTCGTCGGACTTGGAACCGCATCCCACGAGCGTCGCGGTGCCGAGCGCGCCGAGTCCGGTCAGGAATGTACGTCGACGCATGGTCGGTCCCTTCTGAGGAGGCGTGCCGTGCGCGGACGCCGGATCGGTGTGTCGCCGGTGGGCGCGGGCAGCCGCAGGAGGCGCAGGACAGCGGTACTGAGGGCGCAGTACCCGACGCCGACGGCGAGCGCGGCGGCGAACTGGGTGTGCGGCTGGTCGAAGAAGACGAAGACCTGGAACTGCACGAGGTAGATGTGCAACGAGGCGGCGGCCAGGATGCCGAGCGGCCGCACGAGCGGCTTCGGTACCGGCAGAGCGGGGACCAGGGCCAGCAGGATCAGGCCACCGATCACGATCGCGGTGCGCTGCCACGCGGGGAAGAAGCCGATCGCTGCCGCGGCGGCGACGGCTGCCGTGATCATCGCGCGGCGTCGGGTGTCCGCGACCGCCATCGCGATCCCGGCGACGAACAGCCAGGCGACGGTTCCGGGCAGTCCGCGGACCGGGCCGTCGACCAGGGCGAGCACGAGGTAGCGCGGCACCAGCAACAGGGCCAGGACGGCCATCGCCGTTCGCCACGGGTCTGCGCCGTACGCCGCCTTCAGCCGGGGGATCGCCAGCAAGGCCGTCGCCACCGTCGAGAGGATCAGCAGCGCTTCGACGAACCAGAAGAGGTTGATGAACTGCGGCCGCACCAGCCAGTGCACCAGGGCGAGGGTCGACCAATGGATCGCGCGGAACCCGAAGAGCAGCACGGCGGCGACGACGATCGTCGGTGCCCCGACGGTGATCGCGATCCGGGCGGTACGCCGTACCCGGTCGGCCGTCGTCCGCGCCGCGAGGACGTAACGCGCGAACAGGAAGCCGCCCACCGCGAGCAGGATGTGCGCACCGCCGGCCAGCCGGAACAGCCCGACATGGCTGCCGCAGATCGTGAGTACGGCGACTCCGCGCAGGAGCACGGACATCTCGACGGGTTGGGTGAGCGCGCGGCGCCGCGGACGGTCCCGGTGCCGGGCCGCGAGGGCCACGAGGTCGCGGACCGGCCGGTGGTGCCAGTCGGCGGGCAGCGTGCCGACCAGCCGGGTGAGGCCGAGTGACGCCTTGACGTGGTTGAACGAGTCGCCGCCGAGCTCGGCGAACGAACGGTCGAGGTCGATGTCCCGGCGGCCGACCAGCGGTGCGAGCAGCTGGGTGACCGCGGCGAGCGAGTCTCCGTGCTGGTCCGCCTTGCCGGAGTCGGTGGCAGCGTGCAGGGCCGCGCAGCCTCGCCGGTCGACCTTGCCGTTGGGCAGCAGCGGAAGGGCATCGACCTCACGCACGGACACGACCGAGACGCCTAGCCCGGCAGCGGCTGCTGCCTGCCGCTGTACTGCATCGCGGTTCGCATCCTGGCTCGCGACAGTGACCTGCAGCTGCTCGTCGGTGCCGGTGATGCAGCTGGGGACGCCGTCGGCGCGCAGCGCCCGCTCGACCTGCCCGAGGTCGATGCGGATGCCCATGATCTTCACGTGGTCCGAGCGGCGTCCGACGATCCGGACCAGACCCTCGTCGTCGATCCGCGCAAGGTCCCCGGTGCGCAGCTCGTCGTGCATCCGGCCCAGTGCGAGGTCGTCCGGGTGTTCGGCGTACCCGAGCATCACCCCGGGACCGGTGAAGACGAGCTCACCGACCGGTTCGCCGCGGGCGGGCTGCTCGATCGACGCGGTGTCGAGCCGGAACGCCGAGCCGGCGATCGGCCAGCCGACGGCGTCGGGGTAGCGGGCCGCGAGTTCCGGCGGCAGCACGGCCATCCGCGCGGTGGCCTCGGTCTGCCCGTACATCACCGCAAGTCCCCAGCCGTCCCTCTCGCCCCGCGCCGCCAGCTCCCGCACCCGCGACGGCGACAGCGCGCCGCCCGCCTGGGCGAGCAGCCGCAGCGACGGCAGGTCGTCCAGGATCCCCTGTACGTCGAGGAGATCGGCGACATGCGGCGTCGCCGGCAACAGCGTGACCTGCTGGGTCCGTAGCTCCGGGCCGAACGCCGGATCGGTCACCGATCCGGCCCACAGCACCGTGGTCGCGCCCGCACGGAGCTGTGCGTGCAGCACCGACAGGCCGAAGCAGTAGTGCAGCGGGAGCGAGGTGATCGCGCGATCCGTCGGGGTGATCGAGAGCGCCGCGGCGATCGCGTCGGCGTTGCTGATCACGTTGGTGTGGCTGAGCCGGACCAGCTTCGGTGACCCGGTGCTGCCCGAGGTGCTGAGCAGGAGCGCGAGATCCGGATGCAGGAGGTGCCGCGGCTCGCCGGCTCCGTCGAAGGTCCCGTCGCCACGGAGCCAGAGGTCCGGGGGATAGGCATCGGTGATCGACACCTGGTCCGTTGGGGTCACCAGCGGAACGTGGCCGGCCCGCAGTACGGCGAGGTAGCCGAGCACCAGCTGACGCTCCGCGGCGAGCGGAACGTGCACCAGCCGGCGTCCGGTCCGGACCGGTGGCAACGTGGCCGCAAGCGTGTCGACCTGGTGGGAAAGCGCTTGGTAGCTGAGCGATCCGGCACCGTCGACGAGCGCGGAACGCTGGGCGTCGGCCGATGCGGGCACGAGGACCGTGGCTGAAGCCCGCTTGAAGTCCAGCGGGAGCACGATGGTTAGGCTAACCTAAGACTTTGTCTCGGTCCAATCACAGCCACATCACAGACCTGTTGCACCACGTCGGCTGCGGTCAGAGCGAGCCGCGGGCGAAGTCGACGGCCTCGCGGAGGAGTTCGGTCCAGAGCTCCCGGTCGGGGACGGGGATTGCGACCCATTCGCGGAAGGTCCGGCCGGCAGGTGCGAACGGTTCGCCGTTGCCGCTCCGGATCAGCTCGGCGACCCGCTCGCCGGGCAGCTTGACGACCAGGCCGTTCCGCTCGTCGTACGACGCGAGGAACACACCGGCGAGCCGTACGCACGGATAACCCATCATCGTCGCGCGGCCGATCGCGGGGTCGTAGAGCAGGTCGTCGGTGAGTTCGTCGTACAGGTCGCGCCCGGCGTCCTCGCCGGAGTGCTCCGGCGAGGACGGGCGGTTCGTACTGCGGGACATCAGGCCGCGGGCGGGGTGAAGACGCCGAACTGGTTGCCGGACGGATCGCGCAGGTACGCGAACGCCGGGGCGCCCGGACCGGGGTCGAGATGCTTGCTCAGCACCGAGCCGCCGAGGTGCTCGGCGTCGGCGCAGGTGGCCTCGACGTCGGCGACCAGGATGTAGAACACCGCGTGGTTGGGCGCCTGTCCGCGGGTGCCGAAGATGCCGCCCATCGGGCCGTCCGCACCGGAGGCCGTGATGTTGCGGTAGTCCATACCGCCCGAGGCCGCCGGTCCGTCGGACTCGAAGGTCCAGTCGAACAGGCTGCCGTAGAACTTCTGCGCGCCGTCGGGGTCGTCGGTGGCGACCTCGAACCAGGCCAGGGTTCCAGGGGTGGGTGCAGTCACGGGTCTCTCCTTCGTGCCGATGACCCGCCGGAGCGGAGGGCCGGCACCACCGTCGCAGCGCTTGGCGACAACCCTATGTCGGAGTTTCTTGTCAGGTTCTGAGGAAGCGGGCGGCGAGCAGGCGGGCGACGGCCCAGTCCTGCATCGCGACGCCGACGGACTTGAAGACCGTGCGACCGGGGCGGGGCGGGATGCCGGTGGCGAGCGCCGAGCCGAGCTCGGTCAGCGAGGACTCGGTGATCGCGCCGGTGCGGAGGGCGTGGATGAGTTCGCCAGACTCCTCCAGGGCGGCGTGTTTCTCGTCGATGTGGACGGTGCCGACGTCGGCGAGCAGGTCGTCGGGGAGTTCGCGCATGGTCGGGCGGAAGGCGCCGATCGCGTTCACGTGGACGTCGGGTCTCAGGGAGCCGCAGGCGAACAGCGGCTCGGTCGACGTGGTCACGCAGCAGACGACGTCCGCGCTCTCGACGGCCGCGTCCGCGTCCGTTCCCGCGGTGATCTCGAGGGCGGGGAACTCCGCGGCGAGCTGGGTCGCGAGTGCGTCGGCTCGTGCGTGCGACCGGGCAACGAGAGTGACCTCGGTGAGTGGCCGGACCGCGTGTACCGCGCGGACCTGGTCGGCGGCCTGCCGGCCGGCTCCGATCACGGTGAGCGTGGACGCGTCGGCCCCGGCGAGCAGGTCGGTGGCGACGCCGGCCGCGGCGCCCGTCCGGAGCGCGGTGACGGCCGCCGCGTCGGCGATCAGGTGCCCGGTGTGCTCGAGGTCGCTCCAGGTGACGGTGCCGACGATCGCCGGGTGCCGGCCCGCGAAGTTCAGGCTGAGCGCCTTGGTGATCGCGGTCGCGGTCGGCGTGTGATGCACGGACATCACCAGGAACTGCCCGTCCCGCAGTGCCGTCCGGGTCGGCATCTCGAACTCACCGCGGGCGAGACCGAGGAAGCCCTCGCGGACGGCGGCGATCGCGTCCGCCATCGTCACGGCCTCGCGTACCTCGGCACCGGAGAGAGTGACAGTGTCCACGGGTGCTCCAGGGGTTGGTCGGGCGAGCGCCGAGGACCGGCGCGGAGTAGGTGATTCCGGTGTGGTGTCCACCCTGGTCAGCGAAGCACGAATCCGGGGGTGATCGGGTCGTCGGGGTCGACCGTGAAGTGGTGCTCGCCGGTCTTGAACGCGGTGCCGGTCACCGCCGGAAGCACCGCCGTACGGCCGTCCGCCGTGCCGCGCGAGACGATCCGCGCGGTGAACACCGAGCCGACGATCGACGTGTGGATCAGCTGCCGCTCGTCGTCGAGTACGCCGGACGAGGCGAGGCTGGCAACCCGCGCACAGGTGCCCGAGCCGCAGGGGGAGCGGTCGACCTCGCCGTCGGCGAAGACGGTGACGTTCCGCTGCTGCGGGTTCCCGTCGTCGTCAGTTCCCAGGTCCTCGAAGAAGATCACGCCGTAGATGCCGCTGAGCCGGTCGTCGCGGGGATGCTCGGCGTACGCGCTGCCGGCCAACTGTGCCTTGATCTCCCGGGCGAGCGCGATGAGCTTGGTGAGGTCGGCACCGCTGACCTCGAGGCCGACCTGTCGTACGGCGACCTGCGCGTAGATCGCGCCGCCGAAGCCGATCGTGGCGTCGACCGTGCCGTAGCTCGTGTCGATCGTGACCTGGTCGTGCAGCACGTAGCTGGCCACGTTGACGAAGTCCACGCTGGCAACCTTCCGGTCGCGGGACCGCACCCGCGCGATCACCCGCCCGGAGGGTACGTCGATCACGACGTCCGTCGTACCGGAAGGATCTTCGGGTACCCGGCCGGTGTGGATCGCCCACGCGCCGAGGGCGATGGTGCCGTGGCCGCAGGCCGTGGAGAAGCCGTCCTTGTGCCAGAACAGCACGCCGAAGTGCGCCCCGTCGTCGTCCGGCGGCGTGACGAAGCCGCCGTACATGTCGGCGTGGCCGCGGGGCTCGGAGCACAGCAGCTGCCGCAGCCCGTCGATCGTCGGGTCGGTGAGCGCCGTGACCCGCTTCTCGGCGACCGTGCCGCCCGCGATCGCGGGCACGTCCGTGACGATCCGGAACGGCTCGCCACCGGTGTGGTAGTCGACCGTGCGGATGCTGTTCGGGATCATCGCGGTCCTCTCATCAGGGTGGGTCGAGGGTGAGTGCGAGGTGGGTCAGAAGCCGGTCGGAGCCGTCCGACAGGTCGAGGCCGGTGAGTTCCTCGATCCGGCGCAGTCGCTGGTAGAGCGTCTGCCGGTGGATCGTCAGCACCGCCGCCGTCCGCTGCGCGGAGCCCGCCTGATCAAGATAGGTCCGCACGGTCACCAGAAGGTCCGCGTCGACGCCGTACAACCGGCGAATCCGCTCGTCGACCAACGTCGCAGTGATCACACCCGGCCCAGCAAGCGCCAAGAGCCGCCGCACCCCAAGCCCGCCCCACTCCCGCACCACCACGGCACTGTCCGCCGGGGCCGGGGTGGTTGGGGGTTGGTGGGTGAGGGCTACTCGGAGGGCGGCGTCGGCTTGGCGCCAGCCGAGGTCGCCTGTGGTCGGATCGACTGGGCCGGAGATGCCGACTGCTACGCCGGCGGGGTGTTGGGATACGAGGCTGCGGGCGACCCGGGTGCCTACTGCGGCTGGTGTGTGGCGGTCGGTGTTGGGGACGATCAGGGCGGCCCGTTGGCCCATGGGTGCTGCTAGCACCGTCCCGGGAAGCAGCCAGGAGTTGACCGGGCCGAGTGGCCCGCCTCCTTGGGGTGCCAGGGCGACAACGACGACAGTGCCGGTCGGCGGCAGGGCTCCGTGGCTGCGGAGTTCTTCGGTGGCGCGCACCCGGGCGCCGGCGTCGGCGGACAGCAGTTCCCCGACCGCCCACGTCGTACGCTCGGCCGCCCTGGAGCGCAGCGCCATCGCCGCGGCGATCTGGCCGAACACCTCATGCAGCTCACCCAGCAGGTCCCCGGGCACCGTCTCGTCAGGGTCCAGCAACCACAGGTACCCGTAGGTGACCTGCCGCCAGCGGACCGGCACACACCAGCGGCTCAGGCGACCAGCACCGGGATCACCCGGGATCCGCAGCGGCTCCGTGGCCCGCGCGATGCCGAAGGCTGCGAAGAGACCCTGGACGTCCGCAGTGGAGCGCCGGCGCAGGATCGAGGCACGACGTACCTCGTCGATCACGTCCTCGTGGCCCGAGGACACCACGAGGTTCAGTTCACGGTCCTCCAGCGTGACCGGGCTGCCGGTGGCCAGCGCGAGCGTGTCGATGAGCTCCTGCAGCTGCTCGGGACCGTTCGCCACCGGATCAACTTACATCTGTCTATCCACCAGACCAAGACAGCTGACAATTGGTCATACCTGTCCGGCGCGCAGCCACCTACCTTCAAGCCATGTACGGAAAGCTCATGCTCAGCGCGGCCCGGCGGGCGCCGGTCCGGGCGCTGCTCAGCCGGGGGAGTCTCAACCGCAAAGTCGTCTCCCGGTTCGTCGCCGGCGAGGACGTCGACGCCGCGCTCACCGCGGTACGGCAACTGACCGGGCGCGGTCTGGCCGTGACCCTCGACTACCTCGGCGAGGACATCACCGACGAGTCGCAGGCGGCCGAGACGGTCGAGGCCTACCGCCTGCTCGTCGACCGGCTCGCCGAGACCGGCCTCGCCGACGGCGCCGAGGTGTCGGTGAAGCTGTCGGCGCTGGGCCAGTCGCTCGGCACCGACGGGGCCAGGCGTTCGACCGACCGCGCGTTCGCACTCGTCGCCCACGCGACGGCGCACGGTGTCGACGTCACCTTCGACATGGAGGACCACACCACGATCGACTCCACGCTGGAGTCCGTCCGGTCGCTGCGCAAGGAGTTCCCGCGGGTCGGCTGCGTCCTGCAGTCCATGCTGTTCCGTACCGAGGCCGACGCCCGCGACCTCGCCCACCCCGGCTCCCGGGTACGGCTGGTCAAGGGCGCGTACGCCGAACCGGCAACGGTCGCGCACCGCCGGAAGTCCGACGTCGACCTCGCCTACGTCCGCTGCCTGCGCAGCCTGGTCGACGGCGGCGCGTACCCGATGGTCGCCACCCACGACTCGAGGCTGATGAACATCGCGGCGAAGCTGTTCGCCGACCGCCCCGACGCCCAGGGCGAGCTCCAGATGCTGTACGGCGTCCGCCCGGCCGAACAACTCCGCCGCGCCGCCGCGGGGCACACGGTCCGCGTCTACGTGCCGTTCGGGACCGACTGGTACGGGTACTTCTCGCGCCGCCTCGCCGAGCGCCCGGCCAACCTCGCGTTCTTCGCCAAGTCCCTGCTCACCCGCTGACCCGAGAGGCACACCTCCCAGTGCAATCCATCACCCAGGTCCCCGCGCCCGTCAACGAGCCGGTGCACACCTACGCGCCGGGCTCACCCGAACGCGCCCGGCTCGTCGCCGAACTCGAGGCACAGGCCGGCAACACCATCGACCTCACCCAGACGATCGGCGGCGTGCAGGGCATGGCCGAGGGCACGCGGTTCGACGTCGTACAGCCGCACAGCCACAAGAGCGTGCTCGGCGTCGCCGGTACGGCGACTCGCGCCGAGGCCGCAGCCGCCGCGCAGGCCGCGACCGAGGCTGCGCCCGGCTGGGCGGCGATGAGCTACGACGACCGTGCCGCGATCTTCTTGAAGGCTGCTGACCTCCTGGCGGGACCGTGGCGCGAGCGGATCGCGGCCGCGACGATGCTCGGCCAGTCGAAGACCGCCGTACAGGCCGAGATCGACGCGCCGTGCGAGCTGGTCGACTTCTGGCGGTTCAACGTCGCCTTCGGGCGCCAACTGCTGGAGGAGCAGCCGATCAGCTCCGACGGGGTGTGGAACCGCATGGACCACCGGCCGCTCGAGGGCTTCGTCTACGCGATCACGCCGTTCAACTTCACCGCGATCGCCGGCAACCTGCCGACCGCGCCGGCGCTGATGGGCAACACCGTGGTGTGGAAGCCCAGTCCGACCCAGACGCTCTCGGCCTGGTGGACGATGCGGCTGCTCGAGGCGGCCGGGCTGCCTCCGGGCGTGATCAACATGCTGACCGGCGACGGCCGCGACGCCTCCGAGGTGCTGCTGGCCGACCCGCGGCTGGCCGGTATCCACTTCACCGGCTCGACGGCGACGTTCCAGCACCTGTGGCAGACCGTGGGCAACAACATCGGCCGCTACCACGCCTACCCGCGGCTCGTGGGGGAGACCGGCGGCAAGGACTTCGTGATCGCGCACCCCTCGGCCGACCCGGCCGCGCTGATCACCGCCCTGGTCCGGGGCGCGTTCGAGTACCAGGGCCAGAAGTGCTCCGCCGCATCCCGGGCCTTCATCCCGCGCTCGGTCTGGACGGTCATCAAGGACGACCTGCTGGCGACCGTCGAGAGCCTGACGTACGGCGACGTCGCGGACCTGAGCAACTTCGGCGGTGCCGTGATCGACGCCAAGTCCTTCGCGAAGCTGAGCGCGGCCATCGACCGAGCCCACGCCACCCCGGGCCTCCGGGTACTGACCGGCGGCACCTACGACGACTCCGTCGGCTGGTTCGTCCGGCCGACGGTCATCGAGGGCGACGACCCGTCCGACCCGGCCTTCCGGGACGAGTACTTCGGCCCGATCCTCGCCGTCCACGTGTACGACGACGCCGACTGGTCCGACGTACTGCGAACCGCGGACCAAGGTTCGCCGTACGGGCTGACCGGCGCGGTCTTCGCGACCGACCGGGCCGCGATCGAGGAGGCGACCCGGGTACTGCGGTTCGCCGCCGGCAACTTCTACATCAACGACCGGCCCACAGGCGCCGTGGTCGGCCAGCAGCCCTTCGGCGGCGGCCGGGCCTCCGGCACCAACGACAAGGCAGGCTCGATCCTCAACCTGCTCCGCTGGACGAGCCCCCGCTCGATCAAGGAAACCTTCGTACCGCCGACCGACCACCGCTACCCGCACATGGACTGAGGTCAGGACGTCCTGGTCAGCGTGAGGACCGTGACGCCGGACGTGAGGGTACGCACGTCCTTGGTGTCGAAGTGCGACTCGGGGATCTTGGCGTTCCAGGCGAGGTCCTCGGGGCCGGCGGCGGCGCCGACGATCACCGGGTGCACCCACAGGTACAGCGTGTCGACCAGCCCGGCGGCGAGCAGGGTGTGGGCGACCGACCCGAAGCCGTAGCTGAGGATGTCGCCGCCGTCCTCGGCCTTGAGCGCGGTGACCGCCTCGACCAGGTCGCCGCTGAGGAGCTCGCTGTTGTTCCAGGTGGCCTCGGTCAGGGTGCTGGACACGACGTACTTGCGCATGCCGTACATGTGCTTGCTGAACGCGTCGGCGCCGGGCTCGGACCAGTTCCCGGCGAAGCCCTCGTAGGTGGCCCGCCCTTGCAGCAGGCTGTCGGCGCCGGTCAGGATCTCGGTCGCGAGTTGACCGGCATCCTCGGAGAAGTAGCGCATCGACCAGTTCTGCGGATTCTCGATCACCCCGTCCAGCGAGATGTAGGTGGTCAGGATGAGATTGCGCATGGCGTTCCTCTCGTACGTTGGGAACGGCAATCAGATCAGGCGCCGGCTACACATCGGTTTCACTTCGCCTTCACGCCCGAGGTACGGCGGATCAGCGAGGCCGTCGAGCCGTCAACTCGGCCAGATCCTGTTCGAGTACGGCGGCACGTTGCGGCTCGGTGAAGCGGATCTGGCGGAGCGCCTGCTCCCAGGCGACGGCGGCGCCATCCGGGTCTCCGAGCGCGAGAAGCGCCTGGCCGCGGGCCCGCAGCGCGGTGGGCCGGACCAGGCCGTCGCCCAGTTCCTCGACCTGCCGGATCGCCTCGGCGGCGTACTCGATGGCCTCGCTCGGCTGCCCGGCCACCATCGCCGCGTTCGCCAGATTCGCGAACGCCAGACCGAGGTGGAACCGCGCGCCTTGCGCCCGGTAGAGCTCGATCGCCTCGCGCAGGTGCTCCTGCGCGGCCTCGCACCACTCCTCGGAGTCCGCCTCGATCGAGGACAGGTTGAGCAGCGAGTGCGCGAGCCGCAGCGGGTGCTCGGTGAGCCCGCGGGCGATCCGGACCGACCTCTCGGAGGTGGTCCTGGCCGCCATCGGGTCGCCGAGTGCCTGGTGCGCGGTGCCCATCGCCGCCAGGATCGATGCCATCAGCCGCCGGTTGCCGGCCTGGTCCGCCAGCGCGAGACCTTGCTCGTGCCAACCGAGTGCGGCGGCCGGATCGCCGCCGACGTTGCTCGCGACCCCGGAGAGGAAGTGCGCGAGCGCCTGCTTGTCCGGGTCGCCGAGCGCGGCCGCGGCCGACCGGGCGATCTCCGAGGTGACCGCCTGCTGGGCGCTGTGCGCGTGCGAGCTCTGGAAGTCGCCGAGGAGTGCGGCGAGTTGCCAGGCCAGTTCGTGCCAGCCGCGCCCGTCGGCCACGCGGACGATCTCCACGATCGCCTGCTCGGACCGCAGGTACCACTCGGTGGCCCCGCGCAAGCCTTCCAGGACCCGCGGCGACACCGGGGCCGGCGGCTCGGTGGCCGGCTTGAGCGCCGGATTCGCGTACGCCGTCGACCTCGCCGCATGCAGCGTGGCGACGTACCACTCGGCCAGTCTGCGGAGTGCGTCGTCGTCGGGCTCGGCCAGCTCGGCGGCGTAGACCGCGATCAGGTCGTGGAAGCCGTAGTACTCCGTATCGACGACCTGCAGCAGGTGGACGGCGACGAGCCGGTCGAGCAAGTGCCGGGTGGCAGGCAACGACCGTCCGAGCAGCGCCGCGGCCGCACGTATCTCGATCACGGGGGCCGGATGCAGGCCGAGGGTTCGGAACGCCCAGCGGCTGTCAGCGTCCAGCGCGGTGTACGACCAGGAGATGACCTGACGCGGATCCGCCGCCGGGTCGAAGGTGTCGGCCAGGACGTCCAGCCGATGCTGATGTGATCGCAACCGGGCGGCCGCCGTTGCGATCGAGGCTCCTTGGTCGTCGGCCACGACCTGTGCTCCGACCAGCAGGGCCAACGGCAGCTGGCCGCAGAGTTCGGCGAGCTCCCGCACGGCTTCCGGCTCGGCGTCGACGACTTTCCGGCCCAACGCGGTGGCGAGGACAGCCACCGAGTCGTCCATGCTCAAGGTGTCGACGAGGTGCCGGGCGGCTCCGTCGCGGACGGCGAATCCGCGCAGGTTGTTGCGGCTGGTGACGATCGTCGTACAGCCCGGGCCGGGGAGCAGCGGGCGCAGCTGATCGGCGTCCCGAACGTTGTCCAGGACGACCAGCAGGGATCGGTCGGCGGTCTGGGTCCGCCACAGCGCACTGCGCTCGGTGGTTGTCGGAGGCAAGGATCGGTCGGCGACGCCGATCGCGCGGAGCATCATCCCGAGAGCCGCGTCGGGCAGCACCGGCTGGTCGGGACCGTACCCGCGCAGGTCGACGAAGATCTGTCCGTCGGCGCACTGTGACTTGAGGTGCTCCGCCCAGTGCAGGACGAGCGCGGACTTGCCGACGCCGCCCGGACCGTGGAGCACGATCGTCCGCTCGCCCGCGCGCCACAGCTCGTCGAGGTGTGCCAGATCTGCCGTGCGGCCGGCGAAGTGCGGCGGGGGAGCGGGCAGCTGACGGGGGACCGGCCGGTGGGCGGCCGCGGTGACGACCTCGTCCTCGCCGAGCAGTTCAAGGTGTACGGCGCGCAACCGGACGGACGGCTCCGTCCCCAGCGACTCGACCGTCAGTGCGCGCGCGCTCTCGTACTCGGCCAGCGCCTCGGCCCGGCGACCCGAGCGCGCCAGGGCGAGGATCAGCCGTTCCCGCAACGACTCGCGAAGCGGATGGACGCGTGTCAGCTCCTGCAGCGGCGCGATCCACGCGGCTACGTCGCCGGTACGCAGGTCGAGGTCGAACAACCGTTCCTGGGTGACCAGGCGCAACTCCGACAGCCGGGTCGCGTGCTGCCGGACGAGCGCGTCCGAATCGACTCCGCCGAGCGCGGCGCCTCGCCACAGCCCCGCGGCCTGCTGGAGCGCCTTGGCCTCGCTGTCGGTGGACTCGGCTCGCCGGATCAGGTCCTCGGCCCGGAGCGCGTCGACCTGCCCGCGCTCGATGTCGAGGTAGTAGCCGCCGGGACCGGTCCGGACCGTCGCGGCGCCGAGCGATCGGCGGAGCCGGACGACGATCTGCTGTACGGCGCTCCGCGGATTCTCGGGCAGGTTACCGGACCAGAGCAGGTCGGTCAGCGTGTCGACGTCGACGACTTCCCCACCTGCCAGGGCGAGGGCCGCGAGCACGGTCCGCCGGCCACCCGCGGGGATCGGTACGAGCTCGCCGGAACGCCGGACCTCGAGCGGCCCCAGCAGCAGGATCCGCAGGTCGCTCTCGGGTCTCATCGACGCGTCGGTGCCCCGAAACTCATGCAGCGAACCTTAGCAGCGGGCGACTCTGCGTAGCCGCGCGGCTGTTGACGCGCTCGCGTGCCGGGGAGTCGACTGGGGGAACTGCCGAGCAGGGAGGGCGTGGCGATGGATCATTCGATCTGGGCGGAAGGACTGACGAAGCGGTTCGGCGAGACGCAAGCCCTGGCGGGCGTGGATCTCGCGGTGCCGACCGGGAGCGTGCTCGGGCTCCTGGGGCCGAACGGTGCGGGCAAGACCACGGCGGTCCGGGTGCTGGCGACGTTGCTGCGGCCGGATGCGGGCCGGGCCACCGTCGGCGGGTACGACGTCGTACGGGAGGCGCACCAGGTCCGGCAGCTGATCGGCCTGACCGGGCAGTACGCCGCGGTCGACGAGAACCTGACCGGTACCGAGAACCTGCTCCTGATCGGCCGGTTGCTCGGCCGGCCGCGCGGCGAGGCACGGCAGCGGGCCGCGGAGCTGCTCGAGGACTTCGGGCTCGCCGACGCGGCGGATCGCGCGGCGAAGACGTACTCCGGCGGGATGCGGCGCCGGCTCGACCTGGCCGCGAGCCTCGTCGGACGCCCGCGCATCCTGTGCCTGGACGAGCCGACGACCGGTCTCGACCCGCGCGCCCGCCAGGAGTTGTGGGACATCGTCCGCGATCTCGTGCGGCGCGGCTCGACGGTCCTGCTGACCACGCAGTACCTCGACGAGGCCGACGCACTCGCCGACAACATCGCGGTCATCGACCACGGGAAGGTGATCGCCAGCGGTACGCCGGACGAGCTGAAGGCGCGCGGCGGGACGCAGTCGCTCGCCGTCCGCGCGGCCGATCCGGCGGATCTGCCCACGGTCCTCGCGGTGGTCAGGGAACTCACCCGGACCGAGCCGGCGGTCGACCGCGACCTGGTGACCGCTCCGGTGCCGGATCCCGCGGTGCTGCCGGCCGTCGTACGGCGGCTCGACGACGCGGGCGTCGTACTGAACACGCTCACGCTGCGCAGCGCGAGCCTGAACGAAGTGTTCCTGAGCCTCACCGGGCGTCCGGCCGAGGAGGACGTGACCGAGACGGCCGACGAGGAGGTACGGACATGAGTACGACGACGGATGTCGCCGACCGGGTGAGCCCGCTGAAGGGTCTGCAGCAGGCGGTGACGCTGGCCTGGCGGACGATCGTGCAGATCCGGCACAACCCGTGGGAGCTCGGCGACTACAGCTTCCAGCCGATCCTGTTCCTGGTCCTGTTCACGTACGTCTTCGGCGGCGCGATCTCCGGCAGCCCGGGGGAGTACCTGCGGGTCGCGCTGCCCGGGATCGTCGTGATGAACATGTTCTTCGTGACGATGTACGTCGGGATGGGTCTGAACACCGACCTGACGAAGGGCGTCTTCGACCGGTTGCGCTCGCTGCCGATCGCGCGCTGGGCGCCGTTGGCGGGCCGGATCGCCGCGGACCTGGTCAAGCACGCGTGGTCGGTGCTGCTGCTCCTCGCGGTCGGGTACCTGATGGGCTTCCGGGTCGAGACGTCGTTCCTGGAGTTGCTCGCGATGGTGGGACTGGTGCTGGTGTTCGCGCTGGCGTTCTCCTGGATCTCGGTGCTGGTCGGCGTACTCGCCCGCGACCCGGAACACGTGCAGCTGTTCGGGTTCACGGTGCTCTTCCCGATCACGTTCGTCAGCAACGTGTTCGTGCCCACCGAAACCATGCCCGGCTGGCTCCAGCCCGTCGTCGAGGCGAACCCGGTCACGCTGCTGTCCGACGCGGCCCGAGGCCTGCTGGTCGGCGGCCCGGTCGCCGAACCGGTCCTGTGGTCGCTCGCGTGGGCCGCCGGCATCATGCTCGTCTTCGCGCCCGTCTCGGTCTTCGCGCTGAAGCGAAAGGTGTGACCGGGCCGCGGCACTAGCATGCTGGCCGTGCAGGCTTGGCGCGACAACGACATCCCCGACCAGAACGGGCGCACGGTCGTCATCACCGGCGCCAACTCGGGCCTGGGCCTGCGCGCGGCGACCGTGCTCGCGGCCAAGGGCGCGCGCGTGATCCTCGCCTGCCGGTCCCGGGAGCGCGGCGAGCGCGCCGCGGCGGCGGTCGGCGGCGAGCTCGTGCTGCTTGACCTGGCCGACCTGGATTCGGTGCGAACTGCTGCGGCGGACATCCGGGACCGCACCGGTGACTACGTCGACCTGCTGATCGACAACGCGGGCATCCCAGCGGGCCGGTTGCGCCGTACTGCCGCTGGTCACGAGTCCATCTTCGCGACCAACTACCTCGGGCACGCCGCGCTGACCTGGCTGCTGATGCCGGCGCTGCGGGCCGCGGGCGCGGCGCGCGTCGTCACCGTGTCGAGCATCGCGCACCGTGGCAAGGGGTTCGACGTCGAGGATCCCGGCTTCGAGCGGCGGCGGTTCCGGATGGCGCACGCCTACTCGCAGTCCAAGCTGGCCGGGCTGATGTTTGCGCTGGAGTTGCAGGAACGCCTGCGCGCCGAGGGATCCCCGGTGCTCAGCGTCGCCGCCCACCCCGGCTTCACCGGTACGGAACTCGGCGCGGCCGGCGCGCGCAACCAAGGCCTCGGCGCCGTCGCGAGACCGCTCAACGCTCTGACGAAGGCGCTGTCCCAGTCCGTGCCCGAGGGGACGCTGCCGATCCTGTACGCCGCGACGGCGCCGGGCGTGCGGGGCGGCGACTACTACGGGCCGCGAAAGTTCGGCGAGTTCTTCGGCGGCGTCGGCCCGGCCCGGATCGACCCACGCGCCCACGACCGAGCACTCCGCATCCGTCTGTGGACCCGTACCGCCGAGCTGACCGGGATCCATCCGGACCCCTCTTAGCGGCGGATGCAACCAACTTCCGGCTCGTGGGCGTGTCTAACCCGGTACCGAGGATCGGGGAGGACAGATGAGTGATCGGGACGCCGCGTTCGAGGCGTACTTCGCGGCGCGGTCCGATGCCATGCGCGCCACGGCGTACCTGCTGTGCGGCGACTGGCACCGCGCGGAGGACCTGGTCCAGCAGACGTTCACGAAGCTCTACCTGGCGTGGCGCCGGATCAAGCGGCACGACGCACTGGACAACTACACCAGGCAGACCCTCGTCCGGACGTTCCTGTCCGATCGGCGCCGGGGGTGGTTCCGGTACGAGTCGGTCGGCTCCGAGCAGACCGAACGGGCCACGGCGCCGGCCGGCCTGGCCGACGACCGGCTCATGTTGCTGGACGCGCTCGCGAAGGTGCCGCCGCGGCAACGCGCCGTCCTCGTCCTCCGGTACTGGGAAGACGTGTCCGTCGAGCAGACCGCCGCGCTGCTCGAATGCTCCGCCGGCAATGTCAAGAGCCAGGCCTCCCGCGGGCTCGCGACGCTGCGCGGTCTGCTCGAAGAGGAGAGAGTTCGATGAAGGAAGAAGATCTCAGCCAGGCACTGCGCAACGCGATCGCGCGCAGTAGTCCGCCGCCGTCGATGGATCCTGCCCGCGCCCTCGAGCAGGGCCGGCGAGCGCGCAAACGGCGCACGGTGGCGTGGGCCGGCATTGCCGTCGTACCGCTGGTGCTTGGCATCGGAGCCGGTCCCGCGGTGGTCGCGCAGGTCGGCGGCCAGTCCGCGGAACCCATGGTGGCGGGCGGCGGCAGTACGTCGCCCACCGTGCCGCCGACGACGCGGAAGACCGGTGACCCGTGGCCGGAGGGCCAGGTGGACCGTACGGCGAGCGTAGGGCCACGCGCCGATCGCGCTGTGACGCTGATGAACAACCTGAGTTCGGTGGTGCCTCCGGGGTTCGGTACGCCGGACCTCAAGTATCCGGACGGTCGGTTGATGAGGTGGCCCCAGGCGCAGTACGCGTCGAATGACGGGGAGCGGGACTACTGGGAGTACATGGCAACCATCCCGGTGGAGAAGGCGAACCGGCTCGGTCAGCTGCTGGTGCAGTCGACCACGCCGGACGGCAAGCCGGCCACGGACCCGTGCAAGCTCGCGCAGCAGTTCTGGGGCGGGACCGGCACCTGCGCCGTCTTGAATGCCGGCGGCAAGAAGGTCGGCGTGGTGACCACCAACGGCCGGGACAGGTACGACCAGTGGGCCACGTACCGCCACGACGACGGCACCGTCGTCGTCCTCGCGCAGTCCAAGAAGACGGACCACCCGGACCACTCGCCGCTGAAGCAACCGGTGTTCACCAACCAGCAGCTGGCCGAGCTGGCCACCTCGCCGAAGTTCAAGATCAGCAGCTGACCTGCATTCCTCCTCAGGCGGCGGCGTAGGGCTGCTCTGCGCCGTCGCGGGTGAGGTGGAGGTTCCAATAGTGCTGGGCGATGGTGTCGGGCTGGGTCTCGGGGCCGCCGGTTCCGATCCAGGCGAAGATCGGGACGTGGGCGACGTACACCCCGGTCCCGGCCGTGGCCTGGTGGAGCTTCAAGGCGTACGTGCGCAGCGCGCCGCTCCCGATGGATGTCGTGGTGAACTCCGGAGGTCCCGCCAGCGGGTCCATCGACGAGCCGCCGGTCGAGAACAGCACCGTGCCGCTGCCTCGCTCGAGCATCTCTGGGAGCACTTGGTCGGTGGCGGCGAGGCCCCCGTAGAGGTAGTAGTCCAGCTGCGGCTGGAGGTTGCCGACGGTCACCTCGAGCGGGCCCGGGTTCGTCAGACCGGGTACCGGATTGTGCGGCGCGGGCGAGTACTCGAGGACGTCGATCGTCCCGAACCGGTCCTTGATGCGGCCGAACGCCGCGGCGATCGAGACCGCGTCCATGACGTCGGCGGCGAATCCGGCGGCCTCGATCCCGGCCGCGGTCAGTTCGCCGGCGAGCTGGTCGATGGACAGTCCGAGGCCGGGTCCGGCCCCGACGATGGCGATGGTGGGCACAGGTGCGACCTGCAGGCGAGCGTGCCCGGGATCTCGCAGCGGATGCTGACCCAGACGCTCAAGCACCTCGAGCGCGACGGGCTGATCACCAGGACGGCGTACGCCGAAGTCCCGCCGCGGGTGGAGTACGACCTGACCGAACCTCCCTGACCTCACTAGCAGTGCGTAACGCCATCATGAGTGAGTAGGAGAGGGCTTACAAAAGGCACTTTGAAGTGCGTGAGGTCGGGCTGTCCCCGCGGGACGGTCGAGTTCGTCGGATAGGTGACGGTTGGTTCCGAGACTTGAGGAGAATCCCATGCAGTACGCGCTGCTGATCAACGAGTTGCCCGGGGCGTTCGAGGCGCTGGACGTGGCGGAGCAGGATGCGGTGTCCGCGGAGTACATCGCGATCCGGTCGGACCCGCGGGTCTTCGGCGGGGCCCATCTCGGGCCGGCGCACAGTGCGTCGACGGTGCGGCTCAAGGAGGGCGACGCGCTGGTCACCGACGGGCCGTTCGCCGACACGAAGGAGGTGTTCGGCGGGTACTTCCTGCTCGAGGCCGACGACCTGGACGCCGCGATCGCGCTGGCCGTGAAGATCCCGGCGACCCGGCTGGGCGGCTCGGTGGAGATCCGGCCGATCGTGCCGTCCGGACCGGCGTGATCGAGGAGATCTTCCGGGCCGAGTGGGGGCGGGTACTCGCCTCCCTGGCGGGCTTCCTCGGCGACTTCGACCTCGCCGAGGAGGTCACCCAGGAAGCCTTCGCCGTGGCCGCGGAGAAATGGCCGGCCGACGGCGTGCCGGACAACCCGGGGGCGTGGCTGACCACGACTGCCCGGCGGCGTGCGATCGACCGGCTGCGCCGCGACCGCACGTTCGCGGCCAAGGCGCCGCTGCTCGCGGTGCCGGAGGTACAGGAGATCGAGATGGCGGAGACTGCGATCCCGGACGAGCGGCTCGAGCTGATCTTCCTGTGCTGTCACCCGGCGCTTGCGGTCGAGGCACAGGTCGCGCTGACCTTGCGGGCGTTGGGCGGACTGTCCACCGAGGAGATCGCGCGGGCCTTCCTGGTCGCGCCGGAGACCATGAAGCGCCGGCTGACGAGGGCGAAGGCCAAGATCAAGCTGGCGGGCATCCCGTTCCGCGTGCCGCCCGATCATGCGCTGCCCGAGCGCCTCGGCGTGGTGCTGAAGGTGGTGTACCTGATCTTCAATGAAGGGTACGGCGGGCGCGACGAACTGGCCGCCGAAGCCGTCCGCCTCGGCCGGATGCTCGCGGCGCTGATGCCCGACGAGCCGGACGTCCTCGGCCTGCTGGCACTCATGTTGTCTCACCACGCCCGCCGCGCTGCCCGCCGCACCGACGGCGAGGTCGTCCTGCTGGAGCAGCAGGACCGCGGCCGGTGGGACCACGAGATGATCGCCGAGAGCCGGGCTCTCGTCGACAGGGCGATTGCCCGGGCGCGCAGCACGTACGTCGTCCAGGCAGCGATCGCAGTACTGCAAACCGAGCCCGAGATCGACTGGGCACAGGTCGCCGCGCTGTACCTGGAGCTCGCTCAGCAAACGGGCTCACCCGTGGTCGAACTCAACCGCGCCGTAGCCGTCGCCCAGGCCGGCGCACCGCGGGCAGCGCTGGAGATCACCGATGCCCTGCAACTCGACAACTACCCGTACCTGCACTCGACCCGCGCCGAACTCCTGCGCCGTATCGACCGCCCCGCCGAGGCGATCACCGAGTACCGGCGCGCACTCGAACTACTCACCGACGAACCGGAACGCCGCCTCCTCCGCCAACGCATCACCGAGCTCGAAGACCGGAACCCTCAGCACTGATTACCGATAATGGTTTTCATGTGCTAACTTCTCGTCGTTCCGTCCGCCCGTCGGGAAGAGGCTCGTGTGCGTGTTGTTGCTGTCGGTGTCGCGTTGTCGTCGGTGCTGCTGAGCGGATGTTTCGCGGGTGGGGCCGACACGGCTCCGGTGGCCGGGACGACCGACGGCCGGATCGCGGTCGCGATGATGCAGCCGCCGCGGTCGGGGTTGTCGCCGTTCAGCGACGACGCGTTCAAGTTGTCGCGGTGGAGTACCGCGGAGACGCTGGTCACGCTGGACGCGATCGGTGACGCGCGGCCCGGCCTGGCGACCTCGTGGAGGCAGACGTCGCCGCTGAGCTGGGAGTTCACCATCCGGCCAGGGGTGAAGTTCCACGACGGTACGGCGTTGACCGCGGAGGCGGCTGCCTTCGCGTTGACCAAGGCGACGACCGCGTCGCCGAAGCCGCGGATCCTGGACGGCGTCAAGCTCACCGCAGTGGCCAAGGGCAACCAATTGGTCGTGACGACCGGCAGCGCGGATCCGTTGGTCCCGCAGCGGCTGTCGTCGCCGCAGCTGTCCGTCCTGTCCAAGGCGGCGTACGCGAAAACCCAGGTCAACCCGGTCGGCACCGGAACCGGCCCGTTCGAGCTGGTCGAGGTCCGGGGTACGACCGGCGCGCGGCTCGAGCGGTACGACGGGTACTGGGGCGGCCGTGCCAAGGCCGCCGGGATCGACGTGTCGTTCGTGCCGGACGGTGCGGCGCGGGCCGCCGCCATCCGGAGTGGCGCGGCGCAGTTGGTCGAGTCGATCCCGGTGTCGCAGGCGGCATTGCTGGAGCCGGAGACGGTGACCGAGGTGCCGATGCCGCGGACGAACACGCTGTACCTGAACACGAAGTCCGGCCCACTGCGTGACCCGGGGCTGCGGGCAACGATCCGGGACGCGATCGACCGGGACGCGCTGGTGAAGGGCGTCTACGAGGGGCGTGCCGACACAGCGGCCGGGCTGCTCGGCCCGGCTCTGCCGTGGGCAGCCGAGGGGCGCAAGGAACCCACCGGCCGTACGACGCCCAAGCGGGCTGCCGGTACGACGATCACGCTGGCGACGTTCTCCGATCGAGCCGAGCTGCCCGAGGTGGCATCAGTGCTGCAGCAGCAGTTGCAGCAGGCCGGATTCACTGTGAAGCAGGTGGTGCGCGAGTACGCGCACATCGAGGAGGACGCGCTGGCGGGGAAGTTCGACGCGTTCATCCTGTCGCGCGCGACCGTGCTCGACTCCGGCGACCCGGTCTCGTACCTGTACTCCGACTTCGCGTGCCAGGGCTCCTTCAACACCTCCCAGCTCTGTGACCCGGCCGTGGACGCTGCTCTCACGAAGGCGGCCGGGACGGCCACCGGCGACGCCCGCCGCGCCGCGATCATGGAAGCGGAGGCGCAGGTCCTCCGGACCGACGCCGCCGTCCCGTTGCTGCACGAGCGCGTCATCCAAGGTGATGCGACCACGCTCGCCGACTCGGCCAAGGACCCCCGCGAGCGGCTGCTGGTCACGGCCGCGACCCACCTGAAGTGAGGGAACGGGCGACCGGCGCGCTGTCGCGCACCGGTGCACTCGCGATCGTCGTCCTGGCGATCGGCCTCCTGCCCTGGCTGTCCGGGCGGGACGTCGCCTTGTCGGTCCTGCGCGCCCGGTCGGGTGAGCAGGAGCCGACGGCCGAGGTGCTCGACGCCGTGCGGAACGAGCTCGGGCTCGATGCCGGCCCGCTGGTACTGCTCGGCAGATGGCTCGGGGGAGTGGTCCGTGGCGATCTCGGTACGTCGTGGGCGAACGGGGCCGAGGTGCTGCCGTCGGTCCTGAGCGCTGCCGGGGCGTCGCTGACGTTGATGGCGGCCGCGCTTGCCATCGCGCTCGTGATCGCCGGGGCGATCTGCGTGCCCACGCTGGTGCGCGGCGCCCGCGGAACGTTGCGGGCCAAGGGCAACGGTGTGGCCGCCACGACGCTGGCCGCATTGCCGGAGTTCCTGCTGGCGACGATGTTGATGCTGGCGTTCGCGGTCTGGCTCGGATGGTTGCCGCCGTACGGCTGGGAAGGGACTAGCCACCTCGTCCTGCCGGCGATCGCGCTCGCGCTTCCCGCCGGCGGGGTTCTCGGACGGCTGGTCGACGACGCTCTTCCGGCGGTGTTCGCGGAGCGTTGGGTCAGCCTGTGGCGATCCGCGGGCTGTACTCCGCGCAGCATCGCGGCGGCCGCAATACGACGTGCCACGCCGGCCGTCGTCCCGCAGTTGGGTCTGGTTGCCGTCGGGCTCACCGGTGGCGCGGTCGCCGTCGAGACCGTGTTCGCCGTTCCGGGGATCGGCCGGACGGCGCTCGGCGCCGCGGAGTCCCAAGATCTCCCGTTGCTGCAAGGCTCCGTCCTCGCCCTGGTCCTTCTCGGCGTCGCCGCCGGTCTCCTCGCGCAGACCGCGAGGCGCCGGCTACTCGGTCCTGGTCTGCGTGACCAGGCACTGAGCCTGCCCGTCCCTCCGGCGGCTCCAACCGGCCGCCTCACGCCGATCGTGTGTGCGGTGGTTCTCGCAGTCGTCATCGGCTGGGGACTTACCCTCGACCCGCTGCACTTGGACACCACTGCCCGCTTGGCGTCACCGAGTTGGAGCCACCCGCTCGGCACCGACTCTCTCGGTCGCGACGTGCTGGCCCGCGTCGGCCACGGCGCCGCGACGACCATCGGTACTGCTGTCGTCGTGTGTGCGGTGTCCTTCCTGATCGCGCTCGGCGCCGGTTTCCTCCCGGCGGTCGCCGAAGGCGTCTCCGAGATCGCGAACGCCGTACCGCCGGTCATCGCCGGCATCCTGGTCGTCGCCGTGCTCGGACCCGGCACCCTTGGCGCCTCGATCGCGGTCGCCCTCGTCTCCTGGCCGCCGCTCGCCGCGCACGCGGCCGCGTTGACCCAGGAGACTCGGGCCGCGACCTACCTGACAGCGCAGCGGGCGATCGGGGCGAGCCGCGGCTGGATCCTCACCCGGCACGTCCTCCCGGCGGTGGCCGGGCCGGTGGCGCGGCACGCCGTACTCCGGCTGCCGGGCATCGCGCTGGCGCTTGCCTCGCTGGGCTTTCTCGGGCTCGGCTCGCAACCACCGGCACCCGAGTGGGGCTCCGGGCTGGCCGAGTCGCTGCCGTACGTCGAACGCGCGCCCTGGGCAACGCTCGCACCCGCGGTCATGCTGCTCGTCCTCGCCGCCCTTGCGGTGTCCCTGTCCGCGGGACGGCGCCGATGACTCAACTCGACGTCCGCGACCTGCACGTGCGGATCCGTGGTACGCATGCGGTCCGCGGGCTGTCCTTCAGCGTGCATCAGGGTGAGGTCCTCGCCTTGGTCGGCGAGTCCGGCGCCGGCAAGTCCCTGACCATGCAGGCGGTTCTCGGCCTGCTCCCACCCGAGGCCGAGGTCGAGGGCAGCATCCGCTTCGCCGGCCGTGAGCTCGCGGGCGCATCGCAGTCCGCGTACGCCGAGTTGCGCGGCAGCCGACTGGGATTCGTGCCGCAGGACGCGCTCTCGGTACTGAGTCCCGTCCACACGATCGGCGACCAGCTCGCCCGCGCGGTGCGGTCGGTCCAGCGCACCGACCGACGGACAGCGGACAAGCTGGCCAGAGCCGTGCTCGACCGGGTCGGTATCGCCGACGCCGAACGTCGTGCCCGCGCCTATCCGCACGAGTTCTCCGGCGGCATGCGCCAGCGAGCGGTGATCGCGATGGCGATCGTCAACCAGCCCGAACTGATCGTCGCCGACGAGCCCACCACCGCCCTCGATCCGCGGATCCAGGCTCAAATCCTGGACCTCCTGACCGGATTGAGCGACGACTCGGCGATCGTCCTCGTCACCCACGACCAGGACGCGGTCGCGAAGTACGCCGACCGCACCCTGACGCTCCACGAAGGCCGGATCGCCGACACACCGGCCGTCGACAGGATCCGCCCGCGGACATCGGTGCCGGTGGTGGCCGATCCGCCGTTGCTCGCCGTCCGCAACCTGACCGTGCGGTACCGGGGCAGTCGGCAGCCGGCGGTCGACGACGTGTCCCTCGACATCCAGCGTGGCGAGACGGTCGCCCTGATCGGCGAGTCCGGCTGCGGAAAGTCCAGTACGGCGTCGGCTGTCCTGCACCTTCGCCGCCCGGAGTCCGGCGAGATTCGGTTAGACGGAACCATCCTGGACGACCACACCATCCAGCGGCTCCGCCCAGCCATGCAGCCCGTGTTCCAGGACCCCTACGGATCGCTGAGCCCGCGCCTGACGATCCAGGACGCGATCGCCGAACCGCTCAAGGTCCAAGACCGCTGGGACCCGCAGGCCGGCCCGGCCCGGGTCGCCGAGCTGATGGACCAGGTCCGCCTCGACCCGTCACTCGCCGACCGCCGACCACGCGAACTGTCCGGCGGCCAGTGCCAGCGCGTTGGCATCGCCCGCGCGCTCGCGAGCGATCCAAGGCTGCTCGTCCTCGACGAGCCGGTGTCGTCCTTGGACGCGAAGGTCCGCGCCGGCGTGATCAACCTCCTCACCGAACTCCAGCGAGAACTCGGGCTCGGCTACCTCTTCATCTCCCACGACCACCACCTGGTCGACCGGATCGCCCACCGCACCCTCGTCATGCACGAGGGCCGAATCCGTCCCTGATCGGCTGCAGCCCGGGGGCACCTCAGAAGCTCAGCCAGAAGCTCACACGTAACGGCAGCCCGGGAACGGCCAGGCCGAACCAGCCCGCGCGGCCCAGCAGGCATCCGCCGCGATGGCCGCGGCGCGCCTGCACCACAAGGGATCCCAGCGCGAGCGCACCCAGGCCGCCGAGAAGGCAAGAGCCGAACGTCGTCCAACCACCGGCGACGGACCCGACGCCGAGCGCGACCCAGACCAGCCCGCCGACGAACGACGCCGGACTCCACACCGCGTCCCGGGTCCGCCACGGCTGCCGAGCCGCCACCCCGCACGGACACGCCACCCCGACCTCGGCCTGCTCGGCTGTGGGTTACTCGCCGTTGAGCCAGTCGTAGTAGGAGACGACGGAGAGGCGGAAGTGGAGTGGGTCGGTGAAGGTGCCGTTCACCTTTCCGAGGCCGTTGATGACGGTGGCGGTTCCGTTGGCGTGACCAACGGCGTACGCGTAGCCCGTGCCGGTGTCCTTGTCGATGCCGAGCAGGAGCGTGCCGTACTGCCCACAGCGTTCCGCGACGAGCGTCTCGAATGCCTGCCATGTACGGGTCCGGATCTGCCGCACGATCGGCTTCATGGGGGAGCTGGTCGGGATCCGGATGGTGTAGAGCGCGCCGCCGTGCGTGTTGGCGATGAACGTGTCGTACGTCTGCGTCTTGCTGATCACCGCCATCGACTTGACCGCCGCGAACCCCGGGTACGACCCGGTACTGCGCCAGCCGGCGTCGGTGTGGTGCCAGCGGAACAGCACGCCGTCCTTGCGCAGCGCGTACAGCTCTGCCCGCGGGACGATCCCGGACCCGACCGGCTTGTCGAAGACCGCCCGCTCGAGCTGGGTGAAGTTCGACCACCCGCCACCGACCCGGCGCAGCGAGTGCTCCATGGACTCGCCACCCGCGTCGAGGTAGTAGCTGCTGCTGTACAAGCTGTCCCCGATGACGACCATCCCGTTCCGCGTGGTGACGCCACCGGACCCCGGGTAGTCCTCGAAGTAGCTGGTCAACCGGACGGCTCCGGGCGCGTAGAGCGGCACCTTCGGCGCTCCGGCGCTGACCGACGGCGGTGTGGTGGCCTTGACACCGCGGATGAGATGTTCGCCCTGCTGAGTCACGGATCCGACTCGTGCCGAACAGGCCTCGCTCGCGGCCGCGCCGGCGCCCTGCGCGGACGTCGGCGCGATCCCCAGCGCCAGGACGGCACTTCCGGCCAGAGCAGTCATTTTTCGCTTGATGTACACACCCGCCGTGATGCAGGGATGACACGAAAAGTTGCCGGCTTCAGGTGGGGGTGGCGACGAGAACGTGACCGGCCAGGGGGATCTCCAGGTGGTCGCCGGTCCGGAAGTGCCCGAGGATCGGTGCGGACTCGGCCAGGATCCGCTGCAGCTCCGAGGGCTTCAGCCGGTCGGCGAGCGGGGTGGAGTTGACCTCGGTCAGCACCATCGCCTCGACCGAGGCGAAGTACGCCGGCCGAATGTGCTCCTGCACCGCCGTCACGCGAAGCCCGGCGTCGGCGCAGCGGGCGCGGAGCGCGTCCGCGTCGCCGTGGACCCAATAGGTGCCGAGCATCTGGGTCGCGCCCGGGCCCGCGTGCTCGGCGACCATCGCGATCCACGGACCGTACGCCGGTTGCTTCGGTAGCGCCGAGAAGACCTGGACGGCGACCACGCCGCCAGGGCGGGTGACCCGCGCCATCTCCCGCAGGGCCGCGGTCGGGTCGGGGAAGAACATCAGCGCCGCCTGGCAGGTCACGACGTCGAAGTCGTCATCGTCGAACGGGAGGTCCGCCGCGTCGCCGGTCCGCCAGTCCAGCTCGGGCCGTACGTTCCGCGCGACTTCCAGCATCGCCGGGTTCACATCGAGCCCAATGACCGACCCTGTGCCGCCGACACGGTCCGCGGCGTTCCGGGCGACGACCCCGGTGCCGCAGGCGACGTCGAGAACCCGCTGGCCAGTGCGGACGCCGGCTCCGTCGAGAACGGGATCGACCCAGTTCCGGAAGAGCGCCGGCACGAAGCGCTCCTCGTACAGTTCTGCTTGCTCGCGCGTGATCCGGAAGGTCTCGGTGACCATGGCGCCGCCTCCTTTCGAGACATCACGAGCCTGGCTGCTCGAGGACCGCGCAGCATCGGGCAGTTGACCCATCCGGGTGCCCGTTCGCGCGGATAATGAAGGCCGTGGAGCACGCGGACCAGCTGCTTCGTACGGCAGCTGTGCAGGCCGAGGCCGGCGACTACGCCGCCGCCCTCGCCACGCGCGAGCGCGCATTCGCCGCACTTCGCGCCGCCGGCGACACCCGCCGCGCCGCCCGGTTGGCGGCGTACCAGATCTCGTTCGACCACCTCGCGCTGTTCGGCAACCAGGCGGTCGCGCACGGCTGGCTGGAGCGCGGCATCCGGCTGGCTGCGGACTCCGGCGAGTGCGTCGAGGCCGGCTGGGTCCTGCTCTCCCGCGCCCTGCACTGCTCGGACGCCGGCGAACGCGCGCAACTGGTCGCGGACGCGTCGCGGATCGCCGAACGCTTCGGCGACGCCGACCTGTTCTTCGACGCGATGGCGTACGACGGTCTCGCGCTGGTCTCGTCCGGCCGGATCACCGCTGGAATGCGCCAGCTGGACGAGGCGGCCGCCGCGGCTCACGGCGGCGAGGTTCGGAGCGCGACGGTCGCCGGTGAGATCTACTGCAAGCTCCTCGTCGCCTGCGAGACCACCCTCGACGTACGACGTGCGGAGGACTGGACCTCGGTCTTCCGGCCGCTCGAGAGCAGGCCGTCGGTCGCGTGGGCGTCGGCCATCTGCCGGATGCACTACGGCGGGATCCTGGTGGCGGCCGGACGCTGGAACGACGCCGACCAGGAGCTGAGCCGGGCCGTCGAGCTGTACGACACCACGTACCGAGCCCTCCGCGGCGCGGCGCTGGTCCGGCTGGCCGAGTTGCGGGTGCGACAGGGACGGCTGGGTGAGGCGGGCGCGCTCGTCGCGGAGTACGGCGAGGACGCGTACGGCGTGCGGCCGTGGGCGCGGGTTGCGTGGGCGAACGCCCGGACCGACGTCGACCGTGCGGCGGTGGTGGCGCGGGTTGCGGCAGTTGTCGGCGATCCAACCTCGTGGACGCTCGGCACGGTGCCGTCTTTGGTCCTGCTGGCAGAGCTTCAGCTCGCCTGCGGGCAACAGGAGGCGGCGCAGGAAACGGCGAAACGCCTGGCGGGCTTGACGGCCGTCGATCCTGTGGACGCGCTGTTGGGATACACGCGGCAGCTCGAGGCCTCTGTCACCGAACGCGCCCAAGCAGCCGCGGCTCTGGCCGCCGCAGCGCGCCACTTCGGGGCCGCGAGCCTGCCACTCGAACAGGCACTGGCCCGACTCCGACTGGCCGAACTGGTCGTCGACACCGATCCCGGGACAGCCGCAGCTGAGGCGCGAGCCGCTGCGGACACCTTCGCCTGGCTCGGCGCCGCGGCGGAGGTCGACCGAGCGTGGTCGGTCCTCAGAGCCCTGGGCAGCCCGGCCCGAACCGGCCCGATCGCCCCAGACGTACTGACCGACCGCGAGAAGGAGGTACTGGCCCTGGTCGCGCAGGGCCTGTCCAACCCCGACATCGCAGCCCGCCTGTTCATCACCCGCAAAACCGCGGCCCACCACGTCAGCAACCTGATCACCAAACTCGGCGTCCGCAACCGAACCGAAGCCGCAACCTGGGCAACCCACCACAACCTCGACCACACCCGCTGACGAACTGTGGCTTGGGCGGCACGGTCGGCGAGCATTCTTGCCACGCCGCGTGAATTCCCGCCCGCTGAGGGTGATCATGGAGATGGAAGGGGAACGGTCGTGGCGACGGATCTGCGGCTCGGTGTCAGGGTCGCGCTCGGGATCGGTGGGCTTGCACTGGTCGGCGTGGGGATCCTGCTCGCATTTCGCGAGCCAGGTGGCATCACCGCGGTCGCGGCCCTGGTCGTCGGCGCCGTGGTGGCGGTTGCTGCCGTCAGCGGCCGGATGCCGAGCGAGGTCGGGCTGCAGCGTGTCACCTTCGGGTCCGATGATCGCAGTCCCGCGGCCTATCGGCGTGCGTGGTGCGACGCCCGCCCCACGCCCTAGAGGGCTGGACTAGCGGGGGGTGGGGGAGCAGGCTGGGGGTGGGGGGTTGGAGGTGTGTGATGGGCGGGCGCGAGCGGGTTGTGGTTTGTGGGGTTGACGGGTCGGCGGCGGGGCAGCGGGCTGTGGAGTGGGCGGCGGATGAGGCTCGGCGGCGGGGGTGCCGGTTGTTGGCGGTGACGGTGTGGTCGTGGGACGGGCCGGAGTACGGCAGGGTCGTCGCCAGTGCGGAGGAGGCCAGGAGTCAGGCGGTCGACGTACAGAACGAGGTCCTGGGGAAGGCTCTTACGGAGGGCTCGGACCTCGAGGTCGACCGGCTCGTGGTCGAAGGGCGGCCGAGTGCTGAGTTGTGTCACGCGGCTGTCGGCGCGGAGTTGCTTGTGCTAGGGAGCCATGGGCACGGGGCTTTTCATGATGCCTTGGTCGGGTCGACGAGCTTGCATGTCATCCGGCATGCGCCGTGTCCCGTTGTGCTGCTGCCCGATCCACGCAGGGGCGAGAGCAAGCACAGGACGCGTCGCCAGCACGCACGTCCTGAGGGCGGCGTACCGATGTTCTGAGGACGGCAAGGTTGCTGGAGGCAACTTCGTCGGCTCAGGCCGGCAGCACGCTGACGTGGTGGGCCTGGTGCTGCCACTTCCGGCTTGGTCGATCAGGACGTCGGTCGCCAGCCCGCTGAGCTCGAACGGCTGATCAGCGATCGTACCGCGCTCCGCCCAGCGATACGAGCAGATCGCCACCGGGCCGTGCGTCCGGTCAGCCAGTGGTCGTGTTCGATCAGCCGGTCCGTCAGATCCATCGCAGCCCCTTCCTCGCGACCGAACCCGGTCGCCGTCGGCCAGAGCCCGTCCGGCGCGTGGAAGTGGATGCCGTTCGGCGCCAGCAGCCGGAAATCACGAGGTACGTCGCCGAACTTCCCAGGCGGTACGCCGTACGCACGGCTGAAGGCACGAGAGAACGCCTCCGTGGAGCCGTACCCGGCCTCGAGACCCGCGTCGGTCACCGAACTACCGCGACGTAGCCGCCACGTCGATCGCTCCAGCAGCTTCCGCAGCCGATCCGGCCTGATCTCGTCCACGGCACCATTCTGGGCGGCCGGCGCCACGTTCGCCCGATCGTTCTTGCTGATCTCTAGCCGTCTTGGTTCGTCGGAAGCCTCCGGGAGCGGTGCCGAAGGAGGACCAGGGCAAGTGCCAGGAGGAGCACGAAGACGACCCCGATCGTCAGCACCCCCAAGCGGTCGACGGTGTCGGCGATCCACGTCTGCAGCCTGGCGGCGAGATCGATGACGGGATCGGTGGTTGCGGCCCCACGGAACACCCGGATCTCGTACCAGCCGTAGTACGCCACATAAGACCCCGCGATCAGCAGTACGACGCCGCCCAGCCGGCCCGCGAGCCGCCCGAAGCGCCGGAGACGCCCGACGGTCCCGGCGCGGGCGAGCGCGACGGCGAGCGCCGCGGTGCCGACGATCAGCCCCATGCCCGCCGCGTAGGCCGCGAACAGGACGACGCCGCCCACGGTGTCGTCGGTGCGGAACGTGGAGACGACGATCGCGAGGAAGGGCCCGATCGTGCAGCCGAGCGACGCGATCGCGTACGCGGCGCCGTACAGGACCATCGAAGCGGCCGTCCGAGTGACCGTCGGCCCTCGGCGGAGCTTGGGCAGTACGACGGGCAGGTCGCGGCCCAGGACCAGCCACACTCCGGCGACCGCGAGAACCACGCCCAGGACGACGGTGAACCAAGGCAGGTGCTGCTGCACCTCGCCCGCGACCGGCGCGATCGCCAGTCCGAACAACCCGAACACCGCGGCGAAGCCGGCCGTCATGGCCGCGGTGGCGGCGAGTGCCCGGCGGACGGCGACCGTACGGCGCGGCGCGTCGTCGCCGGACACGAGCAGCATGAGGTACGCCGGCAGCATGGCGAATCCGCACGGATTGACCGCCGCGAGCATGCCGGCGCCGAGTGCCAGCGCCAACGGGAGTTCGTTCACGGTCGGCTCAGCCGACGACCTTGGCGACGTGGTCGGCGAGACCGTCGCCGTTCACCAAGGTGCCGCTGAAGCTCTTGTTGCCCTGGGCATCGAGTACGACGTACGTGCTCTGCGAGGTGATCCCGAAGCGCTTCCAGATCGCTCCGGCCTCGTCGGCGAGATGCGGGAACCCGCCCACCTCCTGCTCGGTCACGAAGTCTCGCATCGCCCCGGTCTTGTCCAGGCCGGCCACGCCTACGACGTGCACCTTTCCCTGGTACTTGCTCGCGACGTCGGCCGTAGCGTCGGCCTGCGCCCGGCACTTCGGGCACCACGGCGCCCAGAACCACAACACCACTGGCTTCGCCGCCAAGCGCGCACCGTCGAACGGCTTGCCGTCGACTGTCGTCGCGGTGAACTTCAGAACATCCGGTACGACGGCCGCGCTCGGCGTCGACGCGCCTGACGACGGCTTCGCGACCGACGACGGCTGCGGACTGCTCGGAGCCGCTGCGCTCGGATCACCAGCTCCCGACACGGAAGGCCCGTCGTCGCCACAACCAGCGAGCAGCCCGAAGACCAGAGCCAGCACAGCCAACCGCAGCACGGACACTCGAACTCCATCCCCTCGTCCGCTCGTCTCACCGTAAGCCTGCCATCGGTCATCCGCTGAGAAGCCTTACGGATCGATGACATGCTCGACGGCCGCCGACCTGGTCTCCGTCAGCGTTGCGGAAGGCGGTCGAAGCCGGTGAAGGGTTCCCGGATCGTCACCCGCTCGTCGTCGCCGTCCAGCTGCGCGACCGTCGAGATCGTCCGGATCAGTTCCTCGGTCAGGTTGCCGTAGATCTGCAGCTCGGGTCCGGCCTCGAGGTACTCGGCGTACGCCTCCCCGAAGTGCTCCGCCCCGACCTTCAGGTGGGTCGCCATCGAGTCGGCGTCCGGGTGGACCTGGACGATGGTCACCAGGTCGGACTCCGCGGCCGCGTAGCCGTAGAACGAGTGCAGCCGCGGCTCCTGCGGCTCGACGATCTCGGCGCAGTACGTCGCGAAGTACTCCTTGAAGGCCTCGAGCTTGCCGGGCTCGACCCGGTGCGTGAGGATGAAGACGTTACGCCGCGGCCGACAGCGTCGCGCCCCTCGGGATCGAGGACCTCGAGTACTGGGCCGAGGCGGCACAGGTCGTCGGGCGGATCGACGAGGCGATCGAGGTGCTGGGCAGGTGCTTCGAACTCCGGGCCGACGCCGGCGAGCTCCACGAGGCCACGCGGACGGCGTACTGGCTGTGGAGTGCACACGTCTTCAGCCGGGGTGAGTTCGCGATCGCGGCCGGTTGGGTGGAGCGGGCCCGTGGTCTGGCGGCCGGACGGCGGGACGGCGAGTACGGCTGGTCGTTGATCCCGCAGGCGTACGGCTGCATCGGAGCCGGTGAGTACCGGGCCGCCGAGGAGGTCCTGCGTCGCGCGACCGAACTGGGTCTCGAGCGTGGCGACACCGACCTGGTCACGATCGCGACGACGATGCGTGGCCGGGTGACCCTCATGCTGGGCTCACTCGAGCGCGGGCTGGCGCTGCTCGACGAGGCGATGGTCCGGATCCTGAGCCGGACGACCTCGCCACGGGCCACCAGTGTCTTGTACTGCGCCGCGATCGGCTCGTGTTACGAGGTCCACGAGATCGCCCGCGCGGCGGAGTGGTCCGTTGCCCTCGACAAGTGGCTCGGCGAATTGCCCGGACTGAGTGGCGTGTACTTCGGGAACTGCCGCATCTACCGCGCGCTCCTCATGCGCTTGCGCGGGGACTGGTCGCGCGCCGCGGCCGAGCTCGAACAGGCGTGCCGTGATCTCGCGGCCGACGGGAAGCTGGTGGCCGGCCACGCGTGGTACGAACTCGGCGAGTCGCGGAGGCTGCGCGGCGACCACGGAGTCGAGGACGCCTACCAACGCGCGATGGCGTTCGGCCGGGTGGCGCAGCCGGGCCTCGCTCGCTATCGGTTGCGCCAGGGGGATCTGCGGGCGGCGGACACCGGCCTGCGCCGCGTGCTCGCCGAACGGGACCGCGCGGCCGACAGGTTCGAACTCCTGCCCGCCGCCGTGGAGATCGATCTCGCCGCCGGCCGGTTCGAGTCCGCCAAGTCCGCGCTGACCGAGATGCAAGAGATCGCTACCGTGTATCCGACGACAGCGGCACGGTCGACAGTGGCCGCCGCTCGCGGAACTGTGGCGTTGGCCGAGGACCGTCCGACTGATGCGCCCGTCGATCTCAGGGAGGCCTTCAACGGCTGGCTGGAACTAGGGGCGCCGTACGAGACGGCGGTGGTCGGACTGCGCATCGCCGAGGCATGCCGAGCACTCGGCGACGAGGACGGCGTACGAATGCAGCTGGACGCCGCGCTGACGACCTTCGACCGGCTTGGCGCGCGGCCCGACGCGGACCGCGCACACGAGCTGTTGGCCGACCGGCGTGACGGGCTGAGCCCGCGGGAGACCGAAGTACTGCGGCGGGTCGCGGACGGTCTGACCAACGCCGAGATCGCCGCCGAGCTGTGCTTGAGCGAACGGACCGTCCACCGGCATGTCAGCAACATCCTGGCCAAGCTCGGGGTCCGGTCACGCACCGCGGCCGCGATCGTCGCGGTCCAGCGCAGGCTCACCTGACCCGTCCACGCGGCGGTTCCGATAGTCTTCGGTTCTGATGCCTACAGCTCGCGCCCGGCGCCCTCGTCCGCCCGACATGGTGGTTCCTGTCGGTGCGCGCACGGTGTTCACCGACGGTGCCTGCTCGGGCAACCCCGGGCCGGGAGGCTGGGCCTGGGCGTTGTCGACGACGGAGTACGCCGTCGGTCATGAGGCGGTGTCCACGAACCAGCGGATGGAGATCCGGGCCGCCCTCGAAGCCGTGCGCGCGAACGACGGTCCGCTGCTGGTCGTCTCGGACTCGACGTACGTCGTCAACTGTTTCCGCGACGCCTGGCACGCCGGCTGGCTCGAACGAGGCTGGCTCACCTCGGCGAAGAAGCCGGTCGCCAACCGGGACCTGTGGGAGCCCTTGGTGGAGTTGGTGACGCAGCGTGGGGACGTCGCCTTCCAGTGGGTCAAGGGCCATTCCGGCCACGAGATGAACGACTTCGTGGACGGCCTGGCCGTCGCCGCCTGCTTCCCGCAGCGCTGAGTTTCACCTGGACGTGGTGCTGGATCGCCAGACGAGCCGGTGGGGGAGCGTCACCTTGCGCGGCGAGCCGTCTGGGTCGGCGATTCTTCGCGTCAGCAGGTCGATCGCGGTGTCGGCGACCCGCGTCTTGTCGAAATCGATCGTGGTCAGCGGCGGCACGGTGATCGCCGAGTCGTTGATGTTGTCGTAACCGGTCACCGACACGTCTTCGGGCACCCTCAGGCCGTGCGCGTGCAGCGCGAGCAGCGCCCCCATCGCGGCGCCGTCGGTACAGCAGACGACGGCGTCGACCGGCCCGGGATCGCTGTCCAGAAAGGCGTTCAGGGCCCGGGCCGCGGACGTCGGCCGCCAATCCTCGCTGGCGATCTCGAGCCTCGGATCCAGCGGCAGGCCGGCCGACCGCAGCGCCTGCCGGTAGCCCTCGAGGCGGGCGACGGCCGCCGGGTGGTCGGACATGCCGAGGAGCGCGATCCGGCGATGCCCGGTCCTGATCAGCTCGCCGGTCAGGTCGGCGACCGCGGCCGCGTTGTCCATCCACACCATGTCGACGATCGGCAGGTCCACCTCGCCGATCAGCACCACCGGCGGCAGCGCGATCCCGGGCTGTACGGCGGTCGTCTCGTGGTTGACCGGATTCAGGATCAGGCCGTCCACCTGGTGTTCCCGGGCCCGGGACAGCAATTGGGCTTCCCGCCCGGGGTCCCAGCCGGTCTCCTCGACCTGGACCTGCAGACCGCGCGCGGCCGCCGCGTTGACGAAGTGGTGCAGCATCTCGGCGAAGAACGGAACCTGCAGGTCCGACAGCGCGATCGCGATCATGCCGGTGCGCCCGTTCCGCAGCCCGCGGGCCGAGAGGTTCGGGACGTAGTCGAGGGCAACCATCGCCTGCTCGACGCGGGCGCGGGTGGCGGGACGCACGTTGACGGTCCCGTTGAGCACGTTGGAGACCGTCTTCGGCGACACCCCGGCCCAGCTCGCGACATCCCGCACGGTGGCTCGCATACAGCCCATCCTAGGTCGCCGCGGCAACGGAATTTGCCTGCGCCCGACCCGTTGACAGCGCCGACTACAACGATGCAAACTCCGTGGCACTGCGGATTACATCGTTGCATTCGAGTCTGGAGTCCTCCGTGACCGCGACCTCTACGATCGACCCGGCCTTCGCCGTCGGACCCGTCAATCCCTGGTTGTTCGGGACGTTCGTCGAGCACCTCGGCAGGTGTGTCTACACCGGTATCTACGAGCCCACCCACCCGTCGGCCGACGAGGACGGCTTCCGCGGCGACGTCGCCGCGCTGGTCCGCGAGCTCGGCGCGACGGTCGTCCGCTACCCGGGCGGCAACTTCGTGTCCGGCTACCGCTGGGAGGACGGCGTCGGCCCGCGGGAGACGCGGCCGCGCGTGCTCGACCTGGCCTGGCGGTCGATCGAGACCAACCAGGTCGGTACCGACGACTTCCTCGCCTGGTGCGCGCGGGTCGGCCTGGAGCCGATGCTCGCGGTCAACCTCGGCAACCGCGGGCTGGCGGAAGCGGTCGACTACCTCGAGTACGTCAACGGCGCTCCCGGCACGCGGTACGCCGACCAGCGCGTGCAGAACGGGAACGCCAAGCCGTGGGGCGTTCGGCTGTGGTGCCTGGGCAACGAGATGGACGGCCCGTGGCAGCTCGGCCACAAGACGCCGCTCGAGTACGCCCGCCTCGCGCAGGAGGTCGCGCACGCGTACAAGACCTTCGACCCGAACCTGCTCCTCGTCGCCTGCGGCTCCTCGAACACGACGATGCCGACGTTCGGCGAATGGGAACGTGTCGTCCTCGAACACTGCTACGAGAACGTCGACCTGATCTCCGCGCACGTGTACTACGAACCGGTCGACGGCGACGAGGTGTCGTTCCTCGCCTCGTCGGCGCACATGGACCGGTACATCCGGGACGTGGTCGCGACCGCGGACCATGTGGCCGCCAAACGGCGCTCGTCGAAGCGGATCAACATCTCGTTCGACGAGTGGAACGTGTGGTTCGCCGCACGGCACGCACAGCACGAGGAGGAACGCGCCGAGGCTTCCGAGGCGCCCGCGCTGATCCAGGACGTCTACACCGCCCTCGACGCGGTGGTGGTCGGATCGCTGCTGATCACCCTGCTGCGCAACACCGATCGGGTTGGCGTGGCCTGCCAGGCGCAGCTGGTGAACGCGATCGCGCCGATCCTGACCGTCGAGGGAGGCGACGCCTGGCGGCAGACGATCTTCCACCCGTTCGCACTGACCGCGAAGTACGCGCGCGGGACGGTGCTGATGCTCGCCGGCGACCACGGTTCCGTGGACACACCGGCGTACGGATCCGTCGAGCAGGTGTGGGCAGTCGCGACGTACGACGAAGAGTCCGGTGAGCTGGCGCTCTTCGCCGCCAACCGGTCGCTCACCGAACCCGCTTCCTGGACCGTCCGGCTCGGCTCGCTCGGTGAACTCCGCCTGCTCGAGCATCTCGTGGTCGGTGACGACGACCGCAACGCAGTCAACTCCCAGCAAGCCCCTGATCGGGTCGTTCCCCAGGCCGGCTCCTCCGCTCTCGCCGGCGACCGGTTGACGGTGACCCTGCCGCCGGCGTCCTGGCACTGCATCCGGCTCGCCCGTTGAACTCGAAAGGACCAGCAATGACTTCTCCTGACCTGGTGCGGCTCGGCCGCCGCACCCTCCTCGGCACCGTCGCGGGTGCCGGCGCCGGCCTCGCCCTCTCCGCCTGTGGCGGCACCAGCGGACCGCCCCAGGCGGCGCCCGCGACCGGCAAGGGCGGCGCCGAGGGGTACGACGGACCCAACGTCGAACTGCAGTACTGGAACGGCCTGACCGGCGGCGACGGCCCGATCATGAAGAAGCTCGCCCAGAAGTTCATGGACGCCAACCCGAAGATCAAGATCACCACCACGTCGATCGCCTGGGCGGACCTGTTCCAGAAGCTGCCGGCCGCGGTGCAGAGCGGGCGCGCGCCCGACATCTGCCTGATGCACACGGGCGACATCGCCACGAACGCCGCGCGCCGGGTGGTGCAGCCGATCGACGACGTGGTCGCCGGTGCCAAGCTCACCGCCGCCGACTACGCCGAGCTGGTCTGGAAGGCGACCTTCTACCAGGACAAGCAGTACGCCATCCCGCTCGACATCCACCCGGCCGGGCTGTACTACAACAAGAAGGTCCTGGCCCAGGTGGGCGCGGACCCGGAGAAGCCGCCGACGACCAAGGACGAGTTCATGGCCGTCCTGGACAAGTGCAAGTCCAAGGGCGTCAAGGGCTACTGGGTCAGCGCGCTGAGCGTCGGCGGCCTGATCGCGCAGTCGATGATCTTCCAGAACGGCGGCTACATGATCAGCGACGACGGTTCCAAGACCGGCTTCGGCGATCAGCCGGCGATCGACGCGATCACCTTCTTCAAGGGCCTGATCGACAACGACTACTCGCCGAAGAACGCCGCTGGTGACGGCGACTGGGTGTCGTTCAGCAACAACAAGGCCGCCTTCATGATCGTCGGCCCGTGGATGGTCACACCCTGCAAGCAGGCCAAGGGCCTGGAGTGGGGCTGCGCGCCGATCCCGATCCTCGGTTCGCAGAACCAGACCTGGGCCGGTTCGCACTGCTTCACGCTGCCGCGGCAGATCAACCAGGACCAGAACAAGGCGACGGCGGCGCGCGTCTTCGTCAACTGGATGAGCCAGAACTCGGTCGGCTGGGCCGAGGCCGGCATGGTGCCGGCCCGCAAGTCGGTCCGGGACTCCGCGGAGTTCGCGCAGTACACCGAGGTGAAGCAGTTCGAGAAGATGATCGACTGGGCGCACTTCCCGCCCAATGTGCCGGGCTCCGGCGACACCGACCCCGAGTGGACGAAGGCGATCAGCCTCGCCGTGACCGGGAAGAAGCCGGTCGACCAGGCACTGAAGGAAGCGGCGCAGAAGGGCGATCAGATCCTGGCCGCCAACAAGAAGAAGTACGGCGGATGAGCGGGCGGATCACGGGCCTGGCCGGGACGGGCCGCAGCCCGTTGCGGCACCACCATCCGGTCACGCCGTACCTGTTCGTCGCGCCGTACGTCGTCCTGCTGCTGGCGTTCCTCGTCGGGCCCGCGGTCTTCGGTGTCTGGATGAGTCTGCACAACTGGGACTTCATGCTGCCGGGCAAGCCCTGGGTCGGGCTGCAGAACTACCGCGACCTGTTCGACTCCAGCTCGGTGCTCTTCCATCCGTTCTGGAACGGCATGAAGAACACCTTCCTGTTCGTCCTGATCAGCGTGCCGTTCCTGGTGACCATCCCGCTCGGGCTGGCGCTGCTGCTGAACCGGAAGTTCCGCGGCCGGACCTTCTTCCGCGCCGTGGTGTTCACGCCGTTCGTCCTCGGGGTCGCGGTGGTCGGCCTGATCTTCGGCTACCTCTTCGACCCGGAGGTCGGGCTGGTCAACGGGATCCTGGACGGGGTCGGCCTGCCCAAGGTCTCCTGGCTGTCCACCCAGCCGCAGGCCTGGATCACGATCACCGTCATGACGATCTGGTGGACCATCGGGTTCAACGCGGTGATCTTCCTCGCCGGCCTGCAGGGGCTGTCCCAACAGCTCTACGAGGCCGCGGAGCTCGACGGCGCCGGCCGGTGGTCCCAGTTCCGGCACGTCACGATGCCGGGTCTTCGCAACGTCTTCCTGTTCGTGGTGACGACCACCATCCTGGCCAGCGCGAACCTCTTCGGCCAGCCGTACATCCTGACCAAGGGCGGTCCGGGTGACAGTACGACGACGGCGATCATGGCGATGACCAACGAAGGCCTGCGCGGCTTCCGGATGGGCAGTGCGGCGGCGATGAGCTACGTGCTCGCGCTGGCGCTGGCGATCATCTCCGTCGCGAACTTCCTGATCATGAGGGAGCGCAAACCATCATGACGACCACCAGTCCGATCACCGGAGCCCGTCCCGACGCGTCCGATCCGGCCGCCGCCGAACCCCCGGTCCGGCACCGGCGGGCCTACTCCCGGACCAGAGTGGGGCCGCTGACGTACGTCGCGATGACGGTCATCTCGCTGATCTTCATCCTGCCGTTGCTGTGGATGCTGCTGACCACGTTCAAGACCGAGTCGGACGCGCGCTCGATCCCGATCCGGGTGATGCCCAGCGAATGGACGTTGCGCGCGTACCGGTTGATCTTCGACGACGCCGCCAACCCGGTCTACACGTGGCTGATCAACTCCCTCGTGGTCTCGGTCCTGCACATGCTGCTGACCGTGGTGGTGGCCGCGATGGCGGCGTACGCGCTGTCGCGGATGAGGTTCAGAGGCCGGAACCTGCTGTTCGGCACGCTGATCGCGACGCTGTTCATGCCGGGCTTCATCTTCTTCATGCCGAACTACCTCACGATGAGCAAGCTCGGCTGGCTGGACAGCTACTGGGCACTGGTGGTGCCGGGCGCGGCGGGCGCGTTCGGCGTGTTCTTCCTCCGTCAGTTCTTCCTGGCGATCCCTCGGGAGCTCGAGGAGAGCGCGCTGATCGACGGGGCGAACTCCTGGACGATCTTCACCCGGATCATGCTCCCGCTCTCGAAGCCGGCGCTGGTGACGCTCGCGGTGCTGAGCTTCCTCGGCGCGTGGAACGACTTCGTCTGGCCGGTCTTCGTCCTCTTCAGCCCCGACAAGATGACGCTGGCTCCGGGCCTCGCCACGCTGTACGGCGCCTACACCACGGACTACCCGGTCGTCATGGCCGGCGCGACTCTGGCCGCGGTACCGGTGCTGATCCTGTACGTCGTCGTGCAGCGCTACGTCATCGAAGGCGTCGCAAACAGCGGCCTGAAGGGCTAGCCGGCTGGAATCAGGTGGTTGATGTCAGGTGCTGCAGTACGTCGCTCAGGCGGCGCAGGACGTGGCTGCGCCAGCCGCCGTTCATGAGGCGGCGGGCGAGTTGCTGGCTGGGGTCGTCGGGGTCGAAGCCGGAGTGCTCGAGGAGCAGCCGGGTGCCCTTCCCCTCGGGCTGGAGTGTCCAGGCGACCTCGGTCGGCGTCGCGTCGGTGTCCGCGGCGTCGGCCCAGCTGATCCGCAGCCGCTTCGGCGGTGTCACCTCCAGTACCTGGCAGGCGATCTGCCCGGAGAACCCGGTCTGTACGACGGGGCGGGCGCGGAAGGTGAACCGATGCCCAGCGATCGGTTGGAAGTCGTTGGGCATCAGCCACTGGGCCATCAGGTCCGGTGTCGTGAGTGCCCGCCATACTTTGGCCGGGGGATGGGGGAAGTACTGGTCGACCTCGATCCGGGTCAGGTCGCCGCTCACTCGTCATCACCACTGTTCGCGGCGTCGTCCAGCTCGTCGAGGACGCTGCCGAGTGCGGTCATCCGGTCGCGCCAGAACCGCTCATAGGGAGTGAGCCACTCGATCAGCTCCGCCATCGGTTCTCCCGTGACGCGGTAGTAGCGGTGCCGCCCGTCCTGGCGCTCCTCGACGAGTCCGGAGTCGCGCAGGGCCCGGAGATGTTCGGACACGCTGGGACGAGCCATGTCGAACCTCCCGGCCAGCTCCCCGGCGGTCTGCTCACCGTCGAGGAGCGCGTCCAGGATGTCCCGGCGGGTCGGGTTCGCGAGAGCACCGAACACTTCGTCCAGCGGCCCGCTCTTGAGACGTCGGGGCACGTCCCTCAGCCCTGCAGGACGTAGCTGTTGCCGTCCGGGTCGGAGAACGTCGCCTGCCGGCCCCACGGCATGTCGTTGGGCCCGTCAACGACCACCCCGGCCGCCTGGAGCCGGACGACATCGGCGTCGAGGTCGTCGCTGGCGAACAGCGTTCCCTGCCCGCCACCGGCGCTCATGCCCGGGAACGGTTTGTGCAGCACGAGCGTGGTGCCCTGCGGAGCGCCGACTTCGAGCCACCGGTTCTCGCCGAAGGTCTGATCGGCCTTCACTTCCAGCCCGAGCGTGTCGACGTAGAACCGGCGGGCCCGATCCTGATCGGCGACGAACACGGTCACGGTCTTCACGGTGTTGATAGCCATGCGCACACCATATGTAGGAAAAAACCTACGCGTCAACCCCGGTCGGAAACCAGGGTTCGAGTACGTCGCTCGACGGCCGAGACGACGGTTTCCACGGGGCCGCGTCGGTGGCGAATGTGCCAGACGAGAGCGAGCACCAGGGCGGCGACAATGTGGATCAGCAACAGCGCCGCGTGGTTGTCGTCCGGTTCGGACGCGGCGAGCGCGGTGACGTGTGCGGCGTACAGGGTGAGGGTCATGCCGCCGGCGGCGAGCAGCGGGGTCAACAGGTGGCCTCCGGCACGGGTGAGCAGGAGACAGGCGCCGAGTACGGCGAGTGCGGTGCCGATCGTGTGCAGGAGGTCGAGCGGTGCTCCGGAATGCGGGCCGGAGACAGCCAGCCACCACCAGGAGGTCGTGGGTGTGGTGCCGCCGAGAGAGGTCTGAAGTGCCGGGCCCATCGCGATGTGGTCGCCGCCGCCGAGCGGGTGCAGAAGCGTCCAGGACGCGGCTTTGGTCAGGACGGCGAGTCCTACGCCGCAGGCGAGCAGTCCCGCGGCTACGCGTAATGATCCGAGCGCCAGCCGACCGACGGCCAGCCCGGCCAGAAGGTAGGCCATCCACGGCAACACGGGGTAGTACCCGGTCAGGAACAGTTCCGTGATGAGCGCTCCGGGTTCTTCGAGTGAACTGAAGGTCGGGTTGCCACCGCTTGGTTCGGACAGCGACGAGCGCAGCGCGTGGCTCAAAACCGGCGCGAGTAGTGCCCAGCCCACCGCGAGCGCCGCGAGAGCTCTCGGACCAAGGGACAGGAAAGGCAGTGCGCAGACGAACAGCAGTGCGTAGTACACAAGGATGACGGCGACGTAGGTGTCCACCGCTCCGAGCAGCAGCCCGATGAGGCCGATCAGACTCGCACGCACAACCAGACCGCACTGAACGCTGAGCAAACGCCGACCCCGGTACGGCTCGTGGCCGCCGGTCGCCAGCGCGAGACCGACACCCGCAAGTACGGCGAACAACGCCGACGCCCGCCCACTCGCCACCAGAAAGGCGGTACTCGTCCGCCCCACCTCGTCCACCGCCGGCATGATGTGCACCGACATCATCCCAACCAGAGCAACACCACGAGCAGCATCCACCCCCGAGATCCGCCGCGCTCCGCGGGTGCCGTCCTGCGCCCTGCCGGCAAGCACCGGTCGCACAGTCGACCCGTCTCCTGCGGTGTGCGCCCCTGCCATAGGAACAGCAAACCCGCCACAGGCGAAAGCCAGCGGAAAGCCGACGTTCGCTACGGTGGGCATCGGGTGTTGGTGGGCGGGACCTTGAGCTTGTCCAGGTAGTCGGCGACGAGCCGGTTGACGCAGGTGTTGCGGCCGACTGCGCCATGGCCTTGGCCTTCCCAGGTGAGCAACTCGGCGTTGCCCAGGCTGGTGGCCATCGCGACGGCTCCGCTGTACGGCGTGGCGGGGTCGTGTCGGGTGCCGACGACAACGATCGGGTGTGTGGTCGCGGCGACGGGCGGCTGCAGGATGTGCCGCGGGGGCTGCCAGAACGTGCATCCGAACAGTTGCCACGATCCCCAAATCCCGAACAGCGGGAACTGCTTGGCGAACCGGGCCCCGGCCGCTTTGATCTCGGCCTCCGTCGGCCCGGGCGCGCTGTCGTTGCAGTTGATGACCAGTTGGGCGTCGTCCGCCCCGCCGCGGCCGGCGTCGGCCAGATCCCGCAGCGTGCCTGAGTCGCCGTCGGCGGCCTCGGCCAGGCCGTCGGCGAGATCCGGCCAGCGCGCGTCGTCGTACATCGAGGCAGCCACGGCGTCGAGGATGTCGACGCCGTACGTCGGTATGTCGTCACCTGGGCGACCGCTCGGGACGGGCGACTTCTGCGCCTCGCGCACCAGGTCGTCGACGAAGGTGCGCACGTTGCCGAGCCGGTCACAGCGATCCTGGGGCGCACACCAGGCCGTGAACTGATCGAAGGCGCGCTCGAAGCCGGCCAGCTGGCGTTCGACGGTCTCGATCCACGTCGTGCCGGGGTCGGTCGGGGCGTCGAGGACGGCCGCGCGCACCTTGTCCGGATGGAGTCGCGCGTACTCCGCCCCGAGTTTGGCGCCGTACGACCGGCCCAGGTAGGTCAGCGTGGGCTGGCCGAGACCTGAACGGATGCGGTCGATGTCGACGGCTGTCGCGGTGGTGTTGAACAGCGCCGCCTTGGAGCCCAGCGCCGCAGCGCACTCGTCAGTGATCCGGCGCATCACACCGGCGGCGTGGGCGTATCCGGTGTCGGTCAAGAGGTCAGGGAACGCCGGGGGCCCGGTGTCGGCGTGCTCGCAGCGGATGGGCGCTGAGTGCCCGACCCCGCGGGGATCGAAGCCGACCAGATCGAACCGGTCGAGTACGGCGTCCGGCAGCAGACCGGCCGCGACGACGGCGTAGTCCACTCCGGATTGGCCAGGACCGCCGGCGATCAGAAGCAACGGATCCTTGGTCGCACTGCCGCCGGATCGGTGTATCCGGATGAGCTGCACGGCGATCGTTCCGGCCTCTTGGTGAGCGGGGTCGAGGTCGACGTCCACGCCGCCACAGCGGAACTCGAGCCGGTCGTGCTGCTCGGCCGGAAGATTCGCCGCGCGCACGTCGGTCACGGCCGAGCAGTCCCCCCACTCGATGGACGTCGACTCATCCGCCGACGCACACGAGCACAGTCCCACCGCCGCAACCAACCCCACCACCGCACCCACCGGATGCACGCCATCAGTAGACACCCGCGTGGCACCGACGCACCAGGCCACGCCGTCCGCCATCCAGCCCGGTGGCACTCGGCGGGTCAGCGATCCCGGCGTACTCTGGCCCTGGATCGGCTAGGTACCAGGGGTTGCCGTGCGTCGTCAGGTTCTCGCTCGCCGGCTGGGGATCTGCCTCGGCGTGCTCTTCGTGGGCCTGGGGGTGGCGGAGACCGTGCGCGCCTTGGTGACTGGTGACGGCGGCTTGGCATTCTGGTTCGGGACGTTGGTCGGCGGAGGCACGCTGATCCTCCTCAGCACCGTCCGGCTGCAGGCCCGGCCCGGCCTGTCACTCGGCGCACTGATCATCGGCGCGTTGGCCGCCTCGGTGGCGACCGCCTGGACCGTCGTCCTGCCACTGCTCGCCCTCCTGCTCATCGTCCTGCGGCTGACGACCACGCCCGATCCCGAGCGCTCGCCCGAGCGTGGCGACGCGCGGCGAACTCGCGGGCGGTGGCGATGACGGGGATAGTCGACGGGTGGGATCGGTCAAGTACCTGCTGCTTCTGATACTCGGTGTGTCGGTGGCGGCGGGTGTTGTGCTGGCTGTGACGACGGGTGACTGGCGCTGGGCTGTGACCGGCGTACTGGCCGGCGCCATGCTGATCGCGCTGGTCGGAGGTGTCGCGGCGTTCCTGGATGTGGGCGATCCGGATGTGGGCCCGGTCTTCGTGCTCGTGCTGGTGGTGCTGTTCGTCCTCGGCCCGTTGACGGCGCTGATGCTCTGGCTCTGGACCGGCCATGCCGAATGGGCACTGGGTCTACTCCTGCCGGTCCTCGCCGTCATCGTGCTCGGCACGCTGAGCGGCTAGGCCGCTCAGCGCGCGTCGCGAACCGGGATGTCAGCGCTGGGTGAGGGATTGGGGGAAGTCGGTGATGATGCCGTCGACGCCGAGTTCGGCCATGCGGCGCATCGTGCCGGGCTCGTTGACGGTCCAGACGTTGATGTCCATGCCGAGCTGGTGAACCCGGTCGACGAGTGCCGCGTCGGTGACGGTCCACTGCGGGTTGACCTGGTCGGCCCAGGTGCTCAGCGCGACGAGTTCGGCCTCGGTCGGCCGGTCGGCGTCCAGGAGGCCGATCGGGATCCGTGGCAGCCGCTCCTTGAACGCCTTCGCGTCCTCCACCTCGAACGACTGCACCGCCAGCGCACCATCGGCGAGCGCCTCGTCGACGTACTCCGGATGCGCGTTCAGCTCGTCGGCGAAGTCGTCCACCAGGCCCTCGTAGTGGCCGCACGGGCTGATCTCGGCGAGCAGCCCGGTCTTGCCGTCGACGAGGTCGATGACGGTGCTGACGGGAATGATCCGCTCGCCGGCGAACTTGTCGTGGAACCAGGACCCGGCGTCCAGCGTCCGCAGTTCCGCCCAGGTGAAGTCCGAGACCCGGTACGACGGCCGGCCGGGGAAGCGCTCCTCGACGTCGGTGGTGCGCTGCAGCGTGCAGTCGTGGAAGTTCACCAGCTTGCCGTCCTTCGTCCGCTGGACGTCGATCTCGACGAAGTCGGCGCGCTGCTTGATCGCGGCCTTGACGGCCGCGGCGGTGTTCTCCGGCGCGACGCCGGACGAGCCGCGGTGGGCGATCACGTCGACGTCGTCGGTGGCGGCGACTGCGGTCGAGACACCCAGCGGCAGGGTGAGCAGAAGAGCGGCGGCGATGCGTGCGGTTCGCATGCGGTAGGTCTCCATTCGGCGGTGACGATCTCAGCCCGATCAGTCCTACCCGCTCGACGTGCCGATCCCACCTGCGATTGGTTGCCGTCAGGCGAACACTGGGCACGCCCCCGGCAGAATTGATCCCGGTATGTCCTGATCGGGTGGTTCGTGTTCGTCATGAGGGCAGAGCGGGACGGTCCCGCGGAGGAGCTGCGCGCGTTCATGGGCCGGGTGATCGCGCTGGAGGAGGACATGGACCGGGCCGGGGCTTTCGTGTTCGGTGGGGCGTTGCACGGGCAGGCGGTGGCGACGTTGGTCAGGGTGTTCGGCGACATCGGGCTCGCCGAGGACGCCGTACAGGATGCTTTCGTGACCGCGATGGATCGCTGGCCACGCGACGGTGTCCCGGACAACCCGGCCGGCTGGATCGTCGCCACCGCGCGGAACCGTGCGATCGACGTCGTACGGCGAAATCGACGTGGGCGCGAGCTGACCGAGCACATGGCGACGGAACGGGTCCGCACCGCGCCCGCTGACGGCGATCCTTTCGACCCGATGCGGGACGACCAGCTGCGGCGTTCCTGGTGATCGAGGACACGATGGTGAAGCGCCTGGTGCGGGCGAAGTACAAGATCAAGGCCGCGAACATCCCGTACCGGGTGCCGGGAGACGAGGACCTGCCGGCGCGGCTGGGAGCGGTGCTCTCCGTGCTGTACCTGCTGTACAACGCCGGCGCCGAGGCCTACACCCGCGCCGCCGAACTCGCCCGAACCGGCGCCACCAGGCAATTCCTCTTCAGCCAGAGCGAAAGCGCAGATCCCAGCTGAGCATGCGGACGCAGCTGTCGACTGAGGCTGGATTTCAGCTGCGGTGGTACGCCTTGTTGGCGATTCGCCATTCGGTGCCGGTTCTGACGAGCAGGAAGATGTCCTTGAAGGTGTCGGCGCCGTGCCACAAGGTCATCGACGCCGTGGCGACGGTGCCGTGCACGTCCACCGAGTCGATCCGTCGACGCCTGGTTGCCTCGTCGTACGCCGGCCCGCCGCTGAACTTCGCGCAGTACTCGTCGAGGTTCCACGACACGAACACGCCGTCGCGGACTCCCTCGACATGGGCGCTGGGCAGGAACGCGGCACGGAAATGCGACGGGTCGCCGGTCGCGTGGCCGCGGATGTAGCTTTCCAGCGGCGCCAGCACGCTCGCGTCGACCGGCGGGACGGTCGCGGCGAGCGCGATGTCGGCATCCGGGCCGGCCGGGCTCTCAGCGAGTTCGGCTGCGTACCGCAGCGGATGTTGGGACGCAGCGCTGAGGAGGTCCATGTCCTTGGCGAGCGCTCCGACCGTGAACTCGGCCGGTTTGGTTGCTCCTGTCAACAGGTCGCGCTTGCGCCCGACGATGCCGCCCAGCTGACCGAGCGCGAGAACGTCGAGCGCTTGCTGTCGTGAGAGGCCGAGTACGGCGGCTTGCTGCAGAGCCTCGCGGAGCGCCGAGACGGCTCCGGCCAGGCTGGTGTTGGCGATGAGCTTCAAGGCGGCCGCGGTGGCGGCATCGTCGACGTGATGGACCTCTCCCAGTGCCGCCAGAACCTCGTACGCCGGACCGGCCTGGCCGGCGGCAAGGATACGCAACGAGCCGCGCTCAACGGCTGGGACCGAGCCGAGGACGGGCGCGTGGACATAGCTGGACCTGAGGTTGACAGCCAACTCTGCCGCGTCCTGAGGAGCGATGGTGCTGATGTTGACGACGGCGGCACGGGCGGCGAGGGCCGGCTCGATCCGGGCTATCACGTCCCGGCAGGCGGTCCCGTCGTACAGGGCAAGGAGTACGACGTCCGCCTTGGCAACGGCCTCGAGCGGGTCGGTGACGACGGTGAAGTCCTGGGGCGTGGAAACCGGCGACCGGTTCCAGCCGGTCACCTGCCAGCCGTGGTCGGCCAGGCGTCGTGCGACGGCGGTGCCCATCCGGCCGAGTCCGAGGACGGCTGCGTGTGTCGATGATGCGGTCATGCGTTCCAGGCTCGGCGAATCCGAACTCATCCACAAGCGCAGGTTTCGCAGGTCTGCTCTGCGTAATCCGCATAATGGTGGCATGTCGTTGACTGCCTGGCAGACGTTCGTGGTCGTCGGCCGCCTCGGTTCGCTGTCCGCCGCCGCAGCCGCCCTGGGGTACACCCAGTCGGCGGTCTCGCGGCAGATCGCGACGTTGGAGGCGCTGGCCGGCGTACCGCTGATCGAGCGGCTTCCCCGAGGCGTGGCGCTGACGGCCGCGGGCGAGGCGTTCGGCATGCACGCATTGACCGTCGTGAACGCGGCTGATCGCGCGGTGCACGCTGCCCGCAGCGCGACCACCGGTTCTCAGCGGCCGCTGATCATCGGCGCGACCCCTTCGCTGGCGGCGAGCGTCGTGCCGGCCGCAGTACGTCGTCTGCTCGACGAGGGCGGGCCCCGTCCTTGGTCACTCGTCCCCGCGCTCACTCGCGAGCTGAGCGCACGGGTGGTGTCCGGTGAGATTGACCTCGCCGTCATCACCGACGCCCCGCCGGGGCTGCCGGACCAGCCGGAACTCCTCCTCGAGCCGCTCGGTTCCGACGAGATGATGGTCGTCGTCTCGACAAGTCACCGGCTGGCCCGCCGGAAACGTGTCCGCATCACGGACCTGGCCGACGATGTCTGGGTCGAGGACAACGACGGTTCCGCCGCCTTGCTGCGCAACCATGCGGCCCGGGCCGGCGTCAGCCTCACCATCGACTTCGCCGCGGCGGACCTGCTCGGCAAGACCGCGATGGCCGCCACGAACCACGCCGTCGCCCTCATCCCGGGATCCCTGGTGCCGGCGCTACGCCCGGACGTCACCGCTCTCCGTCTCCAGCACGCCCCGACCCGCGGAATCTACGCCCTGCTGTCCGCCCACGATCCCCATCCGGCAACCGCCGACCTCATCCGCCTTCTCCGCAAGCACTCCAGCTGACCATCAGCGGGCACTGACCTCCGCGGCCGAGGCGGCTACCCGCGTCGGTATGCCGTTGGGGTGGTTCGGGTCAGCCGCTTGAAGGCGGTGGCGAAGTACTGCGTGCTGGCGAAGCCGAGGGAGTGCGCGATCTCGGTGACCGGCAGCTCGGTTTCGATGAGCAAGGCGCGGGCGTGCTCGATCTTGCTGCGCAGTACGAACTCGCCCGGCGGCATGCCGAGCTCCTGGCGGAACTGTGCGTGCAGGCGGGCCGGTGACAGGCCCGCGGCTTGGCTGAGCATCGGTACGGTGATCGGCTCGCCGAGATGTTCGGCGACGTACTGCCGACTCCGCTCGACGACCGCCGACACCGGCCGCGCCTGATCGGCGGCGCTCGCCGTCACTGTCCGGACCAGGAACTGTCCCAGCGACATCGCCGCCTGCAGCAGGGCGAGTTCGGTCGGCGGGCCGGTGAGTTGCGCGATCGCGTCGTCGAGCAAGAACCGCGCGTCGGGGTGTGCTCGGAACTGCCGGCTCGGGATGCCGAGGAGCGCCCGGCTCAGCTGTCGCCGGCGGGCGCTGTCCAAGTAGAGCAGCGGCGAGTCGTCGACGCGGACGATCAGCCAGTACAGCACGCCCTTGTCCTCGGGCTCGCCGGCACTGTCGTGCTGCTCGCCCGGGAGGGTGACGAACTGGTCGCCGCCAGTGAGCTGATAGACCCGGTCGCCCAGCCGATAGCGCTGCCGGCCCCGGGCCAGGTAGCAGACCTCGACGCAGCCGGGGTGGGAGTGCGCGTCGAGTACGTCGTGCGCGTACGAGTACCGATAGCGGCCGAGTGTGACGACTCCGGGCGGGCCGGGATCCTGCAGTTCGATCCGGTCACTCATGTTCGATTTTCTCTCGCGTTCGATTCCGGACGCAATCAGTCGGAACCGTCCCTAGGGTCGTGGACATGCTCACACCAGACGACGTGGTCCGGTACCACGACCAGGGTTTCCTCGCGCTCGAGTCGTTCATCTCCGCCGAGGAGGTCGAGCGGATGCGCACGATCTACGACCGTCTTTTCGCCGAGCGGGCCGGGCGTTCGGCCGGTGATCAGTTCGACCTCGCCGGTGCGGACGACGAGGGGAGCGAGGCCAACCTCCCGCAGATCCTCAACCCGTCACGGTACGCGCCGGAGCTCCTGCGCAGCGAGACGCTCGATCGTGCGCAGGAGGTACTGGCCGAGCTGCTCGGTCCGGACGCGACGTTCGGCGGCGACCATGCGATCAACAAGCCGCCGCGGAATGGGGTCGAGACGCCCTGGCACCAGGACGAGGCGTACTGGAACCCGGGCATCAGCTACCACGCGCTGAGCATCTGGATTCCGTTGCAGGAGGCAACGGTTGACAACGGCTGCATGCATTTCGTCCCCGGCTCGCACCGCGGCGAGGTGGTCCCGCACCGGCCGATCGGCGGCGACCCACGGGTGCACGGCCTGGAAGTGGAGCCCGGATCGGTCGATGTCTCCACCGCCGTGGCGTGCCCGATCCCGGCGGGCGGAGCGACGATCCACGCAAGCCGGACCCTGCACTACACGTCCCCGAACCGATCCGCCGACCACCGGCGGGCGTACATCATCAGCGGCGGAACCCCGGAGGAACCGGCCGCCAAGCCGCGCGACTTCCCGTGGCAGGCCGCCCGGCGCACCGCTCGCGAAGAGCGAGCAGCTGAAGCATCGCGTGCGTCTTCGTCGGAGCGGCCGGTTCACCCGGAGGTGCGTTAGCGGACATCACCGGCCGGCTCCGGCGCCCCACACCGACTGACCGGAGCCCGCCGGCTCGCTGGTCACCAGTCCTTGTTGGGGACGAAGTACTCGCGGTCGTCCTTCATCAGTGCACCTCCTTTCCCGGATGTGGAACTCCGGCGAGTGTGGCAGTCCGTGCTTTCAGTCCGCTTTCACCGTCCAGGGCGGCTCGCGGTGACAGTGATCTGAAAGCGGGCGTCCGTACTGTCCGCGGTATGGCGAACCGTCCGACGATCCGGGAGGTCGTGGCCGTCGCGGAGTTCCGGGCGCTGTGGATCGCGCATGCGCAGTCCAGGCTCGGCGACCAGCTGGCGCGGGTCGCGATCGCCGTGCTCGTCTTCGACCGGACCGCCTCGGCGCTGCTCACCGCGGTCACCTACGCCCTGTCGTTCCTTCCGCCGCTGGTCAGCGCACCGCTGCTGACCGGGCTGGCGGACCGGTTCCCGCGACGCACGGTGATGGTGGTGACGGAGCTCGTTCGCGCAGCATTGACTGCGACGATGGCGATCCCCGGACTGCCGATCGCCGTGCTGATCGTCCTGCTGGTCGCCGTGGTCAGTCTGCAACCGCTGTACAGCGCTGCCCGCAACGCCTTGCTGCCCGACGTCCTCGAGGGCGACCGCTTCGTCGTCGGAGTTGGCCTGGCCAGTGCCACCGACAGCGTCGTCCAGGTGCTCGGCTTCGCGGTGGGTGGACTCCTCGTCAGCCTGACCGGATCGCACGTCGCGCTGGGGATCAACGCGGCAACCTTCCTGGTGTCCTCGACCATGATCCGCACCGGTCTGCGGCATCGCGACGTACCGGCAGGAGCAAGAAGAACAGTCGGCCGGTCGGTGTCCGCGGGAGTGCGACTGATCTGGACCGATCGTCGGTTACGCAGTCTGCTGGGTCTGTTGTACCTGTACGGGTTCTACCTCGCACCGGAGGGACTCGCCGCGCCGTACGCCGCCCAGGCAGGAGGAGGCGACGCAGCGGTCGGTCTACTGATGGCGGCCGATCCGGTAGGAGCGATGATCGGCTCGGTGCTGCTCAGCCGTTGGCTGCCGGCCCGGTGGCGTTCCCGATCACTGGGTCCACTGGCGGTCGCGTCCGCAGTGCCGCTGGCGGTCAGCGCCGTACTTCCGTCCGTACCTGGCGCAGTCGGGCTCTGGGTGCTGGTCGGCGTACTGTCCTCGTACACGATGCTCGCGCACGCGACCTTCGTGCGGTTGGTGCCCAACGACCAGCGCGGCCAGGTGGTCGGCTTGGCTTCAGCCGGCCTGCAGGCGGCACAAGGCCTCGGGGTCGCCGCGGCGGGCGTACTGGCCGACCTGACATCGCCCGCGACCGCCATCGCCCTGATGGGCGCCACCGGCGGCGCCCTAGCGATCCTGGCCGGCCACTCCTGGTCACGCACCCAGCGCCACGCCGACGCCAAAGAGCCAAACCAGTCTCCGCCGACACACTCATGAACAGCCACACCGCCACACCCGCGTCATCCTCCGTGGTGTGCAAATCGGTTTGTACTGGACGGCAGATTAGGCGACCGCCGGTCACAGGTGAACGGCCACTGGCTGGTGGCGGTTGTCCGGATGACGGTGGAGAGTTGTGTTCCGTGCGCGGCTTGTGATGGGGTGTTCGGCGGGTTCCCCGGCTGTCAAGGGGATGTTTCGGCTGTGAGGGGTTCCGGTCGGACCGTGGCCGGGGAACCCACCACAACGGCTGCAGTCCGATCTGAGGGACGCCGGCCAGTTGTTCGAACGGCAGCGGGACGGGGTCAACACACGAACGTTCGCATGTTCGTGGCCTCGGGTTTGTGTTTGCGTCACACGGACGCTGAAGCATCCGAGGCCGACCGCCCTCACTACACGGGAGATGCCGCATGCGTCACGCACGTTCTCTTCGGCCGTACATCGCGGGCCTCGCAGCGCTGGTTGTCGCTGCGGCGATCGGGCAGGCCGTGGTCGTTCCGGCCGCACGTGCTGCGCTGGACGAACCTGCGCGCAGCGCCTGCCGGAACACGGCCAGCGTGCCGGTGCGGACCGCTGCCGTGTTCAACGACCCGGTGGCCGGCACGCCGACGGCGGTCGTCGAGCGCATCTGCGCGCTGATCAAGCAGACCCCGGCCGGGGCGTCGATCGAGGTCGCGGAGTTCGTTGTGTCCGGTGACGCGGGTGCCGACTACGTGTCGGTGCTGCTGGATGCTTACCGGCGCGGTGTGGAGGTCCGCGTGGTGATCGACGGCTGGCAGGTCGCCAACCCGGCGGCATCCACGCTCGTCAACACCCTCGGCACCAACAAATCAGCCCGCTCCTGGGTGCACGTCTGCAGCCACCTGAGTCCCGAGGGGAACACGAGTTCCTGCCAGGGCACGAAGGGCATGCACAACAAGTTCTCCCTGTTCTCGTCGACCGGCGGTCGTGACCATGTCGTCGTACAGGCGTCCAACAACATCACCGACGTGAACTCGACCAGCTACTGGAACAACCTCGTCGTGCTGCCCGACAACCAGCGGCTGTTCGCTGGGTACAGCCGGTACTTCGACGACCTCGCCGCCGAGGTGCAGAACCCGGACTACGACACCACCGTGACCGGCGGCATGCGGGACGGCCGGGTGACCGCGCAGTTCTACCCGGTGGCCGACCGCGACCCGATCGCTCAGCGCCTCAACCGGATCGGCTGCCGCGCCGACGGCCGCACGCGAGTCGAGATCGGCCAGTCCGAATGGGACGCCACGCGGCTCGCGATCGTCGCCGAGCTCGCGCAGTTGCGAGCGGCCGGTTGCCAGGTTCGCGTCGTACACGGTCTGGCCGACCCCGAAGTCACCGAGGCCCTGGACGCAGCCGGCGTGGAGCGGCGGGTTCTGGATGGAGGTACGGCGTCCGGCCGCATCCACTCGAAGTACCTGGTAGTTACCGGTCCCGGCGCGCGGGGCTGGGTGATGACCGGCAGCCACAACTTCAACGCCACCTCACTACGCCGCAACGACGAAGCGATGGTCGAACTGTCCCACCCCGAAATCGTCGAGGCGTACGCCGCCAACTTCACCCGCCTGTGGACCGTCGCCTCGACCACCTGAGCCGTTCAACTGAGCGACCGGGGGCAACTACGCGCTCGGTGTCGGCACGTCGTTCCGGGTTCGTAGCAGGGCGGGCCGGTGTCCACCGTCCTTCGGCCAGTGGTGTGAGCCTGGCTTGCGCGCTTCGGTCACCAGGTGCTTGACGCTGGCGGCGCAGGAGTACTCCTTGAGTTTGCGCCCCATGAACCCGGTGAAGTACAACCGCTTCGCCCTGTCGTCCTTGTGAAGGAGCTGGAAGATTCCGGCACCGCGGCCGAAGCTGAAACACATGGCCTGGAACGCCAGGTCGATCGGCGCCGGTTGCGCATCCGCGATCCGCGCCAGGACTGTATCGGCGGCGTGCGCGCCCAGGCAGCCGGCGATGTAGGCACTCATCCGGAACGGCAGGTCCGACGGCGCCGACGCGTCGCCCGCCGCGACGATGCGGCTGCTGTCGCGGCTGGTCAGTGTCTCGTCGGTGAGCAGGCGCCCGGCGGCGTCGGTGCGCAACCCGCTGCGCGCTGCCAGATCGGGCACACCGAAACCTGCGGCCCAAATGGTGAGCTGACTCGCCAGGGTGCGACCGTCACCGAGTTCCACGGCTCCCGAACTCACCGCGGTGACGGACGCATCCGGACCCTCGATCACCTCGACGCCCAGATCGGCGAGGTACTTGCGGGCCGTGCGGCGAGCGCTGGGATGCAGGTACGGGCCGACGTCGCCGCCGCAGATCAGCCTGACGCTGCGACCCTGTTCCGCGAGTTCCGCAGAAGTCTCGATACCGACCGGACCGCCCCCGACGACTGTCACGGTGGCTGACCGGGGTATCTCGAGAAGCGCCGCCCGGAGCCGCTGCGCGGCCTCGAAAGTCGCGACCGGATAAGCGAACTCCGCTGCGCCTGGCACCTGCTGTCCGCCGCTGTGGCTGCCCACGGCGTAGACCAGGTAGTCGTAGCCGACGCTGCCACCGTCGGCGAGGGTCACGGTGCGCCCCACAGCGTCGATGTGGTTCGCGTTGTCGACCACCAGCTCGACGCCATCGGCGAGCACCTCCTGGTATTCGGCGACCGCATCGTGCGTCCCGCCCACCAGTTGGTGCAGTCGCAGTCGTGGCACGAAGACCTGCCGCGGATTGATCACGGTCACCTTCACGTCGTCACGCCGGCTCACACGGTTGGCCGCCATCACTCCGGCGTACCCACCGCCGACCACGACGACGTCGATGCTTCTGCTCATGGTGTCTCCTTCGATCTGCAGGGTCGAGAACAAGACACCGCACCGACGCGAACCGTCACACCTTCCGGGATGAATCACAGTTGCCCCGGTCAGGGGCGTGATCCATGTCACCAGCTGGGGCTGTGGGAATGCCAGGCCCGGCGGTGTCCTCTGCGCGATCAACTACGCCACCGGGAGTGCTCGTGAACCTCACCCTCTGGATCGTTGCCGGGCTGCTTGCCGCGCTTGCCCTGTTCAGCGGCGGCACCAAGGTCTTCTTGCCCAAGTCCAAGCTGGACGCATCGACGGATTGGACCGGGAGTGCGAGTGCCGGTTTCGTCCGAACGACCGGGGGATGGCCTAGGTCACAGGTGGTTGCTGTCAGCAATCGGGGGGCTGTTCCGCTCAAGTCATGAGAGCGGCAAGCGAACCGACAGGAGTAGCAGATGAAGCATCGAATCGTCGTGATCGGCGCCGGCTATGCCGGGGCGTACGTGGCCGGGAATCTGGCCCGCAGGTTGTCGCCGGCGGACGCCGAGATCACGGTGGTGAACGCGGTGCCGGAATTCGTGGAGCGGATGCGGCTGCACCAGTTGGCGACCGGCGGTGAGCTCGGGACCACGAAGCTGGCGGACGCGTTCGCTGGTACGGGAATACAGCTGCGCATAGCGCGCGTCACCGCCGTGGATCCCGAGCGGCAGACGGTCACCGTGGCCGACGCCGACGGCGGGGGCGAGGTCGGCTACGACACGCTTGTCTACGCGCTCGGAAGCCGAGTCGCGGACCGTGGCGTTCCCGGGGTTGCGGAGCTCGCGTCCGACGTCACCAGCCGGCCGTCGGCGCTGCGGCTGCGTGAGCGGCTGAACGGCCTGACGAGCGGGAACGTGGTGGTCGTGGGTGATGGGCTGACCGGCATCGAGGCGGCCGCCGAGATCGCCGAGTCCCGGCCCGGGTTATCGGTGACGCTGGTCGCCCGGGGCGAGTTGGGCGCGCGGCTGTCCGCCGGTGCCCGCGGTCACGTACGCCGGGCTTGTGATCGGCTCGGTGTCACTGTCGTGGAGCAGGCGAGCGTCGAGGCCGTAGAGGCGGCACGGGTCCTGTGCGCGGACGGCACTGTGCTGGCTGCCGACGTGACGGTGTGGGCGGCGGGGTTCGTGGTCGGGCCGATCGCCGCCGCGAGCGGTCTCGAGGTCACCGCGAACGGCCTGATCGTCGTCGATCGCAGCATGCGATCGGTGTCGCATCCGAACGTCTACGCGGTGGGGGACAGCGTCCATGCCATTGGCGACAACGGCCGGCCGTTGCCGATGTCGTGCGCCTCGGCCGGATTCACCGGTCGGCAGGCGATCGAGGCGGTGGTGGGACGGCTGACCGGCCGCCAGCCCGCGAAGGTGAAGCTGGTCTACACCTACAACTACATCACGCTGGGACGGCGGGACGGGATCCTGCAGACGATCGACGCCGAAGGACAGCCACGGCCGAAGTACCAGGGCGGCCGGCAGGCGGCGCTGGTCAAAGAGGGCATCAACAGAATCGCGCGGTGGACCATCTCGCACCCAACCTTCGGCCTGCCCAAACGCACGCGCCGCCTGGCTCCACGTGATCTTTCCGCCGAGAAGTTGCTCGCGTAGGTGCCTCGAGTGGATAGCGCCGCCGCGGATCACTTCGACAGCAGCCGGTTCGAGGCCAGCCGAGACCGGCTGGCCTCGCTGGCCTACCGGCTGCTGGGTTCGGCGAGCGACGCCGAAGACGCAGTGCAGGATGCGTTCTTGCACTGGCAGGCCGCCGACCCGCAGCGGATCAAGGTGCCGGAAGCCTGGTTGACGAAGGTCGTCACCAATCTGTGCCTCGACCGGCTCCGCTCCGCGCAGGTCCGTCTCGAACGCACGGTCGGCGTCTGGCTTCCTGAGCCGCTGCTCGACGGCGACCCGATGCTCGGCCCGGCAGGTACCTTCGAACAGCGCGAGCTCGTGTCCCTCGCCGTACTGACCCTGATGGCGCAGCTGTCGCCCGTCGAGCGGGCCGTGTACGTCCTGCGCGAAGCGTTCGCGTACAGCCATGCCGAGGTCGCCGGGATCCTGGACATCACCGAGTCCGCCAGCCAGCAGCACCTGCATCGGGCCCGGCGCCGTGTCACCGCGGCGCGCCGGCGGGACGCAGAGGTGGACCATGCCTCCGCGCGCAGCATCGTCGAGGAGTTCCTCGCTGCTGCCTCGTCCGGCCGCACCCAGCGGCTGGTGGCGCTGCTCACCGACGACGCGACCGCGATCTCCGACGGCGCCGGACTGACGACGGCGCTCCTGCGCTACGACACTCCGCAACGCATCGCCGCCGTCGTCCGGGCGGGCTTCGAACCCGGGTCCGCGAAACGGCGGTTCGCGGGCGGTACTCCGGATGTTCACTACGCCCGTGTCAACGCCGGCCCGGCGATCCTGTTCGCGGTCGGTGACCGAGTGGTCGGAGCGGTGACGTTCGACATCGCCGACGGGAAGATCGCAACAGTGCACGGCATCGCCGCGCCGCATCGCATCGCCCGTCTCGCGCAGGCGTGGCGGCAGCACGGACCCGACCGGCTCCTCATCGCACCGTGGTGATCCGGCGGGCTGTGACCGCGGTCACGTGCTGTTATACCGGGGTCTCGGGCGGTGTCTTGAGGCCGTACACGAGCCGAGCGAGGAGAACTGTGCCGTGCCGAACGACGGATCGCGCCACCCCACAGCCGCGACCGAAGCCTTCGTGGCCCACCGGAACCTGCTGTTCACCGTGGCCTACGAGATGCTCGGTTCGGCAGCCGATGCCGAGGACGTACTGCAGGAGACCTGGCTGCGCTGGGTGAAGGTCGACCTGGAGCAGGTGTCGGACATGCGCGCCTACCTGGTGCGGATCACCACCCGGCAGGCCCTGAACCGGCTGCGCACGATCAAGCGTCGCAAGGAGGCCTACGTCGGGTCCTGGCTTCCGGAACCGCTGCTCACCGCGCCGGATGTCTCCGAGGACGTCGAACTCGCGGAAAGCATGTCAATGGCGCTGATGCTGGTGCTGGAGACCCTGGCGCCGACCGAACGGGCCGTCTTCGTACTGCGCGAGGTCTTCGACGTCAGCTACGACGAGATCGCGACCGCCCTGGGCAGGAGTCCCGCGGCTGTCCGCCAGATCGCCTACCGCGCGCGGCAGCACGTCGACGCCCGCCGCCCGCGCCAGGTGGTTCCGGCGAGTCTGACCAGGGCGGTGCTGGACTCGTTGCGGAAGGCGATCGAGACCGGCGACCTGCAAGGCCTGCTCGACGTGCTCGCCCCCGACGTCGTCATGGTGGCCGACGGCGGCGGCATCAAGCAGGCTGCGCTGCGACCGGTCACCGGCGCCGACAAGGTCGCGCGCATGTTCGCCGGCGGGATCGGCAAGGTGAACAGCGTCCTCACGGCCGGACCCGCGATGGTCAACGGCCACCCCGCACTCGTACTGCGTCTCGACGGACGGCTCGACGGCGTCCTCGCGGTCCGTGTCGAGGACGCGCTGATCACCGGCCTGTACTACGTCCGCAATCCCGAGAAGCTGACACGCGTCGAGGACCCAACCCCACTCTCCCTGCGATGAACACCGCCTCCGGAGGAAACGACATGGCCGTAGCGGCCCTGCCCACAACCCGAACCACCCCGTCGCCCTGGTCCGAGGTGGCGAAGGCGGTCGCCCTGCTCACGGCGGTCGTCAGTCTGCTGCTGACCGCGTTCGCCTGGCCATCGGTCCGCTCCTCGGTCCACGACCTCCCGATTGCGGTCGCCGGCCCGGCACCCGCCGTACAGCAGATCCGTGCGGCGCTCGAACAACGCGCCCCCGGCGCGTTCGTCATCTCCGAGGTCCGCGACACCGCGGCGGCAGAGCTGCTGATCCGCGACCGGGAGGTGTACGGCGCGATCGATGTCAGCGCCGGCGCGCCGCAGATCATCACCGCATCGAGTGCAAGTGCCGCCGTGGCCCAGGCCTTGAACGCCGCGGCGACCGGTCTGCGTCCCGCCGACAACACCGGTGCAACCCCAGCCGTCCGAGATCTCGTCCCGTTGCCCGCTGACGATCCGCGGGGCGCGGGCCTCGCTGCCGGAGCGTTGCCGCTCGTGATGGGCGGTCTGCTCGCTGCGGTACTGCTGACCAGGCTGATCCGGGGAACCGCCCGCCAGCTGCTCGGAGCACTCGCCTTCGCTCTTGCGGGCGGCCTGGCGGTGGCGGCGATCCTGCAGTTCTGGTTCGGATCCCTGAGTGGCTCGTACCTGGCCAACAGCGGTGCAGTCGCACTGGCTGTCGCTGCCACCTCCGTGAGCATCCTCGGGCTGCAGACCCTGCTGGGGTACGTCGGCCTCGGGCTCGGCGCAGCCACCATGATGCTGGTGGGCAACCCGTTGTCGGGCACCGCGACCGCGCCTGAAATGCTGCCCGGCTGGTCCGGCACACTCGGACAACTCCTCCCGCCCGGTGCCGGTGGCCAACTGCTGCGCTCGACCGCGTTCTTCGACGGCCAGGGCGCCGCCGGCCCGATCGCCGTACTCGCCGGCTGGCTGACACTCGGCCTGCTGCTGTGTGCGGTCGTCGCCCGTCGGAGCGGCGGCGCACGGTGAGACTGGCGTCCATGGCTCGGTGCGGGTGCGTTTCGAGGTGTGCAGGTCGAGGTGTTCTTGGAGTTTGTCGGCGAAGGTGACGGCGACGTCGAGTTGTTCGCGGAGGAGCCGGCGGGGGAGCGCGGCTACCCGGGCGGTGGTCGGCGTACAGCAGGAGCGTCGGTACGTCGACCTCGGCCAGCACCCGGCGCCGGTCGGGGTAGCTCGCCCGCGCCATCGCCGGAAGCCGCCGGGGTGGAACGCGCGGACGCTGTCGAGGAACGAATCCACGCGTTCACCTTCGGCCGACGGCGAGAACATGGACGGCGCCATCGCGGCGACGAACTCGTCCGGGGTGAGCCGCGACGCCTCCAGCGATCGTGACAGCCGCCGATCAGCCTCTTGCTTCCCGAGCGAGCCGACCCAGCCGGCGTACCCACTCACGAGGGTGAGTGAAGAGACGAGCCCCATGTGCCGGTGAAACACGTCGAGGATCAGAGCGCCGCCGAAAGAGAGCCCGACGAGGTGCGCTCGCTCGATCTGTAGCGCGTGGAGGAACCCCGCAAGCGAGTCGGCGTAGTCGTCCATGCCGAAGTCCTCGGGCGGATCGGTCGACCCGCCCGCCCCGGGCGCGTCCCAGGCGGTCACGGTGAACTGGTCGGACAGCCCTTCGAGTTGGCTGCTCCACGTCGAGCGGGCGTCGCCGACGAAGCCGTGGACGAGAACCACCTCCGGCCCGGCCCCGATGCGCTCGAAGGCGATCCTCAGCCCGCCCACCTCGACGTACACGACCTCATGCTAGATCCGCCCGCACGCAACCACGCCGCGCTCGTGTGCCCGCTCAGATCTGGTTGGCGCCTCCGTCGACGTAGAAGTTTGCGCCGACGACATAGCTGCTCTGGTCCGAGGCCAGGAAGGCCACGACCGCGGCAGCCTCGTCAGGGCGGCCCATCCGGCCCTTGGCCACGGTCGCGGCGACGTTCTCCTTGACGGCCCGAGCGGTCTCCTCGTCACCGAACGCGGCGGTGCCGCCGGGAGTCTCGATCCATGCGGGTGAGACCACGTTGACCCGAATGCCACGGTCCTTGAGCTCGTTCGACCACGTCCGCGCGAAGGACCGGACGGCCGCCTTCGACGCCGCGTACGCGCCGAACGCCTCGACTCCACGGTCGCCGGCAGTCGAACCGACCAGAATGACCGAGGCTCCGTCGTTGAGCAGCGGCAACGCCTTCTGCACGGTGAACAGCGTGCCTCGGACGTTGACCGCGAAGGTCTGGTCGAAGTGCTCCTCGGTGGTCTGCTGCAGCGAGGCGAACGACCCGATCGCCGCGTTCGCCACCAGCACGTCCAGGCCGTTGCCCCGAGCCCGGACCGCGTCGTAGAGCCGGTCCAGGTCGGCCATCGTCGAGATGTCGCCGACCACCGCCGTGGCCCGGTCCGTTCCGATGGTCTTGACCGCGGCCTCCAGTTCGGCCTCGCGCCGGCCGGTGACGAACACGTACGCGCCCTCGTCCGCCAGCCGTACGGCGGTGGCCAGACCGATCCCGCTGCTTCCGCCGGTGACCACCGCCGTCTTGCCATCCAGGTGTCCCATATCGAATCTCTCCATCGCTCTTGATACCGATCGTTCGACATCGATACTGCTGGAGCAGCGGAGTACGATCCATAACGCAGGGTCCAGAGTTGTTTATGTATCGTCCAGGAAGGGGCGTCGGTGCTCGGTTTTCGGGATCCGGTGGCCGACGCGATCGGCCTGCTCAGGCCCCGCACGGTGGTCGGACCCAGCCTCAGGGCCGTCGGGGAGTGGGCATTGCGCTTCGACACGTTCCTGCACGTACGGATCGGCGGTCTCGTGCGCGGCACGTGCTGGCTGATCGTCGAGGGACACGAACCGGTGCGCCTGCAGGCGGGGGACACCTTCATGCTGGGCAACCCTCCGCCCTACGTGCTCGCCAGCACGCTCGACGCAAGCCCGCGCCCGGCCGCGCCGGTGTGGGCGGGTGCGGAAGACGGGTTCGTGCGGATCGGCCCGGAGTCCGAGGACGACCTCTATCTCTGTGTCGGGCACATCGGCTTCGACGACCGGAACGCGGCCCTCCTGACCGATCTCCTGCCGCCGCTCGTGATCGTCCGCGAGACCGATCCTCACGGCAGGCAGCTCGCGCAACTGATCGATCTCCTGGCCACCGAGGTCGGGATCACCGCGGCCGGCGGCCCGCTGGTGCAGAACCACCTGGCACAGATCCTGCTCGTCCACATGCTGCGTGCTCACGCCGGCCAGACGGACCGGCCGACCGGCTGGCTGGGCGCCCTGAACGAGGACGGCATCGGTGCGGCCTTGCGCGCCGTACACGCGGACATGGCCCACTCCTGGACCCTCAAGGAGCTCGCCGAGATCAGCCACATGTCGCGTTCGGCGTTCGCCCAGGCCTTCAAGCGCCACGTCGGGGTCCCGCCGTTGGAGTACCTGATCCAGTGGCGCATGAGCCTCGCACGCGACGCCCTCACCCGCGACACCCTGTCGATCTCCGAACTCGCCCGCGCCACGGGCTACCTGTCCGAAAGCGCCTTCAGTACTGCGTTCCGCCGCGTGGTCGGCTCATCACCCGCACAATTCCGAAACCAGGCACGCCAGGCACGGCCTGGTGACGACCCGCGTGACGGCGAAGTGGCCTAGCACTTTCGGTCGGGCCAGCGAGCCCCTGTGTGGGACTGCCCGGACGCCGCGGCGAGCTCGTCAGTTGGGTGGCGGTCCCGCGGAGTCGCGGATGATTACGTGGGTGCCGATCACGGTGTGTTGGCTCATCGCGTGCCGGTCGCGGTTGAGGGCGTGGCGTACGGCGGTGCGGCCGAGGTCCTCGTGGTCCACGTGGACTGTGGTGAGCTGCGGTGTGAGGTCCCTGGCGAGGGGGATGTCGTCGTACCCGACGACCGAGATGTCCTCGGGCACCCGGAGTCCGGCCTCTCGCAACGCGACCAGCACCCCGCTGGCCACGACGTCGGTCGCGGCGAAGACGGCGGTGAACTTCTGGCCGCGGGCCAGCAGTTCGCGGGTGGCCCGGTAGCCGGACTCGCGGTCGAAGGTGATCGCCTGGGCCCGCTGCGGCATCACGGGGAGGTGGTGTGCCTCGTGGGCGCGCTCGAACCCGTGGAGGCGTTCGTCGATGGTGCTGTGACCTGGTTCGCCGGCACCCAGGAAGGCGATGTCGCGGTGACCGAGCGAGATGAGGTAGCTGGTGATCGCGTAAGCGCCGCCTTCGTTGTCGTACTCGACCACGGTTGCGGGCACGTCGGGACCTAGCGGCGGGCGGCCGCACAGCACCAGGCGGGAGCCGGACTTGTCCAGCGCCCGGGCGATGTGACTCATTCGCTCGACGTAGCTCGCGCTGTCGCTGCCGCCGCCGACCAGGACTACTGCCTCGGCCTGCTGCTCCCGCATGAGCTCGATGAGCTCGAGTTCGCGGTCGGAATCGCCGTGGGTGGTGCAGACCAGACACAGCCTGCCCTCGGCGGTGGCTTGCTGCTCGACGCCCTGACCGACGTAGGCGAAGGCAGGGCCGACGAGGTCGTGGACGATGAAGGCGACCGTCCTGGTGCCGCCGCCACCCAGGGCCCGTGCCTGGGCGTTGATGACGTAGTCGAGTTCGCGGACGGCTTTCATCACGCGGGCGCGCGTCGCGGTCGAGACGGGATAGTTGCCGGCGAGGACCCGGGACACGGTGGTCGCGGACACTCCTGACGAGGCGGCGACGTCCTTGACGGTCGGACGGTCACCGGACGTCGGCTGGCGTGCCACCGTGGCCCCCTTCTTCAGGTCCTGTATCGGCTCAACGATAGGTCAGGCGACCCGGTCCAGGTCGGAGGCCACGATGCCGTGCGCGAACGGCCGGCCGCCGAGGATGCGTTCGAGTTCGTCGATGATGCAGTCGCCCATGCGGGCGAGCTCGTTGCCGTGCGAGCCGGCGATGTGCGGCGTCAGGAAGACGTTGGGTAGCTCCCAGAGCGCGGAGTGGCCGGGCAGCGGTTCAGGATCCGTCACGTCGAGTACGGCGTACAGCCGTCCGGTCTCGAGGTGCTTGATCAACGCATCGGTGTCGACGAGTTCGCCGCGTGCCGTATTGATCAGGGTCGCTCCGTCCCGCAGCATCGCGAGCTGCGAGGCCCCGAGGAGTCGATAGGTCTGCGGGTTCGCGGGGGCGTGCACGCTGACGATGTCGCACGTGCGCAGCAGCGTGTCCAGATCAACCAGGTGTACGCCGAGCTCGGCGGCGGTGACGGCATCGACGTACGGGTCGAAGAGGTACACGTCGAGGTCGAAGGGGCGGAGCAGCTCGATGACGCGGCGGCCGATCCGCGAGGCGCCGATGACGCCGACGGTGCGGCCGTAGTTGCCGACTCCCGGCTGTACTTCGGCCAGGGTGAAATGCCTGGCCGCCCGGTAGCGGTTGCTGAGCCGGAAGACGTCCTTACCGGCGAGGAGGATCGTCGCGAGCGTGTACTCGGCGACGGGTACGGCGTTCGCCGAGGCGGCTGAGGTGACGGCCAGACCGCGTTCCCAGCATTCCGCGGTGACATGCGCCTTGACCGACCCCGCGGTGTGGAGGATCGCCCGCAGCCGGGGCGCCGCGTCGAGTACCGCCGCGGTGATCGGCGGGCAGCCCCATCCGGTGATGAGGTACTCGGCCGAGCTGAGCGCGGCCCGGATCGCGGGTGCGTCGAACTGCTCCGCGACCAGGCCGTCGTCGACCTGGACCAGCTGCTGCAGCCTGCCCAACGACTTGGGCGGGAACAGCTCCGGCAGGTACTGCGGGCTCAGGGCGAACAGTGCTTGGGGACGGTCGGACACGAGTGGCGGTGTTCCCTTCATTTGAGGCTGCCCAGGGTGATGCCGGAGCGCCAGTAGCGCTGCATGGCCAGCATCAGGGCGACGATCGGGACGAGTGAGACGATCGATCCGACGATGACCAGGCCGGTCAGGTCCACGGACTGGTCGACCTTGATGTTCAGCCAGGAGTACAGGCCGAGCATGACGGTCCACTTCTGCTCGCCGCGCAGGAACACCAGCGGCCCGAAGAACGAGTTCCAGGAGCCGACGAAACCGAGCAGGAAGATGGTCGCCGAGCCGGTGGTCATCAGCCGCGCGCCGATGGTGAAGAAGGCGCGGTACTCGCCCGCGCCGTCGACCCGGGCGGCCTCGAGCAGCTCCGGCGGGATGGCGCCTTCGGCGTACACCTTGGCGAGATAGACGGAGAACGCGCTGAAGAAGCTCGGCACGATGACAGCCCACGGCGTGTCGATGATGTGCAGCCTGGTGTAGAGCAGGAACGACGGGACGGTCAGCAGCGCGCCCGGGATCAGGAACGAGGCGATGATGCAGCCCATCAGGACGCCGCGGCCGCGGAACTGGTACATGGCGAGTGCGTACCCACAGGCGACGCAGATCACGGTCATGCCGACCGTCCCGGCGACGCCGTACAGGAGCGTGTTGGCCATCCAGCGCAGGAAGATGCCGTCGTGGTAGGTGAAGAGGTCCCGGAAGTTGTCGAGGAGATGGAAGTCGGCGAACCACAGGCCGTTGGTGGTGTACAGGTCACGCTGGTTCTTCGTCGCGGAGACGACGAGGAACCACACCGGGGCGATCGAATAGATGAGGAAGACGACGAGGCCGGTCCAGATCAGGATCCTCGACGTCTTGGACGGATGGTGACCGGCCGGCAGGTCGTCGTCGTACCGGCGCCTGGCCGGAGCAGTGGTTGTCATGTGGGGGCCTTGTTCGTGAGCTTGTAGAAGACCGCCGAGACCAGGCCGACCACGAGTGCGAGGACGATGGACAGGGCCGCGGCGTAGTTGAAGTCGCCGATCGCGAAGGCCTGGTTGTAGATGGTCATGATCGGGGTGAAGTCCTTGTTGACGGTCTCCGGCGTCATCGAGCGGAACAGCAACGGCTCGCTGAAGATCTGCAAGGTTCCGATGATGCCGAGAACGCTGACCAGGACCAGCGAACGCCGTACGTACGGCACCTTGATCGACCAGGCGATACGCCATTCCGACGCGCCGTCGACCCGGGCGCTGTCGAAGATGTCGCGCGGCACCGCCTGCAGGGCGCCGTACACGATCAGCATGTTGAAGCCGATGCTGCCCCAGGCGACGAGGTTGCCGACCGAGACCCAGATCATCTCGCCGCTGTAGAAGTTCGCATCGATCCCGAACAGCTTGAAGAACGGCGTCAGCGGACCGACATCGGGGCTGTAGAGGTAGATCCAGATCAGCGTCGCGACGATGCCGGGCGCCATGTACGGCACCAGTAACGCGATCCGCAGCCGGCCGGCCGCGCGCCTGCGAACCGCGTCGAGCAGCAGCGCCAGCGCCAGACTGGCGAACTGGATCAGCGGGATCACGATCACCGCGAACAGCGCGACCCGCCACATACTGCCCCAGAACCTCTCGTCCTCGAGGGCCCTGGAGAAGTTCTCGAAGCCGCTGAAGGTGACGGTCTTCTCGCCGAAGCCGAGGCCGGAGCTCTTCGACGTGTAGAGACTGTCGCTCAGGGCAAGGATCACCGGGACGACGGTGAAGAGCACGAAGCCCGCGAAGAACGGCACCGTGAAGGACGCGCCCTTGAGCGCCACGGTACGTCGCCGTCGCGCGCCGGGGGCACGGACGTCCCCAGCCTGCTCGGCTGATGGTGTTGTCAGCGGTTTCGGTTTCGGTTTCAGGTCCAGGGACATCCGTCCTCCTCCGATGAGGTCGTCGTTCTCAGCCGGTGACGTTGATGCCCTTGGCCTTCAGGTCGTCGACAGTGAACTTCTGCATGTTCTCGAGGAGCTGGCGGAAGGTGATCTTCTTGGTGACGGCCTGCGCCCACTGGTCCTGCAGTTCCTTGAAGACGCCCGTGTAGTTCGGGCCGACGAGCCAGTTGTCGACGCCGGACGCGGAGGCCTTGTTGATCACGGGCTTGGCCTCCGGGCGGTGGCTGCCGAACAGCTTCTGCGGAACGGCGGCGTCGATCCACGGCGACGGGTCGGGCATCGCGCCCGGCCAGGCGTAGGCGCCGGTGGCCTTGTCGAGGGTGGCGTCGATGCCGTCCTTGGTGGTGTTCATCCAGATGCCCACCTCGGTCGCTTCCTTCGGGTGCTGGCATCCCTTCGGGACGAGCAGGGCGCTGCCGTGCGCCGGCGTCGCGAACTTGGTGGCGCCGGCGAACTGCGGCAGGTCGATCGGTTGCCAGTTGCCGATGGACTTCTTGAAGTGCAGCTCGTAGTTGGTCAGCTGCCAGGTGGAGGTCGGTAGCGAGACCATCTTTCCCTGGTCGAAGTACGCGATCAGGGCGGGCCGGTCCTGGTAGGTCTGGTTGGCGACCAGACCGTTGTCGACCAGTTGCTGGAGAATGTTGGCGGCGGCAACGGATTCGGGCGACAGGAAGTCGACCTTCCAGGCGTCGTCCTGCACCGAGTACCAGGTGCCGCCCGCCTGGGTGACCAGGTTGACGAGCGTGCTCGGGTCTTCACCGGCCAGGTTCATGACCTGGACGCCGTGCGGCTTGAACGCCTTCCCGGCGGCGATCACGTCGTCCCACGTCTTCGGCACCGGTACGCCGTACTTGTCGTAGACGGCGCGGTTGATCATCATGAACGTCGGCCCGGTGCCGGTCGGGATGCCGTAGTACTTGCCCTGGACCTGCGCACCCACCAGCGACGCAGGCTTGAACTTGCTCTCCGCGGGCTTCATGTACTCCGTCACGTCGGAGAGCAGGCCCTCCGACAGCAGCGCCGGTACGTCGCCGAAGTTCTGTGTCAGGCACGGGATCTTGCTGCCGGCCGCGGCCGCGTTGCGCAGACCGGTCGCGGTGGTCGGCAGGTCCGCCTGCTTGACGAACTTGACCTTGATGTCGGTGTGGGTGGCGTTGAACTTGTCCACCACCGGCTGGATGGGCGCCCAGCCCCAGTACTCGATCTCGACCGGGCCGGAGGCGGAGCTCTTGTCGGTGTCGCTGCTGCTGCAGGCGACGGTGGCGGCGGCCAGGCAGAGGGCGAGGCCGCTCACCAGGGCGCGACGACGGGTTCTGGGCATGCGTGGATCTCCAGGGGTGGCTAGGGGGTTTGGCAGGCTGACGGCGGCCGCGATAGTTAACGATTTCTATGGACCGTAGGAGCAGAACCCGCTTGTCGTCAAGACCTCGTGGGATTGCCGTCTGCGTAGATGGTGCCTAGCGTAGAAATCGGTAACTATGAGCTGTGCCACCCCGATGTCCGTCGTCGTGGCGTTGTTGCTCGTCACCGAACTCCTCCTGTGATTCCTCCGCCTCAGGGAAGAAGGTGCTCTCCTGTGAGTCCAACTCCGCCTGCCGTCGGCAGGCCCCACCGAGTCGGCGCGTTCGTCGCGGCGCTCCTGCTCCTCACCGGGCTTCTGGTCGCGACAGCCAGGCCGCCGCCGCGCAGCAGCTCGGCACCTGTGAGGTGACGTTCCAGTCGACCGTCAGCGAGCAGGGGTTCGTCCATCCCGGCGTCGGGCTGACCCAACCGATCCTCGAGAACGCCCGCCGGCAGATCGCCGCGGGCGCCGAACCCTGGACCTCGTCGTTCCGCGCGATGCAGAAGTCGTCAGCCGCCGGAACGGGCGTGACGTCGTCCAACCGGAGCAGCGCCGACCCGACCAAGCCGGCGTCCGACGCGTTCGACAGCCAGGGCTTCAACGGCCGCTTCATCGCCGACGGCCTGAAGTCCTACACGCAGGCGGTCCTCTACGTGCTCACCGGTGAAGAGGTCTACCGCAAGAACGCGCTCGACATCATCCGCATCTGGGAGCAGATGGACCCGGCGAAGTACAAGTACTTCACCGACTCCCACATCCACACCGGCGTCCCACTGAACCGGATGGTCACCGCCGCCGAGTTGCTGCGCTACACCTCGTGCGCCGACGAGGCGTACCCCTGGACCGACGCGGACACGCGGGCGTTCACGGACAACCTCGTCGTCCCGGTGATCGAGACCTTCCAGAACGACAACAACCACTTCATGAACCAGCACACGTACCCGCTCATGGGCGCGATGGCCGGGGCGATCTTCATGGACGACACCGCCCTCTACGAGCGATCGGTCGAGTGGTTCACCGTCAACGCCACCGCGAAGGACCAGGGCTTCAACGGCTCGGTCGCGCGGCTGTTCCGGTGGGTCGACCACGACGACAAGACCGGCAAGCCGATCAAGGACCCGCACGTCCAGCACACCGAGATGGGTCGCGACCAGGCCCACGGCGGCGGCGACCTCACCAACGCCGCGATCATCTCCCGGATGCTGCTGGCGCAGGGCACGAAGGTCGACCCCGTCGCCGGCACCGTCTCCGACGCCGCGAACGCGGTGGGGCCGTACGAGTTTCTGAACGACCGGATCCTCGCGGCCGCTGACTACTTCTGGCGTTTCATGCTCGGCTACGACACGCCGTGGACGCCGATGGCCTATGCGATCTCGCCGGACGGCACGATTCGCGACACCTACAACCACATCGCCGACGGCTACCGCGGCCGGTACGTGACCGCGAGTTTCTGGGAGATCTATTACTACTACGAATTCACGCGTGGCAAGGACGTCGAGGCGATGGCGCCGTACTTCGCCGAGGCCTACGCCAAGCGCCCCGGTCCGCTGTACCACCGCGGGGGAGCGGTGGGCAACTACTGGGACGGTGTCGACGGCGGCGGCGACTCGTGGCTGTTCGCTCCCGCCGCGGCGGCCGGACAGTCGACCAAGCCGCTCGGCACCAACCCGAACATCTCTGAGGTCGAGGATCGCTTCACGCATCTGGCCGGTGACGTCCGAGCCGGTGACGGCTACGTGCGCATGGGCCCCGGCTCGAAAATCGCCTACCTCAACGGTGCGACCAACCGCCCAGAGCTGGGCTTCCGTGTCCGCACCGAAGGCAACGCCGTGATTCGCCTGCGCACTCCCAGAAACGGCCAGACGATGAAGCGCGACTACCCCGTGATCGTGCCGGACACCGGCGGGGAATGGCGCTACGTCACGACCGCCGGACCCATGGACGACATCCTGTTCATCGAGACCGAGGGCGCGGCCGTCGACATCGACCACCTCAACATCAACGCCGCGGCCGAGCTCACCGGGCCGGTCTTCCCCGAGAACGGGGCCGGCCGGATCGTAGGCTGGACCGGCGCCGACATCACGGTGAACCTCGCCGCGACCGTCGCCAACGGTACGACGTACGCCGCGACCGGGCTGCCCAAGGGCGCCGTACTCGACGCCGCCACCGGTGTCCTGAGCTGGAAGCCGGCCGCGGCCGGCTCGTGGACCGTAACGGTCGCCGCTGACGACGGTACGAACATGGCCGCCCGGCGCCTCACCTTGACCGCAGGCGACGACCGCGCGAGCGCCCTGGCGCGCGCCAAAGAGGGATACGAGAGCCGGACGGCGTACGAATCGGCGACCGGGGCCGCCTACCGCGGCGCCTTTGACGCCGCCGAGAACGCGCGCAAGCACGGCTCGGATGCCGAGTATCTCGCGGCTCTGGCCGGCCTTGTCACCGCCGTCGACGGGCTGCGACCGCTGTCGCCGAAGACCGCCCTGGACGGCAGTCTCGACTACCCGGGGCTCGTCGTCTCTTCCACCACCGGCGACCGCGTCGTCAACATGGTCGACGGCGACGAACAGACCGGTACCGTCTACCCGCAGGCCGTCAACATGTCGCACACGTTCGACTTCGGGCCCGACTTCCGGGTCTCCGCCACGAAGTTCGGTTTCCAGAGCAACATCTTCGCCGACCGGCTCGCGAACTCGGCCGTGTTCGGTTCCAACGACGGTGTCACCTGGACGCGGCTCACCCCGGGCGCCACGGCGTACACCCAGGACTTCAACACCCTGGACGTCGCCAAGGAGCTCCAGGACGACCGGTTCCGGTACGTCAAGGTCCAGATGATCAAGCAGTTGCCGGACGTCCTGTACGGGATCGTGCGGGGCGTGTTCGAGATGACCGAGTTCCACATCTACGGCGAGCGCCACGAGATCGGCAACCTGGTGAGGGCGACCTCGATCGCGTCCGCGCAGGCGATCGCGGGCAAGATCATGACGGGCGACACCGTCGACGTCTCGGTCACCGCGAAGCAGCCGCTCCAACAGGTCACTGTCACGGTCCAAGGGTTGCCGGCGAAGGCGACCTCGGCCGACGGCGTCAACTGGACCGCTGCGGTCAAGCTCGAAAATGTGGCCCCCGGCAACATTCAGGTCGCGGTCGACTACCTCGACGCCAGCGGCAAGCCCGGACCGACGATGTACGGAACCACCGACGGATCGAAGCTCTACATCGCCGGCGACCCTGCCCGCTTCGTCGACGTGGCGAAGGTGGCTACCGTCACCGCGTCCGACAAGCAGTGGCCGGGCACCGGGCTGCCGGCCGACAAGGTGGGCTACCTGCTCTTCGACCGCGACCCTGCCACTTACAGCGACCTGAACAGCGGAGCAGGCGCGTACTACGTCCTCGACTTCGGCGCGTTTGCGACCATACGGCCGGAAGAGGTGCTGTTCCTGCCGCGGGCCAGCCACCCGCAGCGGGCGAACGGCATCGTCGTGCAGGGTTCGAACGACGGCCAGAGCTGGACCGACCTGACCAAACCACTGACCGGCGCCGCGGCGAACACCTGGAGCCAGCAGAAACCGTCGGGCGAGAACCACTACCGGTACCTGCGCATCTACAACGCGACGAACTGGTTCGGAAACCTCTCCGAGGTCGAACTGTACGGCGACATCAGGAAGGACGTGTAGCTCGACTTGAACGAGACTCATCGGTACACCGGCTATCTCTACGCACACTTCAAGCGTGAGTCCGTCGATGGTGAGCAGATCTACTTCGCCTTGAGTGACGGTAACGACCCGCTGCGGTTCACCGACCTGAACGGCGGAAAGCCCGTGCTCTACTCGACTCTCGGGGAGCTCGGCGTCCGCGATCCGCACATCGTCCGCGCTCCGCGGGGCGATCGGTTCTACCTGGTCGCGACCGACCTGCGGCTCTACGCGAGCCACGACTGGGATCGGCACCAGCGCTGGGGCAGTCGCTCGATCATGGTCTGGGAGTCGGCGGACCTGGTGGACTGGGGACAGGGGCGACTCGTCGAGGTCGCCCCGCCGGAGGCCGGCAACACCTGGGCGCCGGAGGCAGTCTGGGATCCGGAGCAGGACGCGTACCTGGTGCACTGGTCGTCGACGCTGTACGACGACGCCGACCACACTGGCAAGAGCTACAACCGGATCATGTGCGCGACCACTCGGGACTTCCGCGAGTTCTCGGCGCCGCGGGTGTGGATCGACCGCGGCTGGCAGACGATCGACACCACGGTGATCGAGCACGAGGGCGTCTACTACCGCTTCCTCAAGGACGAGCGCGGCCGCGACGGCGACGCGCCGCACGGCAAGTCCGTCTTCTCCGAGACCGCGACCTCCCTGACGGCCGCCGAGTGGAAGCCGCTGGCCGAGGGCATCGGCCTCGGCGCGATCAGCCAGGGCGAGGGCCCACTGGTGTACAAGTCGAACACCGAGAACAAGTGGTACCTCTGGATCGACGAGTTCCGCCCGGACCGCCGCTACGTCCCCTTCGAAACCACCGACCTGGCCAACGGCGTCTGGGCGCCCGCGACGGGCCACCGGCTACCGAAGGACCCGTGTCACGGAGTCGTCCTACCCGTGACAGCCGAGGAGCACGAGCGGCTGCGCACTGCTTCGTGGACCTGACCGCCGGGAGCTCGAACCCGGCCGCCGCGGTCAACCCTTCAGTTCGGCGAGGATTTCCAGGTAGTGCGGGTTGTTCATGATCCCGATGATGTTGTCGAAGGGGTCGGTGACGAAGGCGGTGCGGAAGCCGGAATTGGCGCCGCCTCGTTCGGTGATGGGTTCGAGCAGGGTGGCGCCGAGGGAGAGCAGGCGGTCGAGCGTGGCTTCCAGGTCGTCGACGTGCCAGTGGATGATCGCGCCGGCCGGGCCGTTCCCGACGGCCTGCCTGGCGTACCTGGCATTGACGATGCCGAGCTCGCACTGGAAGTCGCCGAACCGCCATTCGAGGTAGTCGGGGTTGTCGGCGTTCGGGACGGCGAAGTACGGCTCGAGACCGAGCAGCTCGGTGTACCACTCCCGCGCGGCGTGCATGTCGGCGGCGTAGAAGCTGACGGTGGCGAATCCTCGCAACATCTCGGTGGTCCTTTCCTGGTGGTTCCCGGTTGATGACCACCACGATTCCAGCCAAAGTGCTCACCGAATGAGCACTTTGCCCGGCGACTTTCGAGACGTTGCCGCGGACCCGATCCGGAGTGCAGCCAGGGCATTGGCAACCTTGCTGGCATCGAATATGGTCATGACCGTAATTCGACGCTCCACCCTGTTCCAACGTTGCAGTGGTGTGCGCTCGTGAGCTCGCCGCGTACCCACGCACGCTCGACAGGTCGTGCGCTGACCGCCGCCCGCGTGGAAGGAATCCGAGTTGCGAAACCATCGATCGCTCCGGCGACGAATCGCCGTGGTGCTTGCCTTGCCTGGTGTGCTCGTCGCACTGCTCGTTCCCGCCGCCCCAGCCGCCGGCGTACAGGAGCGGAGCGCTGCTGACGTCGTACTTGCCGACTTCGAGCCGGGCGACAGCCAGGAGGGGGTGAGCCTGGCGGCGGATGTCGACCGGGCGGTGCCGTCCACCGACTTCGCCGCGCGCGGGAGCGGCTCGTTGCGATTCGACATCGCCGGCAGTGCCGCCACCGGCAACACGGTGTTCCCGCGGGTTTGGCTGGAGGACGGGACCGCCTTGCAGCGGGCTGACTGGCGGACGTTCGGCTACCTGCGGGTCGGCGTACTGAACGCGTCCTCGGAGCCGACAACCATGTACGTCGTGGTGCGGGACCTGGCAGGGAAGTTCCACCAGACCGGGCTCTCCGCGGCGCCGTACGGCTACCGGGTGTTCCAGATCGCGACCGCGGCCATCGCCGCGCAAGGTGTCGACCTGACCCGGTTGCAGCACATCCAGATCAGCGCCGCGCGGAGCCCGAACCCACGGCGGCTGTACGTCGACGACGTCGTCGGCACCGACACGCTCGTCGATGAGGCGGCCGAACAGGCCCGCACCGCCACGCAGGTGGTCGCCTCGATGGGTCTGTCCGGACGCCTGGACGCCGCGGTCGAGGCTCTCGGCCAGGTCGAGAGCCGGATCTCGCCGCGTCAATTGCCACCCGAGCAGGCCCTACGTGGGACGGCGGCCGCGATCCGCGCGCAGCTCGACGACTACCGCGGCCGGATCCCAGGTCTGGGCGGCGATATCGGCGCGGCTCGAGGAATCCTTGCCGGCCTGGAGACTGTGCGGTGGCGGATCCCGCGGCTCGGCAGCTTCGTGGATGCCCGCCGCGCCCGACCGCAGTCGCCGGTCGGGCTCGGGTTCGCGGCTTCGATGTCGTTGGTCTATCCACGTGATCTGCCGTGCCAGTGCGGTTGGGGCGACGGCCGGCTGCAACTCGCCCGCGGTGAGTACGAGAGCACGCAACTCGTCGCGTTGCCGTACGGCACCGGGTTGTCCGGAGCGCAGGTGAAGGTGACGGGGATCGCCGGACCACGAGGTCCCGGCAGCGGGCTGACGGTGACGGCGGATCCGGTCGCGTCGCTCAACCTGGCGCCACCGGTGGCGCCACGTCCCGGTACGCCGACCCCGTACCGGCCAAGTTTGTACCAGGGGTGGACGCCCGACCCGATCCTCGCCGACCGCGCCACCGTCGACGTCGCCGGCGACGACTTGCAGGCCTTCTGGATCCGGGTGCACGCCGCGCCCGGTGCGGCGGCTGGAGACTATGAGGTCACGATCGAGCTGACGGCGCGGGACACCGCGCCTCAGCGCGCCCGCGTACGGGTGACGGTTTGGGACGTCGTGATCGCCGACCGTCCGGTGCTCCAGACGGCGATCGGGAACGACCCGAAGGCGTACGCCGAGCCGTACGGGATCACCGACCCTGAGGGCGTCCGCAAGGTCAACGAGGCGAAGTGGCGGTTCCTCGCCGACTACAAGCTGCAGCCGGACAACATCTACCGCAGCATCTACGACGGCCGACCGCCGACAGTCGCCGAGTTGCGCGAGATCGACAGCAAGTACGGCGGACTGCGCAGGTTCAACATCTGGTACTTCGACCCGCGCCTGTTCGACCGGGCGCGCCCGGAGACCTGGGACGCGCAGGCGGACGCCCTCTTCGACACGATCCAGCCGTACGTCGAGGACTACCGCGCCGCCGGGCTGGCAGACCGCGCCTATCTGTACTGCTGTGACGAGTCCCGGGCGGAGTACTTCGGTCTGATCAAGGCAGTGCTCACCCGGTTCAAGCAGCGGTTCCCCGACATCGAGGTGATGTCCACGATCATCGACGACCAGATGGGCACCGGGTCCGGACTGAGCCGGCTGGTGGACTACTGGGTCCGCGACGTGCCGTGGCACTCGGCGGAGATCATCGCCGATCGCCGGGCGGCCGGCGACGAGTCCTGGTGGTATCTGCACGCCGGCAACCAGAATCCGTATCCGAACCTGTTCGTCGGCTACGAACCCGGCCAGCTGCGGTCGCTGCTCGGCCCGATGTCCTACCAGGCAGGTGTCGATGGGTTCCTCTACTACCGGGTCGACCGCTGGTACGGGCATCCAGTACTCACCGACGGTCCGCTGTCGAACTGGGACCCGCGGACCTGGAACGACGTGGCGGGCGACGGATCGCTGTTCTACCCCGGGCGCAACGGGCCCTTGCCGTCCATCCGTATCGAGAACTTCCGGGACGGCATGGAGGACCACAACCTACTGGCAGCGCTCCGGCAGGCGGTCGACCATGCGCCGGGCGGGACCGACCCGCAGCTGATCGCAAAGGCCGAACGGTTGCTCACGGCCCATGACGTGGTGACCAGCCAGAAGAGCTATGTCCGCGATCCGGCCACCTACCAGGCCTGGCGGGGCGACCTCGGCCGAGTGCTCGAACGGCTGACGTAGCGGGGCCATCAGTCCAGGCCCCGCACGCCCGGGGCCTGGATCAGGGCGTCATGGATCCAACTCGTTCAGATCATCGAACTGCAATCTGGCGGTTGCAGTTAGGCCCGTGATGTGCAATCGTAAAGTTGCACATCGATTCTGACGGAGGGAACGCCATGAATGACACCAGGTACTCCGAGGTGGAGCTCGCCGAGCTCGACAGCATCGCTCGCCAGATCGACATCGACGCGCCGGCCGATCGAGTGTGGGACCTTGTCGCGCGGCCCGGCTGGTACATCAACGACGGCACCGTCGACGACGAGCCCGACGTGCGGTACGAGGACGATGTCGCGGTCGTGACGGAACCGGGAGTGGGGGAGTACCGGTTCCGTACGGAGCAGCTGGACAAGCCGCGCTATGCCGCGTTCCGTTGGCTGAGCACACCGTTTCGTCCTGTCTCCGAGGGAACGCTCGTCGAGTTCTGGATCGACGAGCGTCCCGGCGGCGGCGTGACACTGCGCGTCCTCGAGAGCGGTTTCTCGACCCTCTCGGCAGACCCGGCGACCTGGCTGAAGGAGCGCGAAGGCAACGACCGCGGCTGGACCGACGAGCTGGCCGCCGCCAAGGTGTTCGTCGAGTCCGGCGCGGCGCAAGCAGGCACGGAATCGTGAGCAGACCGGACCTCCCGACCATGTGCGCCGCGCTGAGTGACCCGACCCGCTGGGAGATTCTCACGCGCCTCGGGCAGGGCGCGATGTCGGCCTCCGCCCTGGCCCGGGTCGTCCCGGTGAGCAGGCAGGCGATCGGCAAGCACCTCGAGGTGTTGCGTGAGGTCGGCCTCGTCGAGTCGGAGCAGCGCGGGCGCGAGGTCGTCTACCTTGCCGTCGGCGCCCGGCTGAGCTCACTCGCCCGGGAGCTGGACCGCATCGGCCGGTCCTGGGAGACCCGCCTGCTGCGGGTCAAGCAACTCGCCGAGCGGCCCGACCAGGGCCCGCAGCCTCGGCCCTGATCGACCCACCTACCTACGTCAACTGTCGCAGCGAAGCCGCATGCTTCGCCGCGCGACTGCGCATGCCAGAAAGTCCTTCCACGACAACACGATCGGAGGTACCAGACATGTCCAACCAGGCGATCGACAGGAACTTCACGCCTCGCGAGCGCTCTCCGGCGACGCGGGCCAGACGAGGGTTGGTGCTCGCCTTGGCCTGCGCCGCCGTGGCAATCGTGGGCATCGACGTGGCCATCGTGAACGTGGCTCTGGCCTCGATCCAGCACGACCTCGGTGTCGATCACGGCACGCTGCAGTGGGTGGTGGTGGCGTACGGCCTGCTCCTGGGCGGATTCCTCCTGCTTGCCGGGCGGATAGCGGACCAGTTCGGTCAGCGACGCGTCTTCCTGACCGGCATTGCCATCTTCACAGGTGCTTCGCTACTGGCAGGGATCGCAGAGTACGCCGTTCTGTTGATCGTGGCGCGTGGTGTGCAAGGACTCGGTGCGGCCCTCATCGTGCCAGCGGCGCTGTCGCTGCTGGCCGTCACGTTCGCCGAAGGACCTGAACGCGACCGCGCGGTGGGCATCTTCGGAGCTGTCGACGGTGTTGCCGCGTCGGCAGGGGTCGTCGGAGGCGGCGTGCTCGCGGCCGGTTTGGGCTGGCGCTGGGCGTTCTTCATCCACGTGCCGGTCGGGACAGCGCTGTTCGTGGCTTCCCTCATGTTCCTGCCAGGGGATCGGCCCGACGAGCGCGCCTCGCGCCTCGACGTCGCCGGAGCCGTCACGGTGACGAGTGGCCTTTTGGCGTTCGTCTACGCGTTGCACCACGCTGCGAGCCACGGCTGGTTCACCTGGTCCACCTTGGCCTTGTTCATCGCGGCCGTTGCGCTGCTGGCAGTGTTCGTCCGGATCGAAGCACGTGCGGTTGCTCCGCTCGTGCCCGCCGCGATGTTGCGGAACCGCACGCGGGCGGCCGCGAACCTGACCGCCTTCCTCGCGTTCTCCGCGCTCCTGGCGCTCATCTTCATCGGCTCGCTGTTGATGCAGCAAGTGCTTGGCTACTCACCGGCGATCGCCGGCCTGGCGTGGCTGGCTACCACCGCCACCATCTTCGTGACGGCGATGACGGGCACGCGGCTCGTCGGCCGGGTCGGGGGCCGCACGCTGCTGATCATCGGTCTGTCGCTGGTCGCCGTCGGCGCGTTCTGGCTCGCGAGGGTCCCACGGGACGCCGGCTACGTCACGGACCTGCTGCCGGCCTTCTTGCTCGCCGGGGTCGGCTTCGGGTTCTGTGGGCCCGCTCTGCAGCTCGGTGCCCTGTCCGGGGTGTCGCGATCGGATGCTGGGCTCGCGTCCGGCCTCGTGGAGACGTCGCGCGAGATCGGCGGCGCGGCCGGGGTCGCCGCGGTGACGACGGTCCTCGTCACGGGCTCCGAACTCGACAGCTTCCACGCCGCGTTCACGGTCGTCGGCGTCCTCGCCGTCCTTGGCCTGGTCGTCGCGGCCACCGGATACGCAGGGCGGGAACGAGAGTTGGCCTGAACGGACCACGTCGGCATCGTGCAGGAGGTCGTTGCCCTGTCAGACGGTCAGGTTGTGGGGTGTGCCGATCGGGAGCCAGGTCAGGCTTCGTTGGATGGTGCTTGGTGCGGTGGCGAAGGCGTCCTCGATCGTGTCGCGGCCTTGGGTGAAGTGGCGCCAGCCTTCGTAGTGGACCGGGAGGACGGTTCGGGGTTGCAGGACCCGGCAGAGTTCGACGCCGTCGCGTCCGGACATCGTGTAGCGAATGGGACCGGTGATGCCGAACTGCACGGCGCCGAGGTGGAGCAGGACGGTGCCGACGTCGATTCGTTCCCCGACCTGCCGGACACCGTCGTACAGCACAGTGTCGCCGGAGATCCACAAGGCGCCGTGTTGCTGGCCCTCCCAGCTCAGCGCGAAGCCGGTGACCTGACCGGTGATGGGTCGACTCAGCGGGGGACCGTGGCGAGCAGGTGTTGCCGTGATCTGCAAGGTGGGCAGTCCGGGCTTGCTCAAGGAGTGGACTGCCCACGGTGACAGACCGACGGCGTTGCCTGCCAGGCGGTGCGCTCCGGCGATCGTTGTGACGACGGTGCCGGCGCTGGGCAGCAGCGCGCGGCCGGCGTTGTCGAGGTTGTCGCCGTGGTGATCGTGGGTGAGCAGGACCGCGTCGATCGGCGGTAGTTCCGCGGCGGGAACGGCGGGCCCGGTCTCTTTGTGGGAGGTCGAGCCCCAGCCGAACGAGTAGCGGCCGCCGGGCGGGTCGAAGGTCGGGTCGGTGAGCAGTCGCCAGCCTTCGACCTCGATCAGTGCGGTGGGACCGCCGATGTGGGTGATCCGGGCGTCGCTCACGCTTTGGCAGCCGCGGCGTGTTCGAGCGCCCAGTCGAGGACCTCGTCGGCGATCCGTTCCCACCCGTCCTGGGCCGGGAGCAGATGGGCGTAACCGTCGTACTGCTTGACCTCGGTGACGGTGTCGGACTTGTAGTGCTTGGCGTTCGACCGCTGGATCTCGGGCGGCATGATGTGGTCTTCGGAGCCCGAGACGAACAGCAGCGGCGGCCGGGCGTCGTTGTGGTAGTCGACCCAGGTGTCCTGGTGGCCGGGCTGGAAGTTTGCGAGCACGCTGCCCCACAGGATGCCGCCGTTGGCCGGGACGGCGTACCTGTCGTAGAGCGCGCGCGACTCCTCCTCGGTGAAGGTGTTGGTGAACGCGTACTTCCACTGCTCGAACGACAGCGGCACCGCCTTGTGCCGGTTGGCCGGGCTCTTCAGTACCGGGAAGGTCGACTTGACCTGCGACAGCGGTACGACGCGGACGCCCTCGGTGGGGGCGGAGTTCATCGCCACTCCGGCCGCGCCGAAGCCGTGGTCGAGCAGGATCTGGGTGAAGGCCCCGCCGGCGGAGTGACCGATGATGATCGGCGGCGCCGGGAGCTCGCGGATCACCGCCTCGTAGTGCTCGATGATCTCCGGAACCGTCAGCTTGAGGATCGGTGTCGGGTCGGCGTTGAGCGCCTCGACCTCGACCTCGAAGCCCGGGTAGCCCGGGGCGAGCACCCGGAATCCGCGCTGTTCGTAGTGCGTGATCCAGTTCTCCCAGCTGCGGGGCGTGACCCAGAAGCCGTGCACCAGGACGATGGTGTCAGGAGCCATGGTCAGATCTCCTTCTCGTTCAGGAATGCGAGGAGGTCGCTGCCGAGCTGCTCCTTGTGGGTGTCGGTGATGCCGTGGGGCGCACCGGGATAGGTGACCAACCTGGCTCCCTTGATCCGCTCGGCCGAGGCCTGGCCGCCGACGCTGAAGGGCACAACCTGGTCGTCGTCGCCGTGGATGACCAGCGTCGGTACGTCGATCGTGTCGAGGTCGCCGCGGAAATCCGTGGCGGAGAACGCCGCGATGCACTCGTAGGCGTTGCGGTGCCCGGCCGCCATGCTCTGCAGCCAGAACGCGTCCCGGATGCCTGCCGAGACGTTCGCGCCGTCGCGGTTGTTGCCGAAGAACGGGCCGTCGGCCAGGTCGTGGTACAGCTGCGAGCGGTCGGCCAGGGAACCGGCGCGGATCCCGTCGAACACCTCGATCGGTACGCCGTCCGGGTTGTCGCCGGTCTTGAGCATGAACGGCGGAACGGCGGACACGAGCACCACCTGCGCGACCCGGCCGGTGCCGTGCCGCCCGAGGTACCGGGCGACCTCTCCACCGCCGGTGGAGAATCCGACCAGGGTCACGTCGTGCAGGTCGAGGTCGTCGATGACCGCGGCGAGATCGTCGGCGTAGGTGTCCATCTCGTTGCCGTCCCACGTCTGGGTCGAGCGGCCGTGCCCGCGGCGGTCGTGGGCGATGACGCGGTAGCCGTTGGACGCCAGGAAGAGCGCCTGCGCTTCCCAGCTGTCGGAATTGAGCGGCCAGCCGTGGCTGAGTACGACGGGACGGCCGGATCCCCAGTCCTTGTAGAAGATCTGCGCGTTGTCCGTGGTGGTGATGTAGGGCATCAGGAGGTCTCCTTCGCAGCGTCGAGAATGAGGTCGATCGTCGAGGCAGGCTTCGAGATCATCGCGACGTGCGACGCCTTCACCTCGACCGTGCGGGCTCCCGCGCGTTGCGCCATGAAGCGTTGTGCCGCGGCCGGAATGACCCGGTCATCCGTGGCGACCAGGCTCCAGGACGGAATGGTCTTCCATGCCGGTACGCCGGACGGCTGGTCGAGCGTTCCGATGTCCGCGGGCCGCTGGCTGCCGGCCATCGCCGCGGCGGCGGCCGGTGAGACGTCGGCCGCGAAGACCTCCCGGAAGAGACCCCGCTTGATGTATCCGTCAACGCCGCCCGGATACGGACGGAAGTCCAGAGCGGCCGGACTCAGCTGACTGCCCGGGAACCGGCCGGACAGCCCGCCGACCGTGTCGCCGGAGTCCGGGGCGAAGGCAGCGATGTACACCAGCGCCTTGACGTTCGGATTGCCGCCGGCGGCGTTGGTGAGGACGAAGCCGCCGTACGAGTGGCCGACCAGAACGATCGGGCCAGGCACCGTCGCGAGAACACTGCGCAGGTACGCGCTGTCGGAGTCCACGCCGCGCAACGGGTTCGCCGGCGCCAGTACCGGATAGCCCTTGCGCTGCAGGCTGCGGGCCACGTCGTTCCATCCTGACGCGTCCGCGAACGCCCCGTGCACGAGCACGACGGTCGGCTTGGGGCCGCGGTCACCGGTGGCGGAGGCAGACCCGGCCAGGCCGAAAACCAGCGCGACCGCGATCAGGAGCTGGGGAACAGGCCACTTCCGCAGGAACATCTCGTCTCCTTGGAGCCGATCGAACGCAAACGTTGATTGGGATGACGGCGATCGCTTCAGTGGGGCGCCTGCTGGCCGAAAACCTAGCTGGCCGGAGCCCACTCTCCCTAGGACGTGCCTGCACGGCTCTAGACCGTGTGTGCACAGTTCAGCTGGCTCAGACCCTGCTTTCTGACACTGCCGCGACCAGACGGTTGACGTGGAGGTCGACCCAACAGGAGACCGGGCGACCGGCGTCCGCCGGCCGCCCGCCCGCATTATCTGAGCCCGAAGGCCCGGATGATCGTCTGGCTGATGCCGCCGCCGTTGCGCTGCTTGGCCGTGACCCGCACCGACACGTGCCCAGCCAGCGGTGGTGCCTGCAGGCGCGTCTCCCAGCTGCCCTTGCGCTCCTTGAGCTGCAGCCGTTGCCAGCTCGCCCCGTCGTCGTACGAGACCTCCAGCCCGACCGCGACGACCGCGTCCTGCCGGGCACTGCTGCCCAGCACCACCGGCTTGACCGCGAAGACCGAGTTCCGCTTCGCCCGCCCGGCCGGGTCGACGTCCACGCCGTAGTCGAGCTGGGCCAGCGGCAGCGGCTGGTTCTCCGCCTCCTCGGACGTGAAGCTCCACTCGGTGTGCGTGCTCGTCGAGTACGGCGTCAGCTCTGCATTCCCGACAGTGTCGACCACCAGCCGGTACGGACGCTTCTCCGGCGCCAGGCCGCCCACACCGAAGTCCGGCCGCGGGCCGTTCCCGACCAGCTTCTCCTCGCCCTGGTACAGCGCGAAGGCGCGCGTCATCAGGGCGTCGCCACTGTGCGCGGACCCGCCGTCACCGAACCCCGCGATCATGCCGCCCATCGCATTGCCGACCCGGTGCGGGAGCTCGAACTCGAGCATCCGCGGCCGCACGATCGGACCGAACCACCGGTGGCTCTGCACGCTGCGCGGCTGGTAGCTCGTGATGTCGGTGAACGTCGCCCAGCCGTTGATCGAGGCGTACTGCTGCCACTTCGCGCCCGCCGACACCCAGTCCGTCCGGTGTCCCACCGCGGGCTTCGCCGGGAACCGTGGCGCCCGGATCGACCCGAAGACGGCGTACGGGAACGCGGCCGGGAAGTACTCGTACGCCGGACTGTCCTCGCGACTCTCCAGGACTCGCTGCCCGTTGGTGGGAGCGAAGTCGTTCTCGATCCGGGCGAGGCTGCCGGGGTCCGTGGCAGCGGACGGGTCGTCCGGGACCTTGCCCTGGTGGTAGTCGACCAGGTCGTACAGGTACGACGGCACCGGGTTGGCCGCGAAGGTCAGCTCGGTCCGGCGCGTGCTGAGCTTCTTGATCAGGGCCTCGCCGTCGGCGAGCGTGAGCGACGCCGTCGGGATCGGGCCGAGGGTCTGGCCGTCGGCTCCGCCGTACCAGTCGTTGTAGCGGCCGATGCCGTCGTTGACCACGAGCAGCATGGCCGCACCGGCGGCGTGCGCCGCGGCGGCCCGGTCCGCGGGCGGTACGTCGATGCTGTTGCGGACGACGACCGCCTTGCCACGCGCGGCCAGAGCGGCGTACTCAGCGGGCGTGCCGGTGCCGGCGAAGACGGCCGTGACGCGCTTCGTGCCGGCGTGGAACGCCGGGGAGCCGGGCTGGACGAGCAGCGAGTCGTCGTGGCTGCGGCCGTCGTAGCTGATCGTCAGCGGCGTCTGCTCAGCCCGGAACCGGGTGGTCAGCACGAAGCTGCCGGTGCGGACCGCGTTCTTCGTCGGCAGCGCCCAGAAGCTGTCGTAGTCCGGCGGCGGCATGAAGATCTCGTGCAGCGCCGACCTGTCGTCGGGCGTCGGCTGCGCCGAGGTGAAGGACCGGAAGAGGTCGAACCTGCTCGTGGTGACGGTCGTCGGCTTGGGCGTGTCGACCTTGATCGGACGGCTCCGCGACGCGTCCAGCACGACGGTCCGGTCCGCGGTCAGGTCGACCTCGGGCGCGGTCAGGAAGGCCAGGCCGAGCGAGTGCGGACCGTTGCTGCCGGGCACGTCCAGCGTCGAGATGATCGTGTACGAGCCGGGCGCCCAACGGCTGGTGAGCTTGCCGTCCGCGGCCCACAGCACGGTGGACTTTCCGTCCGCGCCGGTGATCTCGACCTCACCGCTGACCGGCTTGCCGGTCCGGTCTTTCAGCTGGACGTTCAGGTTGTACTTCTTCGGCTCGACGGCCAGCCCGACGGCCGTGTGCACGGAGCCGGTCGAGGTGGTCGCGAGGACCTGGGCGGCGTACTGGCCGGGAGCCAGGCCGTTCGGGTCCGCCGTGAAATCGACCGCGGCGGTGCCGTTCGCGGGCACTGTCACCTGGGTCGCGCCGAGGCGGAAGATTTCGGCGTGGTCGGTGGACAGCCGCAGCGTGAGCGGCTTGTCCGTGGTGTTGCGGTAGCTGATCTGCCGTTTGACCGGCGTCCGGACCGGGTTCGGCGACCACTGGACGAGCCCGGCGTCGACCGATCCGGAGGCGATGAGCTGCCCGTGCAGCGAGGCCGCCGCGACGTCGACGCGCCCGGTCCCCGCCTCGTACGGCGTGTACGCGGGCGTCAGCTTGCTGGTGCTCATCAGCGCGTCCTTGAGCTGCTGCCCGGTCCAGTCCGGGTGCTGCGCGGCGAGCAGGACGGCCGCACCGGCGACGTGCGGAGCCGCCATCGACGTACCGCTGTCGGTCCGGTAGTAGCCATCCCCGCCGTCGTTCATGTACTGCGACCGCCCGGCCAGGACGTCGACGCCGGGTGCGGTCAGGTCGGGCTTGAGGCCGTCGTCCATCAGCCGCGGGCCGACGCTGGAGAAGTCGGCCAGCTGGTCCGAACCGTCCACCGCGCCGACGGTCAGGGCGGCGTCCGCGGTACCCGGTGAGCTGATGCTGTACGGGCTGCTCCCCGAGTTGCCCGCCGCGATCACGAACAGGGCACCGGTCTCGGCGCTCAACTTGTTCACGGCCTGACTCAGCGGATCGTCCTGGGCGTGCCAGGCCGGCGTTCCCAGGCTCATGTTGATCACCTTGGCGTGCTCGGTCCGCGCCGCCCACTCCATCCCGGCGATGATGCCGGAGATCGGGCCGGAGCCGCTGTCGCCGAGCACCTTGCCCACGATGAGATCGGCGTCCGGTGCGACGCCGCGCTCCTTGCCGTCCGAGGCCGCGCCGGTACCTGCGACGGTCGACGCGGTGTGGGTGCCGTGACCGTTGCGGTCGACGACGTCCTCACCGGCCACGAAGCTCTTGGTCGCCACGATCCGCGGTGCCAGGTCCGGGTGCCCCGGATCCACACCGGAGTCCAGCACGGCGACCCGCACGCCTGTGCCGGTCACGCCCGCTGCCCACACCGCGGGCGCTCCGATCTGTGCAGTGGTGTCAGCGAGCATCGTCTGCGCCTTGGCGTCGAGCCAGACCTTGCCGATCCCCGCCGCGAACGAGGGCGCCGCGGCGGTGCTCGACTTCGCTCGCGGACCGCTCCGTCCGGTCAGCGCCGACCAGAGCGCCGCTGCTTCCGCCTTCTCGGCCTTGACGGCCGCGCCGTCGACCGACGGCAGGTCGAACGTGGTGGTCGTGCCCGGCAGCGCCGAGCGGCGCGCGGACTTGGCGGCCACGCCCGGCGAGCCCGTGACGACCAGCGGGAGGTCCTTGCTCCGGGCGTTGTCGTACCCCTGAGCCACCAGCTCGCTGACGTTGAACAGCTGCTTGTCGAGCTGCCCGGTGGCCAGGTACGGCATCGCGGGGCCCGGGTAGACGAACGTGTCGCCGTTCTCGACCTTGACTCGTACCGGGCCGCTCGATCGCGGAGCGCGTTCGACGGCCTGCACCGACACGGCGCGGCCGGGACCGCGCGCGACCGTGACCTTGTCGCCGGTGATGAGCGTGAGATCGACGGGTGTACCCCCTGCCGCGGCCGCGCCGCCGGCGGTGGGGAGTGGTGGGGGAGGTTCGGCGCCGGCCGTCGTCGGAGTGGCGAGACCGGCGACCAGGAGAAGCGCAGCGGCCGGCACGAGCAGCCGACGGGCAGAAGAACGCATGGTGTCCTCTCGGTGGTCTGGGTGACCGAATCTGATCAGCACCGGGGGACAGGTGTAAACGAATTGCCCGTTTTCGCCAGCGACGCCGAGATTTGGCAAGAATGGGCACGCAGTCTGTCCGTGCACCAGCGGGCTGACTTTCTTGGTGGATGCTTCCATCTTTCGGTCGGCATCAGCGATCATGGGTTGGCCGCGTGCCGACTGAGGGGGATGGGGGAACCGGACCGCGCACCGGGGTCCCTGGGAGTGCATGGCTGTTCTGGGTACCAAGCTGCACGTTCCGCCGCCGCGTCGGCGGTTGGTCGCGCGGGCTCGGTTGCTTGCGCGGGTCGGAGGTGGGGCGGCACCTCGGCTTGTCCTGGTGTCGGCGCCGGCGGGGTTCGGGAAGACGACGTTGCTGGTGCAGTGGCTGGGCTCGGACCCTGCTGCGAGCAGGGGTGACGCGGCGGGTGTCGCTTGGGTGTCTCTGGATGCGGCGGACGCTGATGTGCGGCAGTTTCTGCATGATCTGGTGGCTGCGATCCAGGTGTCGGCGTCCGAGGTGGGAGCCGAGGCCGTGGGGTTGATGGACACCGATCGTGGGTTCGTGGTCGAGGATGTGCTGGCCGGCCTGGTCAACGACCTTGATGCGTACGCCGGTTCGTTCGTGGTGGCGCTCGACGACTATCACCTCGCTGACGATCCGGCGGTGCACGAGGCCGTGAGGTTCCTGCTGGATCACTTGCCGCCGCGGGTCACGTTGGCGATGACGACGAGGGCCGACCCTCCGCTGCCGTTGTCGCGGCTGCGTGCCCGGGGTGAGCTGGTGGAGTTTCGCGCTGCCGATCTTCGCTTCACTGTTGCTGAGGCCGAGCAGTTCCTGAACCAGGTGATGGGGCTGGGGCTGGGGGCAGAGCTGGTCGAGGCGCTCGAGGCCCGAACGGAGGGTTGGGCGGCAGGCCTTCAGCTGGCGGCGCTGTCTGCGCGCGGCCACAGCAGCGGGAGCGCGCAGACGCGTGGAGTCGAGGAGTTCGTCGAGGCGTTCAGTGGGAGCAACCGATTCGTTCTCGACTACCTGGTCGAGGAGGTACTCGCCGCCCAGCCAGCTGACGTGCGCTCCTTCCTGCTCGATACCTCGGTCCTGGATCGGTTCACGGGGTCGCTGTGTGACGCGGTGACCGGCCGCGACGACGGGACGCGGATGCTGGAGTTGCTTGACCGCGGCAACCTGTTCTTGATTCCGCTCGACGACGAGCGGCGGTGGTTCCGCTACCACCAGCTGTTCGCGGACGCATTGCAGGCACGGCTGGTGGGGGAGGAGCCGGACCGAGTGCCGCAGCTGCATCGGGCCGCCAGCGAATGGCTCGCCAAGCAGGGCGAGCTGACGGGCGCCGTCGACCACGCACGATCGGCGGGCGACGTCGAGCACACCGCCGATTTGGTCGAGCTGGCTCTGCCCGCGGCGCGGAAGGACCGGCAGAACGCACTCCTGCGTGAGTGGCTGGGCTGTTTGCCCGATGACGTCGTACGACGGCGTCCGCTGCTGGCCACGTTCGCTGGGTGGAGTCGGCTCGCCGAGGGCGACGTGGATGGGGTGGAGACGTGGCTGGACGCCGCGCAGACCCGCCTCGAGACCGCGGCGCCGAGCTATCCCGCGATCGGTATGTCGACCGCTTGGTTGGCTACGGCGGCCCGGGAGCGCGAGCGCGAGATCGCCGGGCTGCCGGCCATGATCGAGGTCTATCGTGCCGCGGTCGCTCAGGCTCGCGGTGATGTCGAGGCTACGGTCGTCCGCGCCCGCCGGGCGCTCGAGCTTGCCGGTCCGGAGGACCACTTCCCGCGCGGTGCGGCGGCCGGCTTCGTCGGCCTGGCGGCGTGGGCCGCCGGCGACCTCGGTACCGCGGTCGACACGTTCACCGAAGCGGTCGCGAGCCTGAAAGCGGCCGGGATGGTGGCGGACGAGCTGGGCGCCACCGTCGTACTGGGCAACATGTGGCTGGCGCGGGGACGGCCGCTGGTGGCGCGACAGTTGTACGAACGCGCGCTGGACGCGGCAGAGAACCGCAGCGGCCCGGCGCTTCCCACCGTCGGTGATCTGCACGTCGGTCTCGCCGACGTCCTGCGCGAGCAAGGGCACCTCGATGCGGCCGCGCAGCACCTCGACATTGCGCGCGAGCTCGGCGACGTGGCGTCCCTGCTGGAGAACCGGCATCGCTGGTACGCCGCCATGGCCGGCCTGCTGGTCGCGCACGGCGACCTCGACGGTGCCGCCGACATGCTAGACCGAGTCGAGCCGTTGTTCCTGCCTGGCTTCTATCCCGACGTACGTCCTGTCCCGGCGGCCAGGGCCCGGATCCGGATCGCTCAGGACCGCCTTGACGAGGCTGCGGACTGGGCGCGCGCTACGCAGGTCAGCGACCCGGACGCCTACTTGTCGGAGTACGACCAGCTCACCCTTGCCCGGCTGCTGATTGCTCAGTATCGCGCGGGTCGAGCCAGGATCGACGTGGCCTTCGGCGTTCTCGATCGTGTCCTCGCGTCGGCCGAGGCCGCGCACCGGGACGGCAGCGTGATCGAGGCCCGGTGGCTGCGCGCGCTTGCCTACGATGCCGGCGGAGACCGGACGCAGGCGCTCGACGATCTCGGCAAGGCGCTCACCTCGGGTGTACCGGCCGGCTACCGCAGGCTGTTCCTTGACGAAGGAACCCCGGCCGAGGATCTTCTCCGCGTCGCGGCCGGTCGGCAGGACCTCCCGGCCGCCGCGGAGGCAACGACGTTGCTCGACGCCCTGCGCCGGATGCGCGGTGAGGCCTCGGCGCGGCCGGTGGGACCGGATTCGTTGAGCGAGCGGGAGATCGAGGTACTCCGGCTGTTGGCGACCGACCTGACCGGACCCGAGATCTCCAGCCGGTTGTTCCTGTCGATCAACACCTTCCGGACCCACACCCGGCACATCTTCACCAAGCTCGACGTGACCACCCGACGGGCCGCCGTCACACGCGCCGGCGACCTGGGACTGCTGTAGCCGCGGGCAATCACAGTCCCGATCACATGGTCATGTGATGTGGCCTCACAGGACCGGCTCCTAACGTCCTGACTGTCGCCGGAACCCGGGCGACAGGACGCAAGGGAGCCAGTCATGACCATCACCACCAGCAGCCTCACCAAGTCAGCCGGGGCCGCTGCCGCCGTTGCCGGCGCCATCTTCATCGGTGTCCAGCTCAACCATCCACCGGCAGACGTCGCACACATCGCCACCACCGAGATGGCTGTCCGTGAGACCGCGAAGACCGTGATGGCCGTCCTGGCGCTGGCCGGCTTCACCGGCATGTTCCTCCGCAGCCGCCACCGGCTCGGCGTCGTCGGCCTGATCGGCTACCTGCTGCTCGGCGTCGGGTACCTCGCCCTGTTCGCCGTCCAGGTCATCGTGGCCTGTGTTCTCCCTACAGTCAGCAAGTCGGACCCGCGCTACGTTCAAGACGTCGTCGATGCGGCCACGGGCGGCAGCCCGACGGGTGACATCGGCGGGATGCAGGTCCTGTTCAACCTCTCCGGAGCCGGCTATATGCTCGGCGGCCTGCTCTTCGGCATCGCTCTGTACCGCGCCGGGGTCCTGGCCCGCTGGGCCTGCGCCCTGCTCGCCGTCGCCACGGTCTCGACCGCCGCACTCGCGGTGTTGCCGCAGTCCTTCAACCGTCCGATGGCGGTTCCCACCGGCGTCGCACTGATCGGTCTCGGGGTCTCCTTGTGGCGCACCAGCCGCACCGCGGGAGACGCTGCGCCGAATCTGCCCGCGGTTGCTTCCCAGATCAGCGCCACCCCGGTCCGATGACCGCCGAGGCGACGACCTCGATGCGCAGACGCCGCAGCCGGAACGCCGTCGCACGCCCCGCCGGACAGCACCAGGCTCGGGGCTGGCCGGTCCCGGCCGGACTGGTCGCCCTGTCCGCGATCCCACTGACGGCCGGCACGTTCCGGCTCATCCAGCTCGCCGGCGGCCCGGACGTCATGCCCGCCGACCACCGCTTCACCGGGTTCCCGGCCGCGCTGGTCATGCACATCACCGGTGCCGCGGTCTTCGTAGTCCTCGGTGCGCTCCAGTTCGTGCCCCGTATCCGGCGTCGGCACCGCGCCTGGCACCGGCGTGCCGGACGCGTCGCCGCTGTCACCGGTCTTGCGGTGGCCGCGTCGGCGCTGTGGCTGACGCTGTTCTACGAAGCGCAGCCTGGCACAGGTGATCTGTTGTACGTTTTCCGGCTGGTGTTCTCGGCGGCGATGGCCGCGTGCCTACTGCTCGGCTTCGCGGCGATCCGACGCCGCGACATCGCCACGCACCGGGCGTGGATGATCCGGGCCTACGCGATCGGACTCGGCGCCGGCACCCAGGCGTTCACCAAAGGAGTCGGCGGCGCCGTCTTCGGCGCCGGCGAGCTTCGCGGCGACCTCTTCAAGGCAGCCGGATGGGTCATCAACCTCGCCATCGCCGAATGGGCCGTACGCCGCCCCGCATACCGCGGCCGCGTACGGGCAGCAGTGCAGTCATGACTACAACGACCGGTGCTGCCCGCGCCCCGGACGTCACGGCGTACGAACTCTGTCTCGCCGGACACCTCGACGACCACTGGTCCGCCGTACTCGGCGACCTGACACTCACCCGCCGCACCGATGGCACCACGACCCTGAGCGGGCCGGTTTCCGGCCAGGCTCAGCTCCACGGCATCCTCAACCGGATCCGCGACCTCGGCACCACCCTCCTCTCGCTCCGAATCCTCGACACACCGGCCGCGGGTATGCCATACGCGACCAGCGCCGCAGAACGGTGGCGGTGAGTCAGTCGAGGTAACTCGTGCTGCCGAGACCGAGCACGAGGCCGCCGACGATGAGTGCGCTCGACAGGATCAAGCGGTGGCGGACAGCGGCGACGACGCCGAGTGCAGCCATGACCAAGGCCGCAATGACAAGCACTGTGGCGAGTTGCATCCGCCAAACGTACGGTTCCCAACGCGGCAGGTGTGCGTTTCTGTCATGTCTCTAACGAATCGGCTGCGGCATCGAGGCTGACGCACGGGCCGACGTGTTGTCTATCGGTCGAGTTGGAGGTGGTGCCAGGAGCGGAGGGTCAGGGTGATGGCGAGTGCGGCGACTGGTGCCACGAGGGCGAGCTGTGCGGGTGTGACGGTGATGCCGGTGCTGATTGCCCAGAGGGCGGGGGCGGCGAACGGGAACCAGCCGCCGGTGCCTGCGATCACGCTCACCTGGGACGCGACGACGATGGCCAGGGTGGTCCCGATGCCGGCGAGCACGGATCGGCCGACGGTTGCCGCCCAGGCGGCGGGGGTGGCGATGACGAGGTTGAGGATCGAGAGGCCGAGCAGTCTGCCGATCGCCGGTGCGGCGTCGGGCGGGATCGGGCCGAGTCCGCCGGCCAGGCCGAGGAGGATCAGGGCGAGCACCAGGGCGAGGGCGGTGACCAGTCCCCACATCAGGTAGACGGTGAGCTTGGCGGTGGCGAGTGTCCGGCGGGAGAGCGGGATCGCGAACAGGCCGGTGATGGTGCCGTCGGCGAATTCCCGGCTGAACAGCCAGCTGAGCACCACGCCGTACCCGATGAGGCCGGCGGCGCCGGTGACCTGGATGGCGACGGTGAGGTAGCCGACCCAGCCGCCGGGGTCGATCAACGGGCCCAGCTTGGCGGCGAGTTGCGGATCGTCGGTGTCGACCGCCAGCAGCATCGCGGAGCAGATCAGCGAGATGCCCAGCACGATCAGGACGCCGGTGACCCGCGCCACGGCCGCGTGCGTGAGTTTGGTGAGTTCGACGACGAGGCCGGTGATCATGCTGGTTCCTTGTTGTCCTGGTCGCTGTGGACGAGCTCGAAGAACGACCGCTCGATGTCGACACCGTGCGGATCGAGAGCTCCGATGATGCGCCCGGCGTTCATCACCGAGATCCGGTCGCCGATGCGTGCGACCTCGTCGAGGTGGTGGCTGCTGACCAGGAGGGCTGCGCCCGCGGCCGCGCGGCGCAGCAGTGCTTCGCGGAGCAGGATCACGCCGGCTGGGTCGAGGGCGTTGGTGGGTTCGTCCAGCACGATGAGCCGCGGGTGGTGCTGGAGCGCGGAGGCGAGGCCGAGCCGCTGCTTGTTCCCGAGCGAGAGTTTGCCGGCTCGGCGGTCGGCGTACTGCGTCAGCTGCAGTTCGGCTACAGCTGCGTCGACGATGCCGGGAATCCTGGCCGGTGGGACGCCGTGCAGCCGGGCGCCGAGGACCAGGTTCTGCCGGCAGGTCAGCTCGCGGTAGGCCAGCGGGTGGTCGATCAGATGCCCGGCCGTCGACCAGTCGGTGCGGTCGAGGCTGCGGCCGTGGATGGTGACTGCTCCGCTGGTCGGTTTCAGTATGCCGAGGAGGAGCCGCATCAGCGTGGTCTTCCCGGCGCCGTTCAGGCCGACGAGTGCGTGGATCTCACCTGGCGCGATCTGGAGGTCGACACCGCGTACGCCGGTACCGTCGTCGAACCCGCGGACCAGCCCTCGGGCGTCCAGCGCGGGTTCAGTCACGGTGGGCCTCGAGGACGTCGAGAGCGGTCTCGATCGCTTGCCCGAGGTCGTCGGAGTCGGTCAGGCTCCATGCGAGGAGGGCGGTGTTGAGTGCGCCCATCACTGCCGCAGCGGCGATCTGTGCTTCCGTGCGGTGGGTGCCGCCGTCGGTGAGAGCGTCGGTGATCACCGCCTCCGTCGCGGCGGTTCCGCCGGCGATGCTGGTGCGCAGGGTGGGAGTCTGCGCGACGATGCGGAGCCGGATCCGGACCTCTTCGACCGACGGTTGCGGAAGCTGCTGCCACGCCGTACGGATTCCGCGGGCCGCACGGCTGATCGGATCGAGGCCGATCGGCTGCTGCCGGATCGCGACGCCGATCGCCGGGTCGTACGGATCGTCGACCAGCACGCTCGCCTTGCCCGGGAAGTGCCGGAAGAACGTCACCTCGGTCACCCCCGCGCGCGCCGCGATCTGGCTCACGCTCGTCGCGTCGTACCCCCGCTCCGCGAACAGCTCCAGAGCCGCGGCCAGCAGCCGGTCCCGGGTCCTCTCGGCTCGTGACGCCACGAACCAAATGTTAGCCACTAACATTCGAACCTCGCAAGACCTGGGTGCCGCCACGCTTGCCAGCCGATTGAACATGCGTTTAGTGTTTGAACATGCGTTCAACCGCAGCACCCGGTGGCTCGGCCGAGAGGGCCGGGCAGGGGACGGTCGAGCGGATCCGGGACGCCGCGATCCTGCGGTACGGGCGGGACGGGTTCTCGGTGGGGCTGCGGGCGGTGGCCGCGGACGCCGGGGTGACCGCGGGCCTGGTGGTGCACCATTTCGGATCGAAGGACGGGCTGCGGCGCGCGTGTGACGCGTATGTCCTGGACGTCATCCGGTCGGAGAAGCTGAAAGCGGCGACGGGTGGTCCGGCGGCGGCGATCGCGCAGCTGGCGGCGGTGGAGGAGTACGCGCCGATGGCGTTGTACTCGTTGCGGAGCCTGCAGGCCGGTGGCGAGCTCGCGACGGCGTTCATGGAGCGGATGTGCGCCGACGCGCTGGAGTATCTCGAGGCCGGCGTCGCGAAGGGTCTGATCAGGCCGAGCCGGGATCCCGCGGCGCGCGCACGGTATCTGGCGACGCAGGCGATGGGGTCGTTGTTGTTGTGGGTCTCGCTGCACCCCGGGTTCCGGGAGATCGACGATTTCCGCAAGGAGCTGCGGCAGATCTCCGACGAGATCACGCTGCCGGCGCTCGAGGTGTTCACGGAGGGGCTGTTCGTCGACCGCAAGATGCTCGACGAGTACTTGATGTACGTCTGCGATCCGCCGGCCGGCGACGCGAAACCGTAGCCGGACACGCGCCTGTCTCCAGGTGCTGCCAGACGACATCACGCCGGGGCGCTCCCCGGACTCACTCTGAAGAGGTTCAGCGATGACTGCTGCCCAGAACGCAGCTCTGACGATCCAGCAACTCCACAAGTCCTTCGGCCAGGTGAAGGCACTCGACGGTCTCGACCTGACCGTCCAGGCCGGCCAGGTGGCCGGTTTTCTCGGTCCCAACGGCGCCGGCAAGTCCACCACGATCCGGATCGTGCTCGGACTGCTCGGCGCCGATTCCGGGTACGTCGACGTACTCGGCCTGCACCCGTGGCACGACGCGGTCGAGCTGCACCGCCGCCTCGCGTACGTGCCCGGCGACGTGAGCCTGTGGCCGAACCTGACCGGCGGTGAGGCGATCGATCTGCTGTCCAGGTTGCGCGGCGGCGCGTCGAAGGCGCGGCGGGCCGAGCTGCTGGAGCGTTTCGAGCTCGATCCGACGAGGAAGGGACGCACGTACAGCAAGGGCAACCGGCAGAAGGTTGCGCTGGTCGCGGCGCTGGCCGCCGACGTCGAGCTCCTGGTGCTGGACGAGCCGACCTCGGGCCTCGATCCGCTGATGGAGACGGTGTTCCAGGAGTGCATCGCCGAGGCGAAGGCCGCGGGGCGTTCGGTGTTGCTCTCCAGCCACATCCTCGCGGAGGTGGAGAAGCTCTGCGACACGGTCACGATCATCCGCGCGGGCCGCGCGGTGCAGTCCGGCACGCTGGCGGAGTTGCGGCATCTGACCCGTACGACAATCACCGTGACGCTGGACGGTGACACGCAGCGGCTGGCCGCGCTGCCCGGCGTCCACGACCTGCGCGCTGCTGACGGGACGGTGACGTTCGACGTGGACCACGACGAGCTCGCCGAGGTAGTGCGGGCGCTAGGCGGTCTCGGCGTACGGAGCCTGACGAGTGCGCCGCCGTCGCTGGAACAGCTGTTCCTGCGCCAGTACGGCGACCAGTTGGCCGAGGTGGCGTCATGACGAACTTCACCGCGACAGGCGACCTGATCCGGTTCGCGCTGCGCCGCGACCGGGTGAAGCTGCCGATCTGGGTCGGCGCGATCGGCCTCGGCATGCTGTACGCCGTCAACGCGCTGCCGACCGTCTACTCGACGCCCGAGCAACGTCAGGTCCGCGCACGGCTGATGGATTCGCCCGCGGCGACGATGATGTCGGGCCCCGGTTACGGCCTGGACAACTACACCCTCGGTGCGATGATCACCAACGAGATGGTGCTGTGGCTCGCCGTACCGGCCGCGATGATGAGCATCTTCCTGATCGTGCGGCACACCCGCGCCGAGGAGGAGACCGGGCGCGCGGAGCTCGTCCGATCGGCCGTCGTCGGCCGGTACGCCGCACCACTGGCCGCGCTGGTCGTCGCGGTCATCGCCAACGCCGGCGTCGCTGTCCTGGCGGCGCTGGCCCTGATGAGCGGTGAGCTGTCAGCAGCCGACTCGTTCGCTGTCGGTCTCGGGCTGGGCCTGACGGGTCTGGTCTTCGCCGGCGTCGCGACCGTGACCGCGCAGCTGACCGAGCACGCCCGGTCGGCGTCGAGCCTGGCGATGGCGGTCGTCGGAGCCGCGTTCCTGTTGCGAGCGGTAGGGGACGCGTCGCAGCGTGGCGGCAACTTCCTGTCGTGGCTGTCGCCGCTGGCGTGGACGCAGCAGCTGCGTCCGTTCGTCGATCTGCGGTGGTGGCCGCTGCTGCTGCCGGTCGCGTTCGTCGTGGCTGCTGTCGGCGTGGCTTATGCCTTGTCCGGACGGCGTGATGTCGGTGCCGGACTGCTACCGGCGAGGCTCGGAAGAGCGCACGCGGCACCGTCGCTGTCCACGCCGCTCGGGCTGGCGGCGCGACAGCAGCGGGCCAGCCTCATCGGCTGGGGGAGCGGGCTGTTCGTGTTCGCCGTGGCCACCGGTTCGTTGAGTGATTCGGTGGCCGAGGCGGTCGCCGAGAACCCGGAGATGGGTGAGGTGTTCCGCGCCGCCGGACAGGATCCGACGGATGGCTTCTTCGGCGCGATGGCGTTGTTCTTCGCGTTGATGATCGCGGCGTTCGCGGTCACGTCCGTACTGCGCCTGAGGTCCGAGGAACGCACCGGTCACGCCGAGGCAGCGTTGGCCACCGCGGTCAGCCGCCGTCGCTGGATCGCTTCGTGGCTCGGGTACACCGCGCTGGCCTCCGTTGTACTGCTGCTCCTCAGCGGATTCGGCGTCGGTCTCGGCGCTGTCACGAGCGGATCGGACAGCGGTGTGCTTGCCGAGGCGACGGTGGCTACCCTCGCCTTCGTCCCTGCGGTCCTGGTGGTGGTCGGCGTTGCGGCGGTGCTGTTCGGCGTCCGGCCGGGGCTGTCGAGCTGGGCTTGGCTCGTGGTCGCCTACGCCTTCTTCTTCGGCTTCTTCGGTGCGCTGCTGGGCCTGCCTGACGGCTTCGCCAAGCTGTCCCCGTTCGGCCACACCACCGCCATGCCGCTGTCGAGCATCGAGGTACTCCCGCTGCTCGTCCTGACCGTCGTCGCCGCGGTCCTGACAGTTGCCGGAGGCATCGGCTTCCGCAACCGGGATCTCGAGCTGTCCTGAAACGCCGGACTCGGCGCTGCCCGCGAGAGGAAGCGCCGAGTCCGGCGGTCCGGCACTGTCAGGTGCCGGAGGTCGACGCGGCGAGCGTGTCCTCGACCTTCTCGACCGCCGCCGTACTGGCACCCTCGATGTCTTCGGGCAGTCCGTTGACGACTGTGACGGCCACGACGACGTCATCGACCGCGGCGGTGACCATGGTGACCTCGAACCCCTGCGCCGGGCCCGCGGTCGCCGTGAACCGGACGGCCACGGGATCGGTGCCGACGTCCGGCGCGGAGACCTCACGAACGCTGATCGGTGACGTTCCTTCGCCCGGAACCTTCAAGGACATCGTGCGGCACGCGGTGACGGCCTGCCTGAAGGACTTCTGCAAGGCCTGCGCAGCCGCCGGTGATCCCATGGCGTCGATGGTCTCGTCGATGAACGGGCCTTGGGCGCCACCGGAGTACGACTGGCCGGCGGACGCCTTCGAGCCGGGCGGGTTGTCGGCGTTGGTGAAGGCAACGAGCTTGGCGCAGCGACTGTCCTTCGATGAGACGGTGACGTCGGCGTCATCGCCCGCGGCGTCCTTCTCGATCGAGAAGCCTGGTGGCAGATCGGCCAGCACCAGCAACGCCTTGGCGAGCTGGGCCGCGGTCCGTTTCGGTACGGCGGACGGTACGGCGCTCGGCGAAGCGGCCGGCGGCGTACTGCTGGGCGTACTGCTGGGCGCGGTGGCCGGCGTGGTGCTGGTAGGCGCCGGTGTGGACGACGGGGTGCTAGAGGCCGTCGGGGAGCCACTGTCGGTTCCGCCGGAGCAGGCGGTGAACGCAAGCATGAGAACCGCGGAGCAGGCGACGGCTCTGAGTGACTTCGTCATGGGGTCTCCTGGTGGCAAGGCATGGGTCGGGCGCTGCCGACCAGACTTCCCGGCACACCAGAACGACCGAAATCGCACTCATGGGGTAAATCGTCGGAGGGTTGCCGGCGTTACGGCAGTGACAAGAACGTGACCGGACCGGCGCTGCCGGCGGTCGGCCGCCGACGCGTCAGGTCGAGAGCAGAAGTGGCATGGTGAGTGCGTAGGCGGCGAGGAGGACGAGGGCTTCGACTCGGGTCAGGGCGAGTCCGCGGCGGAGCAGCATCCAGGCGAGCCCGGCGGTGAGAATCATCGTGATGCTGAGCGCGACGGCGGCCCGTCCGGGGGTGCCCGAGCCGGACGCGAGTCCGACGACGGCGCCGCCGATGAGGCTGTTGAAAAGGTTGCTGCCGAAGAGGTTTCCGACGACGAGGTCGGATTCGCCGCGGCGCTGGGCTTGGACGGTGGTGACGAGCTCCGGCAGTGACGTGCCCAGCGCGACCAGGGTGAAGCCGATGATGACTTGCGGTACGCCGAGTTCGGTCGCGATGGTCGACGCGTTGGAGACCAGGAGCTGAGCTCCGGCCAGTACTCCGGCGAGTCCGAGGAGCGCGCGCACCGGCTCGAACCAGGCCGGCAGTCGCGACGGCTGCACCGGGACGTCCAAGGTCGCCGTCGCCTGGGTGAACTCGGCGGCTTCGGTAGCGACCTCCTCGTTGCTGCGTCCCTGGCGGGCCCACCGCAACAGGATCAGCACCGCACCGACGCCTGCGACGGCGAGCACGGCGCCGGTCATCGGGTTCAGTCCCGCCCAGGCCAGGAACGAGAACAGGGTGACGGCACCGACCGCCAGCGGTACCTCGCGACGGATCACCTGCGACGTCACAGCCACCGATCCGGCGAGTGCGGCGATCCCCAGAACGAGGCTGAGGTTGAGGATGTTGGACCCGGCGATGTTGCCGACCGCCAGGCCGGTGTCCCCACGCGCGGCGGCGACACCGGAGACGAGGAACTCGGGCGCCGACGTGCCCAGGCCGATGACGACGACTCCGACCACCACCGGACTGATCCGCATCCGCTCGGCGAGCCGGGACGAGCCGAGCACCAGATGATCGGCCGCGAAGGTCAGCACGACCAGTCCGGCAAGGGCAAGCACAATCTGGACCAGCATCAGAGTCCCCCTCGATCGACACACCACGCTCCGACGCCGACCAGGCTTCCCGGCACACCAGGCAGCAACCTACACGACGGGACTGTGCCTTGGTTGCTCTTGGCTCTGGAATGAGGAAAGGTAGGGCCTGGAGCGCCGGGAAGTCTGGTCGGCACGCCCGCACCCGCCGTGGGTACGGGCTGATGACGACGTTCCCGGAGGTACGCCGGTGCTGGTGGCTGCTCGTGATTGCTTCGGTGCGTCAGCTGAGGCCTCGGTCGGCGAGGTGCGCGGGTGACCGTCATCGCGGTGGTCGTGTTCGTCGTCGCCTATGTGCTGATCGCGACCGAGTGGACGCACAAGCTGTACGCGGCGCTCGGTGGGGCAGCGGTCCTGCTGGCCCTCGGGGTGACCGACGCGGAACATGCGTTCTACTCCCACGAGACAGGCATCGACTGGGACGTCATCTTCCTGCTCTTCGGCATGATGGTGATCGTCGGCATCGTCCGCCGTACGGGCGTTTTCGAGTACATCGCGATCTGGGCTGCCAAGCGCGCGAAGGGTTCGCCGCTGCGGGTGATGATCCTGCTGACGCTGATCACCGCGGTCGCGTCGGCGTTCCTGGACAACGTGACGACGGTGCTGCTGATCGCGCCGGTCACGCTGCTGGTCTGCGACCGGCTCGGCATCAATCCGGTCCCGTTCCTGATCGCCGAGGTCCTGGCGTCGAACATCGGCGGCGCGGCGACGTTGATCGGCGACCCGCCGAACATCATTATCGCCAGCCGGTCGGGACTCACGTTCAACGACTTCCTGGTGCACATGGCCCCGCTGGTGGTCATCGAACTGATCGTGTTCACGCTCGTGCTGCCCTGGCTGTTCAAAGGCTCGTTCAGGGTCGACCCGGAGCGGGTCGACGGCGTGATGCAACTGAACGAGCGCGAGGCGATCGAGGACCCGCGGCTGCTGATCAAGTGCGGCGCCGTGCTGCTGCTGGTCTTCGCCGGGTTCGTCGGCCGCGCGATCGTGGACATCGAGCCGTCGGTGGTAGCGCTGCTCGGAGCCGGCCTGCTGGTGATGATCTCCGGTGTGGAGACCCGTCACTACATGGCGAGCGTCGAGTGGCAGACCCTCCTGTTCTTCGCCGGCCTGTTCGTGATGGTCGGTGCGCTGGTCAAGACGGGCGTGATCGGTGAACTGGCCGATCAGATCGGCAAGGTGACCGAAGGCCGGGCGCTGCTGGCGGTGATGCTGATCCTGGTCGTGTCCGCCGTGCTGTCCGGGATCGTGGACAACATCCCGTACGTCGCGACGATGAGCCCGGTCGTCCTGGAACTCACCAAGGGCATCCCCGATCCGGTCCAGGCCGAGGCGTTGTGGTGGTCGCTGGCGATCGGAGCGGACTTCGGTGGCAACGCGACCGCGGTAGGCGCGAGTGCCAATGTCGTCGTGATCGGGCTGGCGTTGCGGGCCGGGAGTCCGATCAGCTTCTGGGAATTCACCCGCAAGGGCGTCGTGATGACGGCCATCACGATCGTGGTCGCGGCGCCGTACCTGTGGTTGCGCTACTTCGTTCTGTCCTGACCGGTGTTACCGGCCCCGACCTTTTCTGGAGGCACCTGATGCGTGCTGGTGAGCTTGCCGCGCCCTATCCGACGGTGGACCTGAGCACGCCGGTGGTCGAGGCGGCCAGGTTGATGGCGGCCGAGAACCTGCCCGGGTTGATCGTGGTGGACGGCGAGCGGCCCGTCACCATCCTGCCTGGCACGCAGGTCCTGCAGCTCGCCGTGCCGGGCTACTGCCAGGACGATCCCGCACTCGCGCGGGTGATCGACGAGCAGTCGGCTGACGTGTTCCTGCGCAACCTGGGCGATCGGACGGTCGCCGACGCCCTGCCGCGAGAACGCAGAGATCTGCCGGTGCTCGAGCCGGACGCGACTGTGCTCGAGATCGCCGCCGTCATGGCCCGATCACGCAGCCCGCTGGTGGCGATCGCCGAACACGACGGGCCGTTGCTCGGCGTCATCACCCTCGACGCGCTGCTGGAGCGCGTCCTCGCGTAAGCATGCCCCCGTGAGACGGTGACGGCCTCCCCGTTTCGCGATAGCCTCATTCTCGGAGTGCCGGGAAGTCTGGTCGGCGGCGTACCTGTCCGCTGCCGATCGGAGGAATCGATGAGTCCCTGGACCCCTCGCTGCGGCCGTTCAACTCGGCGTGGATCGCGGCACGCGGCGGGCTCATGGTCCGCGCCCATGGCGCAAGGTGACCACCTCGGCATCTCCGTTCGCGACGCTTCGAGCTCTGTGACGCCGGTGCCGGCGGGACACAGTGCGTGAGCTGCGAGGGGTGCATGTTCCATGGTGGATTGGCAGACCGCCCGACTTGCCGCAGTACTGTGCGGTTCGCCGGTGGTTGACGCGAGAGGTGCGGTGGTCGGGTGCGTCGAGTCAGTTTGCACGGATGATCTCGACTCCGGTCGCGGAATCAGGATTCGCGCGCACGGACGTCGGGACTGCGAGCTGTTCGTGACACCGGATCAGGTCGCCTGTATCGCGGATGATCACGTCCGTCTGTCCGTGACCGCGGACGCGCTCACTTCTCGATCCGATGAGGGTCTCCGATGAACGGCTGGCGGATCCTGTGGTGGGCACTCGTCATACCGATCGGATCGATCGGCCTCGCTGCTGCGATGGTCAGGGCGTCCGTGGTGTGGATCTTGGTCGTCTTCGTTCTGATGGCCCTGACGCTCGGCGCGCTGTCGGCGAACCTGCAAGCGATCGACAGCGAGGGACGAGTCAGCGGCCGGATTTCAGGCGCGACGGTCGTCAGGCACGGCTGCGCAGCAGGCGCCGTGGTCGTGGCCTTGTTCGGATTGAGCGGCCTGATCGGGACTGCGGTTCTCCCACTCGCCGTTCTGCTGGGCGTGACCTCGCCGGCCACGGTGGTTTGGTGGCGCACGAGGAGACGGTCGTCGACGCCGCGGGCTCCCGGTGGGAACACCGCCGACCGTCGGCCGGTACCCCGTGACGATCCGCGTCCGGCGACGTCGCCTGTAGTGGGGGCGATGACCGATCCTGAACTCTGCATGGCTTGGCGGCGGAGCTATCTGGAGTTCGAGCACGCTGACTCCGCGGACACCCGGGTAGCGATCGCAGACTTCCGCGGCCGGATCCTCGACGAGCTCGAGCGACGGAATCCCGCCGGTTTCGAGGACTGGCTGGCATCCGGCGCACGGGCCCCGAGCGACCCGGCGCGCTACGTCCTGCGGACAAAGGCACGAGGGGCAGAGCGGTAGGAAGCTGTCCCTGCTGCCACGGACGGCGCGGGGATGCCGACGGCGGCCGTTTCTTACGGTTGCCGTCGGCATCCGCCTGGCCCAGCTTCCGCGCCAACGAATCCGCCGAACCTGTTGATGGAGACTAGGTAAGGCTCGGCCCGGCCGCGATGCGTCGCCCCGGGTCGCACGCCAAATGTCACGAACTCTCAAAGTGCGGCCGGTCGGTTCAGGCGCGGTACGCCGTCGGTCCGGTGTCATCAGATCGTCAAGAACGCGTCCGTCCGTTCGTAAAGCTGGAGCGGCGATGGTGGTGCGGATGACACATGACCTGCAGACGTGCCGGATTCCGTTGTCCGCGGTGTCGGCCTACTACCACCGAAACCTCAACGTCGCCGCCGAGCCGAGGCATTCGTTGCTCCGGGACCGCGATGTCTGGATCGATGTCGGGGTCGGCGAGCCGATAGAGATCGCAGTGCTCGAGTCGGCGGCACACAGCGCGTACGTCGAACCTCGCACCGGCGCGGGGTTTCTGTTGATGCCGGCGAACGAGACCGACATCTCGTCGGACGACGGGTTCGGGGGAGTGGATTGGCCGCCGGAATGGAACGATGAGCCGGCCGCGGGCCTGTCGTTGCAGGGTGCCGATCTGATCAGCCTCCTCGAGCGCCTGGCGGTGTCAGGGTGGACGCTGCTCGAAGACGAGCGTGGTGACGCCGAACCAGCAGGGGAGACGGTCGGCGGCCGTCGAGCGGTGTGCCTGTTCGCGGTGCGGTCCTGTCACGAACACCTCGTTCTCGAAGACCTGCAGCAGGCGCTGACGGCGCTGCATGCGGCCGCGGATCTCCTCCATGACGGACCCCGACGGTGACTCCCAGCGCTCAGCGAGTGCGGAGTGTGGCGTAGTCGGAGGCGGTCAGCGGGGCGGTCGTCAGGGCGCCGTCGGCGAGCAGCGCCTCGACGGGTCGGCCGTCGCGGGAGAAGGTGACCTCGCGGATCGTCGGAAGTGCCGTGACGGAGAGAACGATCTGCCCGACGGCGAGAACGTTCTCGGTGGCTGACCGCCCGTCGGTCTCCCCGGACAGTTCGAGGTCGACGCGGTCGCCTTGCACGGTGCGGACCGCGAGGGTGAGCTCTGGCGGTAGTGCGGAGGTGAGGCCGTCGGCTTGTTCGGTGGTGGTCGGGCCGGCGAGCAGTGCGGTGATGACGGTTTGCAGGCGGTCGGCGGTGGCGTGGCTCGGGGCGTCGCGGACCAGTGTCACGAGCTGGTCCTGCTGGACGAAGACTACCTGGACGGAGGGGCGGCCGGGTGTGGCCGTGGTCGGGCCCGGGGTGGGTGAGAGGGGACCTTGGAGCCGCGACGGTACGGCGTCCGGATCGATGGGTGCGGGTCCTTGCTGGATCGGAACTCCGCAACCGATCAGAAGAATCGTCGCCGCGATCGCAGCCAGCACGGTGCAGGTACGGCGGGTCATGTGCGGGCCTCCGGCAACTTGACGACGAAGCGGGCGCCGCCGGCCGGTGACGCCGTACACCAGACGGCTCCGCCGTGGACAGCCGCGGTCTCGGTGACCAGCGCGAGGCCGAGGCCGGTTCCGGATGAGGAGCCGCGTTTCGCCGGCCCGGTGGCGAAACGTTCGAAGACCCGCTCGCGGTCCTCGGTGGGGATGCCCGGCCCGGCGTCGTCGACGAACACGACGAGATCGTCCCCGGAGCGGGTGGCCTGAACGCTGACGAGGCCGGCGCCGTGGCGTTCGGCGTTCTCGAACAGGTTGCGGAAGAGACGTCCCAGGCGCGGTTTGTCCGCGCGCACGGTCAGGTCGTCCGGGCTGGTCAGGAGCGACGTGTCGCAGCCGGCCTCGCCGAGGACCTGGCGCAGTAGTGGTGCGAGTTCGATCACGGTGCTGGGGCGAGGATCGAGTCCGCCGTCGGAGCGCGCGAGTTCGAGGAGGTCTTCGAGCAGTCGCCGGAAGCGTTGCAGGTCGGCGGTGATCAGGTCGAGGGCGCGCTGTGATCGATCGGACAACTCGTCCCGGCGTGCGTTCAACAGGTCGACGCTGCCGACCAGCGTGGTCAGCGGCGACCGCAGCTCGTGGCTGACGTCCGCCGCGAGCCTGGCGTCGCGGTTGATGCGCTGCTGGAGTGTGTCGACCATGCTGTTGAAGGAGCCGACGATGGTGGCCAGTTCCGGGTCCAGCGTGGCTGGGAGGCGGGTATCGAGGTCGCCGCCCGCGATCGATGCAGCGGTTGCTGCGACACGATTCAGCGGGGTGACAACCGATCTGCTGCCCCACGCGCCGAGCGCGGCTCCGGCTGCCGTCGCGAGCAACGCACCGCCCAGCAGGATGCCGCTCAGCAGCCGCAGCGTGTCGTCGAGTTCGTGCAGCGGCGCGATCTCGTAGAACTCGGCGTCGACCGACGGGACCCGGACGCCGATGACGAGCGCTGGGCCGTCGTCGGAGCGGAAGCGCTGGGCGGATGCGGTGCCGTCGGCGACGTCCCGTCGTACGGCGGCCGGTATGGCGTCCTGGCCCTGGTCGAGGGCTGAGGCGTACCACTGACCCTTCCACTTGAGGATGATCGTGTGCCCGGCGGGTGTCCCGGCAGCGGTGAGAACGGCGGAGACGTCGGCGCCCGCGCTTTCCAGCCGGCGTTGGACGAACGCGGCGTCGGCGAAGGCCTGATGCTGCACTGCTCGTTCGCGTTGCGCCAGGAGGTAGCCGCGGGCAAGGAGGTACGTGCTGACGGCGAAGACCGCCGAGACGAGCAGCGCCACGAGTGCGAAGGCCAGCACGAGCCGGCGTCGCAGGCCCAAGGCACGTCGGCCGACGACCCGTAGCGCTGTGATCATTGCGGATCCAGTCGGTAGCCCATCCCTCGCATCGTGACCACGAGCCGCGGTTTGCCGGGGTCGCGTTCGATCTTCGTCCGCAGCCTTCGGATGTGCACGTCGACGATGCGCTCGTCCCCGTAGTACCCGTGTTCCCAGACCGAGGCGAGCAAGGCCGAGCGGGTCAGCACGCGACCGGGCGGCTGCGCCAGTTCGACCAGCAGCCGGTACTCCGTGACGGTCAACGGCACGTCCTTGCCGTTGAGGCTCACCGCACCGCGCGCCGTGGACAGCACGAGCCGATGCTCCGGATCGGGATCGAGAACGACATCGGCCTCGACCGGGTCGTTGCTGCTGCGCAGCCGGCGGCGCAAGGCGCGGAGCCGGGCTGTGATCTCCTTGACCTGGAACGGTTTGGTGACGTAGTCGTCCGCACCCGCCTCCAGCCCGGCGACGATGTCGTGCGTGTCGGACCGCGCGCTGACGATGACGATTGGGATGTCGCTGATCCGCCGTACTTCGCGGATGCACGTGTAACCGTCGACCTCGCCGAGCATCAGGTCGACCATCATCAGATCCGGGACCGACGAGCGGACCTCTGCCAGGGCGGACGGGGTGTCGGCGGCCTCGGCGACCTCGTAGCCCTCGTCCTCGAGCGCCAGGCGCAGTACGGCCCGGATACGGTCGTCGTCCTCCACGATCAGGACCTGCATCGGCATGGCTCCATGGTCGCAACCATCGGCCGGGAAGTGACCTCGGGGGGCCGCACGTCATCAGATCGTCAAGAACGGCCACGTCCGATCTCAATGTCGGCCGCGCAGGCTGAGAACAGTGCCACAGACGTCTGGAAGGCGAGCTCCGATGACCGACGCGATCCACCATCCGCTGCCGCAGAAGGCCATTGTCACGATCTCCGAGGCTGACCTCGGGCCCGGTCTGACCGGGCTGCGTTGGCGCCTCCGCGGCCTGGTGATGGACGGGGCCAGCCTGGTCGTCATCGATGTGTCCGACATCGGCGAGCTGTCGTCGACGTTGCTGGCCGCGCTGCTGGACACCCACCGCGTCTGTCGCCGCCGCGGCGGCGGGGTCGTGATCCGCCACGCCGGCCGCAAGATGGCCGACGTACTGCGCCGCACCGGCCTCGACCGCGTCTTCGACGTCGAAGCGGCGTGACCCGGCCGCGTTGCCGGCCCGATCCATCCACCGGGACCGCCCTGCCCGGAACTGTGAGGTAACACCACCCTTGAATCCGTTCGACCACGAACCGCACCTTCGAAACTACGTTGACGTAACCGTCGTCGAGTTCGCCGCCCACACCGCCTACCTCGACCCGGCCACCGGAACGGGATATCTCGTCATACCCCGTCCGGAAACCGATGTTCCCCCGCCCCAAGACCCGCTGGTCGAGGCGGCGTGGGCAGGTTGCCTCGAGGCCGAGATCCACCCGGCGGGACTCTCCCTGTACGACGCTGACCGTCGAAGCGCGTTCGACCAGCTGGCAGGCGAAGGCTGGCGGCCCTTGCTCGATGAGGAAGGTGAGATCGAGGAGGCCGGCTGGACCACGGACGGCCGGCGCGCAGTGTGCTTGTACGCCATACCCGCTGCCGACGAGCCGTGCATGGAAGCGTTGCACCGCGCGCTGCTGGCCCTGGACATCGCTTCAGATGTCCATGTAAGGGTCCGTCAGACGCCCGACAACGAACCACCGGCCGACTGAGCCTGTGCGCGCGGCTTCGCTGGGCCGGACCTGCTCGATCGTCCGGCGATGTTGCGGCGCCGTGATCCTCTTGACGATCACATGAAGATCCTCGGGACGCGTTGCCTGCCGGGCGGAGATGCCGCTAGCGTCCGTCGTGCTCGGTTTGGTCGCTTTCCCCCGTAACGACCAAACCGAGCCCGATCCGCGCCCGGTGCGTGGCCTGCAGATTCTGTTCGGCTACCGCCTGGGGCGGCGCGCTGCGGGTGCGTCGACGTACCACTGCCACCAGGAAACTCCACGACGACGTGCATCTCGGATCAGCAGGCCGATGGCGACGATCGTGACGACAAGTCCGCCGGCGGCCATGCCGAATCCGATCTTGGGAGTACGGCGATCGGCCAGCCAGAGCTGGGCGTCCTGCTTGGCGAGCAAAGTGGTGGGATCAGACGGGTCGTAGACGATCGCCAGCGGCGCGGCGTACCGCGAGCCGTCGGGAGGTGCCACCGTTCCTTCCTCGGCTACGCCGTGCGGATCGTCGTCTTCGAAGTACAGCAGCTGTCCATGGACGACGTGGCCGCTGGTGTCACGGAAGGTGATGACGACCTCGCCGACAACTGGCGTTCCCCTGTTGGGATAGATGTTCAGCCGGACAGGATCGGCCGTGGCCGCGACGCCGTCGGTCAGCAGGTGCCGGCCCAACGTCTGCCGTTCGAGAATGTCGAGAAGGATCAGGCCACCGACGATCGCGGCCTCGAGGCGGGAGTGCCGGGTGCGTTTAAGAGATTGAACGGCTGACTATCTTCCCGAGTCGCCAGTCCCTACCTAATGTCGGACGCGCCGCGACGAGGCGTCGTGGTGCGGCGGGTTCGGCCGGATTCGTGTGCATCGAGCGGGGGACAGGGTCATGCCTGGGATGATTCGGGTGGTCGTTGTGGACAGCCATGCCATCACCCGTTTCGGCTTGGGCGGTCTGATGGCCGGTCAGGACGACCTGGAACTGGTTGCCGACGCGGACAGCGCGCGGGCCGCGTTTCCGGCGATCAGGCGGACCGAGCCGGACGTCGTCACCTTGGAGATCGCGCTCCCTGATGGCGACGGCCTCGAAGTGGCTCGTGATCTCCTGAGGCTCCGTCCCGACCTCGGCATCGTCATCCTGACGTCGGCGAGTGCAGACGAGCTCCTCTTTCGGGCCGCCGACACCGGTGTCTCGGCATTCGTGACCAAGACGGCTCCGGTGGACGAGGTCCTGGCGGCGATTCGGCACGCGGCCGTGGCAGCCCGGTCGTTCACGGCGACAGGATTGATGCAGGCATTGACGCGTCGTGCTGCGGCGCCGGCCGGACCGCAGCTCAGCCGACGCGAACATGAGGTACTCGATCTGCTCGCTGAGGGCTTGTCGGTGCCCGCTATCGCTCGCGCCATGTACCTCAGTCACCCGACCGCCAAGACCTACGTCGCCCGGCTCTACGACAAGCTCGGCGCCTCCAACCGCTCCCAGGCCCTGATGGCCGCGCTCCGCCGCGGCCTCTTGGACCCGACGGCGTTTAGTGATTTGAACGCGACGCCTGAGCGTGCGGCAGCGCGCGTTTAAGAGATTGAACGCCCAACTAGCTTCCCCGTGCCATCAGGCCCGACCTAGCGTCGAACACGCCGCCGAGGGCGGTCACTCTTCTTCGATCTGGTGGGGTTCTCGTGCGATCTCGAAACAACTCTCCGCGGCCGGGCGTCGCAGGCCGCGTCCTGGTTCTCGTCATCGGGGCGCTGATGCTGTCCGGCGGCCTGCAGGCCGCTCCGGCGCTCGCCGCTGGCGTGACCTCGGCGTCCTTCAGCGGTGGTGCCGGCACCGTCTCGGTGGACGGCACGCTCTTTGCCAAGCAAGGGGCTGCGCTCACCCTGACCGTCGGTACGAGCGATGACACGAGATGCGTGGCTGTCACCGGCGCTGCGACTGTCCCGCGGCAGACGTCCAACACCGCCAAGACGACCTGGACGTTCACAACCACGGCGCCGGCCGGCGACGGAGTCAAGGCGTTCACTGTCGCCGCCTCTCCGAACTTCAATGCCAACGGCTGTACGGGGCAGAGCCAGAGCACTCAGGCGTCGTACACGTTGGACAACACGGGTCCTGCGGTAGCTGCGGCTCTCTCGCCTGTCCCCAACGCGGCCGGCTGGAACAACACCGACACGACAGTCAGGTGGACGGCGACGGACACGGCCTCGGGCGTTTCAGCCACGCAGCCGTTCAAGTCCGAGACCGTGACGTCCAACGGCATCGTCAACCTGACGGCGCCCGCGCAGGTCGATCGGCTGGGCAACACCGGTGCTGCCGGAGCCGTCAGTGTCCGGGTGGACAAGGCCAAGCCGACCATCACGGCAACCCAGACCGCGAACGCGAACGGCACCGTCACCGTCGCTTTCCTGTGCGCCGACTCCAATTCCGGTGGACAAGCGGCGTCCGGGATCGCGAGCTGTGTGGCCGATGGGACGACGCCGCCGTCCAACTCCAAGACCGTCCCGGCCGGTAGCACGGTGACCGGCACCGCAACCGACAAGGCGGGCAACGTCAGTACGTCCTCGATGACCGTCGCCGCGGCCGACGCGACCGCCCCGACCATCGAGCACAGCGTGGCCCCTGCCCCGAACGCCGCGGGCTGGAACAACGCCGACGCGACCGTCTCCTTCGCGTGTACAGACAACGAGGGTGGATCCGGCATCGCGTCCTGCGTCGCGGATGGGACCTCGCCGGCCTCGACCTCCAAGACCGTGAGTGCCGAAACCGACGGGACCGTAGTCGGAGGCACGGCGACGGACAACGCCGGGAACAAGGCGACGCGCTCGGTCACCGTCAAGCTCGACGAGACCGTTCCGTCGGTGGTGGCTTCCAAGGACCGGGCGTCGAACGCCGCCGGCTGGTACGACGCCGATGTCACAGTCTCGTTCGCGTGTGCCGATGCGTTGTCCGGAGTCGCGTCCTGCCCGGCGCCCAAGGTGCTCACCGAAGGCGCGAACCAGTCCGCCACCGGCTCGGGCACCGACAACGCCGGCAACACCGAATCTGCCAGTGTCGTCGGTGTCAACGTCGACAAGACGCCACCGGTGCTGACCGGCTCGGTCCCTGCCGGATGGCACACTGGCGACGTCACGGTCTCCTGGACCTGCACCGACGCTCTGTCCGGCCCTGCCGCGCAGCCCGCCGACACCAAGGTCACCGGCGAAGGGGCCAACCTGACCTCGACCGCCACTTGCCTCGACGAGGCCGGCAACACGACCACCAAGACCATCACCGGAATCCAGATCGACCGCACCGCCCCGATCACCGGAATCACCGGCGCGTCGAACGACTGGACCAACGGAAGCGTCACGGTGACGCTCGCGGCGACCGACGGCCTGTCGGGCGTCTCGTCCACCTCCTACACGGTCGACGGCGGGGAGCTGATGAGCGGTACGACGTTCACGCTCGCCGCGGAGGGCGAGCACGTGATCACCTTCTTCAGCAAGGACAAGGCCGGCAACGTCGAGGACGTCAGGACGGCGCGGGTGAAGATCGACAAGAGCGCTCCGACGATCAACCATGTCTTCGCGCCGCCGTCCTACCGCGACGGGGACTGGAGCAACCAGGACGTCACCGTCACGTTCGACTGCGCCGACCAGGGCGGGTCTGGTGTCGCCGGCTGCACCGCGCCGGTCACGAAGTCGGCAGAGGGTGAGTCTCAGCCGGTGGCCGGAACCGCCACGGACAACGCGGGCAACTCCGCAACGGACACGGCGTTCGTCAGCATCGACAAGACCGCTCCTTCGGTGGTGGCGTCCAAGGACCGGGCGGCGAACAGCGCGGGCTGGTACGACGCCGATGTCACGGTCTCGTTCGCTTGTGCCGATGCGTTGTCCGGAGTCGCGTCCTGCCCGGCGCCCAAGGTGCTAGGCGAAGGCGCGAACCAGTCCGCGACCGGCTCGGGCACCGACAACGCCGGCAACACCGACTCCGCCAGTGTCGTCGGGGTCAACGTCGACAAGACGGCTCCGGTGCTGACCGGCTCGGTCCCTGCCGGATGGCACACCGGCGACGTCACGGTTTCCTGGACGTGCACCGACGCTCTGTCCGGTCCCGCCGTACAGCCCGCCGACACCAAGGTGACCGGCGAAGGGGCCAACCTGACCGCCACCGCCACCTGCCTCGACAAGGCCGGCAACACGACCACCAAGACCATCACCGGAATCCAGATCGACCGCACCGCCCCGGCGACAGCGCTCACGGTCTCCGGTGCGCTGCACAACGGCTGGTACCAGTCGGGCATCAACGTCGCGCTGACCGCCGACGACAACCTCGCCGGCGTCGACTCGATCTACTACTCGATCGACGGCGGTGCAGCCCAGCTGTACTCCGCTCAGGTGCCCGTCGCCGAGGACGGCACGCACACGCTGACGTACTGGAGCACGGACAAGGCCGGGAACATCGAGGACAAGACCGGCAACAGCGTCACCCTGAAGATCGACAAGACGCCGCCGGCGCTGAACGGCGCGCCCACCAGCTCGCCCAACGCGGCCGGCTGGTACCGCGACGACGTCACCGTCTCTTGGACGTGCTCGGACGGCACCTCGGGTATCGACGGCAGCTGCCCGGCCGACAGCACGATCGGCGGGGAAGGTCTCAATCTCGGCGCGAACGCGTCCGTCAGCGACAAGGCGGGCAACTCCACCGGCCGGACGGTCGGCGAGATCAAGATCGACCGCTCGGCGCCGACCACGACAGCTCAGCTGCCCGCTCTTCCGACCGGCGGTTGGTACTCCGGCACCGTCGACGTGACCCTGGACCGTGCCGACAACCTGTCGGGTGTCGAGACGACGTACTACGAACTCGACGGCGGGGCCGTGCAGGTCTACACCGGTCCGTTGTCGGTCACGGCCGACGGCGTCCACGAGGTGAGGTTCTGGAGCAAGGACAAGGCCGGCAACACCGAGACCGCCGGCGCGCCGCTGACGTTCCGGATCGACAAGACGGCGCCTGTCACGGAGAAGATCCACCCGATCTCTCCGGAGAGCGGCTGGTTCGTCACCAGTGGCATCCCGTTCGCGTTCGGCGCGAGCGACGCTCGCTCCGGTGTGATGGCGACGTACTACGCGATCGACGGCGGAGCACCGCACACGTACGGCGAGCCGTTGACCGTGGACCTCTCCACGGGTACGCACAAGGTGACGTACTGGAGCGTCGACCTGGCCGGGAACAAGGAGGCGACACGTTCGTTCGACGTCAACGTCGACACCATCGCCCCGGTGATCAAGGGTTCGCAGAGCCCCGCGCCGAACAGCTACGGCTGGAACAACGCCGACGTGGACGTCACGTTCAGCTGCACCGACGCCGACTCGGGCATCAATGGGGTCGCCGGCTGCGCGGGCGACGCCAGGTTGACCAACGACGGGTCCGGTCAAACGGTGGCCGGGGACGCGGTGGATGTGGCGGGCAACCGCAGCCGCATCGAGTACGGGCCGGTCAACCTCGACAAGACCAGGCCCACCTTGCAGGGTGTGCTTCCCGCCGGCGCACGCGACGGCTGGTACAAGGACGACCTGATCGTGGAGTGGGTCGGCGACGACGCGCTCTCCGGCATCGACCCCCTGAGCCGGCCAGCGGCCGCCAAGGTCGTCGGCGAGGGCGACGACCTCCGCGCCGGCCCGGTCACCGTCAAAGACAAGGCAGGCAATGAGAGCGCTCCGGCGTCAGTGGGCGTGAAGATCGACCGGACCGCTCCGGTGATCACCGGTGGGCCGACCACCCAACCGAACGCGGCGGGTTGGTTCAGCCAGGCAGTCGTCGTGGACTTCAGTTGCACGGACAACCTCTCCGGTGTCGCGTCGTGCCCGACCAGCAAGGTTGTCCAGGGCAACGGCGCCAACCAGAGCGTGACCAGCGATCCGGCTCTCGATGTCGCCGGCAACGAGCGTGCCGGCAAGACCGTCGGCGGCATCAACGTTGACGGCACCGCGCCGACGACCACGGCGAACAACCAATGCACCAGGACGAACGGCTGGTGCACCGGAAGCACAGCCAACGTGGTGCTCGCTGCTATGGACCAGACCGGACTGTCCGGAGTGAAGGAGATTCGGTACCAGATCGACGGCGGAACCGTGCAGGTGGCCGCTGGTGCGACCAAGACCGTGAGCGTCCCGCTCGACGGCTCCGGCGCGGGCAGCGTCGCCTACTGGGCAGTGGACAACGCCGGCAACGCCGAAGGGGTGAACAAGGTGGCGTTGAAGTGGGACAACATCGCCCCGGCGGTGACCCACACGGTGACACCGAAGCCGAACAACGCGGACTGGAACAACACCGATGTGACGGTTCACTTCGACGCCAAGGACGACGACGCGGGATCCGGCGTCAAGCCCGGCAGTGTCACTCCGGACGTGCTCGTGAGCACCGAGACCGCCGAGCTGGAGGTCCTGGGATCCGCCGAGGACACGGCCGGCAACAAGGGCAGCGACAAGGTCACGGTCAAGCTGGACAAGTCCGCTCCGACCATCACCGCGGCCGTCGTGGCCGGGACGAAGGGCGCCAACGGGTGGTACACCTCCAACGTCACGGTGAAGTTCACGTGCGCCGACGCCCTGTCCCGCATCGCCAGCTGCCCTGACCCGGTCGTGCTGACCAAGAACGGCGCGAACACGGCGAGCGGGACGGCCACGGACAACGCCGGCAACGTTGCTTCGGCGACGGTCTCCGGGATCACCATCGACCAGGAGCTGCCTACGCTCACCGCGGCGGACGTCAACGTGGCGGGTGCCGCGTACACCCTGGGCGCTGTGCCGGCCGCGAGCTGCACTGCGACCGACAACGTCTCCGGACTGGCATCCTGCAAGGTCACAGTCACCGGCGGAACCGCCAACGGGGTCGGCACCCACAACTATGTGGCCACGGCGACGGACAAGGCCGGCAACACGACCACGCTGAGCGGCACCTACACGGTCAAGTACCGCTTCGACGGGTTCCTGCAGCCGATCAACGACACCGCACATCAAGTCGGCGTCTCGACCAGCATCTTCAAAGCGGGCAGCTCCGTTCCGGCCAAGTTCCAGCTGAAGAAGAACGACGGCACCGTCGTCCAGGCAGGCTCGGCTCCGCTGTGGCTGCTTCCCGCCAAGGGCAGCGCCACCAGCGCGCCTGTGGACGAGTCCGTCTACGCCGGCACGGCAGACAGCGGTACGTCGTACCGGTACGACGCCACGGCCCAGCAGTACTTGTACACGTGGAAGTCCGCCAGTACAGGAGGGAGCTACTGGCGGATCGGCGTCAAGCTCGACGACGGACAGACGTACTACGTCAACGTCGGCTTGCGCTGAGATCACAGGCTGCCGGGGACCCCGGTAGCCACATGACGGGGGCCCGTGCCGAGGTCGGCACGGGCCCTCAGCCGCGCCAGATCATTCCTCTCGCAGCAGGTCGATCGCACTCTGCCGGTCCTTGACGCGGAGCTTGCGCAACACCGTGGAGACGTGTACGCGCACGGTGGTCGGCGACAGGAACAGGCGCTTCGCCACCTCCTCCGTGCTCAGTCCCTGCGAGAGAAGCTCCATCACTTCCCACTCCCGCGAGCTGAGCTTCGCCGCGGCCGCGGACCGCCGGCTGAACAGGCGCCGCGCCGGGGCGCGGAACTCCTGGAGGATCCTGGTCACCACCGACGCCGAGACGGATGCCTCGCCCGCCATGACCTGGCGCAGGCCGGTGGTGAGCCTGTCCGGCTCGTCGTCCTTGAGGAGGTAGCCGACGGCACCGGCCCGCAACGCGTCGAACAGGTCCTCGTCGTCGCGCGAATGGGTCAGCATGACCACTCGCGTCCCGGGCAGGCTGCGGCTCAGCTCGGCGGCCGCCCGGATCCCGTTGCCCGGCATGTGGATGTCCAGCAGTACGACGTCCGGGCGGTGCTCCAGCGCCATCCTGATCACGTCGGCGGCGTTGGCGGCCTCGGCGCTGACGACGAATCCACCCGCCTCCAGCAGGTCGCGGATGCGCGACCTGGTCGGTGGGTGATCGTCCGCCATGACGATCCGAATCTCGCCTTCCATCTACCACCTCACCGTCACCGCGGTGCCGCTTCCGGGCGCCGAGCTGATGTGCAGTTCCCCGGGCAGCCCGCGGGCGCGCTCCCGCATACTGATCAGGCCGAAGCCGGTCGGACTTGTCGTCACCGTATCGAGGTCGAAGCCGGCGCCGTCGTCCTCGACGACGAGTCGCCTTCCGGCCTCGTCGCGCCCGAGCACGATCCGGACCCGGCTCGCCTTCCCGTGCCGAGCCGCGTTGCTCACGGCCTCGCGGGCGATGCGGACCAGGGCGTGCCGCTCGTCCGGCTCCGCGGTCAGCGCATCGTCGACGTCGAGCTCCAGCATGACGTCGTACCTCTCGGCGACCTGACGGGCTGCTCGGTGCAGCGCGAAACCCAGCGGTTCATTGCCCGGCGCACCGAGTACCTCGACCGCTTGGCGCGCCTCGTCGAGCGCCCGGTCGCAGGCGGCGATGATGCGCTCGGCGCGCTCCGGCGCAGCACCTCGGAGACCGGCGCTCTCGGCCCGGATGTATCCCACCTCCTGGATCACGCCGTCATGCAGCTCGCGTGCCAGCCGGCGCCGATCCTCGACAACCGCGGACTCGGCCTGAGCGGTCCAGTACTGACGGATCTCGCGGCTCGCGCCGACCAGGAGCAGCAGGTAGAAGCCGCTGCGAAAGGCGTCTCCGGCATAGACCCAGTTCGAGTACACGGACGGATAGACGAGGTAGCTGACCCTCGCGAAGGCGGCCAGCATGCATGCCGGGCCGAGCCAGCGGACCACCTCGTCGGAGCGCTTCGTCGCCTGCGCCGTGAACGCCACCGACGCAAGCAGGAAGCATGCCAGCGCGAGCAGCTGGCCTGCGACAAGCACCGGGTGAGCCGCGGTGAACGAGGTGGCGTCCTGTGGCGTCGACCCCGGGTCCAGCGCGAGCGGCAGCCGTTCCTGCTGCCACCACAGCACCGCGGCGACGACGCCCGCGATACCCAGCGGGACCGCGATCGCCAGGCGGCGCGCGATGCGCACCTTGCGACCCGACTGCAGCGCGGCACCGGCGATCATCAGCACGCCGATCACCCGGGTGGCGAACGGCAACCACACCTCGAGCCTGCCGGAGTCTGCGTGCCCGAACAGGCCGACGAGCACAGTGAGCGCCAGCCCGGCGACAGCCAACAGAACGAGTCCTTGCATCAGCAGGAGATCCTGCCGTCTGCGGTGTCGCAGAAGCCGCCCGTAGGCGAGATAGGCCGCGAGCAAGGCCACCGACGCGTCGGCGGTCTCGATGACCAGGTGAGCGGACCGGCTGCGATACCCGGAGAACAACTCCGGAAACATGAGCAGAGAAGCGGTGACCACCACGCCCAGGCCCGCGGCGGCCAACGTCCCCGTCACCGCGCGAGCATCCGTAGAGATCCGGCGCGGCCGATGCGAAATCGAGATCTCCATCCTCAGAGGACCGTACGACGAACAGACAACCGATTACAATGCGTCACTCCACGTGACCGAATCGAGGACTGTGGGAGTTCGGGGCGGGTTGGGTTCGAGGGCGATCTGGGGTGGCCGTCCGTTCGACCAGCGCTGGGCCCATTCGGTCGCGAAGCTCAGGTCGGCCGTGTTGCGGCGGGGTAGGGCAACCGAGGCCGGCGCGAGGGTGCGGTGCCGGTCTGCGGTTTGCCGGAGATCGGCGATCACCTCGGCGAAGCGGTGTCCGACTGGCTTCACACGGTTGTTCACGTCGAGCAGGCCGAGCCCGTACTCGAGCTGTGCGAAGCCGCCGCGGTCGGGACGGATGTCGTGTGAGGCCCACCAGGACAGCGCGGTCACGCCCGGGATTGATGTCGCGTGCCTGATCAGCCGTTCGGCGGCGTCCTCGACAGAGATCCTGGACAACCAGTCCGGCGCTACGCCGATCTCCTGCACCCAGATCGGTCGCGGAGTGGTCTGGTGCGCCGCGGCCACCTGGGCCAGATAGGCCCCGATCGACCAGGCCAGGTCGTTGTTCTCGCCGAAGTGACCGAGGAAGCCGCTGAAGTACGGCCAAGCGTGGACGGTGGTGATGTCCAGTTCGTTGGCGAGCAGGGCTGGGCTGAAGCCGACGTGATCGGTGGTCCACGGCTGGTGGTCCGCGCCGAGTACGACGGGCAAGCCGGGCGCAGCGGTTCGTACCGCGGCGACCAGGTCGCGCGCCCACGCGTCGAGATCCTGACGAGTGACTGGCTCGGATTCGAAGCCGACCAGCATGTTCGGTTCGTTGCCGAGGTCGATGCCGGCGCCCGCGGGGTGCGCGGCGACAACCTCGGCCACCGATCGGAGCAGAAGTCCGGCGGCGGCGATCGCCGCCGGGTCTGTGAAGATGCTGCCCCGGGGCAGCCACGGTGGCCGGAAGACCCAGCCGGAGAGGAACCCGTTCAGCACGGTGACCCAGACCTCGAGCCCGGCGTCATGCGCACGGTCCAGCACGCTCGACAGCCGCGACAGCGCGGTCGGCGAGACCGACGTCGGGAACGGCTGGAACACGGGCCACAGGCACTGGATGCGCACGTGGTCGCAGCCGAGGCCGGCGATCGCGGCCAGATCATCGGCGATCGAGTTCTCGTCGAAGTCCAGCCAGGCGTTCCACCACTGGTCACGCGGCACGTAGTTGACCCCGAAGGCCAACCGGTCAAGGGTGTTCAACGGCTCTCCCCGCCGGCGTTCCAGGCGAGGACCTGGCCACGATCGACGAGCCGGTTCTGCAGTTCGGTGATGTCGAGGTCTTGTACGTCGGTCCCCGCGCGCAGCGACTGCACCGCGGCGACTGCCGCGGATTCGGCGAGGACACAGAACACCGGCTCCATGCGCGTCGCCGCGTACCCGATGTGTGTGGCGGAGAGACAGACAGGTACGAGCAGATTGCCGCAGTCGGACCGCCGCGGCGCGATCGCCCGGTACGGAACGCCGTACGGATACCCGGTGCCGAGGTGACCGCCGATGAACATGTCGCCTTCGGTCGCGACTCCGAGCTGCCCGGTCTCGGGGTTGTGGCGAGGAACGCGCCGTACCGGATAGACGTCGACGCCGAACAGCGCCAGACCGATGCTGTCGCGAGGTCGGGTCTGGTTGATCACGTCGGCGTGCGTGAGGGTGTACAGCCCGTCGAGGCGTCGGGAGACCCGCACGTACAGCTGCGGCGGCCAGCCGTCGGTGTCCGGGAACACACTCGCGTCGAGTCCGTACGCCGCCGTCGCCGCCCGGAAGTCCGCCGGCACAGCGGGGTCCGTCGACAGGAAGTGGTGAAGACCGCGGAGGTAGTCGATGTGCTGACGCCAGATCCGCGACCGGACGTCCCAGTCGCCGTCCTGATACGCACGGCTCACGCCGACCGGAGCGTTCGTGATCAGCGAGGCGCGCTGGTAGTTGTACTCGCCGGAGTTGATCCATCCGGGGAAGATCCCGCGCAGCGCCTCGGTGTCGGAGCCGAGGTGCGCGACGTATCGCCGTACCAACTCGTAGTCGGCAGGGGAGTAGCCGTCGGGCGGAGTGAGGTCCGCACGGCGAGTGGGGTCGGCCGTGACGTAGAAGCGGTAGTTGTAGGCCTGCGTGTAGTCGTCGGCCGCGCCGACGGGAAGCCCGTGATCCGGTTCGAGCAGCGGCACCAGACCGCCGGCTCTGTCGCCGGGAACGAGGTACGGATCGATCGGAGTCCAGTTGGTGACCGGCCGGACGCCGGCCGGCTCCTCGCCGTAGGCCTCGCGCGCCTCGCGACCCGTGCGGTACCGGACACCGGCGAGCGCCATCAGATCGCCTTCGTACGACGCGTCGATGAAGACCGCCGCGTGGACCTCGCCGTCGGGTACCGCGTCGGAGGCCGGCAGCGGGACACCCCACTTGTCCGGCGTGGAGGTCTCCAACTGGACGGCGGTGATGCGGTTGTGCGTGCGGATCACGGACCGGACGCGGTGCTCGAAGATCACCTCGATCCCCGCACCCGCGATCCAGTCCTGGAACGCCCGCTGGACGTCGTACGGGTTGGTGCCGAACCCGAAGACGGCCCTGCTCGTCAGACCGCCGACGGCCGCGGGCATCGGGCAGTCCTGGGCCGGTTTGATGCCCGCGCTCAGCATGCCGCCGAGCCACCGGCTCGGCTCGATCAGGATGACGGACGCGCCCTCCTGATGCGCGGTCATCGCCGCGACGCAGCCTGCGGCGGTTCCTCCGTAGACACAGACATCGACCATGGCATGCACTCTGACGCCGCCCAGGGCCGCTGGCACATAGCCGATTTGAACCTGCGCATGTACTTTTTTGCCGTGTTGACTTTGGACGGCTACCTGCTCGCTCCGCGCCGCCGGCAGTTCAGCCTCGCGCGCGACACGTACCGGACGTGGACCCTGCTGTTACCGCGGAGCGGGACCTTCGCGTACGACGTGACCGGCGCAGCACCCGGGGTGGCGAGGTTCGGCGACGTCGTGCTCTGTCCGCCGGGCGGGACGCTCTGGCGCGAGATGCGCAGCCCGGTGTCGTTCTTCCACGCCCGCTTCAGCACCGAGCTGCAGCCGCCGGCCGGCCGGAGCCGATTGCCGGACCTGGACCGGCTGCGCGTCAACCTGTCGATGCTCGAGGCAACGGATGCGAACTCGGACCTGGTGGCCGCTCATGTGGTCACCGACATCGTGCTGATGACGCTGCGGGCTCAGCACGACGCGCCCGAGGACGAACTCGTGCAACGTGCCACGGCGTACATCCATGACCACTTCACGGCCGTGGACCTGTCGCTCGGCGACCTCGCCGTGGTGCTCGGTATCGGTCCGGCGCAATTGTCACGACGATTCGCGGCGGTCCATGGAATGACACCGGTCCGGTACCTCCGCCGGCTCCGGATCCGGCGGGCCCGTGAACTCCTCGCCGGGACCGACGACACCCTGCAGGCAGTCGCGGAGCGCTGCGGGTACCGGAGCGCGTTCTACCTCAGCCGCGTGTTCAGCAACCACACGGGCCAGTCGCCGTCCGAGTACCGCCGTACCACCAGGGTCTGAGGCAGGGGCCGGCACGGCGGACGAAACGAGGTCTGGTATTTGCGAAAGCGCTTGCGCTACTCTGCGGAAACGGCCGCTCGCGCCGCATCCCGCTGAGGAGTTCGCATGTACCGACCCCTGATTCGTTCCACCACTGCGCTCACGACCTCCGTGGTCCTCCTGGCAGGGCTGGTGGCCTGCTCCAGCGCCCCTTCGTCGTCCACCGCTGCGCCGGGCACCTCCGGTCCCGTGACGATCACGGTAGGTGACCGGCCGAGCAGCTCGGATCCCGCCAACCGGGCGCAGTTCGACAAGAAGGTCGCCGACTTCGAGAAGGCGAACCCGGACATCAGGCTCGACCCGGCCGAGACGATCTGGGACGCCACCACCTTCCAGGCCCAGGTCGCCGGCGGTCAGTTGCCGGACGTGCTGAGTGTGCCGTTCACCGAGCCGCAGGGCCTGATCGCCCGCAAGCAGGTCGCGGACCTCACCGAGGCGCTCAAGGGCGACGGCCTGCTGGACGAGCTGAACCCGAACGTCCTGCGGATCGCCCAGGACCAGGCCGGCAAGGTGTACGCGGTACCGACCGCTGCCTACTCGATCGGGCTGATCTACAACCGCGACCTGTTCACCAAGGCCGGGCTCGACCCGGACAAGCCGCCCGCGACCTGGGACGAGGTCCGCGCGGCCGCCAAGCAGATCGCGGCGAAGACCGGCCAGGCCGGCTACGCGCAGATGACCACGAACAACACCGGCGGCTGGATGTTCACCACCCAGACGTACGCGTTCGGCGGCACGATCGAGAACGCGGAGGGGACGAAGGCGACGTTCGACGACGCCCCGTCCAAGGCGGCGCTGCAGACGCTGCACGACATGAAGTGGACCGACAAGTCGATGGGCCAGAGCGTGTTGTACGACTACGACGGGATCCAGAAAGCGTTCGCGGCCGGCAAGATCGGCATGTACATGGGCGCCCCGGACATGTACCGCTCGATCGTCCAGACCAACGGCCTGAAGGCGTCGGCGTTCGGCATCGGCCCGATGCCGCAGCAGGGCGGCGACCACGGCACTCTGACCGGCGGCAGCGTGCAGGTCGTCAGCCCGAATGCCACCGACGCGGAGAAGGCGGCCGCGATCAAGTGGATCAAGTTCGCCTACCTGAACAAGTACGTGAGCCAGGACGCGGCCGTCACGAGTGCGAAGAACGCCGTGGCCGCGAAGCAGCCGGTGGGCGTCCCGGGTCTTCCGGTGATCGCGTCCGGACAGTGGGCGACGTACCAGTCCTGGATCAAGCCGCACGTGAACGTGCCGCTGGAGAACTTCGCGCCGTACACGACGGTGGCCGCGGACCAGAAGATCATCCCCGAGCCGCCGGTGAAGGCTCAGGAAGTGTACGCCGCTCTCGACCCGGTGGTGCAGACGGTGCTCGGCAACGAAAAGGCCGACATCGCGGCACTGCTGACCAAGGCGGCCGCCACGGTGGACGCGAAGCTGGGGCGCTGAGTTGCCTACCGCAACCACTGCGCCGGCGACCGGTGTCCCGGCGGGCAGCCGGGGCGCCGGGGTACGGCGGCGTGCGCGCTGGGCCACGCTCCGCCGGGCGCGCCACGGTGTCCCCGCGCTGGTGTTCGCACTGCCCGTGCTGATCGTGTTCCTGCTGTTCTCCTGGGGTCCCGTCGTTCGTGGTCTGGTGATGAGCCTGCAGAAGACCAACCTGGTCGACCCGGTGCTCTGGGTCGGCCTGGAGAACTTCCGGTACGTCCTGCAGGATCCGCTGGTCGGTCAGGCCACGCTGAACACGTTGTGGTTCACGCTGCTGGCACTGCTGTTCGGGTTCCCGGTCCCGGTCCTGCTCGCGATGTTCCTGTCCGAGCTGCGCGGCCGGTCGTGGCTGTACACGACCCTCGCCTACCTGCCGGTGATCATGCCGCCGGTCGTGGCGATCCTCTTGTGGCGGTTCTTCTACGACCCGTCGTCCAGTGGCTTGTTCAACAGCATCCTCGGGGTGTTCGGGCTCGGACCGTTCCCGTGGCTCGACAGCCCGTCGTCGGCGATGCCGTCGATCGTCCTCGAGGCGACCTGGGCCGGCGCGGGCAACGCGGTGATCATCTATCTCGCCGCGCTGACCTCGGTCCGGGCCGATCTGTACGAAGCGGCCGAGCTGGACGGAGCGGGCATCGTACGGCGGATCTGGCACGTGATGTTGCCGCATCTGCGCGGCGTGCTGCTGCTGATGCTGCTGCTCCAAGTGGTCGGCACCATGCAGTTGTTCACGGAGCCACTGCTGTTCACCGGCGGCGGTCCGCAGAACTCGACGGTGACGATTCTGCTGCTCATCTACAACTACGCGTTCGTCAACGGCGACTACGGTGCAGCGACCGCGCTCAGTGTCCTGCTGGCCTTGGCCCTGGCCGCGCTGTCGGCGGCGTTCCAGCTCGCGACTCGCCGCTGGAGCACCGAATGAGCGCCACCGAGCGGGGAGCGCTGTCCGTGACCGACCGCCGGCAGCCGCGCGTCCGGGTACCGTTCGTGATCGGCCAGGTGGTCGTCCTGGCCGGCTTGCTGGTCGCCGGCCTCGGCCCGCTGCTGTGGTTGCTCAAGGCAGCGATCTCGCCGACCCAGGACAGCGTCCGCAAGCCGCTCGCGCTGTTCCCGTCCGGGGAGATCCAGTGGCAGAACCTCGCAACGGCCTGGCAACAAGGACACATCGGCTATTACCTGGGCAACACGGCGATCATCGCTGCCGGTACGGCGGCAGCGTCGCTGGTCGTCTGCGCCACCGCTGGGTACGTGCTGAGCGTCCTCCGTCCGCGGTGGGGCGGACTGCTGTCGGCGGCCGTCCTGGCGACGTTGTTCGTGCCGCACATCGTCTCGCTGGTGCCCTTGTACCTGACCGTGCTCGAACTGCCGGTCACCCACACGAACCTCACCAACACGTTCTGGGCCGTCTGGCTGCCGCCGGCGGCCAACGCGTTCAACGTACTGATCGTGAAGCGCTTCTTCGACGGCATTCCCCGTGAGTACTTCGAAGCGGCGCGGATCGACGGCGCCGGGACGCTGCGGGTCTTCACCGCGCTCGTCCTGCCGCTGTCGAGGCCGATCCTCGGCGTGGTCGCGCTGCTGAGCATCATCTCCTCCTGGAAGGACTACCTGTGGCCCCTGCTGGTGCTGACGAATCCGGATCTGCAACCGATCTCGGTGGCCTTGCCCAAGATCGCCAAGGTGACGGAGCTCAACATCCAGTTGGCGGGCCTGTTTCTCGCCCTGGTGATCCCGGTCGCGCTGTTCCTGGTCTTCCAGCGGGCGTTCCTGCGCGGAGTCGGACTGTCCGGAGGAATCAAGGCGTGAAACGGGTGCTGGTCACCGGCGCGGACGGTTCCATCGGCCGGGCCGCGGTCACCGGCCTGCTGGACGCCGGGTACGCCGTGACGGGCCTGTCGCTGCGCTACGCCCATGTCTGCGCAGCGGATCGCCGGCTCGTCGGCGACGCCCGGTCGCCCGTGGACGTCGCGGCCGCGCTCGACGGCGCGGACGCCGTACTGCACCTCGCGGCGATCCCGCATCCGAGCCTCGGCACGCCGGAGGAGGTGTTCGCGAACAACGTCGCGGCGACCTTCAACGTGCTCGCCCAGGCCGGACAGCGGGGGATTCGCCGGGCCGTGATCGCGAGCAGCATCAACGCGTTCGGCGTACCGATGAACGTGAACCCGGTGTTCCCGGCGTACTACCCGCTCGACGAGGAGGTGCAGGCCGACATCGCGGACGCGTACTCGCTGTCGAAGAGTGTGGACGAACAGAGCGCGCGGATGGCGTGGCGACGCTGGGGAACCAACGTGATCGCCCTGCGCTTCCCGCTCGTGAAGACACGTGCCGAGCTGCTCCGGTTCGCCGCCGTGGCCGAGCGGGACCCGTCGACGATGGCTCGTGAAGGCTGGGCGTACCTCGACCTGCGGGACGGCGTCCGGGCGATCGTCGCCGCGCTCGAGTCGCCGGCCGCCGGTGCCCATGTCGTCGGGCTCGCGGCCGACGACATCCTGATCGACCGGCCGACCGGCGAACTCCTGCGCGAGCACGCCCCGGCGGTGCCACTGCGCCGCCCGGTCCGCGGCCGTGACTCCCTGGTCGACATCGCGCGTGCGCGGGAGTTGCTCGGATTCACACCGCGGTACTCGATCCACGACCAGGATCAGGTGGTCTCCGCGGTCACCACCTGAGGAGCGACGTACTGGATGCCGGGCCGCGGGTCGGGTTCGAGGAGTCGCGCCGCCACCAGTCGGCCCATCTCCTCGAGACCGACGTCGATGGTGGTGAGGTGATGGGTGACGCGCTGGTCGTGCATCAACTGCTCCCAGTTGTCGACACCGATCAGCGCGACGTCACCTGGCACGTCCCGGCCGGAGGCGCGGACGACGCGTTCGACACCTCGGGCGATCGCGTCGCTTCCGCAGAAGACGGCGTCCAGGTCCGGGGCCTCGGCCAGCACCTCGGCGACGGCCTCGGCGCCCCAGCCCTCCCGCCAGCGGCCGAACCGCGGCGCCGTCACCCACTCGATCCCGGCATCGGTCAGGACCTGCTCGGCGCCGGCGAGGCGGCGTTGTACGGCGTGGTCGTGCGGCTCGGCGGTGATGTGGGCGATCCGGCGGCGACCGGTCGACAGCAAGTGGTTCACGGCGAGCCGGCCGATCGCGGTGTCGTCGGAGGTGATGATGACGTCGTCCGGGTCCCCGGTGAAGGTGAAGGCGTAGACCACCGGGACGTCGAAGCGGCTCGTCAGCGACGGCGTGGGGAACGACGTACCGGTTCCGATCACGATCACGCCGTCGATGCGCCGGGCCCGCAGCTGCAGGATGCTTTCGGCGACGTCCTGCTCGTCGATCCGCGCGTCGTACAGCAGGATCGCCCGTTCCTTGGCGCCGAGCTCGGTGGCGGCGGACGCGAGCACCACCCGGGTGAACGGGTTCGAGGCGCGGTGGGTGAGGACGCCGATCGTCTGGCTGCGGCCGCGCGCGAACGAACGGGCCAGCGCGTTGTGCCGGAACCCGAGCCGGTCCGCGGTCACCCGGACGTGCTCCCTCGTCGCCTCCGAGATCCGATCGGTGCCGTTCAGTGCCTTGGAGGCCGTGGACAGCGAGACGCCGGCCGCGGCGGCCACGTCGGACAGCGTGATCACTTGGTCGGCCATGCACACATCGTAGTCAGGTCGCGAGCCGTTGACAGCAGCCGCGGGGCGTATCAGGGTGTGATTTGCGAAACCGCTTTCGCTTCGGGAGGAGAACCCGCATGCCCCGTCGCCGCTCCGGCATAGCCAGCCTTCTCGCGGCCGGCCTGCTGCTGGCCGCCGTACTCGAGTCACCTGCCCGGGCCGCGGCGACCGCCGCGCCGGTCCTCACCATCGCGCCGACGACGGTCGGCAACGTCTTCACCGCCGGCGACCAGGTCGGGCTGGGGTTCCGCACGGACGCCGCCGCGCTCGAGTGGACCGTCCGCGACGCGGCCGGCACGGAGGTCGCGAAGGGCTCCGCGTCGACCGCTTCGCTCGGCGGCCGCCTGATACTGCCGATCACCGCGCCGGGCTGGTACCGGACCGATCTGACGGCGGTCGGATCCGACGGCACCACCACGCCCGGCGGCACCGACTTCGCCGTACTGGCACCGCACGACTTCTCGGGGTCGACCGACACGCGGATCGGTGTGGCGTCCGCGCTGGCGTTCGGCGGCGCGGCGAACCCCGGGCTGGAGGCCGTGCCGCTGATGGCGGCCGGAGGCATCTCGACGGCGCGCGACGAGGCGTTCTGGTCGTCGGCCGAGACCACGAAGGGTGTCATCCAGTTCCCGCAGAAGGTCAAGGACTACAAGGCCGCGCTGGACGCGAACAACGTCGACTTCCTGAACATCCTCGACTACGGCAACACCCTGTACTACCCCGACGAGGCGCCCGCGACGGACGAGCAGCGTGCGGCGTTCACGCGGTACGCCGTGGCCGCGGTCGACGAGTTCGGCACCGAGCACACGACGTACGAGCTCTGGAACGAGTGGAACCTGCGCGACCCGAACGGTGCGGCCAAGGCGAGCGCGGACAACTACGTCGCGCTGCTCGAGATGGTGAGCGGCGCGGTCCGGGCGAAGCACCCCGACGTCAGGCTGACCGGCCCGTCGCTGGCGGTCATGAACGACTGGCAGGGCTGGTTCACCCGGTTCGCGGACCTCGGCGGACTGGACTACGTCGACGCGGTGACCATTCACCCGTACGTGCAGCCGCTGGACCCGGAGGCGTCGGTGGCCTACGTCAACACCATCCGCGGCATCATGGCGGCGCACGGCGTCAGCAAGCCGATCTACATCACGGAGCAGGGCTGGGCGACCGGTACCAATCCGAGTTCGGTGTCCGAGCCGACGCAGGCGCGTGACCTGGTCCGTGGGCATCTGCTTGCGTACGGCAACGGTGTCGCCCGGTACAGCTCGTACAACTTCATGGATTCCGGCAACGATCCCGCGAACCTCGAGCACCGGTTCGGCCTGGTGCGCAACCGGCTCGACGCGCGCGGCGCACTCGTCCCGAAGCCGTCGTACGTCGCCACCGCGGTCCTGGCCCGGCAGATCGACGAGCTGCCACTGATCGGCCAGCGCCGCTTCGGCGCCGGCGGGTACGACGTCGCGTTCGACGCCGGCGGCGGCCAGAGCGTCCACGCGGTGTGGTCCACGACCCCCGTCGTCGTGGCGGCGACGGCCCCCGCGGGCTCGACCGTGAAGGTGACGAACCTGTACGGCGCCGAGACGACTCTGACCGCGGACGCCGGGGGACATGTCTGGGTCAGCGCAGGGCCGGAGCCGATCTACCTGCGGGGCGCGATCATCGGCCCCATGCTCCCGTCGGGCCGGTTCGCGTTCTCGGTCGGTTCCGAGGTGGCCGGCGATCCGGTCACCGGCACATTGACCTTCACCAACCCGGATCCGGTCACGCACGCGTTCACCGTCACCGCGGGCGGTGGTCAGGCTAGCGGTTCGGTCGCCGCCGGTGCCACCGCGACGGCTCAGGTGACCTATCCGGCGCAGGACTCGACCGGCCCTCGCACCTACTCGGCCGCGGTCGAGGTCGACGGCCGGCAAGTCGCGTGGCTGTCGACCGGCGGTACGGCGAACGCGCCGCTGGCGATCACCGGTTCGCACGTCCGCAACGGAGCCGGCAAGGATCTCCTCCGGTTCCGGGTGACCAACGCGTCGTCGCGGCCGCTGACGATCAGCGGCGTGGAGTGGTCCTCGGGGGCCGCCTCCGGCACGTTGCTCACCGGGGCCACGATCGCTTCGCACGCGACGTCGTACGCCGATGTGGAACTGCCCGTCACGGCGCCGTCGACGTGGTCCGCCACGATCCGGCGTACCGGTCCGGCCGACATTCGCGCGACGGGCAAACTCAGTCCGGTCGGCGCCGCGACCAGGGCGGTCAGGCACACGGTGACGCTCGACGGCGTCGTCGATCCGGCCGTGGCGAGATTGCCGGCCATCTCGCTGGCCGGCACCGGGACGCCGCCGGTCCAGGGCTGGACCGGACCGGACGACCTGTCCGGGTCGCTTTGGATCACCCATGACGACCGGAACCTGTACCTGTCGGCCCGGGTCACCGACGACGCGTTCGCACAGCCGAACCGGAACGGTGACATCTGGGCGGGCGACAGTCTCCAGCTCGGCATGACCGCCGGTTCGCCCGGTGAGTCGGCCGACGCACAGGAGATCGGCGCCGCGTTGACCGGCGCGGGAACCGTGGACACGTGGCGGTGGACTCCGGTCGCGCAGGCCGGTGCGCCATCGGGTGTCCAGGCGAAGGTCGTCCGTGACGCGGCCGCTCGCACCACGACGTACGAAGTCGCCGTTCCCTGGCCGGCACTGGCGTTCGCTCCAGAGGATCGGTTGCTGGCAGCAACTGTGGTGATCAACGAGAACGACGGCGCCGGTCGCCGGGGCTGGCTGACCTGGGGCAAGGGCGTGGCGGAGACCAAGAACCCGGCCGGGTTCAACCCCGTCTTCCTCGACCCCGCGACCCACTGATCGCCATGAAGCGCCTACTGACCTTGGTCCTCGCAGTACTCCTGCTCTGCGTCGGCACGGTGACCACCGCCCAGGCCGCCGTACTGACGTTGTCTCCGATCGCTGTCGGCAACGTGTTCACCGACGACCAGCCGGTGAAGGTCGGCCTCAGTACCGACGCGGCCTCGGTGACGTGGTCGGCGGCCGACGTCAACGGCACCGTCGTCGCGACCGGCAGCCAAGCGGCCGCGAGCACGTTGCAGGTCCCGGTCACCACCCGCGGGTGGTACAAGCTCACAGTCCAAGCCGGTACGACGACCGCGCAGACCACGTTCGCGATCCTCGGCCCGGTCAGTACGTCGCCGATCGCGGGGCTGACCACCAACCGGATCGGCGACTTCGAGACCACCGCCGAAGGCTGGACCTTCTACCCGGGCAGCGAGTACCCAGGTGCCACCGGCAGCTTCGCGCTCGACGGCACGGACAACCATTCCGGGACCAGTTCGGGGAAGCTGTCCGGCAACTTCGGCGCCGGCGGTGCGTACGTCAGCGTCAGACGGGCGCTCCCGGCGGTCAACGCGACCAGCCTGAGTTTCTGGGCGAAGTCGCCGAATCTGTCGTTTCTCACGCTCCGCCTGACCGACACCACCGGTCAGGTCCACCAGCAGCGCTTGACGCTGTCGGAAGTCACGAGTTGGCAGCCTGTGGCCGTCACCAGGTTCGACGGCGGCAAGCAGTACGTGCACTTCGGCGGCGCCGACGACGGCGTCTGGCACGGCCCGGCCAAGGCGGTCGAGGTCGTGCTGGACAAGGCAGCCATCCCCGGTGCGACCAGTACGACGGTGAACCTCGACGACCTGACTCTGAACGCGCCCGCCGCGCAGCCGACCACACCTCTCGGTGACTACGAGAGCGCTGCCGAGGGTTGGTCGTTCTATCCCGGCAGCGAGTTTCCGGGCGCGACCGGCAGCCTCACGCTCGACCCGAGCACGGCCGCCACCGGCGTGCAGTCGGCCAGGCTCTCCGGCAACTTCGCCGGCGGCGGCAACTACGTGGCGCTGCAGCGCTCGATGGTGCCGGTCAATCTGAGCGCGCTCAAGCTGTCGGTGAAGAGCAGTCAGGTGTCCTCGATCGGGCTTCGGCTCACGGACGCGACCGGGCAGGTACACCAGCAGCGGCTGACGCTGTCCGGCGCGACCGCCTGGCAGCAGTGCACCGTCAGCCGTTTCGACGGTGGCACCGGGTACCTGCACTTCGGCGGTGCCGACGACGGCATCTGGCACGGTCCGGCGAAGGCGGTGATGATCACGCTGGACCGTACCTCGATCATCGGCGGCGGTACGACGGCGACCGTCTCCGTCGACGCGGTCACGGCGACGACGGCAGCGACGCTCGTCGGCGCCGGAACCCACTTCGGGCTGGGGTGGAGCACCACCCCGATGCCACTGCTGGTGCAGTCCGGAGCTCGCGGTGGGCGCGACGAAGCCCAGTGGTACCAGGCCGAGACGACCCGTGGGACGTACGCGTTCCCGCCGAAGATCAGCAACTATCTCCAGGCCTGGCAGACGAACGGCCTCGATCCGCTGCTGATCGCGGACTACGGCAACCCGCTGTACGACGACGTACCCGACGACCAATTCGACGCGCCGTTCACGGATGCCGGCCGGGCCGCGTTCGCGAACTACGCCGACGCCCTCGCCACCCAGTTCCCGCAGATCAAGAACCTGGCGATCTGGAACGAGTGGGACGTCAACGCATCCGGCCCGTCGAACAAGACGCCCGAGAGTTACCTGGCGCTGCTCCAGGCGACGTACCCCGAACTCAAGGCCAACCACCCCGGGCTCACGATCGTCGGCGGCGGCGACACCGACGTCACACAGGTCGCGTGGTTCGAGGCGTTCTGCCGGCTGGGCGGGCTGAAGTACCTGGACGTGGTGTCGATCCATCCCTACAACTTCCTCAAGGCTCCGGAGAGTCTCGACGCGGCGATCGACCGGGTGCGCGCGCTGATCCGGCAGTACAACGGCGGAGTGGACAAGCCGATCTGGGTCACCGAGTCCGGCTGGTTCACCGGCACGGCGCCGGACAACGTGACCGAGCCGGTGCAGGCGATGTACGTCGCCCGTGCCCAGATGACTGTCCTGGGGCGCGGCGTCGAACGGTACTACCTCTACGACTTCATGAACGACGGCACCAACGTGGCTGACAAGGAGCACAACCTCGGTCTGGTGCACAACCCCTCCGACGTCCTCGGGCCGTACACGCCCAAACCGGCGTACGTCACCTATGCCACCGCTGCCCGCCAGTTGCGCGGCGCGACGTACCTCGGAAAGGAGTACCCGGGCAACGGCGTGATCGACCAGGTCTTCGCCGCGAACGACGGCACCCCGCTACGTGCGGTCTGGACCGCGAGCGGTACGGGTACGACGGTCACCGTCAACGCGACCGGACCGATCCAGGTGACGACGGCCTTCGGCGTGTCCACGACATACACCCCCAACACCAACGGCCAGATCACCGTGCCGGTCGGCACCTGGCCGACGTACATCACCGGCTCCACCGTCACCTCCCTCACCCAACCCTGACCGGCCGATTCCAGGTCCGGTTCATGGCAGCGGGCGAGACTACTGGCCGGCTGACTGTGGCGCGAACACGTGCTGCAGTCACGGTGAGGTGGTTGGCTCGGCAGCCTTGAGGGTGGTGCCGATCTGGCGGGACCAGGCGCGGATCTCGTGCCAGTCCCTCGAGTCGCCGACGAGGCGTTCGAGATCGCGATCGTGCAGGACGGCGTCGGCCTGGAGCTCGCCTGCGAAGGTCTTGACCGGTGGTGCCTGGAACTCGCGGGCCAGCCGGGCCACTTCGGGAGGGACGGGCTGTTCCTCGTGACTGCTGGGCCCGATCGGGCCGGAATGGAACAGCCAGACACGGCGGGTGCGCAGCCGGCGCTCGTGCCGGCGCAGGAACCGGACCGCTTCGGGCAGCCAGCCCCCGTTGTAGATCGCACTGCCGATCACGACGGCGTCGTACGGCGTGACCGCCAGGACCGCGCCGATCTCGCGCACCTCGACCTGGAGACCCTCGCTGCGAAGCTCGGCACCGATGGCGGCGGCGATGCTCGCGGTCGCACCCAGCTTGGTGGCGTACGTGACCAGCACGTTCGTGGGCATCAGATCCTCCTTCGTGCCTGGAATGTGTGGCGGGCCGCGGGTAGGGCGAAGGCGAGGGCGGGGACGCACCAGAGCCAGAAGCCCCAGCCGAAGAGCATCAGGGCGAGGTGGAAGAGCACGACCGCGAGGTAACCGAGGAGGCGGAGCTTGACCAGGAGTACGGCGATCGTCAGTTCGCCGGTGGCCAGGAGCAGCGCCCACAGGGTGGGATGCGCCATGAAGACGCTCTGCCAGGCGTCGCGGGTCCAGTCGAAGAGCGCCGCGTCGGCGAATCCTTCGTACGAGCGCGGTGTGGTGAGCGCCAGGAAGGTGTGGACGCCCGCGCCGGAGCCGAAGAGCGCGACGAAACCCCACAGGGTGGCGCGCCAGACAGTTGCTGAGGGCATCTGAGTGTCGGTGGTCGTCATGTCAGCCTCCGGTTGCGGCGGCGGGGATGATCGCGACGGGGCAGTCGGCGTGATGGAGGACGGTTTGGCTGACGGAGCCGATCAGCATGCCGGCGAAGCCACCTCGGCCACGGGCGCCGAGGACGATCAGATTCGCGTCTGATGACAGGCGCAGGATGTGTTCGGCCGGGTGACCGCTGATCTGGATCAGTTCCGCCTCGTGGCCGCCGCGCTGGTGGACGGCCTCGCGGAGTTGGTCCTCGGTGATCCGGTGCAGTTCGGTCCCGGTGGGCTGGGCGGCGACGACGCGGACGGGCAGTCCGTGGCGGCGGGCGTAGTCGATGCCGTAGTCGAGGGCGGCGTCGCCCGCGGACGACCCGTCGTACCCGATCACGACGCGCACTCCGGCCAGGACGCCGAGATCCGGTCGTACGACGACCACCGGGCAGCGGGCGTTGGCGGCCAGGTCGAGGCCGGTGGCGCCGACGAGCGCGCCGAGCATCACACCGAGTCCGCGGCTGCCGATCACGACGACGGCGGCATCGCCGGACGCCTTCACCAGGACGGTCGACGGCGAACCGGTGTCGATCCGGGAGTCGATCTCGATTGCCGGGTTCAGCTCACGGGAGAGTCTGACCGCGCGGTAGACGACGTCGCCGGCGCTGGACGGGGACTCACCGGACTCGACAGCGTGCAGCAATCGCAGTTCGCTGCGCAGGGACGCGGCTTCGGCGACGGCCCATTTGACGGCGACGTCGGCGGCCGGTGAGCCGTCGATCCCCACGACCACGGGTTTGTGTTTCATACCGCCTCCTCGACCCCAGGATCGGCCGTCCGGCCGGTGTCGCGCACCGGCCGATCGGTCCATTCGTCTCGGGACCTTCGGATCGGATCACGACGGTCACACCGCAGACGGGTCCTTCGGCCCTGGGGCGAGCGGTCGGCATCGCGTTCCCTCGAAGAGCACTCCCGCGCTGCCGGCTCATCCAGTTGCGCGATCCGGGGTACTCGTCAACGGAAGGACAACGATGAAAGCAGCAGTCGTCACCGACTTCAGCAAGCCTCTGGAGATCCAGGAGGTACCGATCCCCGACCCGGGGCCCGGCGAGGTTCTGGTCCGGATGCAGACCAGCGGTCTGTGCCACACCGACATCCACGCGGCACACGGGGACTGGCCGGTGAAGCCGGCGCCGCCGTTCGTCCCCGGACACGAAGGCATCGGCGTCGTGGAGAGGCTCGGGGCCGGCGTGACGGAACGCGCCGTCGGCGACCGGGTCGCGATCGCCTGGCTCGGCTACGCCTGTGGCAAGTGCCGGTACTGCATCAGCGGCTGGGAGACGCTGTGCCTCGAGCAGCACAACTCGGGGTACTCCGTGAACGGCAGCTTCGCCGAGTACGCCGTCGTGCCCGCGGCTTTCGCGACCGTCGTTCCCGAGGGCGTCTCGTCGCGGGACGCGGCACCGTTGACCTGCGCGGGCGTGACGACGTACAAGGCGATCCGGGTCGCGAACGTGGTGCCGGCCGAGACGGTCGCGATCTTCGGTGTCGGGGGACTGGGCCACCTGGCGCTGCAGTACGCGCGGATCGTGGGTGGTATCACCATCGGTGTCGACGTCGAGGACACCAAGCTCGACATGGCCACGGAGCTCGGCGCGGACCATGTCGTGAACGCGGCGAAGACCGATCCCGTCGAGGCGATCAAGGCACTCGGCGGCGCTGACGTGGCCGTCGTACTGGCCGCGAACCCGCGGGTGTTCGATCAGGCGTTCCAGTCGCTGCGGCGGGGCGGGAGGCTCGTCTGCGTCGGGCTGCCCGGTGACAACGCGGCCATGACGGTTCCGATCTTCGACGCCGTGCTGAACGGCAAGAGCGTGATCGGCTCGATCGTCGGCACCCGCAACGACCTGGCGGACGTCTTCGCCCTGCACGCGGCGGGACGGACGCGGGTCATCGCCGTCGACCGCAAGCTCGACGAGGTGAACCAGTCGATCGCGGACGTGCTCGCCGGTGAGGTGCCGGCCCGGGTCGTGTTCCAGTTCTGATGACCACGACGATCGGCTGCCCGGCCGAGACCGAGTGGCACGAGCAGCGCGTAGCCGTCACACCCGACGTGGTGGGGCGGCTGCGCCGGGTCGGTCTCGAGGTGATGGTCGAGGCCGGTGCGGGACGTGCGGCGGGATTCCCGGACCTGGCGTACGTCGCGGCCGGTGCGCGCATCGCCGCGCGGTCGGAGGTCTTCGCCCGGTCGGACATCCTGGCGGTGATCCATCGGCCCGACTGTGGGCGGCTGCGGGCCGGGCAGGTCGTCATCGGCCTGCTGCGCCCGTCCGACGATCCCGCGGAGCTGGCGGGGGTCACCGCGCTGAGTTTCGAAGGACTGCCCCGGACGCTCGACCGGGCGCGGCCGATGGACGTACTCGCCTCACAGGCCTCGGTGGCCGGCTACAAGGCTGCAGTGCTCGCCGCTGACACGTTCGGCGGCTTCTTCCCGCCGATGCCGACCGAGGGCGGGACGGCGCGTCCGGCCAAGGTGCTCGTCCTCGGTGGCGGAGTCGCCGCCTCGCAGGCCGTGGCTACGGCACGACGCCTGGGCGCGTCGGTGACGGCGTACGACGTCTGCGCGGCGGATGCCGGGTGGGACGAACAGGAACGGGGTATGCCGGCGGTGATCCGGGACTTCGATGTGGTCATCACGACCGCCCAGGTTCCGGGTCAGCCGCCGCCGGAACTCGTGCCCGCCGAGGCAGTGGCAGCGCTCGCTGCGGGATCGGTGGTTGTCGACCTGGCTGCTGGGCCGCTCGGTGGGAACGTAGCCGGTTCCGTGCCGGACGGACGGACCGAGACGGCGAACGGCGTGATCGTGCTCGGGGCGGGGAACCTGCCCGCGCGGATTCCGCGGGCAGCGTCGTCGGCATGGGCGGCCAATGTCGCGGCCTTGCTCGAGTACCTGATGCGCGACGGTTCCCTCGTACTCGATCCGGACGACGAGATCACGGCCGGCCTGGCTGGCGGTCACCAGGGGCACCCGACCACTGTGCCGGAGGCGAGGAGGCCGTAGTGGCCGTCGTACCTCGCGTACAAGGCGTGTAGCCGGCCGGTCGACCGCAGCGTGAAGATCTCCACCGGGGCGCCGGTCAGGTCCAGCCGCTCGATTGCCTCGGCGACGCTGCGCCGCTCGGCCGCGGCCAGCGCGATCGGCGGCCACGTGACGTCCAGGCCGATCGGATTCGGCCGCGGCTGGATGACGCGGTAGCGGCCGGGGCCGTTCCGGATCACGATGCTGTGCTGCCGGCTGTATTTCTCCCGGAACAGCTGAAAGCGGTAGTCCATCGCGTTGAGCACCACGATCGCGTCGGCCACGGTCATCGGAGCGGGATCGCAGAGCTTCCGCCGAGCGAGCTGGCGCCGGTCGGGCGGCAGCAGCTCCGGCGGTGACGGTGCGGGGAGCACGAACACACGTTCCCGCAGCGCCGCGGCCAGCGTGTCCGGATACACCTGCAGCTGCTCGATCGTGCGCGTCGCGAGCAGGCCGACGAGTTCGGACATCGTCGCGGCGGCCACCTGGGCCCGGACGCGGCGCCGCTCGCTCAGCTGTACGTCGACCTGCCCGATCAGCGGTCTGCGCAGACCAGGCTCCGGCAGCCGCGTGAGTCGGACCCGGCTCGAGTTCCCCCACGGACCGAGGATCGGCGCCAGGTGTTCATGGATGACCGACGCGGCGTCGGTCGGCACGATCCCCGCGGTACTCACCGGAATCGGCGCGGCGGACCGCACCGGCACGACTGTGCTCATGTTCCCCCCGTGTGGTTGCCTCAGTGGTGATGGAGCTGTTCGGTGCTGAGGACATGGGAGTCGGGCCCCGGGAAGAACAGCGTCTCCGCACCGGTGTCGTCCCAGCGCACCAGGTACGGCGGCCCGCCGTCGGCCCCGTGCACCTCGAGGATCATGCCGCGCCGCGGTGGCGCACTCAGATGGTTGCTCTCGACCACCAACCAATTACCCGCCGTCGCTTTCATGATCCACTCCTTTCACTCCCAGCACCTGTACGGTCCCACCCCGCACCGCACCACCGGCAGGTCCAACAGCCCCGATTTCCGGGCCGTTGGTCCCACGGCCTTCTGAATCCACAGCCTGACGGTCCGCCGGTGCCATCGCACGACTGACGGCATCTGCCGGCCGTCGTCCTCCTGTGAGTGCGGCACCTGCGGCTCATGGGCGGTTGACGACGGAGTGGTGGATTTCTTCGGTGAGGCGGTGGATTTCGCGGGTCAGTTCGGTGTTCGTCTTGAGTTCCTGTTCCTGTTCCCTGAAGTCGTGGTCGGCCTTGGCGCGCTGGAAGGCGGCCTGGCGGTTCTGGCCGATCATGACGAAGGTGGACAGGAAGATCGCCTCCAGCGAGACGATCAGGGTGAGTTTCGGCCAGGGGTCGCGCTCGAGGATCAGCATCCAGGCGGCGAAGGCGACGGCGTGCAGGTAGACGAAGTACATCGAGCCGGCGAACGCGGTGATCGCGTCGGCGACCCGCAGCTGGACGTCGGCGGCCCGGGCCTGCTCGTGCGCGAGCACGGCAGGGTGCCGCGGCCGGTCCTCGACCCGTGGACGTGGTGCGGAGCGCGGCCGCTGCGTCGGGGCGCGGGTGGTGCCCATCTGGAGGTCAGCCGAGGAAGTGGCCGGCTGGGTGCTTGTGCCGGGCTGTCTGCTTGCCGCTCGGACGATGCCAGGTGCTGCGTTCGGTGGCGTCCAGGGCGGCGCTGATGTCGATGGCCCACGCGCGGATCTTGTTCCAGTCGCGAGAGTCCGTGGCGAGGTTGCCTCCGGCAAGCCGACGGGCGAGGAACCCTCTGGCGGTGTCCGGTTCGAGGCTGCCGGCGAAGGTGACCGCGGGGGTCGCGCCGATCTCGTGGGCAAGGCGGCGGACGGCCGGCGGCATCGTCTGTTCCTCGTTCTTGTCGGGACCGACCGGTCCGCTGTGGAACAGCCAGACCTGGCGCTGCCGGAGCTCGCCGACGTGGTGGCGGAGGAACTGTGCGGCGTCGCGCCGCCACCGGCGGATGTAGAGCGCGCTGCCCAGGACGACGGCGTCGTACGAGGCGATGTCCCGCACGGCGGCCACCGCACGTACGTCGACCGCGTGCCCGTGCGCGCGCAGCTCGTCACCGATCACCGCGGCGATGCCCGCGGTCGCACCCGATTTGCTGGCGTAGGCGACCAGCACCTTCTTGGACATCCGAACCTCCTAGGGGGACCGGCTCCAGCACACCAGCCGGCGCGGTGGCGAGTGCAGTGCCGAAAGGCCCGGGTGCCCAGGACCCAACGGCACTGGTCCTCCGGGCGACCGCGCGATGGACTGGCTGTGAGACTGGCGAAGGGCTGGAGGTCGCGATGAGGCATCCGTTGAAGGTGTCGGACGTGATGACGCGGGACGTGATCACGGTGACCGAGGAGACGCCGTACAAGGAGATCGTCTCCGTGCTCGCGGACAACCACATCAGCGCCGTTCCGGTGGTCAACCGGTACGGCGGCATCGGCGGGGTCGTGTCGGAGACCGACCTGATCCGCAAGGAGGAGTTCCAGCGCCGGCAGACGCCGTGGATGCTGCGCTGGTGGCGGCACGCGGCGCGCTCGAAGGCGGCCGGGCTCCGGGCCGGTGAGGTGATGTCGCGTCCTGCGGTCACGATCGAGCAGAGCGCGACGATTCCCGAGGCGGCGCAGCTGATGGCGGCCCGCGGCATCACCCGGCTGGTCGTCACCCACGACGACGTTCTGGCCGGCATCGTGACCAGATCGGATCTGCTGAAGACTTTCCTGCAGCCCGACGACCGGTTGCTGCAGCGGGTCCGGCGGGAGGTCGTCGTCCATGCGCTGTGGGACGACCCGTTCAGCATCGAGGTCAGCGTCGAGGATGGCATCGTGACACTGTCCGGCGACGTCGAGCAGCGCAGCACGGCCGACATCGCCGCGAAGCTGACGGCCGAGGTCGACGGTGTGGTTGCCGTCGTCAACGAGCTGTCCTGGGTGTTCGACGACACGGCCGCGACACCGCACCCACAGCCGTCCCCAGAGCTGCGCCGCCGTCCCTGACGCGGCGGCGACATCGAGCGTCGCCGTGCGGGTGGGCCCGGCGATGGCTGCTGGATCAGGCGGTGGCCAGCCGCTCGCCGTCGCGCGGCCCGCCGGCGGACAAGGATGCGCCGATCAGTGTGATGAGATCCGCGCGAACGGCCGACTTGGTGACGCGCAGCAGGTCGTCGTGGCCGAGGCCTTGGCGGCGCAGCCGGTGGCCGGTCGTGAGGACGAGGCGGAGGACTCGTCCGGGCGCGACGGCACCCGCGTACTCGAGGGACAGTTGCTCGGCGAGCTGCCGCAGACCGGTCTGGGTCGTTACGACGTCGAGCGGGTTCAGATGAGTCATCACCTGACCCATGAAAGAGGCTGCGCGGCGGACACGTGAGGGTCCAAGGTCCCGAATCGCCGGGACCGCAGCCTCAGAATGCCGGCGGGGTCTCAGCCACCGGACCTTCGCCCTGGCGACGCTGTCCGGTCGTTGGCCAGGGCAGCCATCAGCGTGAATGCGAGAGCGGTGAAGGCCGCCGCGGGCAGCAGCGCGGAAAGCCATGTGCTGTCGAAGCCGGTCCACCAGCGCAGGAGAACGACGCCGGGGAACAGGGCAAGGTAGCTGCTCACCGTGACGACCAGGAGCTCTCGCCACCTGCCGGCAAGGGCCCGCTGTGCCTTGCCGGCCGGACGGGTCGTCGGCCGGGTTCGCGCGGCGCGCGCGAGGCCGATGCTGATTAGCACGCCGAGGAGTGGTGGCCCGAAGCCGCCGCCCACGAGCAGCAGCAACACCGAAAGACCCAGCAGCACCCAGGCGTCGTGGCGTCGTGCTTGTGCCCGTGCTGCCCACCAGCCGAGGGCCAGCGAAACCACAATCGTCACGACGCCCGACACCCGCAGATCCGGGATCAGGGTCATCGCAGGCTCGCTGTTCAGTGGCTCGAAGGCCACCACGTGGGGCCACGACTCGATCACCACCGACGTCGTGCGGGCGCTCGGCTGCGTCAGCTCGCCGATCCCGTGCTCGGCTCCCGCAAGGGCGGCCAGCGCGCCGAGCGCCGCGACCACTGCAGGCATCGCCCTGCCGCGGCGTCCGTTGAGGTGTGCGCCCAGAACCTGAGAAGTCCGTGTGCTCACTGGTATCAGCCCCTCGGCGCACTCGTGCCGGTGGAGAGCTCGAGGCGGTCGAGGTGGCGCTGCATGTCGGACCAGACGCGACGCTCGAGACGTCGGCCGGCCAGGCCGACCAGTGGGCCGAGCAGTCGCAGCACGCCTCGGAGGTGAAAGTCCCATTCCCAGTGGACGCTCGAGCCGTCGCCGGTCGCGGTGACGGTCTGCCGACCGTGAACCCGCAGGCCCGCGGAGTCGATCCGCCAGGTGAGGCGATCGGGGCGCTCGGCGTCGACCAGGTCGATCACGATCTCGTCCGTTCGCCCGAATCGCCGGATACGCTGGCGGAACCGTGTCCCCGGCCCGATCGGACCCGGGGTGAGCTTCTCGGCGTACACGACGAGTGGGTTGTACTGCGGCTCGTGGCGCGGGTCGGCCAGGAAATCGAACAGGGCGGCGGGACTGCGGCGGAACTGGGTTTGTCCTTCGATGTGCGTCATCGCACAACCTCCTTCAGGCGCCGCCGGTGGCCGGTGAGCAGGAGGGCCAGAGCGGTGCCGTAGAGCAGCAGGATGGCCGGCTCGCCGGGGTCGATGGCGGTGGCGCCGGAGATGTCGGCGGCGACCTGGACGGGGAGCGCCACGATGTAGCTGAGCTGATGCAGCAGGCCCGAGACGAGTGCGATCACTGCGGCGGGGTAACCCGCGGGCCGATGTCGCCACAGCAGTACGGCGGCGGTCGCGTACCACGGCACCAGCAGCGCCAGGTCCAACGCGATGCCGAGATGCACGACGGTGTCGGTCTCCACGAGACGGCTGCCTCCCGCCACGTCGCCGGTGATCGCGTTGTCGAGGGCGAAGTACACCCACATCCCGGCGAGCGCCGTCGCGAGCACGGCCAGCAGAGCGGCGGCGATGCGTGATCGTGTGCCAGTCGCCGCCGGGCCCGTCAGCGGCAGGTCGATCGCTCGCACCGTGAAGGCGAGTCCGGCCGCGCCGGCGCTGAAGACCAGGACGTGGAGCAGGAACAGGTCGCCGAAGCCCGTACCGAAGAGGTAGTACGCGTACGTGTACACCAGGTACGCGAGGAGGGACGCCTGCGCGAGTACTGCCGGCATCCGCCCGCGTCGCGCTGGACGCACCACCGCGGCCAGCGCGAGCGCAACCAGCACGTTGACGGCGTCGTACCCCTGCAACATTGCCGCGGTGGAGGCCGCGCCCGGATACGGGTTGTCCATCAGCAGCCCAGCGCAGCCGGCTGCCAGCGCGCCGGCAGCCGCCAACGCGGCCAGTCTGCCGGCCGCGGTGTGCCGGCCGGGTACGCCGACGCGAGGGACGTCCCGAAGCTTGTCAGGTGAGTGAACAGTCATGATGCGCGCTCCCGCCGGTCACTGTCTGGAGCGCACCACGCCGTCCGGCGGTCGCTCCGGAGCACGTTCACCGTACGGCGTCGAGCCGGTGCCGTGGCAGGGGCGTTCGTCCATGCGCCGCAGGCTGTTCGTCCCATGACGCCGTACGCCCCTCACCAGCTGGACGGGACTTCTGATCCTGCCGATCGGCCACCCGGCGCTCCTACGGTCGGAGTGGAGGGGAGAGCGATGAAGTATCAGATCACCGAACGAAACGAGCCTGAGCGGCACCTCGCGGTGACCCGCTTCACGACCACGGTCGCCGAGATCAGCACGAGGATGGGAGCCGCCTTCGCGACCGTCTTCGGCTACCTGGCCGAGCACGGCATCGACCCGGCCGGCGCGCCGACGGCGTACTACGTGATGGGCGAGGACACCTTCGAGGTACGCGTCGGGTGCGAGGTGCGCGATCCGGTGAAGCCGGACGATCCGATCGAGCCGTTCGTGCTTCCAGCCGCGGTCACGCTGTCGACGGTTCACGTCGGACCGTACGACGACCTGCCCAACGCCTATGACGCACTCGGGACCCGAGCCGGCGAGCTCGGGCTCACACTCGACCCGATGCACATGTGGGAGGAGTACCTGACCGGTCCCGAGGTGCCGCCGAACAGCCAGCGCACCGAGATCCACTGGCCGCTGGCTGCGTAGCGGGTGAGGAGCGGGGGAAGCCCATCGCCGCTACTGCAGCGAGCCGAGATGTACGGTGCGCGGCTGGGGTCCGCTTCTCCGTACCCTTGTGCCTGGCTTCCCTCGCCCACCTTCAGTGGACACCAGGGAGGGCGTACGGCGCAGGGCCGAAGGTCACAGCTCCGCCGGGTCTCTCGGCGGTCCGGTCAGTAGCCGAAGTCGCGGTTGGCCAGACCCACGAAGCCGGCCGCCAGGACGGTGGTGGCGATGGCGGTCACGACGACGAGGGGTGTGGCGGTGACGGACTCGAGCGGGGCCTGCGGGAGGTGGACGAACGGCGACGCCTGACGGGTCCAGTCGGGGAGGTCGAACGAGTCGGCGAACATCGCGATCACCCCGCAGTACCCGACGACGCTCCAGGCGACAGCTGCCGCGGCGCGGGGCAGCCAACCGATGGCCAGCACCGCGACCGCGACGACGAGCCACACCGCGGGAAGCTGGACGAGAGCGACGCCGACCAGGCGGAGGAACTGACCGGGATCGGAGGTCGCGATGCCGTAGGCAAGGCCGTGGCCGAGTCCTGCCACCGCGACAGCGACCACGCTGCCCGCGAGCGCGACGGCCACGTAGCTGCCGAGCCACGATCGGCGGCTGACCTTGGTGGCCAGGACCGGTTCGGCACGGCCGGAGGTCTCCTCGTGCCGAGCCCGCATCGCGCCGGCCACCGCGGACGCCGCGGCGAGCAAGGCACTGATCAGGATGACCAGGGCGAAGTACGAGTTGACGACCTCGGCCGCGCCACCGGGAAGGTACTGCGCGATCTCTGGGTTGTCGGCGACGTACGCCTCGACCGAATCGGCGAACGAGCCGTAGGCGACACCGAGCACGAACAGGCCGGTGGTCCAACCGATGATCGAACCTCGCTGCAGCCGCCAGGCCAGTCCGAGCGGCGAACGCAACGCCCACGAAGCGGTCGCGCGGCCCTGCCGGTACGACAGCAAGCCCTCGCCGAAGTCACGCCGGTCGAGCAGGGCCACGGCAACGCCGACGAGTACGACGCCGGCTGCGAGCGGGATCAGCAGCGGCCACCATCGGTCGCCGGCGTACGGGAAGGTGCGTTGCCCCCAGCCGATCGGTGACAGCCACGACCAGACCGGGTTGCCGATGTCTCCGGCCGCGCGCAGGACGAACGCCGTACCGAGCGCGACGCCGACGGCGCCGTACACCGAGCGCGGGTTCTCGAACACCTGTACCGCCACCGCGGTCAGCGCGGCGAAGGCGAGCCCGACCCCTGCCGCCGCGGCCCCTAGCAGAGCCGAGCCACCCACCGGCAGGCCGGTACCCGCGGCCGCGCCGAAGACGACGACGGCGACGGCCAGATCGGCGATCGCCGCGAGGCACAGCGCGGCGGCGAGAGGCGCGCGCCGACCGACACTGGCCGACCTGACCAATTCGCCGCGCCCGGTCTCCTCGTCGGTCCGCGTGTGCCGGCCGACCAGGAACATGTTCATCAGCCCGAGCACGATCGCGAGGAACCCGAAGACCTCGAACACCACCTCGCCGCCGACGGTGTCGAGCAGACGCTCGGGACCGCTCATCGCGAGCAGCGCCGCGTTGCCGGTCATGGTCTGCCGCAGCTTCGCGAGAGCCTCGGGTGTCCCGTAGAGGTCCTGGCTGCTGACCGACTGGAACCCGACCAGCAGGCCGGAGCCGATCAGCCACCACGGCAGACTACGGCGCTCCTGCCTCAGCATGAAGCGCAGCAGTACGGCCGTGCCGGCGGCGGTGCTCACGACTCGCTCACGGGGTCGTAGTGCCGCAGGAACAACTCCTCCAGGGTCGGCGGAGTGCTGGTGAGGCTTCGGACGCCGAGCGCGGACAGGTGCCGGAGCGCTTCGTCGAGGTTGGCGGTGTCGACGTCGAACATCGCCCGGTGTCCTTCGACCGTCAGATCGTGAACGCCGGGCAGCCGGGTGATCCCGTCGAGGGGAAGTGCGGTCTCGACCGAGATCGACGTCCGGGTCAGGTGGCGCAGCTCGGTCAGCGTCCCGGACTCCACGGTCCGGCCGAGCCGGATGATGCTGACCCGGTCGCAGAGCGCCTCGACCTCGGCGAGGATGTGGCTGGACAGCAGCACGGTCCGGCCCGCGGCCTTCACCTCCTCGACGCACCGCTGGAACTCGGACTCCATCAACGGATCCAGCCCGGAGGTCGGCTCGTCCAGCAGCAGGAGCTCGGCGTCGGAGGTGAGTGCGGCGATCAGGCCGACCTTCTGCCGGTTGCCCTTGGAGTACGTCGAGGCCTTCTTGCGCGGGTCCAGGTCGAACCGCTCGAGCAGCTCGTCGCGGCGGCGCCGGTCGACTCCGCCGCGCAACCGGCCCATCAGGTCGATGATCTCGCCGCCGGTGATGCCCGGCCACAGGGTGACGTCGCCCGGCACGTACGCGAGCCGGGACCGCAGCGCGACGCCGTCGGTCCACGGATCGCCGCCCAGCAGCCGGACCTTGCCGGCGTCAGCGCGCAGCAACCCGAGCAGCACCCGGATCGTGGTCGTCTTGCCCGACCCGTTCGGCCCGAGGAAACCGTGCACCTCGCCGGTTCGTACGTCGAGGTCGAGACCGTCCAGGGCCTTCGTCGTGCCGAAGGTCTTCACCAGCCCGGTCACCGATATCGCGGACGTGGCAGCACCCGCCATCTGAGCCTCCCCAGCTCGTGAACAACCGACCAGTACGACGATCCGCCACCCCCGAGCCCCCGGCAAGGGGCGCTTGGTCCCGACCCGCCGGGACTTTCGGGCGCCCACCTCGCGGGCCGGGCGTCAGCGAACGCGGCGGTAGATGATCGGCTGTGCGGCGATGCCGTTGGCCTTGAAGTTGGCCAGGACGAAACTGCGGAACGTGGGGCGGAGGATCAGGCCGGGCAGGAAGGTGCGCCAGGTCGGCCAGCTCGCGTGGTTGATCAGGCCGTAGTCCGCGGCCTCGCCGCGCGCGGGCCGCATCAGAGCCGAGTTGGGGAGCGCCGTCTTGGCCTGGAACCAGCTGGCGGTGTACTCCCAGACCTTGAGCAGCGTGTCGCGGTCGTCGGCGTAGAAGTAGTTGAACAGGTAGCGGTGATCTTGGGTGTGGTCCACGTCGCCGAGCAGCCCGGCGTTCTCGGCGACGATCTCGTGGGTACGGCGGGCGGCGGCGCCGAGAGTGCGGGCGATGTGCTGGTAGGTGGCGCTGTCGCGTAGGTCCTGGGTGGCCTGCACGGACTCGGTGCGGATCAATACCACGAGGTCGAAGCGGGCCGGCGGGATTCCCCGTGCGGCCAGGATCTCGTCGCCTTCGCCGGGCGGTCGCAGCACCGCGCGGAACACGTTGGCCTCGTGAATGCCAGGGCTGTCGACGGCGGCGACCAGGCTCTGGAGTTGGGCGGCGAGCCGGGCCGCGGGAGATGCGAAGGGTCCGCGCCAGGTGCCGGTCTCGCCGGCGAGCAGGAGGAAGCCGTCGCCGGTCGGTGGCAGCGTGCGGGCCTTGACGGCCAGCTGGTCGTTGATCAGTTCCATGGGAATCTCCGGCGTCAGTCGTTGTCGGGGTGCGGCAGCAGGGCGTCGGCGGCAGCCCAGGCCCGGGCGAGTCCGAACTCGGCGACGCCGCGGATGAGGTCGCGGAAGGTGTTCTCGGTGGCTCCGGCTGCTGTGGCCAGTCCGGCGTGCAGGCGCAGGGATCGGCCGAGGGTTTGGTAGAGGATGTCGACGGTCAGGCAGGCGATCGCTCGCTCGCGGACACTGAGCCGCGGGCGGTTCCAGCGCTGGATGAGTTGTTCTTCGGTGAAGGCTGCCAGTCCTGGGGCGACCTTGGTCAGTTCGCCCACGATGCGCGCGAGCGCTCCGGTCAGTGGTTCGGGGCTGACGGGCGCGTCGTCTTGGGCGTCGGGCAGGCCGAGGTCGGTCAGGCGCTGGAACGCGGTGACCAGGATCGGGTACCCGACGTACGGCGCCAGATGTCGGTACAGCTCCCGGATCGCCTCGGGTTCGACGCCGTGGGCCAGGGCCATCTGGACGTGCATGGCCAGCGGCTGGTCGAGGTGCGGGTGGCACAGGTCGGCGGTCAGGCAGACGAACGCCTTCTCGCGCATCGTCAGGTGGTGCAGACCCCACAGGTTGTGCCCGGCGCCGACGGCGAACCGGGCGAAGACGGGATCGAGAGCGGTGAGCGCGTCGGCGCCGGCGAGCTGAGTCATCGAGGTTCTCCCTGAAGGGTCGGAATCAGGACAGGCCCAGGGCGCGCAGCCGCAGGACATCGAGGGAGTACTGCGGGACGACGCGGCCGAGCGTGCTCATCAACCGCGACTTCTTCCCGACCGGATAGCGCGCCCGCGGCTTGCGCGCGGTCAGGGCGTGCCGGATCGCGTCCGCGACGACGTCCGGGCTGGAGCCCCCGCGCTCCTCCTTCAGGCCCGCCGACGTCATCGCCCGGTACGCGTCGCCGTACAGCCGCCGGCCCTCGGCCCCGATCGCCGCGAGCCTCGGCTCGACCTCGTCCTCCAGCTTGTCGACCGCGGACGTGTGGATCGAGCCCGGTTCGATCAGCACCGCCGCGACGCCGTACGGCTTGAGCTCCATCCGCAGCGCGTCGTTGAGCGACCGGATCGCGTGCTTGGACGAACACAACGGACCACCGAACGGCAACGTGATCCAGCTCCCCACCGAACCGACCGTGACAACCCGCCCGCGCGCGGCGCGCAACTTGGGCAGCATCGCCTGCGTGATCGCCACCTGACCGAACACATTCACCTCGTACTGCCAGCGCAGCGCCTCCAGCGACACGAACTCCAATGGACCGGTGACCCCGACACCGGCGTTGTTCACCAACGCGTCCAAGCGGTCCAGCCGCGCGGCTGCCTCGGCGATCTGGCCGGCGTCCGTGATGTCCAGCGTGAGCGGAGTGACCTTCGGACCGAGCGCCTCGCCGTCCGCCTCCTTGCGTACGCCGGCATAGACGGTGAAACCCTCGCGCGCCAGCAGCAGCGCGGTCGCCCGGCCGATCCCGCTCGACGCCCCGGTCACCAGAACGGTTCTCGACATCTTCCTTGCTCCTCTCGTCCGATGCCAACAAGTGTTGACCATGCTCACTGGCAATGTCAACAACTGTTGGCCTACACTTGTTGACATGAGGAGAACGGCAGCAGACACCACCGCGGTGATCCTGGCCGCGGCCCGGGAGCGGTTCGCCGCCGACGGGTACGACAAGTCCACGATCCGGGCGATCGCCGCCGACGCGGGGATCGACCCGGCCATGGTCATGCGGTACTTCGGTTCCAAGGAGAAACTGTTCGCCACCGCCGCCGAGTTCGACCTGCGGCTGCCCGACCTGACCCAGGTGCCACGCGAGCAGTTGGGTGAGGTGGTGGTCCGGCACTTCCTCGACCGGTGGAGTGCTGACGAAGGATTGCGGGTCCTGCTGCGCACCGGTGTCACCAACGAGGCCGCGGCCGAGCGCATGCGCGCGGTCTTCGGTGCGCAACTGGCGCCGGCGATCGCCGCCCGGGGCGTCGACCGTCCGGCCGTGCGAGCCGTACTGGCGGCGTCCCAGGTGCTCGGGATGGCGCTGTGCCGCTACATCCTGAAGTTTCCGCCGGCGGTCGATCTGACCGACGCCGAGGTGATCGAATGGCTGGCCCCGACCGTGAACCGGTACCTGACCGACTGATCCGCCTGTGGTCCTCAGTCAGCTGAGGTGTCGACGAAGCGGACACCGGTGACGAGGTCGGTGTCGATCGCGATGACCGTGTTCATCGGCTGGTCGACCCAAGGGAGGAGGGCCTGCTCGAGGCGGGCGATGCGGACCGGGTCGTCCACGGTTCGCGCCGTACCGGTGACGACGACGCTCCAGCCGAGACGGCGTACGGCGTCCAGGTCGTCGGCCTCGTACGCGACGACCTCACCGGCCACCCGGGTGACCGCGGCGGAGAGCCTGGTGCGGATGATGACCTGGCCGTCGTCGAGCAGGTGATTGACCGGGCGGACCGCCGGGAGGGCGTTCTGGGTGAAGACGACCCGTCCGAAGCCGACGGTGGTGAGAAGCGCAAGCGCGGTCGCCCTGTCCAGGTTCTCCACGCGGCGGGAGATCGACAGGGCGTGAGCCTTCTCGTTGGTGTTCATGCTCGGTACCGCACTGTCCGGTCGTTCAGCGGAGCTGCTCCGGTGTACACGGGGCAGGTCGGTCAAGGTCGTCTCTTCTCACGCGATGTCGCCGCCAGCATCGCAGCGCTCGGTCCCGCGCCTGTAGGGCCGAAGGTCCCTAGTGGCGGCGGGCTTCGTCACATGAGCAGCGGAACAGCCGCTGATCCGTGCGGGACCTTCGACTCTTGGCCGCACCTGTCAGGCACCGGATCGTGGCACCGTGGCGCTTGTACTCAGGTATGGCCTGACCGCTGACGAGGTCGCCGAGCGGGTCGCGGCCGGGCGGACCAACGCGGTTCAGGTACGGACCAGTCGCACGTTCGGGCAGATCATCAGGGCCAACGTCTTCACGTTCTTCAATGGGCTCCTCGGCGTGCTCTTCGTCGCCGTGGTCGCCACCGGCAACTGGCGCAACGCGCTGTTCGGGCTCGTGATCGTCACCAACTCCGGCATCGGCATCGTCCAGGAGGTGCGTGCCAGGCGGACGCTGGACCGGCTTGCGCTGCTGAACGTGACCCGGGCCCATGTGGTGCGCGACGGTACGGCGGCCGAGATCGACGCCGAGGACGTCGTGCAGGACGACCTGGTGCGGATCCGCACCGGCGACCAGGTGCTGGCCGACGGCGTCGTCGTCACCGCGGACGGTCTGGAGATCGACGAGTCGCTGCTGACCGGGGAGTCCGATCCGGTCCACAAGGTCTCCGGGGACGGGGTCCGGTCGGGGTCGATCGTTGTCGCGGGCACCGGTGAGTTCGAGGCGCGTGCGGTCGGTGCCGAGACGTACGCCGCCCAGCTCGCGGCGGAGGCGCGCCGCTTCCAGGTCACGCGCTCGGAGCTGGTCGCGGGGACGACGAGGCTGCTGCGCTGGATCTCGCTGGTGCTGCTCGTGGTTGCTCCGGTGCTGCTGTGGTCGCAGTTCCGCAGTGCGGACAACGAGGACTGGCGCGACGCGGTCACCGGTACGGTCGCGGCGATCGTGGGCATGATTCCCGAAGGCCTGGTGCTGCTGACGTCGCTGGCGTTCATGCTGGCGATCGTGACCCTCGCGCGACGGCAGACGCTCGTCCAGGAGTTGCCGGCGGTGGAAGGCCTGGCGCGGGTCGACGTGGTCTGCCTGGACAAGACCGGCACGCTGACCCACGGCAACGTGGTCTTCGACCGCGTCGAACCCCTGATCGACGAGCCGGTCGACGAGGTGCTGGCGCTGATCTCGTCCGGCGGCGATTCGAACGCCACCTCGGACGCGCTGCGTGCCGCGTTCGGGCCCTCCCTGTCCACGGCAGCCGCGCGGGTGCCGTTCTCGTCGGCGCGGAAGTGGCAGTCGGTGACCGCAGCGGGCACAACGTGGGTTCTCGGCGCGCCCGAGATGGTGCTGGTCGGCGACACCGGTGCCGCCGTCCGGGGGCGTGCGAACGAGCTGGCGGCACGAGGGGAGCGGGTGCTGGTGCTGGCACGTGGCACGCCGTACGCCGACAACGCGCCGGAGTTGCCGGCGCGGCTGGAGCCGATCGCGCTCGTCGTACTGACCGAGAACATCCGTGACGACGCCGCGGCGACCATGCGCTACTTCACCGAGCAGGGCGTCGCGCTCAAGGTGCTGTCCGGCGACAACCCCCGGACGGTCGGCGCGGTCGGCGCGGCGGTCGGTGTGCCCGGTGTCACCGGCGCCGCTGACGCGGTCGACGCGCGGACCCTTCCGGAGGATCTCGACGAACTCGCCGACGTGCTCGACAAGGCGTCCGCGTTCGGGCGGGTCAGCCCGCACCAGAAGCGCGCCTTCGTCAAGGCGTTGCAGCGCCGCGGCCATGTGGTCGCGATGACCGGTGACGGGGTCAACGACGCGCTCGCCCTCAAGGACGCCGACATCGGCGTTGCCATGGGCAACGGTTCGCCGGCGACCCGGGCGGTCGCCCAGCTGGTGCTGCTCGACGGGCGGTTCGCACACCTGCCGGACGTCGTCGCCGAGGGCCGCCGGGTGATCGCGAACATCGAACGGGCGGCGAACCTGTTCCTGGTCAAGAACGTGTACTCGCTCGTGCTGTCGCTGATCACCGCGACGACCTTGGTCGCCTACCCGTTGGAACCGATCCAGCTCACGTTGATCTCGAACCTCACGATCGGGATCCCGGCGTTCTTCCTGGCGCTCGGGCCGAACACCCGGCGCTACCTGCCGGGTTTCCTCGGCCGGGCGCTGCGGTTCGCGATTCCGGTGGGCGTGGTGACCGCGGTGTGCGCGTTCGCCGGGTACCGGCTGACGCGTGTTCTCGACCCCGGCGCTGGTGTTGCCGGCGCGCGCACCGTCACCACCGTCGTCGTCCTCATGGTTTCCCTGTGGACACTGTCGATCCTGGCCCGGCCGCTGCGGCCGTGGAAGCTGGCGCTGCTGGCAGTGATGGCGCTGCTCGCGTCGATCGCCGTGCTGGTGCCGCCGATCGGGCACGGCCTGTTCCTGCTGGAACTCACGCCGTACCGGCTGCTCGCAGCGGCGGCTCTGGCAGTCGTGGGCATCGCTCTGGTCGAGACCACATCCCGCGTCGTCCGTCCGAGGTGACAACGGGACTTTGTGCCCTGTGCCGTGCCGTGGGAACGGGCTATTGCTGGGCGTATGACCGATGCCGCCGAGTCCCTGCCGACGCCGGTGCCGCGTGATCCGTGGTTCCGGCTGCACCCCCGCACCGCACTCGGGGTGGCCGGCGGGCTGTACGTCGCGGTGCTGCTGCTGACCGTGCTCGCGGGGACCCCTGGTGACGACTACTTCCTGTTGTACGTGTTCCCGGTGGCCTTGATCGCGATCGCTTTCGGGTGGCGTGCGGGTGTCGGCGCGGGGCTCGCGGCTGTTGCCTTCGTCATCGTCTGGGTCGTCGTGCGCGACGTCGAGCTCAGCCCCACCGGCTGGGTGGCGCACGTCGCGCCGATGCTGGTGCTGGGCCTGCTGCTCGGGACGGCGGCAGACCGGCTGCGTGCCGCCGAGGCCGCGCGTGTGGAGGTCGAAGCGGCCGCACTCCTGCACCGTGAAGCGATCGAGATCAACGATCTGCTGGTGCAGGGCATGGCTGCCGCCCGCTGGTCCTTCCAGGCCGGTCAGGTGGATGCCGGCCTGAAGATCCTCGACGAGACGCTCGGCCAGGCCCAGGAGTTGGTGTCCGCACTGATCCGGCAGGCGGAGATGGGCCGGCGCGCCCAGGACCTCGGTGGCCTGGAGGCCCGTCACAGACCGTGAAGCGCCGACCACCTGAGGGACAAGTGGTCCTGTCCGGAACGGGACGTTCGTCTCTGGGGGGACCTGGGCGCCGGTCAGACCCTCGAAGCACAGCCGCACTACCGCGGATGTGAGGGGGGAGACCGATGAGATTCAGCAGAACCGCCGCCGTGGCCATGGTGACAGCCGCGCTCGCACTGGGGACCGGAACGGCGGCGGGAGTGGGCCAGGTGCCTACCGCGCCGGCCGGCATCACGATCGAGCCGGCTCCGGAGGAACCGGGAGAAGCACAGTTCGTGCCGGGGCAGAGCAACGTCGTACCGCCGGTCGCGCCTCCGGCGACCGATGTCGGACAGACTCCGCTGCGCACGGCGGCGGCGCCGTTCTACGCCTGCCCGGGCTTCAGCGGCCTGGATGCGCAGAATCCACTGGCCAATCTGTACGCCGACAAGTTCACGTGGAAGCCGTACGCGCCGTACACGGTCGGCAACGGCGGCGGCAACATCAACTGGTCGCTGAACCCGTACAAGAACGCCAGCTGGTACATGTGGTTCCACTCACTGCGCTGGATCGGGCAGGGAGTCATTGCCGCGAGCAACGGTGACCTGACCGCGCTGACCCGGGTGAACACGATCGCGTACGACTGGTACCGCGACAACCCGTACTCGTGGAAGGCGAACGTCGGGGCGTGGGAGTCCACCATGCACCGGACCAACGTGCTGATCTGCCTGCGCCAGGCGATCCTCTCCGGACTGAAGGTGACGACGCTTCCGGCCCGCTACGCCTGGCTCGACACCGCGCTGCTGAGCCACGCCCGGTTCCTCACGAACTACTGGAGTGGCGCGTGGAACCACGGCACCGACGAGAGCATCGCGCTGTTCGGTGTCGGCGTCACGCTCAACCGCAGCGACTACAAGAACCTGGCCGTGCAGCGGCTGGCGGCCGGGATCACGACGTCGATCGATTCCCAGGGGTCGACCAACGAACAGTCGACCGGGTACGCCGCGTTCAACTACCGGCTGTGGGGCCGCGCGATCACCGCGCTGCAGAACGGCGGCGTCAGTCCTGGTACGACGATGACGACGCGCCGCGCACTGCTCGGGAAGTGGCTGGCGCTGGCGACGAACTCGCTCGGCAAGCTGCCGCAGATCGGCGACACCGAGCTGCAGGCGACGTATCCGTACGCGGGAACGCCGATGGAGTACGCCGGGTCGCTCGGAAAGTCCGGCACTGTGCCACCGTGGCGCGTCGGCGTGTATTCCAACGGGTACGTCTTCGGCAGGACCGGTTGGGGCACCGACCCGGCGCGGGGGTTCACCGGCGAATCGGCGTACAGCATCAGGTTCGGGCCGGCGCGGGCGTTCCACGGGCACCTCGACCACACGGGCATTACCTATACGGCACGCGGTCGCGACATCGTCATCAACGGCGGGTACGCCGCGTACTCGGCCGGCGTGTGGCGCAGCTGGACGCTGAGCGCGAGCGCGCACAGCGTGCTGACGACCCCGCTGTCCAAGGAAACCAATCCGGTCACCAAGCTGAACTCGTACGCCGTCAACGCCACCTCGGAGTCCTACCAGTTCACCGACGTGCCGGGCGCGGGGATCAGCCGGGTGCGCAGGGTGCTGGTGCTGAAGGACCCGGACCTGATCGTCACCTGGGACACCGCCTCGGCGAGGACCGCTCAGGCGTTCCAGACGCTGTGGCACCTGCCGTCGGACCAGCGTGCGACCGTGTACTCGCGAACCACCGCGGTGGCGATGGCGCCCGGTGACAGCACCAGGACCGTGATCTTCCAGGTTCCCTTCAAGCAGGCGCTCCCGCCCGGAGCGATTCTGGTGAAGCAAGGGCAGACCAGCCCGATCCAGGGGTGGACCTACCCGAGCAGCTACGTCCGGAAGTCCGCACCGACCGTGATGATGGCCCGCTCCGGGGCGACGGCGTCCATCCTGTCGTTCGTCGTTCCCGTCCGGGCAACGGGTGCCGTCAGCTACAGCACTCGCTGGTCGGGCACGACGTTCATCGTCGACCTGAATGTCGGCGGCAAGCTCACCGCCATCGCCGTCTCCGGCGGTGGCTCGCTCTACCGGGCCCGTTAGGAGGCAGTGATGACAACCCCGGCGCTCTCGGCAGCGCACCTGGGCAAGCGATTCGGTGATCGCGTCGCCGTCGACGACGTCAGCTTCTCGGTGGCGCCGGGGGAGACCTACGGTCTGCTCGGGCCGAACGGTGCGGGCAAGACCACCACCATCCGGCTGGTCTGCGGGTTGCTGACCGCCGACCGCGGTGAGGTGCTGGTGGCCGGCTCACCGATCGGTCCGTCGCGACCGGACGCGAAGCGGCACATCGGCTACGTTCCGCAGGACATCGCGCTGTACCCGGACCTCACCGCTCGCGAGAACCTGCGGTTCTTCGGGCGGCTGTATGGCTTGCGGGGCAAGCCGCTGAACCACCGGGTCGGCAAGGTGCTCGAGCTGATCGGGCTGACGGACCGCGCCGGTGACCGGGTGGAGTCGTTCTCCGGTGGGATGCGGCGCCGGCTCAACATCGGGGCCGGGCTCCTGCACGAGCCGTCACTGCTCGTGCTGGACGAACCAACGGTCGGCGTCGACCCGCAGAGCAGACACGCGGTGATGGAGAGCGTGCAGTCGTTCGGCGCCGCGGGGATGGCGGTGCTGTACACCACGCACTACATGGAGGAGGCCGAGAAGCTCTGCGACCGCGTCGGGATCATCGACCACGGCCGGCTGGTTGCCGAAGGCAATCGCCGGGAACTTGTCGCCCGGCTCGGAGAACGCGATCGGATCAGCCTGTCCGCGACCGGTGATCTCGCCGTGCTGGCCGAGAGGTGCCGGGTGATCACCGGCGTCGACCGCGCGGACGTCAAGGACGGCGAGGTCCAGTTGCTCGCTTCGGAGGGGCGGCGCCTGCTGCCCGACGTACTGGACGTCGCCGAGCGGACCGGCGTGTCGGTGCGGTCGGTCGAGGTGGACGAGCCGGATCTCGAGGCGGTCTTCCTGCACCTGACCGGCACGGCGTTGCGGGAGTGATCATGTACACCGCTCTCGTGATCGCCGCCAAGGACCTTCGCCAGCGCTTCCGCGACCGGTCCGCGCTCGTCCTCGGCTTCGTCGCGCCGATCGCGGTCGCGGCACTGATGAGCTTCGCGTTCTCCGGAGTGGAGAACTTCCACGCCGACGTCGCGCTGGTCGACAACGACCGAGGCCGGATCGCGATCGCCCTGCGCACCGCTCTGACCGGGCCCGACCTGTCCGGCGTCCTGACCATCCGGGACGCGGACGACGAGGCCGGGGCACGCCGGATGATCGACGACGGGGACGCGGGCGCGGCACTCGTCGTCCCGCGCGGGTTCAGCGCCGCGGCGGTCGGTGACGAGCCGATCGGACTCCGCGTCCTGGCCGATCCGGACGAGCCGCTGCAGGCGGAGGTGGCGCGGGCCGTCGCGGACGCCTACGTCACCCAACTCAACGCCGACCGGCTTTCCGTGCACACCGCTTTGGCGGCGGGCGTGCCCCGAAGCCGCGCCGACGAGCTCGCCGCGGCGGTGGCGGGCTTGCGGCTTCCTGAGTCGCTGGAAGCCCGGGCGACCGGGTACCGGCAGCTCACGACCGCGAGCTACTACGCGCCCGCGATGGGGATCATGTTCGTGCTGTTCGCGATCGGCTTCACCGCGCGCGGCTACTTCGTCGAAGGGCGCAGCGGGACCTTGGAGCGGATCGGAGCGGCGCCGCTGCGGCGCGGCGTCGTACTGCTCGGGAAGTCGCTCGCCGCGTTCGTCTACAGCGTCGTCAGTCTGGGCACGCTGGCGGTGGTGTCCTCGGTGGCGTTCGGTGCGCGCTGGGGACCCATCCTCCCGGCGGCGGCGCTGATCGTCGCGTTCTCGGCGGTGCTGGTCGCCTTGACCGCCCTGGTCGTCGCGGTGGCGCGGACCGAACGGCAGGCCGACGGCTTCGCGACGATCGTCACGTTCGTGCTGTTGCTGCTCGGCGGCAACTTCGTCCTGCTGAGTCAGGCACCGGAAACGCTCCGGCGGCTCGCGCTACTCACGCCCAACGGCTGGACGCTGCGCGGTTTCACCGATCTCGCCACGGGCGCTGCCGCGACCAGCGCGATCCGCCCGGCGCTGATCATTCTCGGGATGGCCGCGGCCCTCGGGGCGCTGGCCACTCTCATCGCCCGCTGGAGGTCGGTATGAGGAACGCACTGGCAGTGGCCGGAGCATCGTTGCGCCGGATGCTGCGGGACCGGACCGCGCTGTTCTTCGTCGTGGTGCTCCCGATCGTGGTCATCGTGATCATCGGTGCCGTCGTACAGAACCCGGGCGGTTTCCGGATCGGTGTCCTCGGCGGCAGCACGTCAGGGCGGCCGATCGCCGCGAGTCTCGTCGACGAACTGAAATCCGCCGGCCCGCTGCACACGATGAGCGACGAGCCGACGGCCCGGACCGCGCTCCGCCGTGGCGAGCTCGACGCGGTGGTCCTGGTCCCGGCGGACCTGGACGCGCGGCTCCTGGCTGGGGACTCGGTGCGGGTGCCGGTGCTGGCAGGTGGTGCCGAGTCGACGCAGGCCGCCGTCCGTTCGGCCGTCGCGGCAGCAGTGGCGCGGCATGCCGAGCGGATCCAGGCGGCGGCCTTCGCCGCGCGGACGACAGGGTCGACCACAGCCCAGCAGTTGCCGACGGCAACAGCGTTGCAGCGGATCACGCCGCGGATCGGGATCAGTACCGAGAACGTCGCCACGGGCAGTGAGTTCCTGCCGCTGGGCTTCAGCTACAGCGCACCGACGATGCTCGTGCTGTTCGTGTTCATCAACGCGCTGGCCGGTGGTGCCGCCGTCGTGCAGACCCGCCAGCTCGGGATCTATCAGCGGGCGCAGGCCGCACCGATCCGGGTTCGGAGCCTGTTGCTGGGTGAGACGTTGTGCTACCTGGCCTTCGCGCTGCTGCAGTCCGCCCTGATCGTGGCGGTCGGTGCGTTGCTGTTCGGTGTGAGCTGGGGAGACCCCGTGGCCGCGGTCGCGCTGATCGGCACCTGGGCCGTCGTGGGGACGGGCGCCGGCATGCTCAGCGGCGCCGTCTTCAAGACCGCTGACCAGGCGTCGGCGATCGGGCCGGTGATCGGCATCGCGTTCGCCATGCTCGGCGGTTGCATGTGGCCGCTGGCGATCGTGCCGGACGCGGTCCGCACGTTGGGGCACATCACGCCGCACGCGTGGGCGGTGGACGCCTGGATCACCGTGCTGTCCCGCGGCGGCGGCGTCGCCGACATCGCCACCCAGCTCGCGGTGCTGGCGGCCTTCGCCCTCGGCATGCTCACGCTGGCGTCGGCCGTCCTGCAACGCCGGTTGACGAGCTGACCGGCTTGCCGATCACTCCGTCGACGGTGAGCAGCCGGGCGTGTTCCCGCGCCTCCTCGGTATCGACAGGCCAGGTGAAGACGACCTCGGCGATCTGCCGTAACTCGGTCACGAGTTCCGGGGTCAGCAGGCGGCGATGGACGCAGACGCCGTACGGCGCTCGCGGCGAGCGGCGCAGGCGGGAACGCAGGCGACGGAGTCCGCGGCGACTGCCCGCCGACAGGACGAGACGTACGTTCGGCAGGTGGCGGAAGGCGGCCAGCATCCACCAATGCTGTGTGCAGACGGTGATCGTGGTGTCCGGCAGGACCGCGGCCAATCTGGGCGCCAGGCGGGGGTGGATTCCCTTGAGATCGAGCATCAGCCGCGAATCGCCGGCGGCCGCGGCCAGCAGATCGTCGACCTGCGCGACGGTGGTGCGGCGGATCAGTTCGCCCCGTTCCCACAGGAACCACGGGCCGAGCGTCTTGTGGTGCCGGACCTCGAGGCGGCCGCGGTACGCGTGCACGTCCGCCTCGACCAGGTCGGCTCCGCCGTCGAGCGCCGACCGGAGGGTGCTCAGGTCGTTGCCGGCGCGGTGCGCGATGACGAGCGGGCGCGTCACGTCGTACCCGGACGGGGCTCGGTGAACCAGCCGCGCCAGCGGAGGAACAGGAAGCTGCCGCCCAGTAGCAGGGCCGGGACCCAATACAGCAAGGCGGTCAGCGCGACGGCACCGAACGCGGCAGTCCAGGACACGCCGATCGAAGCCAGACCCGCAACCAGCGCACCCTCGCGAGGGCTGGCACCGTGAACCCCCGGAAGCACTCCGGCGATCTGGCTGGCGCCAAAGATCGCAACCAACTGCAGCGCGGGAACCGAACCACCGACCGCGTCGATGGAGGCGAACAGGAGGCCGAGAATCGTGGCCTGATACCCGACGGACAGCAGGATCCCGAACACGAACACCTTCGGTGACGGCCAGGGCCAGCGGGTTGTCAGACCAGGACGGCGTCGTCGCACGACCAGAGCCACCACCAGCACCACAGCGGCGGCGCCGGCGGCGATCGCGATCACGCTCGCCGGCAAGGTCACCCCGGTGATCACCACGGCCGCGATGAGGCCGATCGCACCGACGAAGCGGTCGAGCGCGACCTCGGCGGCGGCGCTGGAGCGCCGTACACCGATGGTTTCCAGTCGGTGGACGCGCCAGAGATCGGCACCGGCGTGCCAGGGGGAGATGAGACCGAGGATCTCACTTTCCGCGTAGGCACGCACGTGCCAGCGCCGGGTCCGGCCGCTGGTCGAGATCGCGTGCCAGCGCAGCGGGCACAACACGTATTTGCCGATCGCGAACGGCAGCAGGCCGACGACAGCGGGCAGGATCGCGGTGTGGGGGACGCGGTCGACGTTCCACAGGGAGAGCCCGACCGCCGCGACGAGCGCGGCGACGCGCACACCGCGGTGGGCGACGATCCCGCGCACACTGCGCACGACGAACTGTGGGAGGGGATGCTGGCCCAACTGCATGCGGGGTTCCTTCCGGGCCTGGCCTTTCACTATCAGGAAGATAACCCGCCCGCGCAAGGCCATTGGTCCCCGAGCCTCGGGCGGTCCGGCCCTGGACCGGCTGCGCCCGGTCCGCGACCGTGGGAGGGATGGTGCCGAAGGGGAGGGGACTGCGGTGTTACGCGCGAGCAGCCGGAAGGGCCAGGTACTCCGTGAGGTGACGGTGATCACCGTCGCGATCGTGCTGTACTTCGGTGTCCGCGGACTGATGACGACCAGGGTCGACGTCGCCTTCCGGAACGCCGTGTACATCGTCGATCTCGAGCGTGCACTCGGCGTCTTCGTCGAAGCGGAACTGCAGCGGTCGGTGACCGAGCACAGCTGGCTGGTCGAGTTGCTCGGCTACATCTACATCTACGGTCACTGGCCGGTGCTGCTGAGCACACTGCTCTGGCTGCTGATCCGGCATCGCGACGCGTATCGGAGGTTCCGCAACGCGATGCTGATCTCCGGCGGCGCCGGGCTGGCGATCTTCGCCCTGTTCCCGGTCGCACCGCCGCGGTTCCTGACGACGTACGGGTTCGTCGACACGGTGACCGAGCGGACGTCGGCGTACCGGGTGCTGCAGCCCCCGGCGTTCGTGAACCAGTACGCCGCCGTACCGAGCCTGCACTTCGGCTGGAACCTGCTGATGGGCATCGCCGTGGCCGCGCTCGGTGGCCACTGGATCATTCGTTTGTTCGGCTGGGTGATGCCGCTGCTGATGCTCGCGGCGATCGTGCTGACCGCCAACCACTACATCTTCGACGGCTTGATCGGCGGCGCGCTGGCCCTGCTCGGCCTGTTCGCGGCTGTCCGCGTCGGCAGGAGGACCGGCCGCCGCCGTCTGGTGAACATCACCGTGGACGAGAGGCTCCGAAGCGGGGCCGTTGGGCCCAGGGAACCAGACGCCGGCCGTTGAGGGACGCGATGTCGAGCCGGACGAGTCGTGGGTCGTCCAGGGGAAGCCAGGAGTGCAGCGGCAGGGTACGGCGGAGCTCGGCGGCCTCGTCGGCGGTGACCACGGACAGCCGGCCGATCGCCGTGACCGTCCAGCCGAGGTGGCGCTCGAGGTCCACGTCGTCCGCCTCGAACGCCACGACGTCCCTGTGCTCGGCGGCCCGGAGCTTGTCACCCTGTCCGGTGCTGAACACGATCGTCTCGCCGTCCACGAGGAAGTTGACCAGCCGGACGGCCGGAAGCCCGCCGTACGTGTAGACAAGCCGTCCGAGCGCGACGGACCGCAGCAGCCGCAGACAGTCCGCGGTGCTGACGATCTCCAGGCGGGAGTGGTCGAAATTGGTCGCCATGTTCATCGGAGGACCTCCTTGCGCAGGCACAGATCGATGCCCCCACGAGGCAACGATGATCCGGCCGCCACGCAGCGCGCAGGGCCGAACGTCCTGACCTGACGGGACGCAAGCCACACCCGTGCTGGTTGTGGCTCACGGCCGGCCGGCTCGGGACTTAAGGCCCTGACTTCGGTCGTGCCGCGGGGCTGAGGCTGGCTGTACTGCGGTCGACGCGTCGAGGAGGTTGTCATGGGTGCCGGGGAGAAGCGATCTGGGGAGCTGTGGGCGCACATGCAGCTGCGGCGGCTGGGGTTCGGGAAGAATCCGCTGCGGCGCCGGTCCGACCGGATCGAGACGGTAGTGCTGTGGTGCGCGGTGATCGCCGCTCTGCTGCTGGTGCCGGTCGGTGCGGCCGTGGGGACCAGCTATCGGAATGCGAGCAACGCGTCGGCGGACGCCCGGCGGACCGAACTGCATCAGGTCGCAGGGCGGACACTCGAAGGCACCGAAGGTCTCGTGCCGACGGCGCCCGGAGACGTGCTGACCTCGGTGCGGATCGGCTACCTCGATCCGTCGGGCGCCGAACGTGAGGGAACGACAAACGTCGTGATCGGTACCAAGGCCGGTGCCGAGGTGACCGTCTGGCTCGACCGGGACGGGGAGATCGTGAAGGCGCCGGCGTCGCAGGGGGACGCGGCCGCGATCGGTACCTGGATGGGCATGCTCGCCGTGGCCGGCTCGTGGCTGGCGCTGTGGGGCGCGGTGCGGCTCGTCCGGGTCCCGCTGGACCGCCGTCGCGCGCGCGACTGGTCCACCGAATGGCTCGACGTGGCACCCCGTTGGCTGCGTGGCCAGAACTGACGGAGGAACAGACATGAGTGGCGACAGGATGGTCGTGGGGTACGACGGATCGCCGGCCGGGGCTGCCGCTGCCGAGTGGGCCGCGGTCGCCGCCGAACGCTGGGGACGCCCGCTTCGGGTCGTGCACGCGATCCCGTGGCCGATCGTGCGGACGGCGAGCGGTACGGCGACGGTTGTCGGGCTGGAGCAGATTCGCGGCGTGGCCGAGCGGTTGCTCGACAAGTCCTGCCGTGACATCCGCGCCGGGCATCCCGGGCTGGTGATCGAGGCCGAGGTGGTCGTGGGCGACCCCGTAGCGGTCCTCGTGGGTGAAGCCGCGGAGGCGTCCATGCTGGTGCTCGGATCGCGCGGGCTGGGCGAACTGCGCGATCTCGCGGCGGGTTCCGTGATGACGCATCTCGCGACCCACGCACCGTGCCCGGTGGTCGTCGTACCGGCGGGCTGGCTCGAGCGCACCGATGTACGGGACGAGATCGTGGTCGGTGTCGACGGATCGGAGCTGTCCGCGGCCGCGATCGGCTTCGGGTTCGAATACGCCGAGCTGACGGGCGGGAGCCTGACGGCGCTGCTGGCGTGGCACGACCCGCAGAGCATCGGTCCCGGCGACATCGTGCCGGCCGTCTACGACGTCGACGCCCTCGAGCAGGACAGCGCGGCGGTACTCGGCGAGGCGCTGGCCGGACAGGCGGTCGACCATCCGGATGTGAAGACCACCGAGAAACTCGTTCGCGGACCGGCCGCCAACGCGCTGGTCGACGCCTCCCGGACCGCTCGCCTGCTGGTCGTCGGAAGCCGGGGCAGGGGCCGGTTCCGCGGTTTGCTGCTCGGCTCGGTGAGTCGCGCCGTACTCAACCACGCACAGTGCCCGGTCGCCGTCGTACGGACGACCGGAGAAGCAAAGGAACAGGACAATGGCTGACAACGGTTCTCAGCGGACCATCGGGCTGCGTGCCAAGTGGGCGATCGTGCTTGCGAGTCTGGCGATCGTCGCGGTCGCGGCGCTCACGGTCGTCGTGCTGGACGACGGCGGCGAGCCGTCCGGTACGGCGCCTGCGCCCAGTGCGACCGTCACGCAGCCCGGTAGGACGGTGACGGTCACCTCCACCCCGAAACCGGCCGAACCGACCACGAAGCCGACAGCCGGCCCGAGCCATCGGGAGTTCCGGTACCAGCCGTTGTGGCCGTTCACCTCGGAGTCCGCGGCGGCGGCGTGGCAGGAGGCGTATCGCAGCGGCGGCAAGCAGCCCTGGCACCTGGACGCCGGCCAGACCGCGCTCTCGTTCACCACCGGCTTCCTGGGCTTCGACGAGATCGGACTGGTGGTGTCGAAGTCCGTGCGGGGTGACGAGGCCTACGTGTCGGTCGGCTACCGAGCGGAGAAGAACCCGCCGTCGGTTGCCGCGGTCATCCATCTCGCACGGCTGGGACAGGGCGACGACGCGCCGTGGGAGGTCGTCGGCACACGCGACCGTACCCTCACGATCACCCAGCCGCGGTACGGCGCGCTGGCCGGCTCGCCGTTGACGGTCGGCGGGCGGATCACCGGCGTCGACGAGTCGATCCGCGTCGACGTCCGCCAGGCCTCGACGGGCGAACGGCTCGGCACCTCCTGCTGCGTCCCCGGCGGCGGCGAACGACAGCCGTGGTCTGCCCAGGTGACGTTCCGGGGCGCGACCGATCCCGCGATCGTCGTCGTCGCTTCGACCGGCGGCCACTACCAGGAGGTCGAGGCCTTCGCGGTCACGGCGGTCCGCACCGCCGACTGATCAGGCGATCAAGATGCCTGCGCGAGGGTCGTGCAGACGCGGCGTTCGGCCAGGACGTAGGGCCCGCCGTCGGTCGAGATCTCGGTGCGCCAGGTCATCGTCTCGGCGTCGGCGACGTGCCCGAAGAGCCGTGTACGCACACAGGGGCGGCCGATGCTCTCGAAGATGAGCAGCCTGCCCTCGATCCGGCCGGCCAGGAAGGTGAAGCGGCCGTCGCTGCCGGTGGCCGACGCACGGTACTCATGGGCCTCGGGATCCCAGCCTGCGACCCAGTGCAGCTGGGTATGACGAACGAACGTGCCGTCGGCGAGGTGGACGTCCTGCTCGTGGTCGCCGACGATCCAGAGTCCGCCCTGGATCGTGTGGTACCGGGCTGCTCCGGTCGTCGTCATGGCAGGGCTGCTGCCGGTGGCCTGGATCGTGCCGGTCCAGCGGACGTCCCGATGGAAGCGAGCCAGCCGGGTCATCTCGTCACCGGACCGCAGCGAGAACGCGAGTGCTGTTGTCATGACGCCTTACTCCTGTGTTCATCGACGTCGAATGCCTCGCCGAACTGGATCAGCGTCTGCTGGAGGCGAGTCGCCGGAACGTCGTTGGCGAGTGCGGTGAGGAGGACGCGTTGCAGCGCCATGCCGGTGCGGAGCGGATCGGCCGGTTCGTCCAGGTCGGTACCGACCAGCGCCACGGGCCGGGTTGTGCCAGGGAGCCAGTGAAGGTGTGCGCCCTCGAGTTCGGCGGCGCGTTCGAGCGCGAACCGGGCGTTCACGTCCGGGCACCTCGGTGGCCGGACGAGGTGCCGTGACAGGATCGCGCGGTACAGCTTGCGCAGTTCCTGGTCAGGCAGTCCGGTGGGCTCGACCACGACGCGGGCGGCGAGGCCCGGGTTCTCCGGGTACGGGTAGAGGCTGAGCCAGGTCTCGAAGCTGAGCGACGCGGCGGCGCAGCGGAGGTTGAACAGCGCCGCGCCGGTGGCTATGCGGTCAGCTCGGGCGATCGGCGCGGGCATCCCATCGGCGTCGAGGTAGGCGTCGACCAGGTGGCCGTCGACTTCGAGTCGCCACGGCCGGGAGCGGTGCGGTCCCGTGACGCCGGCGGCGTGCAGCAGGACGCCGAGCGCCTCGGACGACAGTTGGTCGGTGAGCATCGTCGCCTCCTCGGACCTGTCGACTCCAGCGTGTACGTCGTGTCGCGCGGCGGACAGCGACAGACGTCCCGGACAGGGCGGGCCGTTCGGCTCCTGGACGGGGAGAGAACGGCTCTGACGACGGCGCGCGGACACACCCAGGATCGAGATGTCGGATTCGAGTGGAAGGACGACATCATGAGCACTACGTCGCACCGGCGGCAGAACCTGCCGGCTCCGGCGATGGAGCCTGACGGTGATCGGCAGCCGATCATCACCCTGGCGGCCGGGCGCGCCTTCGCGGTGCTGCGGATCGCGTTCGGCCTGACGTTCCTGTGGGCCTTCTTCGACAAGCTGTTCGGTCTGGGCTACGCGACCAAGTCCGGTCGGGGCTGGATCGACGGCGGCGATGTGACGGCCGGGTTCCTGAAGGGGGCGAGTGGCCCGTTCGAGGGGTTCTATCACTCGCTGGCCGGTGACTGGTGGGTCAGCCCGCTGTTCATGGTGGGGCTGGCCGGGATCGGTCTGGCGCTGACCCTCGGGGTCGGGATGCGGATCGCGGCGGTCAGCGGGACGCTGTTGTACCTGCTGATGTGGTCCGCGGCGCTGCCGCCGGAGAACAACCCGGTGCTGGACGACCACATCCTCGGCGCGATCACCCTGGTCGCGCTCGCACTGGTTGCCGCTGGCAACGTGTGGGGCTTCGGCCGGTGGTGGAGCGGTCTGGACTTCGTCCACAAGTACCCGTGGTTGCGGTGAGTGCCGTGAAACCGGTCATCCATGTCGGGGTCGACGGTTCCTGGCGTGACACCGGTGCCCTGGAGTGGGCTCTGCAGGAGTCGCTGCTGCGGCGGGAGCCCCTCCAGGTGGTGCACGTGGTCGACGACAAGCCGCGGCACGCGCCCGGATGGGAACCCGCCGCGGTCGACGACGCGTCGATGGAACTCGTCAGCGATGTCCAGAAGTACCTGGACGACAGCCCGGGCACGCTGGACAACGAGGCGGACCTGCTCGTCGGGCCGCCGGCGCGAAGACTGGCACAGGCCGCCGCGGACAGCCGGATGCTTGTCGTCGGCCGCCGCGGGATGGGGACGTTCAAGCGGTTGCTGATCGGCTCGACGTCGGAGGCGGTCGTGGTCCAGTCGACTGTTCCGGCCGTGGTCGTTCCGGAGCACTGGAAGCCGTCCGACCACGCCGGTCCGGTGCTGGTCGCGCTCGACGATGACAACGACAGCACCGCGGTGCTGGAGTTCGCGATCGCGGAGGCGACCGAGCGTGGCCTGCCGATTCGCCTTGTTCATGTGTGGGACCTGCCTGCGATGTACAGCTGGGACGCGATGAACGTCGCCGGTCTCGGTGCCGAATGGGCGGACAACGCCGAGCGGAACTTCGACAAGGTCGTGGCCGAATGCCGCCGGAGATTCCCGGACCAGACCTTCGAGGTCGACGTACGCCGGGGGCATCCGGTGGACGGGATCGTCACGAGCGCGGAGGAGTCCGACGCGCAACTGCTGGTCGTCGGCACGCGTCACCACACGCGGGTCGCGTCGTTCCTGCTGGGCTCGGTGACCCGAGGTGTCCTGCACCACGCTCCCTGCCCGCTCGCCGTCGTTCCCGCCACCCGGACCAGCTGACGGACCGACGATCGATCACAGAAGAGAGGTCTGCAGAGGCTCCGGGAACCTCTGCAGACCTTCGTCGATCAGGTTCCGCTTACTGCTGTTCCTTCGGGAGGAAGTCACCGAGCGGGCGGCGAGCGGTGCCGGGGCCGGGGTGCGTGTGGCTGAAACGGATGATCATGTCGGCGTGGCCGGGGCGCCGGGTCAGGCGCTGGACCTTGGTGCGCAGATCCTCGTACTCGAGGGGCTGGTTGAGGAACGACGCGCTGACGCCGGCGCGGGTGGCGACCAGCAGCACGCGCTCCAGTGCGGCCCCGGCGGCCACCTGGTCGGCGGGCTCGTCGTAGTCGGTGCAGAGGATTGCGATGTCCGGGTGCGTCTCGAAGGCCGACTGGCGGCGCAACCGGTCGAGCGGCCGAGTGCCGAGGTCGCGGACCGTCGCCGGGTAGGTCGCCGGTCGCGGTCCCAGCGCGGTGCTCGGGATCCCCTCGGCCGGGCGGGTCCCGCCGATCCAGTGGGCCCGTTCGGCGCTTCGCCGCCAGTCCCGGATCTCCCGCAGATCGGTCTGCAGCGTCAGGTCCAGCACCGCATGGATCTCGGATTCGCCGAGCCAGATCAGCTCAGCGCCTTCGGCATGCGCCGCCCGCATGAGCTCGACCCGGACGCCCTCAGCGATCGGTGCCGGGTCGGACGGGTTGCGGTCGGTGTGCCGACGGGGAATCTGTTCGGCGAGGTCGGCCAGTTCCTCGTCGCGCGCCTCGGTGGGTTCGACGACGATCCGCGCCAGCAGGTCGGGTTCTTCCCTCGGGTACGGCGCCAGCCCGAACCAGGTGCCGTACCCGAGAGCCTCCGCCGCGCACCGCAGGTTGAAGGTCGCGGCACCGGCGGCGATCCGCATCGCCCGTCCGGTGGGATCCTCGGCCGGCAGCGTGCGCGAACCGTCGAGGTAGATGTCGATGACACGACCCTGTACGTCGAAACGCCAGGGCTGGGTGTTGTGCATGCTCGGCGCGGCCACGGCCGCCGCCAGCAGGACGTCGACGTGAGCTTGGGGCAGCTGCTCGGACACGGTCCACCTCCACGGGATCTCCACCTCAGCTTCGCCGACGGGCGGCGGCCGCGCTGCGGGCGAGAGTCCCGAACCGGGCGGGTCCTTAGTCAGTCGGAGCGCGAAGTTCGACGACGGTGCCCCGCGGGTCGTTGTCGGTGATCTGAACCGATCCGCCGAGCGTCCGGGCGCGCTCCGTCAGGTTGCGGAGACCGCTGCGGCGGGTGCTCGAGCCGATGCCGACTCCGTCGTCCGTGATGCGCGCGAAGACGGCGCTGCCGGTCACCTCGACCTCTACCGTTGCCTGTGATGCTTTCGCGTGCCGGACGATGTTGGACAGCGACTCGCGGACCGTGGCCAGGATCTGCGGTCTCGCCGCGGTCGGTACGGCGGTGTCGATCGGCCCGGTCACGGTGAACCGGGGCCGGAACCCGAGCGGTTCGGCGTACTCGTCGACGAGCGCCTGGATGTCACCGCGCAGCGTGCTGGACCCGGGAGCCTGCTGAAGTCCGAAGATCGCGGCGCGCAGGTCGCGAATGGTGGTGTCGATGTCCTCGACGGCCTGGGTGAGTCGTTGCTGATGTTCGGGACGGGCCAGACGGTGCATACCCTGCAGCTGCAGGCCGGTGGCGAACAGCCGCTGGATGACCAGGTCGTGCAGATCCCGGGCGATCCGGTCCCGGTCCTCGAGGACCGCGAGCATGTCGCGATCGCGTTGCGCCTGGGCCCGTTCCAGAGCCAGCGTCGCCTGGCCGGCGAACATCCGCATCAGGTCCGCCCCGTCGCTCATCGTGGTGTTCGGGCCGCGTTCCGAGGCGACGACGAGAAGGCCGCCGGTACCTGTGGATCCGGCCGGAAGCGGCACCATGGTGGTCCGGCTGAGCCGTGCGCCTTCGGGGAACTCGGTCAGGGTGCCGTTGTTCTTGAGCAACTCGGCCAGGTCCTCGATCACGACCTGCTCGCCACCGTTGAGCGCGCGGCCGAGCACGGGAAGGTCGGCCGGCACCCGCTGTCCGGCGAACCGCTGGAAGTCCGGCGGCCCGTCGACGGCCCGGACGACCAGTTCGCTGTCGTCGGCGAGCAGTACGGCGGCGACATCGGTGCCCGAGACCTCACGGGACCGCTGGGCGATCAGCTGCAGTGCCTGGTCGGGATCGAACTCGCCGAGCATCAGCTGGGTGATCTCGGCGGTGACCTCGTGCCAGCGGCGGCGTTGCTCGGTGTCGGCGTACAGCCGGGCGTTGTCGATCACCACGCCGGCCGCGGCGGCCAGCGCCGTGACGGTGCGCTCGTCGTCCTCGGTGAAGTCGGCGCCGCCGGTCTTCTCGGTCAGGTAGAGGTTGCCGTAGGCGTGCTCGCGGGTGCGGATCGGCACGCCGAGGAAGCTCTTCATCGGCGGATGGTTGGGCGGGAAGCCGTACGACCGCGGGTGCTCGGCGAGGTCGTGCATGCGGATCGGCTCCGGGTGCTCGATCAGCAGGCCGAGGATGCCGTGCCCCTCGGGGTACGGGCCGATGGCGGCGATCTCCTCGGCGGTGACGCCGTGGGTGATGAAGCGGATCAACCGCCTGCCGTCCGGCCCGACGATTCCGAGGGCGCCGTACCGGGAGTCGGCGAGTTCACAGGCCGCGGTCACGATGCGGTCCAGGGTGCTGTTCAGGTCCAGGTCGGCGCCGATCCCGACGACCGCGTCGAGCAGTGCGCGCAGCCGCTCCTGGTACTCCATGATCTCGTCGACCCGGCTCAGGAGCTCCTGCAGCAAGGCATCGAGACGTACCCGGGACAGTCCTGCGTACTCGAGCGCACCCTCGTCCCAGCCCCCACGCGCCGATCGCGAGCCTTCGGCCACCCGCCAACCATACAAAAGGTGACTGTCCGTGGGAAGCAACGCACCGCTTGTGGGTTGGCTGAGGGTAATCGCGTGACTGTGCTGAAGGTCCCGGACGCGAAGGGCACGAGGTCCCTGCCGGGCCTGGCGGGGCGGTGTCACGCTCGGTTCAGGAGGTGGACCGATGACGCTGCTGACGGTGCCGGACGGAGATCGGCAGGAGCTGCTCCGCTTGACGGTCGCCGCGCCGTCGACGCACAACACGCAGCCGTGGCGGTTCCGGTTCCGCGGCTGGGTGGTCGAGGTCTACCGGGACCGGGAACGCGAGCTGCCGGCCGAGGACCCGGCGCGGCGGATGGTGTTCGTGACCCTCGGTGCCGCGATCTTCAACCTGCGCGTCGCGGCGGCGTCCCTGGGGTACGGGTCGGACGTGCACCAGTTGCGTGACCAGCGGAAGCCGGACCTCGTCGCCGAAGTCGACCTGAGAGGCCCGCGGGCCGAGCGGCTGGCGGCCTTGGCGCCGGCGATTCCGCACCGCCGGACGAACCGGGAGCCGTTCACCGAACGGCGCCTTCCGGACGAGGTACGGCGGCTGTTGGAGGACGCGGCGCGGACCGAGGCAGCCGAGCTGCAGTGGCTCGAGCGTCCGTCGCGACGCTGGTGGCTGCAGATGGCGACGAACGATGCGGTAGCCACCGACGACAGGAGCACCGAGCGGACCGCGGAGCGCCGCCGCTGGGTCGGCGGTGACCGGGAGATCGACGGCATCCCGTCGAGGTCGCTCGGCCCGCTCCCTGCCGGTGGGACGACGGTGGTTCGGGATCTCGCGGCCACCGCGGCCGACGAAGGGCGAATCGTGGCGGATTTCGAGCGGGAGCCACAGCTCGCGCTGCTCGCGACCAAGTACGACGGACCGCTCGAGTGGCTGCGGGCCGGACAGGCCATGGAACGGGTGCTTCTCGAGGCAACCGCGCACGGCGTGTCGACCTCGCTGCTCAACCAGGTGATCGAGCACGAGGGGCTGCGCTGGCAGATCAACGACCCACTGGGGCCGTGGAACCGTCCTCAGGCGGTGATCCGCTTCGGCTACGGCCCGCCCGTACCACCGACCCCACGCCGCCCGATCGCCGACGTCCTGCTCCCGGACGAGCCCGAGAAGGACCGTGCGGACGCAGCGGTCGAGGAAGCACCGACCGACGATCGAGGCTGACCGGCGCAGCGGAGGGCGGGGCGACGATGACGACCGAGCCGGCCATCCAGGTGGGGATCGATGGAGCCTGGCGGGACGCGGGTGCTCTCGAGTGGGCCGTGCAGGAGGCGATGCTGCGCCGGGAGGCGCTGGAGGTCGTCACCGTGATCGACGACGCGGAGCCGGACCAAGTGGCGATCGGCCTGCTCGACGGGGTCGCCAAGTACCTGGATCAGAGACTGCCTGGTGCCGAGCATCACGGCAGGGTCGCCACCGGCACGCCGGCGCGCGAGCTGGTGAGGTTGGCGGAGGGCAGCCGGATGCTGGTGATCGGCCGGCGCGGTACGGGCGCCTGCCGGCGTGCCATGATCGGCTCGGTCTCCGAAGCGGTGGCGATCGCGGCCGGGGCGCCGGTGGTCGTCGTACCTCAGTTTTGGACCCCGGCCGGCCGCGCCTGCCCGGTCGTCGTCGCGGTCGACGGTTCGGCCTGCGACTCCCCGGCGGTGGTCTTCGCGCGGGAGGCCGCGGTCCTGCGCGAGTCGCCGCTGCGTCTCGTCCATGTGTGGAACCTGCCGGCCATCTATCCCGGCGACGTGCCCAGCCTCGGCGAGGAATGGTGGGAGACGGCGGCTCATCGGCTGGAGCAGCTTGCGGACGAGCTTCGCGCCAGATGTCCCAGCCTGCCGGTGGCGACGGAACTTCGCAGTGGACACGTGGTCTCCGGGATCGTCGCCGCGGCGACCGAGACGGGCGCGCAGCTCTTGGTCGTCGGCGGCCGCGCGCGGGCATGGCCGTCGAACCTCCCGGACTCGGCCACGCGGGGGATCCTCCGGCTGGCCGGCTGCCCGGTCGCGATCGTTCACGACGGCGGGCGCTGAGCCCAAAGTCCCGTGATCGAGGGACCGAGGTCCCTTGATCACCGGCCGCCGGAGTGCCAGTGTGCCGAGGTGTCTGTCGTCCGCGCTGGGGAGGAGCGGTGATGGCGATCAAGGTGTTTCTGCTCGACGACCACGAGGTCGTCAGGCTGGGACTGCAGCGGCTGCTCGAGGCGGAGCCGGATATCGAGATCGTGGGTGACGGTGCGACGGCGACGGAGGCGATCGCGCGGATACCGGCCGTACGACCGGATGTCGCGCTGCTCGACGTCCGCCTTCCGGACGGGGACGGTGTCACCGTGTGCCGGGAGATCCGGTCGGCGATGGAGGATCCGCCGGCCTGTCTGATGCTCACGTCGTTCTCCGACGACGACGCGCTGTTCGCCGCGATCATGGCCGGCGCGGCGGGATACCTGCTGAAGCAGATCGACGGCGAAGATCTGGTCAAGGCGGTCCGGCGGCTCGCGGTCGGTGATTCCTTGCTCGATCCGGCGATGACGACCAAGGTGCTGGAACGCCTGCGGCATCCGGCCGCCCCGGAGGATCCGCGGTACGCCGCGCTCACCGAGCAGGAGAAGGAGATCCTCGGCCTCGTCGCCGAGGGAAAGACCAATCGCCAGATCGCACAGGCGCTGTACCTGGCGGAGAAGACCGTCAAGAACCACGTCTCGGCGGTGCTCCGGAAGCTGCACTTCGAACGCCGCACCGAAGCCGCGATCTTCGCCGTCGAGCACGCGAAGAATCACCCGCCGACCTAGCGGCCGCAGATCCGGCCTCGGCCCGTGCCGAGTGATCAGGCGGCGTGGACGGCGACGACGCCGCTGACGGAAGCCGCGATGGCTTCGGCGCGGTGCCGCTCGTGCTCGCCGATCGTGCCGTGCACCTGGACGATCCCGTCGTCCACCTCGACCCGCCAGTCGAGATCGCGGGCCCGTAGCCGGTCGAGGATGTCGTTGCGGATCCGGGCGTCCCGGCCGGCGAGGAAGTGGATCACGTCGCTGCGGCTGATCACGCCGACGACCCGGTCGGCGTCGACGACCGGGAGGCTCTTCACCATCGCCGACCGGAGCAGATCGATCGCCGCGTCGAGATCCTCGTCGGAGCGCACGCTCGGCACGACGGTGGACATCAGCTCGGCGACGCGCCGAGGCAGGAGACCGGCCGAGAGCCGCATCGGGTACGACGGCGCGCGATGGTGGTACACCAGGAGTGCGTCCGGGATCAGATCCGCCTCGCTGACCGAACCGACCAACCGGCCTCGGCGGTCGACGACCGGGAGCGCGGTCACCTGGTTCCTGTCCAGCAGGCGCAGCGCCGCACTGACCGGGGTCTCGCCCAGCACCGTGATCGCCGGCGTCGTCATCAATTCACTGACTCGCATGGTTCTCCACCACTCCCTTCCCCGCTCCAGTTGAAGCCGCGGGCCGGGTGCTCGGTCAGGGCCGAAGGTCCCGGTCTGCCGGGTCGGTGGACCACTGGGGCGTTGCAGGTCCGTTCGCCGCCGAGGTCGGGACGTTGGGCCCTGCTACGTGGGCCACCGGTCCGGGGACGCTCGTGGCGGAGGTGGTCATGCCCAGCGTGCAGACGACGACAGGTCTGTCGGCGGCCGAGGCGGCGCGGCGGCTCGCCACGGACGGGCTGAACGAGTTGCCCGCGCCCCGGCGTACGGCAGCCTGGAGGCTGCTCGTCGGGCAGGTTACGCATCTGTTCGCGCTGATGTTGTGGGTGGCCGCCGCCCTGGCGCTCGCCGGTGGGCTGGCGCCGCTGGCGGTCGCGATCGTCGTCATCATCGTCCTGAACGGCGTCTTCGCGTTCGCTCAGGAGTACCGCGCCGACCGCGCCGCCGAACGGCTGCGCGACTTGCTGCCGACGCGCGTCCAGGTGATCCGTGACGGCGCGGTCTCGACCGTCGACGCAACACAGCTGGTTCGTGACGATCTCGTGCTGCTCAGTGCGGGGGACCGCGTGTCGGCCGACCTGCGGCTGGTCACGGTGCACGCGCTGGCGGTGGACGAGTCGATGCTCACCGGAGAGTCGGTCCCGGTGCGTCCGGCGCCCGGGCAGCAGGCGTTCGCGGGAACGTTCGTCGTCCAGGGCGAGGCCGAGGCGGTGGTGACGGCCGTGGCCGGGAACACCCGGCTGGCCGGGATCCAGGCGCTCACCGAGACCGCGGACCGTCCCTCCAGTCCGTTGACCGTCGAACTGCACCGACTGATCCGGGTCATCGCGGCGATCGCGATCGCTGTGGGGGGCTCGCTGACCGCGGTGTCGCTGCTGCTCGGCCTGGGCCTGACCGAGGCGCTGCTGTTCGGCGTGGGTGTCATGGTGGCACTCGTCCCCGAGGGTTTGCTGCCGACCGTGACGCTGTCGCTGGCGCGGGGAGCACAGCGGATGGCACACGGCAACGCGCTGGTCCGACGCTTGGACGCGGTCGAGACGCTCGGCGCGACGACGTACGTCTGTACTGACAAGACCGGCACGCTGACGCTGAACCAGATGGAGGTTCTGGACGTCTGGACGCCGTACGGACCGGCCCAGCTGAAGGGGCACGGCTACGATCCGGTCGGCTCGGCCGAGGGGAACCGAACGGCGATCGAGGCCGCTGCGAAAGCCGCGGCATCGGCGCTCTCCTGTGTCCGGGGCAGGGCCGTGCGGTCCAAGGGCCGGTGGGTCGCGGAAGGCGACCCGATGGAGGTCGCGGTCGACGTGCTCGCCCGGCGTCTCGGAGTACTACCGGCGGATCCGGCGGCGATCACCCATCGGGTCACCTTCACCAGCGAGACGAGGTACAGCGCGGTAGTTGTCGACGGCAACACCGTCGTGATCGGTGCACCGGACGCGTTGCTGCCGTTCTGCCGGTCCAACGGTGAGGCCGCGGCGGCGGTCGACAGGCTGGCCGGCCGCGGCCGTCGGGTCCTGGCGGTCACGGAGGCGCCCGGTGTTCTCGTCCACGACGGCAGGCTCCAGCTCGGCGCCGGCACGCTCGACCTGCTGGCCGTCCTCGGACTGGAGGACCCGCCGCGGACCGACGTGCACGAGGCGCTGACCACCTGCCGGCAGGCCGGAGTGAAGATCGCCGTGGTGACCGGCGACCATGCGGCGACCGCCGAGGTGATCGCCCGCGAGGTCGGTCTGCTCGGGCCGCGCGGCCTGGTTGTCACCGGCAACGAGCTGCCCGCGGACGACGAGCGGCTGGGCGAGTTGCTCGACCGGGACGACGGCGTCGTGGTCGCCAGGGTGACGCCGGCCGACAAGTTGCGGATCGCGCGGGCACTGCGCCGCCGCGGCCACGTGGTGGCGATGACCGGTGACGGCGTCAACGACGCACCAGCGCTGCGGGAGGCCGATGTCGGTGTCGCGATGGGCGCCTCGGGCAGTGACGTCGCCCGCGCCGCAGCCGACCTGGTCCTGCTGGACGACCACTTCGCGAGCATCGTGACCGCGATCCGGCTCGGCCGCGCGACCTTCTCCAACGTCCGGCGGTTCCTGACGTACCACCTCGCCGACAATGTGGCGGAGCTGGCGCCGTTCGTCGCCTGGGCGCTGTCCGGCGGATCGATGCCGCTCGCGATCGGCGTCCTGCAGGTCCTGGCACTCGACATCGGCACCGACGTTCTGCCGGCCCTGGCGCTCGGCGTGGAGCGGCCGGGTCCGCGCGTGCTCAACGGCCCCGCACGGCATCGTCGCCTGATCGACCACCGGCTGTTGGGGAGGGCATTCGGCGTGCTCGGGCTGACGGAAGCAGTGCTGGCGATGACGGCGTTCGTCGTGATCCTGACCGGACAGGGCTGGCACTTCGGGGACGAGCCGTCCGGTGCGGCACTGGCGGTCGCTTCCGGGACGGCGTTCGCGGTGATCGTGCTGATGCAGATGGCGAACGCGTTCGCCTGCCGCAGCGAGCGCAGCACGCTCTTCGAGATCGGCTTCACGACGAACCGCCCGCTGCTGCTGGCGCTCGCCGCCGAACTGGTGCTGCTGGCGGTCTTCCTCGGGGTCCCACCGGTGGCCGACCTGCTGGGCGGCGGCTGGCCTTCTTACCAGGGTTGGCTGTTCGCCGGCGCCGCCGCCGTTCTGCTGCTGCTCGTCGACACGGCTGCCAAAGTCCTGCGCCGTGGAGGTGATCGGCGATGGGCGTGATGCTGGATCGGCTGCGCCGCTTCCGTCCTGTCGGTACGCCGGGTGGCGCGGGGCCGGTCGGTGTTCCGGAGGACACCCGCGACGGCGTACCGGCGGAACTCGTCGCCGTCTTCGCCGCGCTCGACGCCACGATCGTGGAATGCGACGAGATCCGCACTCGCTCGCGACAGCAGGCCGCGGAGCGCGTCGCTGCCGCGCAAGCCGAGGCAGCTGGGCTCGAGGCCGCCGCTCGTGTGCAGGCATCGGGGGAGCGGGCTGAGCTGGTCGCCGCGATCCGGGCCCGTGGCGACGCCGCGGTCGACCGGACTCGGGCGACGGCGAGCAGTGCAGCGACCGACCTCCGGCGGACCGGCTCGCAGCGGATGGACCGCCTGGTCGCGCTGGTCCTCGATCGGCTCCGCGCCGATGTTCGCGGGACGGCACGATGAGCGCGGGATGGGTGGCGGCGACCGTCCGCGCGAAGGCGATGGCTCGCCGCCGGCTCGGGGCCGGCGCAGCACGCCGGCTCGCCGCGGCGCCCGGCCTGGCTGACGCGCTGAGCATGCTGGCCGGCACGGCGTACGCGCGCGCGGCTGCGCCCGGTACGACGCTCGTGGAGGCGGAGCAGGCGGTCGCGGCCGCGGAGATCTGGCAGTTGCGCGTGTTGTCCGGCTGGTTGCCGAGGTCCGCGATCGGCCTGGCTCGCGCGCTCGGCGCACGCTACGAACTCGCGAACATCGAGGCGCATGCCAGAGCGGTGGCCACGCCGGGACACCGGCAGCCGTACTACGAGTTGGGCAGCCTGGCCATGTCCTGGCCGCGGATCGCGGCGACGATCTCCGTGTCGGAGCTGCGGGCAGCGCTCGTCGCCTCGCCGTGGGGCGATCCCGGTCAGGCATCGGCCGAGACGTTGCACGACATCCTGGTATTTCGCTGGCTGCGGATGGTCGCGGCCGAAGCCCCCCAGGCGACCGAATGGGTGTCCGGCGCCGCGGTCCTGGTGGCTGCCAAGCAGTTGCTGGCAGCAGCGAGCGGGCCGGGTGAGGGCGTGGTACGGGCCGCGGTCCCGCTGATCGGGTCCGATTGGGTGCGGACACGCTCGGTGCCGGACCTGCGGGCGGCGACGCCGATTCCGGGACGCTGGGTCCTCGACGGCGTCGGTGGTGTTGCGGAGCTCTGGCGGGCAGAGGCCGCTCTGGCGGCCCGGATCGAATCGGACGGTTTTCGCCTGCTGCGGCAGGGCACGCCTGGCGTGGACCCGATCCTGGGCGCGGTGGCAGTGCTGGCGGTCGACGGCTGGCGGGTGCGCGTCGCACTCGGCGACGCGGCGTACGGGGCGGGCCCGGGGGAGGTGCTCGATGTCCTCGATGTCATGGCGTGACGCCGTACGGCCGGTCCGGATGCAACGGATCGCACTGGTAGTCCCCCGCGAGCACCGGCGGGAACTGCTGGACCGGGTGAGCTCCGCCGGCGTTGTCGAGCTGGATCCGCTGCGATCCGAGCTCGAGCTCGCGGTCGTCGCCGATCGCCGGCCGGAATGGTCGGATCGCGAGCTGGAGCTCCGCCGGCAGCTGGCCCAGGCGGTCCCGCACGGACCGGTGACCGCCTGGCTGGGCTGGACGCCGGCCGCTGCGCTGCCTGGGCTGGCCGAGGCGTTGCGGCCTGTCGGCGGCGCGGCGGTTCCACTTCCGCCACCACCCGGCATGCAGCCGCCGACCCTGTTGCGGCAACGCGGACCCGGGCGGTCGTTCGAGGTGCTCGTGCAGACCTACACCACGGTTCCGTACGCCGATGTCGACCCCGCGCTCGTCGCCGGACTCGCCTATGTGGCGATGTTCGGGATGATGTTCGGCGACGTCGGCCATGGACTGCTGCTCCTGCTCGGCGCCTTGATCGTCAGGAGCGGGCGGTTCGCCCGCCTGGCGAAGGTCCGGCCGGCCTGGCCGTTCCTGGCCGGTGCCGGCGCCGCGAGCGTCGTGTTCGGTGTGCTGTACGGCGAGATGTTCGGGCCGACCGGCCTGGTGCCTGTCGTGTGGTTGTCGCCGATCGACGACGTCGGCACCTTGCTGCTGACCGCGATCGGCGCGGGGGCGTTTCTGCTCGCGGGGGCCTACGCGCTGGTCATCGTCAACCGGTTCCGCGAAGGTGGTTGGGTCTTCGCGCTCTACGCGCGGACCGGGATCGCCGGGGCACTGCTCTTCCTCGCGCTCGCTTGTGTTGCCGGAGGCATCTATTTTGGCGGCGCCGGGCTGCTGATCGCGGCGGTCCTGCTCGGAGTTGCCGGTCTGGTGCTCACCTTCGCCGGTCTGCTCGCCGGCTCCGGTGGCGGAGCTGCCGGCGTGCTGCAGGCGATCGTCGAGCTGTTCGACGTGGTGGTCCGGCTGGGATCCAACATCGTCTCGTTCGCCCGGCTCGCCGCGTTCGGTCTGACCCACGCGGCGTTGGGGACCATCGTCTGGCAAGGCAGCGTCGCCCTGTGGGACGCCGGCTCGATGCCGAGCCGGCTGGGCGCGGCGCTGGTGCTGATCGTAGGGACCGGGATCGCGTTCACGTTGGAGGCACTGGTCGCGGGGATCCAGGCGCTCCGGCTCGAGTACTACGAACTGTTCTCCCGGGTGTTCGAGACGGACGGACGACCGTTCCGCCCGTGGCGGCTGCCCGCGGAGGATGTGGAGGTGACATCGTGAGGGAGTTCTTACGCCGGCACCGGTGGGCGGCGGTCCTGCTGACCGTGGCGAACCTCGTGCTGCTGACCGGGGTGGTCGCGCTCCTGATCGCCGTTCTGACCGCGGACTGGGGGTTCGCGACCGGCCACGACGGCGCCGCCGCGAGCCAGGCCGCGCAGGCCGGTGGGGAGTCCAGCGGGTCGGCCTTGCTGGGCGCGGCGATCGCGGTCGCAGGCTCCGCGATCGGTGCCGGGGTCGCGGTCGCGTACACCGGCGCTGCGGCGCTGGCTGCGATGAGTGAGCGGCCGGAGTTGTTCGGTCGGGCGATGGTCGTCGTCGGCCTGGCCGAAGGGATCGCGATCTACGGCCTGATCGTCGCGATCATCCTGGTGGGGAGGGCCTGATGACGCAGGTGGCCGTCCTGGGTGAACCGATTCGCATCGTGGGCTACGGGCTCGCGGGCGCCAGGTTGCTGACGGCGACCACGGCCGACGAGGTACGGCGCCGGTGGTCCGAGCTCCCCGCTGACGTCGGTGTGGTCCTGCTCACCGCCGCTGCAGCCGAGGCACTCGGGCCTCGACGCGTCGGACGGGCCGCCGTCCTGACGGTGGTGCTGCCACCATGAGCCGGCCGTTGACCGCAGCCGCCGACGCGGCGCTCGGTCCGGTCCGGTCGGCCTTGCTGACCGCGGCTCGTGCCGACGCTGCGGCCATCCTCGGAGGCGCCGAGGCGCAGCGTGGCGAGCTGCTCGGGCAGGCGCAGCGGACGGCGGCCGAGCTGATCGCCGAAGCGCGCTCGACAGGTGCGGCCGACGCGACGGCGCTGCTCGCGATCCGCCTGGCCCAGAGTCGCCGGGAAGCCCGCCGATCCGCGCTGACCGCGCAGCGCGAGCTGTACGACGAACTGCGGCGCCGATGCCGCGCGGCCGCCTCGGCGCTGGCCGAGTCCTCAGAGTACGAGGGAATCCGACGACGGCTGGTCGACATGGCCCGGGAACAGCTCGGCCCGGAAGCGGTGATCGAGGACAGTCCGGGCGGAGGCGTCGTCGCATCCGCGGGCAGCCGGCGGATGGACCTGAGCCTGCCGGCGCTGGCGGACCGCGCGCTGGAACGCTCCGGTCCGGAGGTGGCTGCACTGTGGACACGGTGATTCCTGCGGGCCGGATCCGTCGCGTCAACGGTCCGCTCGTCGAGGCGACCGGCGTACCGGACGCGTCGATGTACGAGGTGGTCGAACTCGGCGACCATCGGATTCCGGCCGAGGTGGTGGCCATCGACGGTGCGACTCTCACGCTGCAGGCGTTCGAGTACACCGGTGGACTGATGACGGACGATCTGGTGCGCCGGACCCGACGGCCGTTGTCAGCGCGGCTGGGCCCGGGCCTGCTCGGCCGGGTCTTCGACGGATTGTTGCGGCCGTTGTCGTCGGCACCTGTCTGGCTCGCCCCGCAGACCTTGACACCGGCCGCCCAGACGCCCGCGCGCTGGAACTTCGTACCGAAGGTGGCGGTCGGCCGGCAGATCGATGCCGGGACGGTGCTGGGCGTCGTGGCTGACGCCGGAGCGATCGAGCATCGCGTTCTGGTGCCGCCGGGAGTGAGCGGCGAGGTGCGGTTCGTGGCGGCTGCGGGCAAGCTGTCCGAGGCCGAGGTGGTCGCGCGGATCGGCGAGCTCGAGATCGGGTTGTTCGAGCACTGGCCGGTCCGGCGGCCGCGGCCGTTCGCGGCCCGCGACGAGGAATTCACGCCGCTGCACACCGGTCAGCGGGTGCTGGATCTGCTCTTCCCGATCGGGGCCGGCTCGAGCACCGCCGTGCCCGGCGGCTTCGGCACCGGAAAGACCGTCCTGCTGCAACAGCTCGCGAAATGGTGTGACGCGGACGTCATCGTGTACGTCGGCTGCGGCGAGCGGGGCAACGAGATGGCCGACGTCCTCGGCGAGCTGGCCGAACTTGCCGACCCGCGCACCGGGGGCCGGATGATCGATCGCACGGTGATCGTCGCCAACACGTCGAACATGCCGATGATGGCGCGCGAGGCGAGCGTCTTCACCGCCATCACGGTGGCGGAGTACTTCCGCGACATGGGGTACCACGCCGTGGTGGTCGCGGACTCGACGTCGCGGTGGGCCGAGGCGCTGCGCGAGTTCGCCTCCCGCACGGGTGCGCTGCCGGCCGAGGAGGGCTACCCGGCCGACCTGTCCTCGTCCCTGGCCGCGTTCTACGAGCGCGCCGGCCGGGTTCGCACCCTGGGCGGCCGGACCGCGGCGGTCACGGTGATCGGTGCGGTGTCGCCTCCGGGTGGGGATCTGACCGAGCCGGTCACGACCGCGACCGAGCGGTTCGTCCGCGGGGTGTGGAGCCTGGATCGCGACCTCGCGTACTCGCGGCATTATCCGGCGGTCAGCTGGTCGGCGTCGTACTCGCACGACGCCGACGCCATGGCGGCTTGGCAGGCCGGTCACGAGAATCCGGGCTGGGCGTCCCGCCGGGCCCGGGCCATGGATGTGCTGGCCGAGGCGGCGCGGCTGAGCGAACTCGCCGCGATCGTCGGAACGCGGACGCTGCCGGGCCGGGAACGGATGACGATCCTCGGTGGCAGGCTCCTGCGGGACGCCGTCCTCGCCCAGAGTGCACTGAGTGCGTCCGACGCGACCTGCTCCGTCGAGCGCGGAGCCGCGTTGCTGCAGCTCGTCCTGGACGTCGTCGACCGCTGCCTGGCGTTGATCGACCGGGGTGTGGCCGCGACGGAGATCGAGGAGTTCGACTTCGGTGCGCTGGTACGGGCCCGCGAGGAGGCCCCGTCCACGGCGGAGCTGGCCGGTCGCGGCGCGGCGATCATGACGGCGCTGGAGGGGTTGGTATGACCGATGTCGAGTACGCCGACGTGCGATCGCTGCGGGGATCGCTCCTCGTGGTGCGTGGGGTTCGTGGCGTCGGGTGGGACGAGTCGGCGGTGATCAGGGTCGACGACGGCAGCACCCGCCACGGCGTCGTCCTCGAGGTGGCGGACGATCTCGCCGTCGTGCAGGTGCTGGAAGGCAGCGTGGGAATGCACCGCGGCGGTGTCCAGGTGCGGTTCGGCGGCAGTCCGTTCCGGATTCCGCTCGGCCGCGGATGGCTCGGCCGGACGTGCGACGGACGCGGCGCGCCCCTCGACGGTGGCCCGCCGGTTCTCGGTACGACGACGGCGGTGGTGAACGGGTGGCCGCTCAACCCGGTCGAGCGGGAGTCGCCGCGGGAGCCGGTGCTGACGGGCGTCTCCGGGATCGACGCGCTGACGACCGTCGTCCGCGGGCAGAAGCTGCCGATCTTCTCCGTGCCGGGACTGCCGCACCTGCGGCTCGCCACCCAGATCGCGGCGCAGTCGTCGGCGGCGGGCGATCCGTTCGTGGTGGTCTTCGCGGCGATGGGGCTGCCGCACGCGGACATCGACTACGTCCGTACCGCGCTTGAGCAACGGGCCGCCAGGGGCGAGTTGGTGATGGTGCTCAACAGCGCGGACGATCCGGTGATCGAGCGGCTGCTGACGCCGCGGGTCGCGCTGACGGTCGCAGAGCACTTGGCGTTCGTCGAAGGCAGCCACGTGCTGGTCGTGATGTCGGACATGACCAGCTACTGCGAGGCGGTCCGCGAAGTCGCGGCAGCGCGCCAGGAGATCCCGGCTCGCCGGGCGTACCCGGGCTATCTGTACAGCGATCTGGCGTCGCTCTACGAACGCTGCGGCCGGGTCCGTGGCCGTCCCGGATCGGTCACGATCATGCCGGTGCTCACGATGCCGGCCGGCGACATCACGCATCCGGTCCCCGATCTGACCGGTTACATCACCGAAGGGCAGATCGTGCTCGCGGAGGACTTGCACGCGCGCGGGCTGTACCCGCCGCTCGACGTCCTCGGATCGCTGTCCAGGCTGATGCGGCACGGCGCGGGCCCCGGCCGTACGCGGGACGATCATCTCGAGATCGCCGCGCAGGCCATCGCGGCGCTGGCCCGGGCCCGGCAGGCCGCGGAGCTGGCCGATCTGATCGGGACCGCTGCGCTGAGCGACACCGATCGCGGGTACCTCGGCTACGCCGCCGCGCTGGAGGACTCGCTGCTGCGGCAGCGTCCCGACGAGGCGCGCGGCTTCGGCGAGACTCTCGACCGGCTGTGGCAGGCGGTCTCCGTCCTACCCCGACGCGAGCTGACCAAGGTGTCGAGAACGCTGCTGGACGAGCATCTGGAGGGGCGATGAGCGGCGGACCGGTCGCCGGACGGGCGGGACGGCTCATGCTCACCGCCAGACTGTCGACGGCACGGCGGGCGGTCGAACTGCTGGACCGCAAGCAGCGCGCCCTCGCGGTCGACTGCGCGCGGCTCGAGTTGGTGGCGGCACGAGCTGCCGAAGACTTCGAACGCGCGGCGCGTACCGCCACGCGGTGGCTGCGGCGAAGCGTCGCCCTGGACGGCCGCCGGATCCTGCTCGACTCGATGCCGGAGGCAACTGTTGAGGTCGTCGTGGGGTACGCCGTGACGATGGGCGTCCGGCACCCGGCGAGTTGCGGCGTCAGGTTCGGCCCGGAACCGCCCCTGGCCGGCAGCTCCGCGCTGGTCCAGGCCCTGCGGGCCCACCGCACGGCGCTCGCCGCTGCGCTGCAGCTCGCCGCCGCCCAACGTGCCGTCGCTCTGGTGTCCGAGGAACTGGCGCGCACCCGCCAGCAGCAGCGGACACTCGAGCTGCGCTGGATCCCGAGGTTGGAGCAGCAGCTGGCCGTGCTGGTACAGCGTCTCGACGAGACCGAGCGCGAGGAGAACGTCAGGCTGCGCTGGGCGGCCCGTCGTACCCCTTGGGAGAGATCATGAAGCAGTTCCTGGTGGTGGTGGACGACTCCGCGGCCGCGCTCCGAGCAGCGCAGCTGGCGATCGACCTGGCAGCGGTGGTCGGCGCCGGCCTCACCCTGGTCATGGTGGTCGAGGACCACCTGCTGGACGCGCGGCTGCGGGAGGCAGCGATTCCGGAGCCCGTCGAGCGGCGGATCCAGGGCGCGACGACGATGCTGTCGCGGATGACCGCACGAGCGTCGCTGCGCGGTCTCCGCACACGCCAAGAGATCCTCACCGGGCCGGGGGCCGGGGCAGAGCGGGTGCTGGCGGCGGCGCGGCACTGTGCCGCCGACCTGATCGTGGTAGGGCACGACCCGGGCAACCCGGTCAACGTCGGCCACCTCGTGGAGTTCGCGGACATCCCGGTGCTCGTCGTACCCAGCCTGGGGTAGTCAGGCGGGGTACGGCTCCTGGCCGGTCGGCCGCAGGGGCGCGCCCTGGACGAGGCGGGCCACATCCCGGCGGCTGACGACGCCGACCAGCCGGTGGTCGGATTCGGTGACGAGAGCGAGTGCGTCCTGGCGCATTCGTACCGCGAGGTCGGCGACGAGGTCAGTCGGCTGGGCGAGCGGAACATCCTCGAGCGGAGTCCTGACCTCGGCGATCCGGGTGGACGGGGCCAGGCTGCGCCGGATTCCGACGAGACTGTGCAGCTCGACCGTTCCGGCGGCGCGGCCGTCGAGGTCCACCACCGGATACGCCGCCTCCGGGAGCCCGGGCACGATCCCGGCGAGGAATTGGTCCACGGTCATCGCGTCGTGCGCGACCACGCCGGGCTCGGCCATCACATCGGCGACCCTGATCTGCCCGAGGGCGACCCGCATCCGGGCGGCGCGTGACTCCGAGGCTGCCACCGTCCCGATCAGCAACCCGACCAGGATCAGCCACAGGCCGGCGAACTGCCCGCTCAGCCACTGCGCGAACCCCAGAGCGGTGACGACCACGCCGAGCACCCGGCCGGCTCGCGCGGCCCCGATCTCGGCGCGATCCGGGTCTCCGGTCCGCCACCACAGAATCGCCCGCAGGATGCGGCCGCCGTCCAGTGGATTGCCCGGAAGCAGGTTGAACACGGCGAGGACGACGTTGATCGAACCCAGCCACCACGTGGAGCTCACGATCAGCTCGGGTGCTCCGAGGGCGCTCAACGCCAGGGCGCCGCAGCCGGCGGCCAGCCCGAGTCCGAGGCTGCTCAGCGGCCCCGCGGCCGCGATCCGGAACGCCGCCCTGGCCGAAGCCGGCTCGCCCCCGAGCACACTGGCTCCGCCCAGCATCCACAACGTGATGCGTTCCACGGGCAGTCCGGCCCGTACCGCCACCACGGAATGCGCGAGTTCGTGCAACAGCAACGAGCCGGCGATCAGGAGCCCGCAGACCGCCCCGGCCGTCCAGTACGCGGTTGTGCTCTGGCCAGGCGCCAGCGCAGGCAGGACGACCGTGGACAGGCCGTGGGCAACCAGCAGGATCAGCACGAGCAACGACCAGTTGGCCCCGATCTCGACACCGAAGACCCGGCCGAACCGAATCGTCTGCTTCATGCGCCCCCCTGCCGCGTCGTCCCGGCGAACCGTAGCCATCCCAACGGCTACGCTCGCGCACCGGCCTCGCAGTCTGAAGGGCCGTTTGGTCCCGGCCGTGCGGGACCTTTGGGACCTTGGCCGGGGCACCGCCGGGCCGCCAGCATCGAGGGTGGGAGGTACGGCGATGGTGGCGACAGCGCGAACCGTGGACGGAGTCTCGGACAGACCGAAGGTGACGAGCCGGCTCGTCTGGCGGACGATTGTCGAGCAGTCCTTCGCCGTGGTCAGTTACGTCACGCCGGACGGAGAGCCGCGGTCGAGCGGAGTCGTCTACGGGACGGGGCCGCGGCAGCTGTACGTCGCGGTCGCGCCGGACAGCTGGAAGGCGCTGCACATCCCGGCCACCGACCAGGTCGCCGTGACGGTGCCGGTACGTCGTGGCGGGTTGCTGTCCCTGTTCTTCCCGATCCCGCCCGCGACGATCAGCTTCCACGCCCGGGCCGTCGTACACCCGATCGGGACTGTCCCCGTCGGTTCGCTGTCGTCGGAATTGGCAGCCCTGATCCCCGCCGAACGCCTGTCGCGCTGCCGGATCCTCGAAATCATCCCCGAGGGCGACTTCCTGACCTACGGGATCGGTACGCCGCTTCGCCGCATGCGCGACCCGCAGGCGTCCCGGGCCCGGGTTTCGGTGCCGAGGTGACCTGGATGTGCGTCGGCGTCGAAGGACGGGTGGTGGAGCTCGACGGAGACACTCCGGTGGCGGCGCCTACCGGGACGGTCGAGACGGCCGACGGGCAGCGCCGGGTGTGTTTCGCGTTCCTGCCGGACGTCGTGGTCGGGGACGTGGTGCTGGTGCATTCCGGGTTCGCGATCAACCGGCTGGACGACGGTGGAGGGGATCGATGAGACGGCAGGGACTTGTGCTGGCCTTCGGGACAGCGGTGATCAGCGGAGTGTCGGTGTTCGTCAACTCGTACGGCGTACGCGTCGTCCGCGACGCCACCGTGTACACGACGGCGAAGAACCTGATCGCGGCGGTCGTGCTGACGCTGCTGCTGGCCGGCGGAGTTCTCGCCGGCCGACGTACCCGGGACGAGGGAGGGCGTCGGGCGCAGAGGTCGTCGCCGCGAACCTGGATCGGCATGGCAGCGGTGGCTGTGGTCGGCGGTTCGGTGCCGTTCGTGCTGTTCTTCAGTGGGCTGGCTCATGCGTCGTCGACCCATGCCGCGTTCGTGCACAAGACGCTGGTCGTGTGGGTGGCCTTGCTCGCCGTACCGCTGCTGGGGGAGCGGCTGGGGCTCCTGCACTACGCCGCGATCGGCCTGCTCCTCGCCGGGCAGGTGGCGCTCGGCGGTGGGCTGGGCGGATTCCGTTTCGGCACCGGCGAACTGATGATCCTGGCGGCGACACTGTTGTGGGCGGTCGAGGTGATCCTGGTGAAGCGGCTACTTGATGCGATTTCGCCGGGCGTACTCGCGGTCGCCCGCCTGGGGCTCGGCGTCGTACTGCTGATCGGGTGGGTCGCGGTCAGCGGCCGCTGGTCCGCGCTGATCGGCCTGAGCGCCGAGGGCTGGCGCTGGGCGTTGCTGACCGGCCTGTTGCTGGCAGGGTACGTCGCGACGTGGTACCGCGCTCTCGCGCTGGCGCCGGCGGTGGACGTGACCGCGGTACTCGTGGTCGCCGCGATCATCACGGCCGCGCTCGACGCCGTCGTGAAGGGCACCGTGGTGACCCCGCAGGTGGGCGTCGGGCTCGCGCTGCTCGGCGCGGGCGCGGGTCTGATCACGATGGCGCGCTCGCGTCGTACGCCGGCCGTCGCGCAATGACTCCGGGACCGTTGCTCTTCGCGCGGTACGCCTATCCGCCGAACGCGCTCGGGTACTGCGGTCCGGGTGACTCCGGTGAACTCCTCGAGTACGCCGGAAGCGGCGTGTCCGACCGTGGCCTCTCCGCGATCGCGGAGCGCTTCCTGGGTGCCTGGCCGTACCTGTCGTTGATAGCGGCGGCGTCCGGCCGGAAGCCGCTCGACACCGAGGTCGTCGAGGCGTACTGGGTCGGCAACCGCCTGCTGGACAACGTGCCCGGCTCGCTGCTGGCCGCGCACCTGACGGACCGCTTCGACAGCCGCGTCGATCATGGCCTGTCCGACCCGATCCGCCTGGCACTGCTCGGCGGCCGGCCCCACCACAACTTCCATGTCTTCGCGGTCTATCCCTGGACCGGTCTGCTTCGCGCGGGTCCGGCGGCCGAGCCCTTGCGGGTCCTGGACAGCTGCCGCATCTCCTGGGGCAAGGTGTTGTCCGTCGACGACGAGCAGGCCGACGTACAGCTGCGTCCCCTCGACTACGACAACGGCAGACTGCGGCTCGGTGATCCCGTCGTACGCCGGATGCTCGCGGGCGCACGCGGCTACCGCCTGGCGCACAGCGTGCGGATCGGTGACCTGGTCTCAGTCCACTGGAACTGGATCTGCGACGTCCTGTCCCCACTCCAGGGCGTCGAGCTGCACAGAACGACGACAACGCTCCTCGACCTCGTCAACCACGGCCTCGGCCGACCGGCAGTCGGCAGCGCGCTCGAACGATGACCTCTCAGGACGGCACCCGCTGGATGCGGAAGACCGGGTACTGAGGGGCGATGCGCTCGAATTCGGCGAGGGGTGCGTTGCGGGCCACCGGGAGGTGGCTGCGGGCTCCGGGGGCGAGTTCGAGGTAGTGGCGGAGGATCGGGGCGCGGGCGGACGGGGCGATCTCCTCGAGGCGGATCACCTCGCGGCGGCCGTGGCGGAGGACCGCGCGGCCGTGAGCGGCGCGGACGTTGCGGACCCAGTTGGCACGCTCGCCGAGCATCGCGACGAGGTACCGCTCGCCCTTGTACCACGTGAGAACCAAGGGGAACGAGATGGTTCTGCCCGACTTCCGGCCGACCACCTCGAGCGTCACCGCCCGATGGGGTACGGCGATACCGCTCGCGTAGTGGACCGCGCTGATCCGGTTCAGGACCCGGGCGACCCGGTTCGGCCGGCCGCCGCGGTACATCCACCGGTCGAACCGGTGGAGCCACTGCTGTCTCGGGGCTCGGCTGCCGGTCATGGCGGGTGTCCTCTGACTTGTCTCGGGACCTTGCCGTTGGCGGTGGCGACGAGGCGGAGGATCTTGTGGCCGGTGTCGGCGGTCGGGCCGAACATCAGCGGGCAGCCGCCGGCGATGACCGTGACGCCGTGCTGGACGCCGTACACCAGCGCGTCCTGCGACACGCTGCCGTCGCCGTAGAGACGGTGCATCCAGACCTTGTCGATGCCGAGCTCGACGCATTCGCGCATGGTCGCCTCGGCGGTCTCGGGCCGGGTTCCGATGACGACCGCCTCGACGCCGCCGGGGACCGATTTGAGGTCGTGGTAGCACGGGTCGCCTTCGACCTCGTCGGCGTTCGGATTGATCGCGAACACCTCGTACCCGCGATCCCGCAGCCGCTTGTAGACGACGTTCGCACCATGCCCTTGCGGAGTCCGGGACACGCCGGTGACCGCGATCCGGCGGTGTGCCAGGAAGTCCGCGGCCGCCTGTTTGATCGTTACCATCGTGCTCACCTCCGAGCAGTGGGGGATGCGCCGGTGGGGCGCATCCGCCAGGGTTTCGGAATCACACCATGTGGTGCTCGTGCCGGTAGACCGACCGGCTCGCCGGTAGGGCGGCCAGCGCGGCGACGACGGTCACCCCGCCGGTGATCCACGAGGTCCACGCCGCCGCGTTCGCGTCCGTGTAGGTGAAGACCCACGGAGCCACGATCGCTGCGACCCCGCCCAGTGCGGTCATCCACTCGTCGATGTAGGCGCCCGGCGTGGCCAGCGCGATGATCGCCATCACGCCGATCGCCGCTCCGATCAGCACCATCGCCCAGGTCCCTGTGGTGTCGATCTCGACCCACAGCGGCGACAGGGCCAGGTACAGGCCCGCGAGCAGGCTCAGCCAGTCCTGCGGGCGAGTCCAGGCAGTCGACTGGATGTCTGCCATGTCGCTCATCTCTCCTTCCTCGATCGAATGCGCCGACCGGCTCGGTCAGCTCCCTCACTTCGATCGTTACCCTGGGCGCGCGCAACGGCGTAGGGACCAACGTCACGGTTTCCGCCGGACCTTCGGCAGCCTCACAGTTCGGGTACGGCGAGCAGGGGTTCGGCGACTGCGTAGCTGACGACCGGGCCGTCGCGGCAGACCAGTAACGGACCGAGCTGGCAGTGTCCGCACAAGGCGATCCCGCATTTCATCGAGCGTTCGAGCGAGACGCGGATGCGCGCGGGCGGGACCTGGTCGCGGAGCAGGACCCGAGCGCTGAAGCGCATCATCGGCTCCGGGCCGCACAGGAACGCCGCGGTCCGTTCCGGGTCGAGCCGCAACCGGGTGAGCGGATCGGTGACGAAGCCGACCGTACCGTCCCATCCGTCGGCCGGCCGGTCGACGGTGAGCTCGACCTCGAGATCGTCGCGCGCGGCCCAGGCGGCCAGTTCGGCACGGAACAGGAACTCGTCCGGGGTGCGCGCACCGGCGATCAGCACGATCCGGCGGTACGCCGAGCGCGCGGCCAGCGCGGCGAGGACGACGGGACGCAGCGGCGCCAGACCCACCCCGCCCGCGACCACCACCAGATCGTTGCCAGCGGCATCTTCGGGCGCCCACGCCGTACCGAACGGGCCGCGAACGCCGATCACGGTCCCGGGCTGGGCGTCGTGCAGCGCCCGGCTCACCGCACCGACGGACCGGACGGTGTGGGTCAGGGCTCCGTCGGCGCCGATGCCGCTGATCGAGATCGGTACCTCGCCGACGGGGTACGCGTACAGCATCGCGAACTGCCCGGGCCGAAACCGGTCCAGCGCCGGCCCGAGCGGAACCAGCCGCAGCGTCGCCGAGTCGCGGGTCTCCACGGTGCGCCCGGCGACCCGGTAACGCACGGGCAGCATCGGCTCAGCCATGGCGGAACGGGTCCAGCGAGCGCGCGCGGGTGTTGTCAGCCATGTCCGGACTCCGCGAGCCGGCCGGCCTCTTCGGTGAGGTCGATGCCGACGGGACACCAGGCGATGCAGCGGCCGCAGCCGACGCAGCCGGAGCCGCCGAACTGGTCGTGCCAGGTGCCGAGCTTGTGGGTGATCCACTGCCGGTAGCGGCTCGCGCCGGAACCGCGGACGCTGCCGCCGTGGACATAGGAGAAGTCGAGTTCGAAGCAGGACGACCATCGCTGCCAGCGTTCGGCGTGGTCACCGGTGAGGTCGGTGACGTCCTCGGTGGTGGTGCAGAAGCATGTCGGGCAGACCATCGTGCAGTTGCCGCAGGTCAGGCACCGCTCGGCGACATCGGCCCAGTGCGACGACTCGCGGCTGCCCGCCAGCAGTGCCCGCAGATCGACCTCCGGCATCGCGCGTCCCATCCGCTGCGCGGCCGTGTCCAGCGCAGCCGTGGCGGCGTCGGTCTCGGCGGTCGTGGCGTCGCGATGGCCGATCCGTGCGAGGAGTTCGCGTCCGCCGGCGGTCCCCGCCGACACAAGGAAGTGATCGGGCATCTCGGTCAGCGTCAGGTCGGCACCCGCTCCGGCCGTGGGACCCGTGCCCATCGACGCACAGAAGCACACCTCACCGGGCTCGGTGCAGTTCACGGCCACGACGAACAGCGACTGGTACCGGGCCTGGAACGAGCCGTCCGGGTGTGAGCCCCCGCCCAGTACGTCCCGCAGCTTGCCGATCGCGGCCAGGTCACACCCGCGGACACCGAGCAGCGCATACCGAGGCGTCTCCTCGGCGGCGGGCTCGAACGTGCCGTTGCGATCGGTGGACCACAGCTTGCGCCGGGACGGGTGCAGGTAGGTCTTCCACGACTGCGGCCCGGCGGAGTGGGCGAAGACCGCGTTGTCCGTACGCCGCCGCAACCGGTAGTGCCCTGGGCCTGTCTCGACGCCCCAGCCGGCGGGCAGTTGACCCGCGTCGGTCAGCTCGGCCAACTGGATCGCGCTGCCGGACCTGGTGGGGCCGATCACCCGGTAGCCGTCGCCGATCAGCACCTCGACAAGGGTGCTGAGGTCGTCGACGATCACCTGGCTCATAGCGTGATCCTGCCGAGCGGCGCCATACCGGTCCCAGGGCCGAAGGTCCCGGCAGACCTGACCGTCGGTCCCTGGCCCGGTCCCCGGCGACCTGGTGTGCTGGCAGAGATGGACACTCCGACGCTAGCGGTCTTCAAACTCGCCTCGTGTGACGGTTGCCAGCTCACCGTGCTGGACTGCGAGGACGAGCTGCTCGCGCTGGCCGGCCGGGTGCGGATCGCGCACTTCCTGGAGGCGACCAGCGCGGTCGAGCCGGGGCCGTACGACGTGACGCTGGTCGAGGGCTCGATCACGACCGCCGCGGACGCGGAGCGGATCCGGCAGCTCCGTGCCGAGTCGAAGGTGCTCGTCGCGATCGGCGCGTGTGCGACCGCCGGCGGAATCCAGGCGCTGCGGAACTTCGGCGACGTCGCGGAGTTCGCGTCGGTGGTCTACGCCCGACCGGACTACATCGAGACCCTGGCCACCTCGACGGCGGTGGCCGACCACGTGCCGGTCGACTTCGAGCTGCGCGGTTGCCCGATCGACAAGCACCAGCTGCTCGAGGTGCTGACCGCGTTCCTGGCCGGCCGCAAGCCCGACCTGCCGGACACCTCGGTGTGCACCGAGTGCAAGCGCCGGGGCCTGACCTGCGTCATGGTCGCCGACGGTACGCCGTGCCTCGGTCCGGTCACGCACGCGGGGTGCGGTGCGCTCTGTCCGGCGTACCGGCGTGGTTGTTTCGGCTGCTTCGGGCCGATGACGAAACCCAACGTGGCGGCTCTGATCCCGCGGCTGCGGGCCGCCGGGATGTCCGACGGTGACGTGGACCGGGTCTTCCACACGTTCAACGCCGCGTCCGCGGGCTGGTCCTCATGAGTCACCGGGCGCGGCAGCTGAAGGTCAGTTCGCTGGCCAGGGTGGAGGGGGAGGGCGCGCTCCACGTCACCGTGCGGGACGGTGTCGTGGAGCGCGCGGACCTGCAGATCTACGAGCCGCCGCGGTTCTTCGAGGCGCTGTTGCGCGGCCGGAGCTACACCGAGCCGCCGGACATCACCGCCCGGATCTGCGGGATCTGCCCGGTCGCGTACCAGACGAGCGCGTGCAACGCCATCGAGGACGCGTGCGGCGTCCGGATCGACGGCGCGATCCGCGAACTCAGGCGGCTGCTGTACTGCGGCGAGTGGATCTCCAGCCACGCGCTGCACATCTACCTCCTGCACGCACCGGACTTCCTCGGCTACCCGGACGCGATCGCACTGGCCACCGACCATCGCGAGATCGTGGAACGTGGGCTGCTCTTGAAGAAGGCCGGCAACGCGATCCTGGACCTGGTCGGCGGCCGCGCGATCCACCCGATCAACGTGCGCGTCGGCGGCTTCTACTCGGCACCGGATCACGCCCGGCTCGACCGGCTGGCGCAGCAGCTCCGCCCGGCGCTCGACGCGGCGGTCGCGACGGTGCGCTGGGTGGCCGGATTCGACTTCCCCGACCTGGAACTGGAGCACGAGCTGCTCGCCGCGCACGACCCGGCGCGGTACGCGATCGAGAGCGGTACGTCGTTGCGCCGCAGCGCCGGAACCGGGTTCGAGGTCGATGCCTTCAGCAATCACATCGTGGAACAGCAGGTGCCGCACTCGACCGCGTTGCACGCGAGTCTCGACGGGGGCCGGTACCTGACCGGGCCGCTGGCCCGCTACACCCTCAATCGCGCCCAGCTGTCGCCGCTGGCGTCGCGGCTCGCGGCGGAGGCGGGCCTCGGGGGCGAATGCCGGAACCCGTTCCGGAGCATCGTGGTCCGCGCGGTCGAGACCGTGTACGCCGTCGAGGAGGCACTCCGCCTGATCGAGGCGTACCGCCCGCCAGAGCCGCCGTACGTGGTCGTACCGGCGCGGGACGGGGTGGGTCACGGCGTCAGTGAAGCGCCCAGGGGCCTGCTGTACCACCGCTACGAGATCGGGGCCGACGGACTCGTGCGGTCGGCGACGATCGTGCCGCCGACGGCGCAGAACCAGGCCGCGATCGAGGACGATCTCCGGCAGGTGGTGGCGGCGAACCTGGAACTCGGCGACCAGCCGCTGACCGGGCTGTGCGAACGGACGATCCGCAACTACGACCCGTGCATCTCCTGCTCGACCCACTTCCTGGACCTGACCGTGGAGCGGCAGTGACGACGGCCGTGGTGATCGGAGTCGGCAACGAGTACCGGCGGGACGACGGCATCGGCCCTGCCCTGGTCGCCGCACTCGAGGACCGTTGGCTGCCGGGCGTGAAGCTGCTCGTCTCGGACGGCGAACCCGCGCGGCTGATCGACGACTGGGCCGGCGTCCCACTCGCGATCGTCGTCGACGCGGTCCTGTGCGAACCGTCGGCACCAGGTGAGTTCTATCGCACCGAGGTACCGCTCGACGGCCGTCACCATGATCACGACCTCGAGGACCATCCGCACTCGGCCGGTTCGCATAGCCTCGGCATCCCGGACGCGCTTCGGCTCGCGCAGGCGCTGGACCGCGTGCCGCACCGCCTCGTGGTGTACGCCGTCGAGGCCGCCGACATCACCTTCGGCACGGGCCTGACGGCCCCGGTCGCCGCCGCACTGCCGCGCCTGGTCGACGCGGTTGTCGCCGAGTTGAGCGTCAGCCGCTGAGGAAGGCGACGCAGTCGCGCATCGTGCGGAGGCTCGCGTAGTCGTCCTCGTCGATGCGGCGGCCCGATCCGGTGCTGAGCAGTTCGACGAAGCTGAGGAAGTCGAGCGAGTCGAGTTCGAGCTCGTCCCGGAACGGGGCGTCGTCCGGCAACGCGTCCAGGTCCGCGTCGGGGACGATCCGCAGCAGCGCGTCGCCGACCAGTTCGCGCGCGTCCTGGATGGTGAGAGTCATAGCTCCTCCGGTGTCTGCAACAGGTGGTCGATGGTGGTGAGGAAGCGACCCCCGGTGAAGCCGTCGGTCGCTCGGTGGTCCGCGGCGAGGGTCAGCGTCTGGCACGGTCGTACGCCGAGCAGGCCGTTGACCGCCCACGGCCGCTCCACGACCCGTCCCGCGCCGACCAGCGCGACCTGTGGTGGGTAGACGATGCCGTGCACGCTCTCCACCCCCTGGTCGCCGAGGTTCGTGATCGTGATCGTCGCGTCCGTCATCTCGGCCCGCCGGAGACGTCCGGACCGGGCGCGTTCGACGAGATCCCGCAGAGCCGCCATCAGGTCCCGGACGGGCAGGGCGTCGGCGTCGTGCAGCGCCGGAGCGACCAGACCGCCGCCGCGCAGCGAGATGGCGACGCCGAGGTGCACCTGATCGGCCGGCCGGAACTCGTCGTCGGTCCAGTACCCGTTGAGCTCCGGGTGCCGGCGCGCCGCCAGCGCGGTTGCCTTGAGCAACAGAGCGGCCGGGACGAGCCGCTCGGTGACGGGGAGTTCGCGGTTCGTCCGGGTGAGCCAGCCGACGGCTGCGGCGAGGTCGACGGTGGTCGACAGGTAGTAGTGCGGGATCTCCCGGCCGGCCCGTGCCATCAATCGCGCGATCGTGCCCCGCTGCGACCGCTGCACGACGTGCCGCGCGGCCCTGCGGATGGGCGGGGCGGGGACGCCGGGCGTGGTCGGCGGGGCGGAGACGGTGGGCGCGGCCGGTTTCGGTGCGGCGGGTGCGGACAGGGAAGTGTCGCGGCGGCCGTTGGCCGGCGGTGTGGTCTCGGCGAAGCGGCGGACGTCCTGCGAGGTGATCAGGCCACGCTGCCCGGTCGCCGGCACGGTTCCGAGGTCGATCCCGAGCGCACGGGCCAGTTTCCGCGCATACGGCGACGCCTTCACACGTCCGGCCTCCCCGGCTCCTCGCGCCGGCGCCGCGGACGGCTCGGGCGCGGGGAGCTCGGCGGCGGGTGCTGCGGATGGTTCGGGCGCGGTGGGTGCTTCCACGGCGGCGGATCCGGCTGCTGGTGCCCGCGGAACAGGCACAGAGCCGACCTCGGTGCTGCTGTCGATGGTGGCCAAGGGTGTGCCGACCTGGACTCGTTCGCCGACCGGGACCAGGAGCTTGCCGATCGTGCCGCCGGCGAAGGTCTCGACCTCGATCGCCGCCTTGTCGGTGTCGACGACGGCGACCGGATCGCCCTTGTGGACGGTGTCGCCAGGCTGAACGAGCCACTCGATCACCGTGCCCTCGTCCATGTCCGCGCCGAGCGACGGCATCCGGAACTCAGCCACCGCCGTTCACCACCTTCCGCGCCGCCGCGACGATGCCTGCCGGCTGCGGGAGCGCGGCGTCCTCGAGATGTTTCGCGTACGGCATCGGAACCTCGGCGCTGCAGACCCGCTCGACCGGCGCGTCCAGGTCTTCGAACGCCTGCTCGGTGATGCGCGCGCTGACCTCTGCCGACAGGCTCCCGGTGCGCCAGCCCTCGTCGACGACGACGGCCCGGTGCGTCCGGCGGACCGATTCGACGAACGTCGTGTCGTCGAGCGGGCGAAGCGTGCGCAGGTCGATCACCTCGGCCGAGACGCCCTCCGCGGCGAGCTGGCCGGCTGCGTCGAGGCACTTGCCGAGACTCCCGCCGTACGTCACCAGCGTCATATCCGTGCCGGGTCTGCGGACGGCGGCGTGGTCGATGTCGACCGGCCCAGCGTCCGCGGCGAGGTCTCCGGCCATCGGGTAGAGCGCGCCGTTCTCGAACAGCAGCACCGGGTCCGGGTCGAGCAGCGCTGTCCAGAGCATGCCGCGAGCGTCCTCCAAGGTCGCGGGTGCGACGATCCGCAGGCCGGGGATGTGCGCGAACCAGCCCTCGAGGCTGTGCGAATGCTGCGCCGCCAGTTGCCGTCCGGCGCCGGTGGTCATCCGGATCACGAGGGGTACGCCGACCTGGCCGCCGGACATGTGCCGCAGGGTCGCGGCATTGTTCAGGATCTGGTCCAGGGCGAGCAGGCTGAAGTTGACCGTCATGATCTCGACGATCGGCCGCATCCCGGCCATCGCCGCCCCGATCCCCGCCCCGACGAAGGCCGACTCCGACAGCGGGGTGTCGCGGATCCGGTCCGGGCCGAACTCCTCCAGCAGACCGAGGCTGACCCCGAAGCACCCGCCGTACGCCCCGACGTCCTCACCCATCAGGAACACCCGGTCGTCGCGGCGCATCGCATCCCTGATCCCTTCCCGAAGCGCTTCCCGGTACGTCGTCATGACTGCTCCGCATACACGAATCTGGTCAGGTCTCCGGCCGGCTCGAGCGGGCCGGCGTCCGCGGCGGCGACGGCCCGCTGGAGCTCGTCGTCGACCTCACGGTGCAGGGCCTTCAGGGCGTCGTCGGTGAGTTCCCCGGCGGTCTGCATCCGCCGGATGAGGGCGTCGATCGGGTCGCGTTCCTTCCACCGGGCGATCTCCGCCTTGTCCCGGTAGCGGTCGGAGTCGTACATCGAATGCGCCCGGAAGCGGTACGTGCGCAGCTCCAGGAAGCACGGCCCGGCGCCACCCCGGATGGTCTCGACCGCCCGCCGCGTCGCCTCCTCGACGGCGACGACGTCCATCCCGTCCACCGCCCAGGCAGGCATCCCGTACGACGACGCGCGCAACGCCAGGTCGGTCTGTGCCTGGGCTCGCGCAAGCGCCGTACCCATGGCGTAGCGGTTGTTCTCGCAGCAGAAGAGCACCGGGAGCTTCCACAGCGCGGCGAGGTTCATGCACTCGTGGAACTCGCCTTCGGCGACCGCGCCGTCGCCGAAGAAGCAGGCGGTCACGCGAACGGAGTCGCGGAGCCGGTCCGCGAGACCGATCCCGACGGCGAGCGGCAGCCCACCGCCGACGATCGCGTTCCCGCCGTAGAACCGGCGCTTGACGTCGAACAGGTGCATCGACCCGCCGCGCCCGCGGCTGCAACCGCTGGTGCGACCGAACATCTCGGCCATCACCGACTGCATCGACAGGCCGCGCGCCAGCGCGTGGCCGTGCTCGCGATACGTGGAGACGACCGCGTCGTCGGCGGTCAGACCGTTGAGGACGCCGACCGCGACCGCTTCCTCCCCGACGTACAGATGCAGGAAGCCGCGAATCTTGGTCGCGCTGTAGAGTTCGACGCAGATCTCCTCGAACTTGCGGATCCGCACCATCTGCCGGAGCAGGTCGGTGTGGTACTTGGCGATCGCGGTGTTCATCGTGCTCGCTCCAACGTCGACAGGTCGCCCTCGGGCAGGCCGAGTTCGCGGGCCTTGAGCAGCCGGCGCATGACCTTGCCGCTGCTGGTGTGCGGCAGGTTCTGGTCGAAGGCGATCTCGCGCGGTGCGACCGCACCGAGCCGCCGGCGCCCGAAGGCGATCAGCTCGGCCCGCAACGTCTCGCCCGGCTGATACCCCGGCCGCAAGGTGACGAAGGCCTTGACGATCTCGCCGGCGACCTCGTCCGGTACGCCGATCACGCCGGCTTCGGTCACCGCCGGGTGCTCGAGCAGCGCGCTCTCCACCTCGAACGGGCCGACCAGGTGACCCGACGACTTGATCACGTCGTCGGCCCGGCCGACGAACCAGAAGTAGCCGTCGGCATCGATCCGGGCCAGGTCACCGGTCAGGTACCAGCCGCCCGCGAACGCCTTGCGATAGCGGAACTCGTCGTGCAGGTAGCCCCGGAACATCGACGGCCAGCCGGGGCGCAGGGCCAGCTCGCCGACCTGGTCGACGCCGAGCACCTCCACCTGGTCGTCGGTGACCGCGGCCCTGCCGTCGTCACCGCAGCGCAGCACGGTGGCCTCGATACCGGGCATCGGCCGGCCCATCGAACCGGGCCGGACAGGCATCGAAGGGTAGTTGCTGATCATGATCGCGCCGGTCTCGGTCTGCCACCAGTTGTCGTGCACCGAGAGCTTGTAGGTCTGCCGCGCCCACCAGATCACTTCGGGATTGAGCGGTTCGCCGACGCTGGCGATGTGCCGGAGCGCGGACAGGTCGTAGCGCGACGCCAGGTCGGAGCCGGCCCGCATCAGCATCCGCAGCGCCGTCGGCGCGGTGTACCAGACGGTGACATGGTTGTCGGCGAGCACCTGGTACCAGCGAGCGGCGTCGAAATCGCCGTCGTCGGCCAGCAGCGTGACGCCGTGCGTGAGCGGCGCGACGATGCCGTACGACGTCCCGGTCACCCAGCCCGGATCCGCGGTACACCAGAAAACGTCGTCCGGCCGAAGGTCGAGAGCGAAGCCCGCCGTGATGTGGTGGGCTACGACGGCCTCGTGCACGTGAACGGCGCCCTTGGGTGTTCCGGTCGTTCCGCTGGTGAAGTGCAGCAGTGCCATCGCTTCCGGGCTGGTGGCCGGTATCGTCCACTCGCCCGACTGCGCGTCGAGCGCTGTCCGGAGGTCGAGTGTGTCGTCCGGAGGCCGGTCCGGTGCGTCGATCAGGAGAACGTGGCGGAGTCCGCGGAGCCGGTCGCGCTGGGGTGCGATCTTGCGACGGTACAGGGTGGTGGTGGTGACCAGGACCTGGGCGTCGCCGAGCAGGAGCCGGTTCCTGATCGGCTCAGGCCCGAAGGCGGCGAAGAGCGGCGACAGCACGCTGAGGTTCTTCCAGCAGCCGAGCGCGGCGACGTACAGTTCGGGTTGCCGGCCGAGGAGCGTGAAGACCCGGTCCCGCGGACCGACGCCGAGGGACCGCAGCAGGTTGGCGAACCGGTTGCTCAGCACGCTCAGCTCCCGGTACGTCAGATCCCGGGTCCCGGTCCGCCCGATCGCGCGGATCGCGACGTGTCCGCCCCGTCCGGTCGCCACGTGCCGGTCGACCGCCTCATAGGCGATGTTGAGCCCGCGCCCGTCCGGGAGCCCGCTGAGCAGTCGCTGCGCGGCTGCCCAGGAGAAGTATTGTCTGGCTTGCGCGTAGTCGGCCAGGTTGGGGGCCGGAGGCAAGGTTTCGACGGGCATCGGCGTTCCTCCTCAGTCGTGTGCAGCCCAGGTGTGGGTGTCACCAGGCCTGAGCGATCTGGCGTGTCCGTAGCAGCGGACCTCGATGGCGGGGCCCGGTTCGGGATCAACGGTGACGGTGACGGCTGTGCTCGAGACTTCGGCGACGAGCCGATGGCCGCGGTAGCGCAGCACCATCCGGAGGGTGCCGAGCTTGGCCGGCCAGCGGGGGCGGAAGCCGAGCACGTCGTTGGTGGTGGTGAGTCCGGTGAAGCAGCGCTGGACGAGGTCGGCGCTGCCCGCCATGGCGGCGAGGTGGATGCCTTCGGCGGTGGTCCCGGTGTGCTGTGCGTCGCCGGCGTCGCTGTGCAGCGCCTGTTCGAGGAAGGTCAGCGCGCGGTCGGCGTCCAGGGTCGCGAGCCCCCACGCGTGGACGATGGCGCTCAGCGACGAGCCGTGGCAGGTCCGCCCGAGGTAGTACTCGACGGTCTTGCGGATGATCTCGGCGGACAGCGGATACCCGAGGCGCGCCATCAGGTCGTGGAGGTCGCGGCGCGGCAACAGGTAGAGCAGCATCAGTACGTCGGCCTGCTTGGAGACCTGATACGCCGCCACGTCGTGGCCTTCGGCCTCCAGGATCCGGTCCAGGCGCCGGATGTCGCCGTACGTCGACCGGTACCGCGGCCAGTCGAGCTCCGTGAGCTGTTCGTAGCCCTCGAACTGGCTGATCACGCCGTCGTGGAACGGCACGTACATGCGGCGGGTGAGCTCGTCCCAGTGGTTGCGCTCCTCCTGGCGCAGACCGAGGGATTCGGTGAGTTCCGTCCGGCGCCAGGCGGGCAGCCGGTCCAGGGTGCGGGCGGCGGTGCCGAACAGCCAGACGGCCATCACGTTGGTGTAGGCGTTGTTGTCGATGCCGGGATCCCGGCGGCCGGGATACGAGGTGTGGAACTCGTCGGGGCCGACCACGCCCTTGATCACGTACCGGTCGCGGGCGGCGTCGTACTGGGCCAGGTGGGCGAAGAACCGGGCCACCTCGACGATCACCTCGGCACCGCGGTCGACGAGGAACTCCAGGTCGCCGGTGGTCTCGACGTACTGCCACATGGTGTAGGCGACAGCCAGGCCGACGTGGCGCTGCCGGAAACTCGCGTCCTCGGTCCAGCGCCCGGACATCGGGTTGAGGTGGACTCGTTGGCTCTCCTCGCGGCCGTCGCTACCGGACTGCCAGGGATACATGGCGCCCGGGAGGCCGATCTGCCGCGCCGCCAGCCGGGCCGCCGGAAGGCGGCGGTGCCGGTAGCACAGCAGGGCGCGGGTGAGTTCGGGCATCCGGATCGTCAGGACGGGGAAGACGAAGAGCTCGTCCCAGAAGACGTGTCCGCGGTAGGCCTCGCCGTGCAGTCCGCGCGCCGGCACGCCGGCGTCCGCGTCGATGCTGTGCGGCGAGACGGACTGCAGCAGATGGAAGATGTTCAGCCGGAGTGCGGGCAGGGTTCCGTCGTACGTCTCCTCGAGCTCGACCTCGAACCTGCGCCACAGCTGGGACCAGGCCAGGACGTGTCGCTCCAGCAGGTCGCAGAAGCACGGCGCGGTGTCCAGGGCGAGTTCGGTGGCCAGCTGGGGTTCGGAGATCCCGGGGTCCCGGGAGCCATGGATCGCCGCGACCTTCTCGACGCTGACGACGTCGCCTGCCGTCACCTCGACCGGGATCTCGGCGGAGGCGGAGGTGCGGTCGGTGCGGGTGATCCAGTCGTCGAGCAGCGATCCGTTGTGCGAGGCAACGGCCCTGGTGCCGATCGAGACGCGATGCCGCGACTGGCTCGTGGTCGCGGTCACGAGGAGACTGTCGTCGGCGACGGTGGGGGAGAAGTCGGTGAGATGGTGGTCCGCGAGTTTGCGGTAGCGTTCGACGCCCGAGTTCGTGACGTTGCCGTGCACGGCCGATCCGATCCGGAGCCGGCCGGACCAGTTCACGACCGTGACGGTGAGGGTCTGACCGGCGAGATGCGGATCGGCCATGCTGACGAAGCGGCGTTCGACGCCACGGAGCTCCCGGCCCGCGCGGTCCCGGAGATGGAACCGGCGTGTGAGGACGCCGCGCCGGGCGTTCAGCTCCAGGTCGTACTCGAGGACCTCGCAGTTGTCCGGTGTCCACCACTCGCCGTCCCCGATCGCGACGGTGAGCGGTAGCCAGTCGGGGACGTTGACCAGGCTCTCGTTCTCGATACCGAGCTCGTCGACGGTGTCGGTCAGCCGGTTGTAGTAGCCGGCCAGATAGGTCCCGGGGTAATGGTGATCTCCGGCGACGGCCCCTGCCCACGCTCCGCGCGTGGCCACGTACCCGTTGCCGGTCGTGCACAGCGCCTCCCGCCGGCGCTCGTCCGCCGGATCGTAGCCGCTGAACGCGAGAGTCCACTCAGGCACGACGCTCATGACCCGACTGTGCGACGCGGCCCGGAACCTCCGTAGAGCCGAAGGTCCCGTCGGACTGGTCGGTTCGGCTCCTGAACTCGGCCGACCGGGACCTGAGGGCCGCCCGGGAGGGACCTTTGACCCTGTGGTGATACGCACTAGTCCGGTTCGGTGGGAGGAAGGGCAGTCGCTCAGTGCGACACGATCGTCGCTGTGCGGGCTGCCGCCGGATCGAGGAACGAGGGGGATTCACCATGCGCGGACGCTTGCGTCTGGGAGGACGAGCCGGACTGGTGCTGCTGGCGGGCGTGAGCCTGCTGTTCGCCGGTACGTCGCTGTCTTCCGCAGCCGAGCAGACGACGACGGGAACGGCCGCACCGGCCGCTCTGGTGGTCAAGGACAACGACTTCAACGGCGACACCCACTCGGACGTCCTGTCGGTCGACAGCGCGGGCCGGCTGTGGCTCTACCCGGGGAACGGCGCGGCCGGCTGGTTGCCGCGCATCGGGTACAGCTACGGCTGGGACGCGATGACGGCAATCCTGGCGCCCGGCGACTTCGACGGGGACGGGAACGCGGACCTGATGTCGGTCGACAGCACCGGGTACCTGCGGCTCTACGCGAGCAACGGCAAGGCAGGCTGGCTGTACTGGAAGCGCTTCGGGGGTGGCTGGAACGCGATGACGTCCGTCTTCGGACCGGGCGACTTCAACGGCGACGGCTTCATGGACATCCTGGCGCGGCAGAACACCGGGCAGCTGTGGCTGTACCCCGGCGACGGCAAGGGCGGCTTCCTGGCCCGGGTCGGTTACGGGTACGGCTGGAACGCCATGACGTCGGTGCGCGGGCCTGGTGACTTCGACGGCGACACGTTCGTCGACGTGACGGCCCGCGACGGGGACGGGAACTTGTGGCTGTACCGCGGCGACGGCAAGGGAGGCTGGCTGCCGGGTCGCACGCTGATCGGGAGCAGTTGGCAGAACCTCACGGCGATCGTCACGCCCTGGGACTTCAACGGCGACGACAAGGTGGACCTGCTGGTCCGCAACGCGGGTGGGTACCTGTACCTGTACCGCGGTAGCGGTACCGGCGGATGGATCCTGCCGCCGGTGCTCGTCGGCTCGGGCTGGAACAGCATGACCGCGATCACCGCCTGACACCGGACCGGCCCGCGTCACGAAGTGGCGCGGGCCGGCGTCCCCGGCGCCCGGGCCTTGACACGCCGCCCCCACGCGGCACCGGGCGCCGGGGAACGCAACACCGGCTGCGGATGGTGAGAGGTGAGGGACAATGCTCATGAGGCACGCGAACCGGCGGTCTGACTTGACCGGGCGGACCGCTGCGCTCCGGCCGGACCGGCGGCTGCCGTGAAAGAGACTTTTCGGTTCGGGCGCATCGCAGGGGTTCCGGTCGGCGCTCACTGGTCGGTGCTGTTGATGGTGCTGATCGTCAGCCAGATCCTGGCCTCGAACGCTCTTCCGGAGCTCGTGCCGGGCCATGGCACGGCGGCGTACTGGGGGACAGCGGTACTGGCCGCCCTCGTCTTCGTCGCATCGCTGCTCGCCCACGAGCTGGCGCACGCGCTGACCGCACGCCATTTCCGGCTGCCGGTCGAGCGCATCACGCTCTGGATGCTCGGTGGGGTGAGCGTGCTCGGCAAGGATCCTGCGACGCCGCGCGCCGCGTTCCTGATCTCTGCGGCGGGCCCCGCGGCCAGCTTCGGCCTCGGTCTGCTCGGTGGCGGCGCAGGGGTGTTGCTGCGTCTCACGGATGCGCCCGAACTTCTCCAGGCCTCGGTGTGGTGGCTCGCGGTGATGAACGTCGCCCTCGGAGTGTTCAACCTGCTGCCCGGTGTGCCACTGGACGGCGGGCGGGTGCTGCGCGCACTGCTGTGGCATTGGTACGGCGATCCGGACCGGGCCACCGTGCTCGCCTCGATCGCGGGACGCGTCGTCGGCGGAGTCGTCGGCGCGCTCGGTGTGGTGCAACTGGCGAACGGGGACCCCGGAGGGCTGTGGCTGATCGCCGTCGGCTACGTGATCGTGCTCGCCGCGGTCGTCGAAGGCCGGCAGGCGCGCGCACACGGCGCGCCGGCGCGGACCACCGCTCGCCAGCTCCTGCGCCCGGCACGAATCGCCGGCTCCGTCACGACCCCGGTCGGCGAGTTCCTCGGGCAGGTGCTGGGTGCGGATCAGTTGTTGTTCCCGGTGCTCGCCCCTGACGGCCGGACAACTGGCGTGGTCGGTCTGCACACCCTCGCCGCCGTGCCGCCCGAACGGCGTTTCGGCACCGCGCTCGGCGAGGTCCAGACGCCCGTCGAACGAGTCGCGGTCGTCGGGCCGCAGACCACCCTCGCAGACCTCCAGGCGCTGTTGACGAACGCCGAGGACGTCGCCCTGGTCTTCGACGGCCCACAACTGGTCGGGCTGATCACCGGCTACGACATTGCCCGGGCGACCGAGCCCGGGACCCCGCACCAGGAGCGACCGCGAGGCTGACCCTCGCCGGCTCCGCAGGGTCGACAGGCCCGGGCTGGTACCGCCAAAAGCCCCTGTCGAGCCGAACCAGGTCGGGGCAGCGTGAATGTATGAGGCACTTCTTGGCGTCACGTCCGGCCGAGTTGCCGGCCCTGCTCGACCACTGGGTCGCGACAGGTGTGATCACGCCCGAGCAGGCCGCGCGGATGCGCGCCGATCTCGGGCCTACGCCGCCACCGAAGCTCACGGTGCTGCCGGGCCTGCCGCCGGCAGCGGAACCGCACGCGGTGGATCGGCGGCAGGCTTCGATCGCGATCGAAGCGCTGGGGTATCTCGGCAGTCTGCTGATCGTCGTCGCGTCGCTGTTGTTCGCCTCGCGGTACTGGGACGACGTGTCGACTGCGGGCCATCTGGCGATCGTCGGGGGCGCGGCAGCTCTGCTGCTGCTCGCGGGGTTCGCCGTACCGGCACGGCTCGGCGAGGCGGCCGTGCGGATGCAGGCAGTGCTCTGGCTCGGCGCCACGGTGTCCACGGCGGGCTTCCTCGGCATCCTCGGCGACGAGGCCTTCGGCTGGTACGACGAGGACCTCGCACTCCTGGTGTTCGCCGGGACGACGCTGGTCGCCGCGCTGCTGTGGTGGCGGCTGCCGACGGTCGTGCAACAAGCGCTTGTCGTCGCCGGACTGGCGGGCATGGCCGGAGCCTCGGCCGCGCAGTTGCAGGTCGAGAACCTGCCGGGGGTCGCGGTCTGGGGTGTCGGCGCGATCTGGTTCCTGCTCGGCTGGGGCCGCGTCGTGCGGCCACGCTGGGCGGCGTTGCTGCTCGGCGGAATCTGTGTGCTCATCGGCCCCGGCATGACAGTGCCCGCGGACGGCGGGATCGTGCTGGCGCTCGCGACGATCGCCGCGCTGGTGTGTCTCGCGGTACTCGCGCGTGACCTGCTGATCCTCGCCGTGGGTGCGTGGGGAGCCTTGCAGTTCCTGCCGATCGCGATCAACGAGTGGTTCCCGAGCGAGGTGACGGCCGCGGCCGTGCTGCTGGTCGTCGGCGGCTTGCTGGTCGTCGGCGCGGTCTGGGTGGCCCGCCGCCGTCCAGGAGCTTCGGCCCCCGCGAAACGCCGCGCCTACGCGATCCCGGCCGAAGTCGCGCTGATCGCCGGCGCCTGCGTCGCCGTCGCGGTCACTGCCGTGATCCTGGTTCTGGGCCTGAGCTGATCTGGAGGAACCGTCAGAACGTCCGCCGGTAGGCCCTGGCGGCGTGGATCCGGTCGATGGCCATGTCCCGTGCGGCACGCCGGGGAGACTCCGCCGTCGCGAGCCGGCCGAGCCACTCGGTGGTTGCCGAGCGCATCCGTTCGGAGATGTCCGTGAACGCCTGGGCAGGAGTCAGGCCGCGCGTTTCCGCGGCTCCGCAGATGACCCCGCCGGCGTTCGCGATGATGTCCGGAATCACCAGGATCCCGCGCTCCTCGAGCAGCCGTTCGGCGTCCTCGGTGGCGGGGATGTTCGCACCTTCCAGGACGAATCTCGCCCGGACCTGGTCGACCGTGGTGCGGTTGAGCACGTCCGGCTGTGCCGCCGGCACGAGAACGTCGCACGCCGTACCGATGACGTCGTCACGCTCGACACTCACGCCGCCCGGGAACTCGGCCAGCGGACGGTCGAGACGGTAGGCGGCGAGTTTCGGTACGTCGAGGCCGTCCGGGTTCGCCACCGCGCCGTCGATGTCGGACACCGCGATCACGCGGGCACCCCGCTGATGGAGCTGGAGCGCGACGTTGCGTCCGACGGCGCCGAAGCCCTGGACGGCGATCCGGGCGCCGGAGAGCTCCAGGACACCGTGCTCCTGCAGGACCTCCAGACAGATCGCGAGGCCGTAGCCGGTGGCGCCGAGAGTGTCGAGCGGGATTCCGCCCAGCGCGGCCGGTCGCCCGATCGCGCGGCCGATCTCGTCGTCCACCCAGGCCATGGCGGTCTCGTCGGTGCCGAGGTCGGGTCCTGGCCAGTAGTCGGTGAGGTGCCGGATCTCGTGGGCGAACGACCGGATCAGTGACTCCTTGCGGGCCGCGGACAGACCCGGCGGTGCCGCGATTCCTGCCTTCGCGCCACCGTGCGGCAGTCCCACCGCCGCGTTCTTGAGCGTCATGCCGCGTGCCAGCCGGATCACCTCGGCGGGTGTGACCTCGGGCCGCAGCCGGACGCCACCGATCGCCGGTCCGAGGGTCGTGTTGTCCACGGCGACGACCGCCGGTACGCCGCCGGCCAGCCGCAGGATCGTCACCGACCGCGGCCCGAGTTCGTCGCACGGCCAGTCCGGCCATCCGAGTGCCGTGTCCACCGCGGGGCCCATCTCACGCGCCCTCTCGGACCAGTTCGGCGGCGAGGCGGCACGGCTGGACGACCTCGGTGCGCCAGAAGCGCGGGTCGCGGGTCGGTGGGTCGTGGTAGACCTCCCACGCGGCGCCGCACCGGACGGCGCCGGCGGTGCGCAGCCACTCGTCCACGGACTCGTACGCCTCGCCCAGGCCGTCGTACGGGCCGATGTGCCAGGCGACGACGACGTTGCCGCCCGGCAGGGTCGAGGGCTGGACGGTGCCGTCCCCGTCGATGCGAGTGCCGACCGGGAAGCCGGCCTCGACGTCGTACCGGTGTTCCGACCGGACGTGGTAGCGAGCGAAGGGGAAACCGCTCGGAGCTGTTTCGTGCCTGCGAAGGTAGCTCGCGACCTGGTCGAGCGCAGCGGGGATCCAGGCGCTCAGCTCGTCGCGGCCCAGGGTCGCACGGATGACCGCGGTGCGCTGGGCCGGAACCGTTCGTGACTCGGTGTGCATGTCTGCGCCTCCGATCGGGTCAGCGCCATTCCTCGAGAGTCGCTTCCCACGGGCGGCGCGGCGCATGGTTCGAACTCTGCGCCGGGTAACCGCACCGGATGATCAGTTGCGGCCAGCTGGTGCGGCCGATCAGCCGGCGGACGTCCTCGCGCAGATCGGCGTACTCGAGCGCTTGATTGAGGAACGACGTGGCGAGATCGTAGGAGCTTGCCGTCAGCAACACGTGCTGCAGCGCCAGGCCGGCCCGGATCCAGGCATGTGAGTCCTCGCTGACGGTGCTGAGGATCGCGATGGCCGGCTTGTGCTCGAACACCGCGCGGCCGCGGCCGTCCCGGTCGAATCCGGCCGCCAGATCGCGGACGGCGGCCGGTCCCTCCGGCAGCGGCCCGAGCGCGGCTTCCGGTACTCCGTCACCGTCGCGTTCGCCGCCGATCCAGCGCATGCGTTCGTGCAGCCGGTCCTCGTCGTGGATGTCGCGTTCGTTCGCGACGGCGAGGATCCGGCCGAGTTCGGTGCGCTGGTGCCCGTCGAGCCAGTGGAGCTGGGCGCCTTCGGCTCGCGCCGCTTCGGTCAGGGCGCGCCGCGCCTCCGGCGGCACGGCGGCATCGAGCATCGGGCCGCGGTACGTGTGCCGCCGGCCCACCTCGCCGTACAGCGAGCTGAGTCCGGGGACCGGGACCTTGCGCCCGGCCAGGAAGACCCGCACGGCCACGGCGGGTACCGCCGGATCGGGCTCGAACGCGAGCGTCGTCTCATGGCCGAGCACGGCAGCCGCCACGCGCAGGTTGAAGGCCGCCGCGCCGAGCCCGATCCGGGTCATCCGCCCCGCCGTGTCGGCCACGGGCAGGGTGCGCTCGGCGTCCCGCAGTACGTCGATCACCGCGCCCTGGATGTCGAACTGCCAGGGCTGCGTGTTGTGCATCGACGGCGCGTGCGCCGCTGCGGTGAGCAGGATGCCCACCTCGTCCTTCGTGAGGTACTGAGTCGTGCTCACGGTGTCTCCTTCCTCACCATGGCAGCAGCCTGCCGCTCCCGCCGCCGGACCGGCAGCGGCGAACGGTCCCGACCCAGTAGGTCCTTCGGCCCGTCAGTCCCAGCCGCGGCGGGGGGAGTGGCCGGTGAGTTGGCGGTCGCGGGTGCGGTAGACGATGTAGGGGCGGGTGAGGTAGCCGACCGGAGCGCTGAAGACGTGCACGAGGCGGGTGAACGGCCAGAGGGCGAACAGGGCGAAGGCCACGAGCGCGTGAAGCTGGAAGCCGATCGGGGCGTCGGCCATCAGGTCCGGCTGGGGCTGGAACGCGAGGAACGAGCGGTACCAGACCGACACACCTTCCCGATAGTCGTAGTGACCTCCCACGGACAGGATGGAACCGGCGATGGTGTTCCACATGCCGAGGACGATCGCCGCCGCGAGGAAGGCGTACATGACCTTGTCCATCCGGGTCGTGGCCGAGAACACCGGCCCGACGGTGCGGCGGCGGTAGATCAGGATCGCCAGGCCGGCCAGCGCCAGCAGCCCGGCGATCATCCCGCCGACCACCGCTACGACGTGGTAGATCTCCTTGGTGACGCCGATGGCCGCGGTCCAGGACTCCGGGATCAGCAGGCCGATCACGTGGCCGCCGACGACGCCGAGCATGCCGAAGTGGAACAGCGGGCTGCCGATGCGCAGCATCCGGTCCTCGTACAGCTGCGACGAACGCGTGGTCCAGCCGAACTTGTCGTAGCGGTAGCGCCAGAAGTGGCCGAGAACGAACACGGTCAGGCAGATGTAGGGCACGACGACCCACAGGAACTGGTCCATCTCAGGCTCCTCGCACGGTCGGCATCGGCAGGTCGACCGGTCGGTCCGGTCCGGTGTCGGCCAGCGCCGCGTCCAGCCGGGGCGTGCCGTACGGCGTCAGCCCGACCTCTTCGGCGGGCGGGCCGTCGGCCGCGAGTCTGCGGACGGCCTCGAGTTCGGTGCCGCGCAGGGCCGGCAACGTCGCGGTCACTGCCTGGACGGCGCCGTGCCAGGCGGAGCCGGCCGCCGCGAGGGCCAGCCGGAGCAGCTCGAGCCCGGCGCGGTGGTCGAGGAGCAGTTCCCATCCGAGTCGCTGGTCGACGGTGGCCGCGTACTCCAGTACGACGCACAGATGGTCGGGCAGCTCAGATTCGTCGAGCAGGAACCCGGATCGCAGGTACGTCTGCTTGAACCGCAACAGCGCGACGCCCCGGCGGCGGGTGTCGCCGTGAGCGAAGTAGGTCAGGTACAGGTTGTGGCGGCGACGGCTGTCGAAGGTCTCGACGTACGACTGCTGGAGGTCGGAGAGGTTGCCGGCAGCAAGCTGTTCGACGGTCGCGCCCAGCGGTCCGGCGAGGTCCGCGGGCAGCTGGGCGACCGCTCGCCGCGCGAGGTCGAGGCGCCCGGCCAGATCCGAGTCGGGGTAGTCGAGCAGGAGCGAGGCCGTCTGCCAGGCGAGGGTCAGCTGGTGGGCGGGAAGCGCGGGGGCCGGATGGTTCATCGCGGCTCGTCCGACTTCGGCGGGAACAGGCCGCTGGGTGTCCCCTTGCCGTCCCAGTTCAGGAGATTCACCCGCGCGGTTTTGTCCGCGGGGGAGGCTACCGTGTCGCCGGACTGGCGGTCCTTGAGCATCTGGAAGTTCTCGACCGCGATCGGTGTCGGAGCGCCCGAACCTTCGCCGAACGGCCCGGAGCCACCCATGCCCGGACCGCCGTCGTAGTCGAGGGAGCACTCGGTCGCCAGCTCCTCCAGCGCGTGGGCCTGCTCACTGTGGGCGGCCGGGATGACGTAGCGCTCGTCGTACTTGGCCAGTGCCAGCAGCCGGTACATGTCGTACATGTCTTCCTCCGCCATGCCGACGGCCGCGGGAATGGCCGCGTCCGGGTCGCGGCCGAGGTTGATGTCGCGCATATAGGAGCGCATCGCTGCGAGCTTGCGCAGGACCTGGTCGACAGGGGCCGTGTCGCCGGCGGTGAAGAGTTCGGCGAGGTACTCGATCGGGATCCGCAGGGCGTCGATCGCCGCGAACAGGTTGTCCTTGCGCTCCGCGTCCTCGCCGGTCTCACGGACGACGTCGACGACCGGGGACAACGGGGGGATGTACCAGACCATCGGCATCGTGCGGTACTCCGGGTGCAGCGGCAGCGCGACCTTGTACTTGTTGATGAGCGCGTAGACCGGCGAGCGTCGCGCCGCCTCGATCCAGTCGTGCGGGATCCCGGCCCGCTCGGCTTCTCGCCGTACGGCGGGATCCGACGGGTCGAGGAAGACGTCGCGCTGGGCCTCGTACAGACCGTGCTCGTCCGGAGTGGACGCGGCGGCGAGGACCTTGTCGGCGTCGTACAGCATCAGCCCGATGTAGCGGAGCCGGCCGACACACGTCTCGGAGCAGACCGTCGGGATGCCGACCTCGATGCGCGGGAAGCAGAACGTGCACTTCTCCGCCTTGCCGGTGCGGTGGTTGAAGTAGACCTTCTTGTACGGGCAGCCGGAGATGCACATCCGCCACCCGCGGCACCGGTCCTGGTCGACCAGCACGATGCCGTCCTCGGTCCGTTTGTAGATCGCGCCGCTCGGGCAGGACGCGGCGCACGACGGATTGAGGCAGTGCTCGCAGATCCGCGGCAGGTAGAACATGAACGTCTGCTCGAACTCGAACTTGACCTTGTCGCCGACCTTCTGCCGGATCTGCTGGAGCACCGGGTCGCGTTCGGCGGTGGCGGCCGACCCGCCGAGGTCGTCGTCCCAGTTCGCCGACCAGGAGATCTTCAGGTCCTGGCCGGAGATCAGCGACTTCGGCCGGGCGACCGGCGTGTGCTGCTGCGCCGGAGCGTCGGTGAGGTTCGCGTAGTCGTACGTCCACGGCTCGTAGTAGTCGTGGATCGACGGCAGCTTCGGGTTCGAGAAGATCGTCAGCAGCTTCTTCAGCCGGCCGCCTGCCTTGAGCGTCAGCCGGCCCCGCTTGGTGAGTGTCCAGCCGCCCTTCCAGGTCTCCTGGTCCTCGTACGTCCGCGGATAGCCCTGACCGGGCCGCGTCTCGACGTTGTTGAACCAGACGTACTCCGTCCCGGTCCGGTTGGTCCACGCCTGCTTGCAGGTCACCGAGCACGTGTGGCACCCGATGCACTTGTCGAGGTTCATGACCATCGCCATCTGCGCCATCACCCGCATCAGTAGGTCACCTCCTGCGAACGCTTGCGGATCATGGTGACCTCGTCACGCTGGTTGCCGGTGGGGCCGAGGTAGTTGAACGCGAAGGACAGTTGCGCGTAGCCGCCGATCAGGTGCGACGGCTTGATCAGGAGCCTGGTCAGCGAGTTGTGGATCCCGCCGCGCTTCTTCGAGGTCTCGGCGAGCGGTACGTCGATCAGCCGGTCCTGCGCGTGATGCATGTAGACCGTGCCCTCCGGCATCCGGTGCGAGACGATCGCCCGGGCGACGACGACGCCGTTCCGGTTCACCGCCTCGATCCAGTCGTTGTCCGCGATGCCCGCCTTGGCCGCGTCCTGATCACTGATCCAGATCGTCTGCCCGCCGCGACTCAGCGACAGCATGAACAGGTTGTCCTGGTACTCGGAGTGGATGGACCACTTGTTGTGCGGAGTGAGGTACCGGACCGTGACGCCGAGTTCGGTCGTCGAGCCGATCTTCGGTTCGGCGAACAGCGCCCCCATGTCGAGCGGCGGCCGGTAGACCGGGAGGTTCTCGCCGAGCTCGGCCATCCAGTCGTGGTCGAGGTAGAAGTGCTGCCGGCCGGTCAGGGTGTGCCAGGGTTTCAGCCGCTCGACGTTGATCGTGAACGGTGAGTACCGGCGCCCGCCCGACTCCGAGCCGGACCACTCCGGTGAGGTGATGACCGGGACCGGTGCGGCCTGCGTGTCGGCGAACGTGATCTGCTTGCCCTCGTGCTCGGCCGCGAGATCGTGCAGCGGCTTCCCGACCCGGGCTTCGAGCGTCTTGAAGCCTTCGGTCGCCAGCCGGCCGTTCGTGGTGCCTGACAGCGCGAGGATCGCTTCGCAGGCGTGGATGTCGCGCTCGAGCGACGGCCGGCCGTCGGCGGGCCCACCGCGGACGGTGCCGTTCTTGGCGCGCAGGTAGTCGACGGACGCGTTCTCGTCGTACGTGATGCCCTTGGTGGTGGCGCCGAGCTTGTCCATGAGTGGACCGAGTGCGGACATCTTCGCGGCGACCGCGGCGTAGTCGCGCTCCACCTCGACGAGCTTCGGCATCGTGACGCCGGGGACCGGCTCGCAGTCGTCGGCCTTCCAGTCGCGGACGACTCCGTGCGGGGTGGCGAGCTCGTCCGGGGTGTCGTGCAGCAGCGGTACGGCGACCACGTCACGGCGCGTACCGAGATGGGTCGCGGCGAGGTCGCTGAACTTCGCGGCGATCGTCTGCCAGGCGTCCCAGTCCGTCCGGGTCTGCCACGGCGGCGCGATCGCGGGGTTGAACGAGTGCACGAACGGGTGCATGTCGGTGGTGTTGAGATCGTGCTTCTCGTACCAAGTCGCCGCGGGCAGCACGACGTCCGAGAACAGCGTCGTACTGGTCTGCCGGAAGTCCAGGGTCAGCAGCAGATCGAGCTTGCCGCGCGGCGCCTCGTCGTGCCACTCGACGTCCTGGGGATGTACACCCTCGCTCGCCCGCAGCGAGGAACCCGCGCCCAGCAGGTGCTCGAGGAAGTACTCGTTGCCCTTGGCCGACGAGCCGAGCAGGTTCGCGCGCCAGATCGACAGGATGCGGGGGAAGTTCTCCGGCGCGTCCGGGTCCTCGCAGGCGAACCGCAAGTCGCCCGACTTCAGCTGGTCGACCACATGCTCGCCCACCGGACGACCGGCCGCCTGTGCCTCGTCGGCGATGTCGTGCGGGTTGCGGTTGAAGGTCGGGTACGACGGCATCCAGCCGAGCCGCGCGCTGAGCGCGATCAGGTCGGCGGTGGTCTTGCCGCTCATGCTGCCGGGGGTGTTCGAGAAGGCGTCCGCTCCGAACTGGTCGTAACGGAACTGGTCGGTGTGCAGGTACCAGTAGGCGGTCTGGATCATCTGGCGGGGTGGACGCGACCAGTCCAGGCCGAACGCGAGCTGCGCCCAGCCGGTGATCGGGCGACACTTCTCCTGGCCGACGTAGTGCGCCCAGCCGCCGCCGTTCACGCCTTGGCAGCCGGTGAGGGTGGTCAGGGCCAGGAACGCGCGGTAGATCGTGTCGGAGTGGAACCAGTGGTTGGTCCCGGCGCCCATGATGATCATCGACCGGCCCTTGGAGTCCTCGGCGTTCTGCGCGAACTCCCGCGCGATCCGCGCCGCGGCCGCGGCCGGTACGCCGGTGATGGGTTCTTGCCAGGCGGGGGTGTACGGCGTGAGGTCGTCGTACGACGCCGGCCACTCACCGGGAAGCCCTGGCCGCGGTACGCCGTACTGCGCGAGCAGCAGGTCGTAGACCGTCGTGACGAGCTGCCCGCCGACGCGCCGTGCCGGTACGCCGCGGAGCAGTTCGTCCCCTTGCGCGTCGAATCTCGGGAGCGTCACCGGGACGCCCTGATCGCCCAGCAGTGTGAGGAGTGGGTCGGTGGTGCCGAGATCGAGGTTCCACTTGCCCTTGCCCGCTTCGCCGAAGCGGTGGCCCAGGGAGCCGTTCGGGATCACGGGCTCGCCGGTGGTCGTGTCGAGAACGACGGTTCTGAACGCCGCGTGCTCCTCGTCCGACCCCAGGTCCGCCGCCGTGAGGAACTTGCCGGGCCGGTAGCTGCCGCCGGTCTCCTCGAGACGGATCAGGTACGGCAGGTCGGTGTAGGTCTTGGCGTACCGCGTGAAGTACGGCGTCTCGCGGTCGACGAAGAACTCCTTGAGGATCACGTGTCCCATCGCCATCGCCAGCGCCCCGTCGGTACCGGGTGCCGCAGGCAACCACTCGTCGGCGAACTTGACGTTGTCCGCGTAGTCCGGCGCGACCGCGACCACCTTCTGCCCGCGGTAGCGCGCCTCCGCCATCCAGTGCGCGTCCGGCGTCCTCGTGACCGGCAGGTTCGAGCCCCACATGATCAGGTAGCCGGCGTCCCACCAGTCACCGGATTCCGGTACGTCGGTCTGGTCGCCGAACACCTGTGGTGACGCCACCGGCAGGTCGGCGTACCAGTCGTAGAACGACAGCATCGTGCCGCCGATCAGCGAGGTGAACCGCGCTCCGGAGGCATGCGACACCATCGACATCGCCGGGATGGGGGAGAAGCCGGCGATCCGGTCCGGCCCCCACTTCTTCAGCGTGTGGACGTACGCCGCGGCGACGAGCTCGGTCGCTTCCTCCCACGTGGCGCGAACCAGACCGCCCTTGCCGCGCGCCGACTTGTACTGCTGCGCCAGCGCCGGGTCGTCGACGATGTGCGCCCACGCCTCGACCGGGTCGCCGTACTCCGCCTTGCCCTTGCGGTAGAGGTCGAGCAGGACCCCGCGGACGTAGGGGTAGCGGATCCGTGTGGGGGAGTAGGTGTACCAGGAGAAGGCGGCGCCGCGCGGGCAGCCGCGCGGTTCGTACTCCGGTTTGTCGGGGCCGACCGACGGGTAGTCGGTCTGCTGGGTCTCCCAGGTGATGATGCCGTCCTTGACGTACACCTTCCAGGAGCAGGACCCGGTGCAGTTCACGCCGTGCGTCGAGCGCACGACCTTGTCGTGGCTCCAGCGGTCCCGGTAGAAGTCGTCGGCGGCGCGGCCGCCTTGTTTGGTCAGTGTTCGCAGGTCGTCCGAGACCTTGCCTCTGGTGAAGTAGCGGCGGGTCCGGACGAGTGCCTCGGTCAGTCCGTCGTCGAGCCCGAGATCGGTGGTGGGTGCCGGCCGTTCCCCAGTGGTCATGCAGCTTCCTCGCTGATCGCCTGTCCGGTGTGGGAGGTTTCGTTGGCAGTTCTTCTCACGATGGTCACCGTGAGCAGCAGCGTCAAGGCTGCCGTGACCGACAGCATCGTCAGGCCGATGCCGTAGGACTGTGTGCGGCCGTAGACGTAGCCCATGATCAGCGGCGGTACGAAGCCGCCGAGACCACCGGCGGCGCCGACGAGTCCGGTGACTCCACCGACCCGGGCCGGATCGGTGACCTTGGCAACCAACGCGAACGTCGCGCCGCTCCCGCCGCCGAGCGCCGCGGCCATCGACAGGAACGCCACCGTCCCGATGTGCTCCAGCAACGGTGTGGTGGCGGCGACCGCGGCACCCACTACGACGACCGCGTAGCAGCCGGCCAGTACCGGGATCGGACCGAACCGGTCCGACAGCCAGCCGCCGACGGGCCGCATCAGCACGGCGACCGCGACGAACCCGGCCATCCGGTTCGCGGCGTCGGCAGCGCTCAGGTCGTAGGCGGTCTTGAGGTACGACGGCAGGTAGACGGAGAACGCCACGTAGCCGCCGAAGGCGACCGCGTACAGGATGCAGGCTTGCCAGCTGATCGGGAGTCGCGCGTTCGCCACCAGTCGGCTGATCAGCGAGCCCGCGGCGGGCGCGCGGCCCGGCGCGTCCCGCAGTACCAGCCAGGCGACGACGGCGTAGGCCGCGAGCGCGGCGGCGGTGATCAGGAACGGGGCCCGGTGGCCCGCGTCGCTGTACAGCGTCACCGTGGTCAGGGCGCTGATCGCCGTACCGCCCATGCCGGTGCCGAAGACGCCGACCGCGAGCCCGCGGCGCTCCGGCGGGAACCAGGCGTTCACGAACGGTACGCCGACCGCGAAGGTGGTGCCGCCGATGCCGAGGAAGAACCCACCGATCAACAGTGCGGCGTACGACTCGAGGGCGAAGAACCCGATGAACAGGATCGGCACGATCGTCGCGGCCGACACCAGCGGGAACATCAGCCGGCCGCCGTACCGATCGGTGAGGGCACCCACCGGGATCCGGCCGAGCGACCCGACCACCACCGGTACGGCGACCAGCAGCGCGACGTCGGACTCCGACAGCCTGCCGAGGGTGCCTTCCGATCGGAACAGGGGCCCGAGCGGGCTCAGCAGCGCCCAGGCCCAGAAGTTCACCGCGAAGCCCACGGTGGCGACGACGAGCATCAACCACGGTGATGTCGCCTGGCGATGCCGCGGATTCACCTCGCCACCGGAGCCGCCGGCGCCAATCCTTCGGTCCACGTTCTCGTGCTCCCTCATCGGCCGATACAGACGACGTGCCCAGACCGCAGTTCGGCAAACCGTGTGCTGCGGCCGGGGCCCGGGACTCATCGTCCGCATCGGGGGAGTGCCGGCGACAGGGCCGAAAGTCCCTGGTCCGTCAGTCCTTCGGGCGCAGGAACGACAACCGCCAGGTCTCCGGTCCCTGCTCGAGGTAGGTCACGACGTAGGTGTCCGGCGACCGCTCCTGCAACTGCGCGAGCAGCGGCAACGGATCGTGTGACACCGCCAGCACCAGGCGCTGGCCGGGGTGCAGGCGGTCAAGGGCGTCGAAGATCGTCTTGTGCCGGATCGCATGGGGAATGACGCGGCTGTCGAGCTGCACGTCGTCCTGTGCGTGCGCGTGGCCGATGAGTTGATGCATGCCGCCGAGCAGGTCGGCGACCGACACGTCCGGCGCGGCGACCAGGAGCGGCAGCAGTTGCGCGTTCTCCTTGGCCAGATGCGCACCGAACAGCACCTCGAGTGCACGGGCCAGTTCCGCGGCGGTCATGACGTCCGTGGCGGCCGCGAGGTCGTCGACCAGCCGCACGATCACCTTGTGCTCCGCGAGCATCGCTTCGACCAGCAGCCGCGCCTCGGGCCGCTGGGCGGCCGCTGCGTAGAGAGTCTGTTCCTCGGCCAGCGCATGCGGCACGAGCTCCGAGCGGCACCAGTCGGTCAGCGCGAGCTGAGCCTTGTCGGCCTCGGAGTACCTGCGAGCCGCGGTCGCGGTGGACAGTGCCTCCCGGCGCCACGACAACGCGGCAGCCATTTCGGCATGGTGTCGCTCGACGGCCTCCGCCGCCGCGGCGTCGCCCTGGTCGGACGCGATCACAACGTCGTTCATGGTCGGTGTTCCTCTCCCCACGTTCCCGCCCCGTATTTTTTACTATACTAAGCTCCGTGGAAAATGACACGCGATCCGGCTCACCTCGTTCGGGCTGGGGACCGCGGGACGGCAGCCGGTCGCCCCGGCGGCTCTCGGTGGCCCGGTCCGCGGTGCTGGACCTGCTGAGCCGCCAGTCCGAGCCGTTGGCGCAGTCGGCGATCGTCGAGGCGACCGGGCTGCACGCCAACACGGTCCGCGAGCACCTCGACGGTTTGCGCCGGCGCGGCCTGGTGCGCCGCCTCCGCGCCGAGCCGTCCGGCCGCGGTCGCCCGGCCTGGCTGTACGCGGCGACCGCCGGGGAGGGCACGGGATCGGAGTACGCCGGTCTGGCCGCTGCCTTGGCCGCGGCGATCGTCCGGACCAGCGACACGCCGGCCGAAACCGCGGCGACGGCGGGGGAGGACTGGGGACACGAGTTGGCACGCGATCGCGGAGCGCGCCGCGTCGCGCCGGAGGCCGCGCGCCGGCACGTGATCGGCCTGCTGGACGAGCTCGGCTTCGAGCCCGAGGACGGCGCGGCCCCGGCGCAGGTGCGGCTCACGCGGTGCCCGCTGCTCGAGGCCGCGCACCGCTACCCGGAGGTGGTCTGCGCGGTGCACCTCGGAATCGTCCGCGGGGCGCTCGAGGAGTACGGCGCCGACCCGGCCGGCAGTCGGCTGCTGCCGTTCGCGGAGCCCGATGCCTGCCGGCTCGTCGTACCGCCGGTGGAACGGGCGCCGCGATGAGCGGCCGTCCGTCCCGTGGCTTCTGGCCGCTGCGCGACCTCCCGGTCGTCTTCTGGCTGCTCGCTGCCGTGGTGGTCGCCGTGGCGCATCCCGTTGTTCCGGCTCCGCGCTGGCTGTTGATCCACCTCGTGCTGCTCGGTGCCGCCACCCATTCGATCGTGGTCTGGAGCCGCCATTTCGCCGACGCACTCCTGCGGACGCCGATCAGGCCGACCGCACGTCGTGAGCAGAACCTGCGGCTGCTGATGCTGAACGTCGGGGGAGCCTGTGTCGCCGTCGGGGTGGCGGCGGCGCACTGGTTCGTCACCCTGGCCGGCGCTGTCGCGGTGGTTGTTGCTGTCGGGTGGCACGGCGTCGGACTGCTGGCGCAGCTGCGTGCCGCGCTTCCGGCCCGGTTCGCGGTGACGGTCCGGTTCCACGTCGCGGCGGCAGCGCTGCTGCCGGTCGGGGTCACGATCGGTGTGCTGCTGGTGAAGGTGCAGGCTGATCCCTGGCATGTGCGCCTGCTGGTCGCGCACGCGTCGATCAACCTTCTGGGGTGGATCGGCCTGACCGCACTCGGGACGCTGGTCACCTTGTGGCCGACCATGTTGCGGACCCGGATAGCGCCCGGCGCTGAGGCAGCGGCACGGCGTGGCCTTCCGATCTTGCTGTCCGGAGTCGTCCTGGCCGCGGGCGGGGCGCTGGCCGATGTCCGGCTGATCACCGTGCTCGGGTACCTCGCGTACCTGGCAGGGTTGTGCGTGCTGGCCCGCTCGTTCGTGGCAGCCGCCCGATCCAGCACCCCGGATTCGTATGCCACGTACTCGGTGTTCGCCGCCCTGTGCTGGTTGCTCGGCTGTCTCATCGCCTTGGCGGGCGTCGTGATCACGTCGGGCGGTTGGGCTCACCTGGATGCCAGGTTCACCTGGTTCACGCCGTTCCTGGCGGCCGGGTTCGGCGTTCAGCTCCTGCTCGGAGCACTGTCGTACTTGATCCCGGTCGCACTCGGCGGGGGCCCTGGCCCGGTACGCGCCGCGAACGACGTCCTGGACCGTCTTGCCGCGACGCGAGTGGTCGCGGCGAACGGGGCCTTGCTGGTGTCCGCGTTGCCGGTGCCGGCGGCCGTCCGGGTGTCGTGCTCGGTGGTCGTACTGGCGGCGCTTGCGTCGTTCCTGCCGCTGCTGATCCTCGCCATCCGCGCTTCCCTGAAGGTCAAGCGGGGTGGCGCCGTACGATCCGCCGACTGATTCGGCGCGCGACAGGCCGTCGCAGCCGGGATCGCGCTGGTGACGGTGGCGGTGCTCGCTGGCGCCGTCGTCGAGCAGGCCGGCTCCGGCGGGACCCAGAGCCAAGGGATCGCCGCAGGGGTGGCTCCGACCGGACACGCCACGGTGGTGCGCGTCAGTGCGGCCGGCATGCGCTTCCACCCGGACGTCGTGAGCGTCCCGGCCGGCGATCGACTGATCATCGAGCTGACCAACACCGATCCCGACACAGTTCATGATCTGGTCCTCGACGACGGTCAGGGCAGCGGCCGGCTCCGTCCTGGTACGTCGACGCGGCTGGACGCCGGTGTGGTCGGTCGCGACGTCTCCGGCTGGTGTTCGGTGATCGGCCACCATCGGATGGGCATGACGCTCACCATCCGCGCCCTCGGCGGGCGGGCGGCGCCGTTGCCGGCCGCGGCGGCCGGCGCCGCCGGGCACGACCATTCGACGGTCGGCACGTCCAGCACGCCAGGGCCCGGCTTCACCGCGTACGACCCCGTTCTGCCGCCTGTGGAGCCCGGCAGCGTGCATCGCCGTACGCTCCGCCTCCGCGAGGTCGAACGCGAGGTCGCGCCCGGTGTCAGGCAGAAGTTGTGGACCTACAACGGCACCATGCCGGGGCCGACCCTGCATGGACGAGTCGGCGACCGGTTCGAGATCACGCTCGTCAACGACTCCCAGTTGGGACACTCGATCGACTTCCATGCCGGCGTTCGCGCACCTGACCAGGCGATGCGCACGATCCCTCCTGGTGGACGGCTCGTCTACCGATTCACGGCCACCCGGGCGGGCATCTGGATGTACCACTGCTCCACGATGCCGATGTCGGCGCACATCGCCAACGGTCTCTTCGGCGCGGTCGTCATCGATCCGCCCGGCCTCACACCGGTCGGCGAGAGCTACGTCCTGGTGCAGTCGGAGCTGTACCTCGGTGGGAACGGCGGTGAAGTCGACACGGACAAGCTCGCCGCCGAACGACCGGACCTGGTGGTCTTCAACGGCTACGCCGACCAGTACGATCATCGGCCGCTTCGAGTCCGGGCCGGCGAACGGGTACGGATCTGGATCCTGGACGCCGGCCCGAACCGCTCCAGTGCGTTCCACGTCGTCGGTGGCCAGTTCGGCACGACGTACGCCGAGGGCGCCTGGCTGCTGCGTGCCGGCTCGAGCGGCGGCAGCCAAACCCTTGCCCTGGGCCCCAGTCAGGGCGGCTTCGTGGAACTGACCATTCCCGAGCCGGGCCGCTACTCGTTCGTCTCCCACCAGATGATCGACGCCGAACGAGGCGCTCACGGCACGATCGAGGTGACTCGCTGATCCGGCTACGGACGACGGCCAGGAGGCTCGGCGACCGGGGCACCGGGGGAGGAGACCTGGGTCCCGTGACCCGCTCTGCGGACCAGGCCCGAGACGAGGGTCTGCGCCTGACCGATGGTCTCGTCGAGGATTCGCAGGCCGGCTTCGGTGTTGGCGGCCTCCAGGGACCACTTGGCGGCGACCATGCCTTGTACGAGGGAATCGTTGATCTCGATTGCCTCGCGCTGGAGCAGCGCGGCCGCCTCCAGCCGGCGGCGTTCCGTTTCGGCCCGGCGCAAACGCTCCGACGCATCACCGAGCAACGGGCCGAGCAGCAGGAGCGGTACGACTCTCGACGCCCAGCCCATGGCGGACAGCGGCACGTCCCGCACCACCACCCACGCGACGATCAACCCGACGGCCAGCAGGCCCGCGGCCAGACCGGACCGGAGCCCGCAGGTGATCGCGACCAGTGCCACCGGGAGGGCGTACAGCATCGAGTACGCGTCGACTGCGTCCCCGACCAGCATCCGCAGCGTCAGGATCGCCGCGAACAGCACGCCGGCAACCGTCAGCGCCACGCGCGGGTGCCGCCGGAACCAGGGCTCACTCGGCGCGGCCTGCGGAGGCCGGATCGAGAACAACATAGACCCAGCGTCCACACCGGCAGGTGCCTGGCGAAGGGCCGAAGGTCCCGCCCCGGCTCGCTCTCCGACCTGCTGCCGGCGGTCAGCCGATCAGGCGGCGTGCGGGGAGTCGGGAGACTGGTCCGGTGCCGTGACGACCCGATTACGTCCGGCGTTCTTGGCCGTGTACGTCGCGGTGTCCGCCGCGAGGATCAGCTGCTCGAGCGTGGTGCCGGACGCCGGGTAGGTCGCGGCGCCCACCGAACAGGTCAGGTCGGACAGCCGGACCTCGCCGGTGGAGGTGCTGAGCTGAACACGCAGGGTTTCGATCCGCTGCCGGAGGCGCTCACCGGTGGCGGTGGTGTCCGCGGGGCCGGTGCCCGGCAGGAGTACGGCGAACTCCTCGCCGCCGAACCGTCCGACCAGGTCGTCGGTCCGCAGCTCCCGGCGCAGCGCGTTCGCGATCGCCTTCAGTACCTGGTCGCCGGCGGGATGGCCGTACGTGTCGTTGACGGACTTGAAATGGTCGAGGTCCAGGAAGACGATCCCGAGCGGAGCTTTGGTCCGTTCGGCCCGGGCCAGCTCCTTGCGCGCCATCTCGTGCCAGAAGACGCTGTTCGCCAGGCCGGTCTGCGGGTCCGTCCGGGCCGCGGTCTGGAACTGCCCGACGAGCAACGCGCGATGCAGCCCGAGGATGGTCAGGAGCAGCACCACCACGAACCACGGATCGTGCAGCAGCAGGCTGGCGGCCGCGACCCCGAGTCCGAGAGAACCGGCGACGATCGTTTGGTCGCTCAAACGGCCCAGGGCGGCTCGGGCGTTGGCCTCCGGGTTCGACAGCAGTACGGCTCCGACGACAAGGGCGTAGTTCGCGAACCAGTACGCCAGACCGGCGACCGTTACCGCGACCAGTCCGAGGTAGCCGCCCGGGTAGCCGGGGTAGTTGGCGGGAGCGATCGCCACCAGGCAGACGCCGGCCGCCGCGCCGGCGAGGACGATCGTCGCGGCGGAGAAGATCCATCGGTGCGGTGTGACGCGACGGAGGCGGAACCATGAGTGCGTGTAGGTCAGGGCGATCAGCAGACCGGCCAGAGTTGGTGGCAGGACGAGGACACCGGCGAAGGTCCACATTCCTTTGAGATTGACGTACGGCACGCCTTCGGCGGCAATCTCGCGCAGCCGCTCGATACCGCGCGCGCCCTCGATGTGGAGTGCCGAACCGGCCGCGAGGACGGCCAGCCAGGCCCAGTCCCGCGGATGGACGCCGACGAGCCGCGAGGTGCTGATCAGGACGGCGACGGCGGCCAGGTCGACGACGAGGACGTAGCCGACGACCACCCGCGGCGCGGACCACAGCGACCACCGGGCCGGCCGCCAGGCGAGCTGCCGGTCGGTGCGCCGACGATGCCGCCACAGTCGCCAATGCCGGATACTCGACACCGAAGGTAACCCCCACAAGCCTCACTTGCCGTCGCACCAGGGTAGCCGAGAACGCACCGAAGGTCGTCGCCCCCACCTGGCCGCCCGGTTCGGCGGACGCTCCCGGAGGAGGTGTCGCCATGCGCAACAACGACTGGCACTGATCGCGGCAGTTTCCACTCGTCCGGGCGTCTACCCCGCCGGCCGTGTGCGGGCGGGGTACACGCCCTGACGACGGCCAGAACGGCCCTGACCTCGCGCTGCTGCCGGGCCTCAGCTCAGTAGCCGTTCGACGGTCAGGGCGATGAAGATCGTGATGACCGCGAGGCCGATCAGCCAGAGGCCGATCCGTGCGATCCACATCCAGATGGGCACCTCGTCCGGCCCGGGGCGGTGCTGGTTCATCCATCCCTCCTGAGGCGGCGGCGAGAGGAGCAGCCCGCCGCGATGCGGCGGGACTGCGGGCACGGCTCGCGGGAAGAGGGCCCCGCCGCTTCATGCCTCACCTCGCTCCTCTCGCCTACCTCCAGTGCACTGCCACTCGGCGCCGAAGCCAAGGGACGAAGGTCACTGGTCTGCCGGTCCGTCCGGCGCGTCCTCGCCGGCATCGCTCGGACCGGACTTCTTCGGCGTCCCCGCGGTGCGGTGGCTTTCCAGGTAGAACTCGACGCCGAGGTGGCGGATCATCGCCTGCTCGCCGGTGGCCGAGCCGCTGGGCCTACGGCGGGCGGCGGAGCGTTGCGCGTCGCGCTGGGCGCGGCTCTTCTCGAGGTCGCTCATGGCCGACTCCTTTCGGACACTTCCAGCGAACAGCCGTTCCCGCACTCCGGACAGGGCAGAAGTTCCCGTCAGGGCGGACCGGACGGCCCTGGTCCGGCGGCGGCAGTGCTCCGACGATGACAGCGAGAGAGCCGCAACCGGACGAGAGGACGGACCGATGACCACCACAAGGCGCTGGAGCGTCGACATCTTCGTGGACGAACACGAGGACGAGCGGACCACCCACGCGGAGGCCCGCCTGCACACCAACGACAAGACCCACCTGGTCGGCCGCGGCACCGCCCGCCGGAATCCGGCCGACAGCGAGATCGCCGAGATCGGCGACGAACTCGCCGTCGCCCGCGCCCTGTCGGCGCTGGCCCATGAACTGCTGCAGGCCACCGCGTCCGACATCGAAGCCATCACCCACGAACGCGTTCACCTGCACCGCTGACGCGAACCCCTGCCGGCTTCTCGTGCCGCTTCCTGCCCAGCCGCGGGGTCAACCCGGCTCAGCGGCGTGGGCGGCGGTGGCCGGATCGCCACCAGGTCCAGTGCCTGTGGAGGCTCGCTGTGGCGGGCCGGACGAGGCGGGGGATCGCGGTGGCCAGGCCTGGTATCGATGCGAGTGCGACTGCGTACAGCGCCTCGGTGGCGGTGACGGTCCGGAGGCCGAGCAGGTCGCCGAGCGGCGTCAGGACGAGCGGAAGCACCTGGGCGATCAACGCGCCGCCGACCGCGAGGTCGAGGAAGCGCAGGCGCCGGGCGCCGGCCGGGTTCGGCCGGCGCAGAGCGAGTGCGACGCCGAGCTGGGCGAGACCGAGAACGAGATAGCTCATGGTCTGCCACGGACCACCCACGCTCCGGGCCCAGAGGGCCGCCATGACGGTGACCGTCGCGATGAGCGTGCCGGTCCAGGCGATGTGCTTCCAGAGGCCGGCACCGAGGATCTGTTCCTGTGGTGACCGCGGCGGCTGCCGCATCGTCTCGGGATCGGCGGGTTCGGCGCCGATCGCGACGCCGGGCAGGCCGTGGGTGAGCATGTTGATCCACAGGATCTGGCCGGGCAGCAGCGGTACGGCGAACCCGAGCAGCGGACCGATCAGCATCACCAGGACCTCGGCGAGTCCACCGCTCAGCGCGTACCGGAGGAAGGTGCGGATGTTGGTGTAGATCCGCCGCCCTTCCTCGATGGCGGCCTCGACGGTGCCGAGGTTGTCGTCGGTGAGGACGAGATCCGCGGCTTGGCGGGCGACCTCGGTACCGCCGCTGCCCATCGCGACGCCGATGTCGGCGCGGCGGAGGGCGGGCGCGTCGTTGACGCCGTCACCGGTCATCGCGACGACATGACCGTCCGCCTGCCAGGCGCGCACGATGTCGAGCTTCTGCTCCGGGCGGATGCGGGCGAACACGTGCCCGGCCGTGAGGTCGCGGCCGCTGTCGATGTCGGCGCCCGTCACGACGTCGCCGTCGTGAACGCCGATCCGGTCCGCGACGGCGAGTGCGGTCCCCGGAGCGTCGCCGGTGATCAGCAACAGCCCGATGCCGGCCTGGCTGAACGTCGCGACGACGTCGGCAGCGTTGCGCCGTACGGGATCGGTGATCGCGATCAGGCCGGCGAGGTGCAGTTCGCTCTCGGTGTGCGGGGCATCGGGCGGCACCGTCTTGTCGGCGACGGCGAGCACGCGGTAGCCGGAGGCCGACAGTTCCGCGGCAGCCGCTCTGGCGCGGTCCAGATCGCCGTACGGCGTGACGTCGGGGGCGAGCATCACCTCCGGGGCGCCCTTGCCGATCACAAGGACGTCGTCGCGGCCGGGAAGACGGTGGACGGTGGTCATTCGCTTGCGGACGCTGTCGAACGGGACCTCGTGGACGCGTGGATGGGTGGACCGGAGCTCGGCGGGGTCGACGGATCCGCGGTGTACGAGGGTGAGCAGGGCGGCCTCGGTGGGGTCGCCGATCGCCCGCCAGCCGGGATCCTCGTCGGTCGGCGGTCGCAGCGCGGCATCGTTGCACAAGGCAATGTCCCGCAGCAGTCGGCGGACGTCGGCACGGTCGGCCGGTCGGCCCGCGGTGGACGAGCGGAGGGCGGGGGACGAGCCGGAGGGAGGGTGCAGCTCGCCGGCGGGGTCGTAGCCGGTGCCGGTGGCGGTAGCCGCAGCGGCCTCGGTCCAGAGGTGTTCGGCCTGCATGATGCCTTCGGTGATGGTGCCGGTCTTGTCGGTGGCGACCATGGTGACCGCGCCGAGCGTCTCGACCGCCGGGAGTTTGCGGACCACCGCGGCGCGCTGCGCCATGCGGTGGGCGCCGATGGCGAGCGCGAGCGTGACGACGGCGGGCAGCGACTCGGGTACGGCGGCCACGGTGAGACTGACCGCGGTGACGACCATCGAAGGCAACGGGAGCCCGCGGAGCAGCCCGGCCACGGCGACGATCGCGGACAACGCGACGGCGATGATGCTCAGCAGCCGGCTGAGCGCGGCGAGCCTGCGCTGCAGCGGGGTCGGTCGTGGACGCTGGTTCGACAGGAGTGCGGCGATCCGCCCCAGCGCGCTGCCCGGCCCGGTCCGGGTGACGGTGCCGGTGCCGCGACCTCGGGTCACGACGGTACCGGCGTACAGCTGATCCGACGGGTCCTTCTCGACCGGGACGGACTCGCCGGTGAGCGTGGACTCGTCGGCCTGCAGCTGCACCGCGTCCAGGAGCTCGAGGTCGGCCGGTACGACGTCCCCGGCCTGCAGCACGACGACGTCGCCCGGCACGACCTCGGCCGCCGGAATGACGGTCGTCCGGCCGTCGCGCCGTACGGTCGCGTGCGGCGCGGCCAGCCGGTTCAGGGCCGCGAGTGCGTGCTCGGCCCGGATCTCCTGGATGACACCGACGGTGGTGTTGAGCACGACCACGACCAGGATCACCGTCAGGTCGGTGAAGTCACGCAGACCGGCCGTGAGAACCGCGGCGGCGAGGAGCAGCAGGATCATCGGATCGCGCAGTTGCATCAGCACCCGCCGCCAGGCCGCCGGCGGCCGCGGCGCCGGAATCGTGTTCGGCCCGTGCTCGGCCAGTGCGAGAGCGACCTGCTCCGACGTGAGACCGCGGACCGACGACTGCTGAACGGTCATCGGCGCGGCTTCGGTTCGAGGAGGTCGGCGATGAAGACGAGCAGCAGACTGCCGATGAAGCCGGCGAGCAGGAACTCGGCCGCGGAGGTCGCCGCGAGGGCGATGGTGAGGATGTACAGCGTCAGGCCGAGCGCGGCCGATCCGGCCTCGACCTTTCCGATGCGCTGCGGTCCGCGCGGGCTGCGCAGCACCCAGAAGGCGAGACCGCCCAGCAGGAGTCCGGTGGAAGCCATGGCTTGTGCGTTCTCGATCAGTGGCATCTCACCGTTGACGAGGTACCCGGCGTACGGGACCAGAACGGCGACCAGCAGCAACAACGCGACGACGTCGCGAACCCTCGATCTCATCGGATCACCGCCGTCCGGAGGTCTTGGGGCGCGGGATCGAGAGCACGGTCCACACGACGGTGAACAGCACCACCAGCGTGATCCGCAGTCCTTCGGACCAGTCGCTGGTCCAGACGGCGGTGGCCAGGACCTGAGGGAAGAACACGATCCAGACGAGGATCTCGGCGACGATCGGCAGGTCGCGGATCCAGGCGGCCAGGTCGTCGAGCCGGCCCTGCCCCATCACGACGAAGAACACGATCCACAGCCCGGTCATCCAGAGGAACCAGCCCTTGGAGGAGGCCGGGGCCTGGCGGCGTACCTCCGCGGTCGACGACTTGGACATGACGGCTCCCTTCGACTCAGGTGGGCGGTTGCGCTTCGAGCATCCGTTCTTCGATGGCGGCGCGCATGGGGCGTAGGTCCTACTTGGGGTGGGCCGTTGCGCTCTGCGCCTGCAGGCTGAGGTAGCACAGGCCGGCCGCGGGTACCGGTCCCCAGAACTGCACCAGACGCCAGGACAGGACGGCGAGAACCGCGGCCTGCCCGGGGACGCCGAAGCCGATCAGGGTCGAGATCGCGATGCCCTCGACCACCGCGATGCCACCCGGCGTCAGGGGTACGGCGGCCGCCAGGTTCGCGGCGCAGTACGTGACGAGCAACGGCACCGGGCTGATCAACGAGCCGTAGGCAACGAGGAACGTCCACAGGACGGCCGCGTCGAGCAACCAGTTGAGCGTCGCCCAGGTCAGGAAGGCCTTGCGTACTTCGCGATCGGCCAGGAGACCACGCAGCCGGATCGCGACCGACGTGATCCAGGGCCGCGTGCGGTGGGGAAGTCGCTGGAGGGTCGTGCGTAGCAGGCGTGCGGCGAGTCGCTCGAGTGCCGATCTCTCGCGGACGCCGAGCACCGCACAGGCCAAGGCGACCAGGCCGACAAGGAACAGCACCACGTACGCCGAGGCCGCGTCCTGCAGGAACAGTGCGGGGATCGACGTCAGCCAGGCGAGCAGGAAGAGTGCGAGGTACGAGCCGACGGCTTCGGCCGCGATGGTTGCGGTGATGTCGGCCGGGCGCGCGCCGCCGGCCTGCAGCAGCCGGAAGCGCAGGGCCGTCGCCGTCGCCGCGCCGCCAGGTACGACGTGGCTGACGCCGTACCCCGTGACATCGGTGCGCAGGATCCAGGAGAACCGAACCTGGCCTGGGCCGAGCAGGGCACGGGTGAAGAGCGAGTAGCACACCAGGCAGGCAGTCTCGAGGGTGACCGCGGCGATCATCCAGGCCGGGTCGAGACGCACGACGCGGTCGAGCGACTCCCGGGCCGGGGCGAGTTGCGGGAGCACGACGTACTCGGCCAGGGCCAGCACGACGACGAGCGAGACCGCGGCCCAGGCCCAGCGGCGCCAGGCGGACCGGGGCCTGCGCGCACCGTCCATGGGGCACTCCCTCCCACGGTGCAGCCTGCCGGTCCGGCCGGCGGGGTGGCAGGGCCGAAAGTCCGGGGTGATCCGGTGCGGAGGGCCCTGCTGCCGTCGACGGTGGCGAGGTGAGGTGGAGGTGCAGGGACAGGCGACAGAAGGGAGACGACATGGCGACCACAGTGCAGCACCGGGACGGCAGGCGGCAGTTCGCGGACCTGTTCGACTGGGCCGAGGGCCTGCCGGGCCTGTTCGGGTTGCCGGCCACGATGCGCGGCGTCCGGATCGAGGAGTTCACCGACGAGGACAAGTACGTCGTCCGCGCGGAGCTGGCCGGTCTGGACCCGGACAAGGACATCAAGGTCGAGGTCGCGAACGGGATGCTGACCATCTCCGCGACTCGTCAGCAGGAAGAGCGCGACGGCGCTCGCTCCGAGTTCCACTACGGCACGCTCACCCGCCGGGTGCTGCTGCCGGACGGGGCCGACGAGCAGGCGGTCGTCGCGAAGTACACGGCCGGGATCCTCGAGGTGACCGTGCCGATCTCGGCGAAGCCCGCCGAGACCCGGGCGATCACGATCGAGCACACCGACTGACACACCCTGGCCCGGCCGGCCGCGTCCGGCCGGGCCCCCGTTCTGGAGGGCGACATGATGAAGCGGTTGGTGATCCTGGGCGGCGGAACAGCCGGCACGGTGGTGGCCAACAAACTGCGGCGCCGGTTGTCGCTGGACGAGTGGCGGATCACGGTGATCGACCGGCAACGCGACCACCTGTACCAGCCGGGGCTGTTGTTCGTGCCTTTCGGCGGCCGCGAGGATCTGCTGAGACCTCGCCGCCGACTGCTGCGGAACGGAGTCCAGTTGCTGATCGGCGAGGTCGCGAGCGTCGACCCGGAGCGCAAGTCGGTCCGGTTGTTCGACGGCGACGTGGTCGGTTACGACTACCTGGTCATTGCCACCGGCACCAGCCCGCGCCCGGACCAGACACCGGGGATGCTAGGTCCGCAGTGGCGCCGCAGTATCCACGACTTCTACACCTACGACGGTGCGTTCGCCCTGCGCGAGGCTCTGCAGGGGTTCACCGGCGGGCGCCTGGTCGTGCACGTGGTCGAGCAGCCGATCAAGTGCCCGGTCGCGCCGCTGGAGTTCACCTTCCTCGCGGAGGCGTTCTTCCGCCGGCGGGAGATGCGGGACCAGGTGGAGCTCGTGTACGTGACTCCGCTGGACGGCGCGTTCACCAAGCCGATCGCGTCGCGGTACCTGGGGCGGCTGCTCGACGAGCGCAAGATCACGGTCGAGACCGACTTCCTGGTCGAACGGGTCGATGCCGAACGCAAGACCCTGGTGAGCTACGACGAGCGCGAGATCGACTACGACCTGCTGGTCACCGTCCCGCTCAACATGGGCGCGGATTTCGTCGGGGCCTCCGGACTCGGCGACGAGCTGAACTACGTTCCGGTCGACAAGCACACGCTGCAGTCGAAGGCGAACCCGGACATCTTCGCCGTGGGTGACGCCAACGACCTGCCGACCTCGAAGGCCGGATCCGTGGCGCACTTCTCGAGTGAGGTCTTCGTCGAGAACTTCCTGCAGTACGTCGCGGGTGTCGCGATGACGCACCGCTTCGACGGCCACGCGAACTGCTTCGTCGAAACGGGCGACGGCAAAGGGCTGCTGATCGACTTCAACTACGACACCGAACCGCTGCCCGGCCGCTTCCCGCTGGGGCGACTCGGTCCGTTGTCCCTGCTCCGCGAGACGAAGGCGAACCACTGGGGCAAGCTCGCGTTCCGCTGGATCTACTGGCACCCGCTGCTGCGGGGCCGCAGGCTACCGGTCCCGAGCCGGATGTCGATGAGCGGCAAGCACCGACCGGACGAGGAGGTCCGACCATGACGACAGTCCATGTCGACGCCGAAGGTTTCCTGACCGAGTACGACGAGTGGACCGACGAACTCGCCGGACAGCTCGCGGCCCGGATCGGGATCGAGCTCACCGACGAGCACTGGAAGGCGATCCGCTTCCTGCGCGCCGACTACCCGACGCACGGCGAGACCGCCACCCTGCGCCGGGTGTCGACGCTGGCCGGGATCCCGGTCAAGCAGCTGTTCGCGCTGTTCCCGGGCAAACCGGCGAAGAAGATGGCCTACATCGCCGGCCTGCCGAAGCCCCGCGGTTGCGTGTGAGAGGAGACATCACCATGACCACCACGATGCCGCTGACGGTACCGGACTTCGGCGACGAGGCGACCGCCGGCCGGAAGCTGGCGATCATCTGCTCCAAAGGCAACCTGGACATGGCCTACCCGGGCCTGATCCTGGCCAACGCCGCGCTCGGGGAAGGTGTGGAGACGCATCTGTTCTTCACCTTCTGGGGCTTCGACATGATCACCAAGTCGCGGATGCGCGACCTGAAGTTCACCATGCTCGGCAACACCGCGACGCACCTGCCGCAGGGCCTCGGCGGCCTGCCCGGGATGACCGCGATGGCCACGCGTCAGATGAAGAAGCAGATCCAGGAGATCGGGGTGCCCGACGTACCGGAGTTCCTGGAACAGATCGTGGCCTCCGGCGGCCATCTGTGGGCGTGCCGGATGTCCGCGGACATGATGCACCTCGACGAGTCCGACCTGTACGACGACGTCGAAGGCATCATCAGCGCCGCCGACTTCATCGAGAAGACCGACGGCGCGCAGATCATCTTCGTCTGAGATCTCAGGCCGGCTTCGTCCAGCGGACCGTGGCGTGGATCCCGTCACCGGTCGTGAGCAGCTCGCGGAGCCGGCCGACGAACCGCGCGGCCGGGGCGCCGTCGACGATGTCGTGGTCCACGCTGACGGTCAGCTGCAGGAACTCGCGTTCGACGAGCACGCCCTGGAAGAACACCGGCCGCCGGGCGATCCCGCCGATCACGATGCTCAGGGTGTGCAGCTGGAACCCGACACCCCAGCCCGCACCGGCGCCGAACATGCCGACCGCGGTCACGCCCACCGTGCCGGCCAGAGCCCGCTGACGATGCGGCAGGCGGTGCAAGGCTCCGAGCAACGCGACTCTGACGAACCCGGGGAGCAACAGATACGCATGGACCCAGGGCGCCTTGCGGACCGTCGGGCTCAGCCGCGGATCGGTCTTGACCGCGTGGATCTCGTCGTACAGCTCTTCGACGCCCCGCGGGGCAGCGTCGCGAAGTACGTGCGTGAACGCGAACGGGTGGCCGTCCACCTCGACCTCGACCGGCACACCGATGTCGACCTCGTCGAACACGACCTCGCGGCCGCGCAGGTTGCGGTACGCCTGGACCGTCGGGTCCGCGGCGACGGCGGCAGCGACACAATGGATCACGAACGCCGTGAACAGGTGCGGCTCGCCGTTGCGACGGAGTGCGTCCCGGGCGGAGGTCACGTCGACCTCGAAGAGGCCGTGGATGGCATGTCTGCGTCGTGCGGCCCGGCCGGTGTCGACCACCAGTTGCCGGACCCACGGCACCGCTCTGACCTGTACGCCCACGGTTCACCTCCAGAGCCGATCACCTCGGCATCGGCCACTTCTGTCGCAGCGGTCAGTTCTTGCCGGTCGGCACGCTTCCCAGCGGGCGGGTCGAGACGTGCTGGTGATCCCCGGGCTCGTAGTGCGCAGCGGTCTCGCCGGTGCCGTGGCGTCGTGCCGAGCGGGCGAACGTGACCGTCTCGACCGCGACGACGTACAGACTCCACAGGGCGAAGGCGAGTGCGAGCAGGGCGATGGTGAGCAGTGGAATTGCGATGACGGCACCCATGACGAGCCTCCTGTCCGGCAACAGGTCCGGTACCGACCGGCAGCCCGCGCCCGGCAGCAGTGCGGGCGCACCGCGTTCGCCCGGGAGCGGATCCTGTTACCGCGAGCATCGGTCCAACGCGCGCGAACGGGCAGAGACCAAAGACCCGTCGCCGCGGCCGAAGGTCACGAGCTACCGGCGGAGCTGCCGCAGGTCAGGCGCGGAGGTTCGCCGCGTGGTCGGGTACGTGGGTCTGCATGTCCCTCGGCGGGCGTTCGTAGCCCTTGGACGGCGGCCGGGGCGGTAGGTCCAGGGGCAGCCGTTGGACCTCGTGGTACGGGATGGTCGACAGCAGGTGGGCAATCATGTTGATCCGGGCGGAGCGTTTGTCCTCGCTCTCGACGACGTACCAGGGCGCCTCGGGGATGTCGGTGTGCACGAACATCTCGTCCTTGGCGCGCGAGTAGTCCTCCCAGCGGGTGATCGACTCCAGGTCCATCGGCGACAGCTTCCAGCGCCGCATCGGATCCTCGAGCCGGCTGCGGAAGCGGTGCTCCTGCTCGCTGTCGCTGACCGAGAACCAGTACTTGCGCAGCAGGACGCCGTCCTCGACCAGGAGCCGCTCGAAGATCGGGCACTGGTGGAGGAAGCGCGCGTACTCCTGGTTGGTGCAGAAGCCCATCACGTGCTCGACGCCGGCCCGGTTGTACCAGCTGCGGTCGAACAGCACGATCTGGCCGGCCGCCGGCAGGTGTTCGACGTACCGCTGGAAGTACCACTGCGACCGCTCCCGCTCGGTCGGGGCGGGCAGCGCGGCGATCCGCGCGACCCGCGGATTCAGGTACTGCGTGACGCGCTTGATCGTGCTGCCCTTGCCGGCCGCGTCGCGGCCCTCGAAGACCACGACGACGCGGGCCTTCTCGGCGCGCACCCACTCCTGCAACTTGACCAGCTCGGCCTGCAGCCGCAGCAGCTCCCGCTCGTACCGCTTCTTCGGCAATCGCTCCATTCCAGAACGATACGGCGGGCCGACGGCCCGGGAAGATCGGGACCTTGGGCCCTGACCCGGGCGTTGCCGGCCGGGTGAGTCTGAAATCCGGATCAGGAGGAGGGACTGTGATGAACACCGGGAGACAACGCTCGGGGGAGTTGTGGGTGGTCATGCAGATCCGGCGTCTCGGGGTCGGGCGCAACCCGCTGCGCCGGCCCTCCGACCGCCTGGAGGCCGCGCTGCTGTGGTGCGCGCTGGTCGCCGGCTTGCTGATGATCCCGGTCGGCGCCGCGATCGGAACAGGCGTCGGGAACTCCCTGGAGGCGTCCGCGGCGGAACACCGAGCGGTGCTGCACGAGGTGCGGGCCCGGACCACGACGAGTACCGAGCGCAGGTATCCGAGCGCCCCCGGAGACGTGGTGTCCCAGGCTCGGGTCTCGTACGTCGACCCGCAAGGCGTCGAGCGCGAGGCGATCGCGAGTGTCCCGTTGGGAACCCCGGCCGACGCCGAGGTGACCATCTGGCTCGACCGGTCCGGCGACATCGTGACCGCGCCACGCACCCGATCGGCCAGCGCGGCGATCGGCGCGCTGGCCGGCTTCCTCGCGGTCCCCGGCGCGTGGCTGCTGCTGTGGGGCGCGTTCCGCCTGGCCAGGCTTCCGCTGGACCGCCGCCGTGCCCGGGACTGGGACACCCAGTGGCACACCGTCGGCCCCCGCTGGCTCCACGGCCAGAAGTAGGTCAGATGTAGGCCGGAACCGGCCGTGGCCGGCTCCGGCAGCTGTCACCGGCGACGGGCGATCCGGTCCATGGTGGTGCGGATCGAGGTCTCGGTGGGCTGTGGCCACAGCACGTCCCAGGTGTGGAAGACGACGCCGATGCCCCAGCCGAAGATCGGGAAGACCGGCCAGAAGAAGCCGGCTCCGGTGACGTACCAGATGACCACCAGGAACGTGTTCACCAGGACGAACGCCATCAGGTGACCGGCGAGCTCACGCCGCTTCTGCAGTTCGGTCACCGCCTGTTCGCGCAGCTCGTCGTCGGTCCGCGGCGGTGCGGTGCGGTCGACGAGTTTCTTGTCGTCCATGACTGCCTCCTTGCTCATCACTTCCACCGTCCACCGCGGCGGGCTGCCGGGTCAGGGCAGCAAGACGTGCCTCGAGCGGGACCTTCGGCCCTGCTGGCGCGGTGGTTCCGGTTCGACCCTGGGTGCGACGGACAAGTGACGGGAGGGTCTGATGAGTACGACGACGTACCCGGTCCGGGTGGACGGGGCGCTCGACGACGGGCTGAATCGCTGGTTGTGGTTGGTGAAATGGGTGCTGGTGATCCCGCACCTGTTCGTGCTGGCGGTGTTGTGGATCGCGTTCGCGCTGCTGAGCCTGGTGGCGTTCTTCGCGATCCTGTTCACCGGGCGCTATCCGCGCGGGATCTTCGACTTCAACGTCGGGGTACTGCGCTGGACGTGGCGGGTCGACTTCTACGCGTACGGCGCGCTGGGCACGGACAAGTACCCGCCGTTCACGCTCGAGGACGTCCCGGACTATCCGGCGCATCTCGACGTGAAGTACCCGGAGCACCTGTCGCGTGGCCTCGTGCTGGTCAAATGGTGGCTGCTGGCGATCCCGCACTACATCGTGGTCGGCTTCTTCGTCGGCGGCGGGACGTGGTTCGCGACGACGGCCGACGATCGGGCCTGGGCCTGGGGCGGCGGACTGGTCGGATTGCTCGTCCTGGTGGCGGCGGTGGTGTTGCTGTTCACGGGACGCTATCCGCGGTCTGTGTTCGACCTGGTGCTCGGGATGAACCGCTGGGCGCTGCGCGTCGCGGCGTACGCCGGGTTGATGGTCGACCAGTACCCGCCGTTCCGGCTGGACATGGGTGGTGACGATCCCGGAACGACGCGACTCCATGAGCCGCCGCCCGGCGGTGAGCGGCCGGCCGGCGGAACGCCGGGTGGCGCGCCCCCGACCGGGCTGCCGCCTGCCGGCCCGCCGCCCGCCGGTCCACCGCCGCGGGAGGCGGCACCGCGGATGTCGGCCGGCAGGATCGTCGCACTGGTCGTCGGCGTCGTGGTGACGCTGGCCTCGGTCGTGGGTCTCGCGGTCGGTGGCGCGATGGCCTGGCTCGACCAGGGACGCCGGGACGCGGCGGGATACGTGACCTCCGACCAGGTGGCGTTGAGCACGACGGGATACGCGCTTGTCAGTGAGAACTTCACGATCGACGTGGGGGCGACGACGGTCCCGCGCGGCTGGTTCGGCGACGTCCGGCTCCGGGTGGCCTCGACCGACGGCGCACCGGTGTTCGTCGGCCTGGCGAGGTCCGCCGACGTGAGCGACTACCTGTCCGGCGTCGGCTACACCACGGTGAAGGCGATCGGGCCGGACGACACGACGTACGTCGAGCACGCCGGCGGCGCGCCCGCGACCTCGCCGTCCGAGCTGATGATCTGGCGGGTCAAGGCGTCCGGTCCCGGTGAGCAGACGATCACCTGGCCGGTCGAGAACGGCGAGTGGACGCTCGTCGTGATGACCGCGGACGGCAGTCCGGACGTCAGTGTGCGCACCGATGTCGGTGTCACCGCGCCGGCTCTGGAGTGGGCGTGGATCGCGGTACTGGCGAGCGCGGGCGTGACGTTCGTGCTGGGTCTGGTGCTCGTGATGCTGGCGGTCGTCCGGCGGTCGCGGCCGGGACCTTCGACTCTGCAGGGACCGCCGGTGGCCCGGGTGGAATGAAGGGGACGGAAACCACCGACTGAAGGGTCGATCATGAGCGTACGAGTGGGGATCAACGGGTTCGGGCGGATCGGGCGGGACTACCTGCGCTGTGTGCTCGAACGGCGATCCGAGGGCGTCGAAGTGGTCGCGATCAACGACATCGCCACACCGGCGACGCTCGCGCACCTGCTCCGCTACGACTCGACGTACGGCCCGCTGAAGGAGGAGGTCGGTCACACCGAGGACACGATCACGGTCGGCGGCCGCAGCGTCCGGGCGACCGCCGAGCGGGACCCGGCCGGGCTCGACTGGGCCGCGGCCGGCGTCGACATCGTGATCGAGTCGACCGGCAAGTTCCGCACCCGGGCTGCCGCCGGCGCACACCTGACCGCCGGTGCCCGCAAGGTGATCCTGTCGGTCCCGGGCAAGGACGTCGACGCGACGGTCGTGCTCGGCGTCAACGAGGACGACTACGATCCCGCGCTGCACGACGTCGTCTCGAACGCGTCGTGTACGACGAACTGCGTGGCGCCGATGGTGTCGGTGCTGCACCGGGCGTTCGGCATCGAGCGCGGGCTGATGACGACCATCCACAGCTACACCAACGACCAGGTGCTGCTGGATTCGCCGCACAAGGACCTGCGGCGCGGACGGTCCGGCGCGGCCAACCTGATCCCGACGAGCACCGGCGCGGCCCGGGCGGTCGGTCTGGTGATCCCCGACCTGGCCGGCAAGATCGACGGCGTCGCGGTGCGGGTGCCGGTCGAGGACGGCTCGCTGACCGACCTCTCGGTCGAGCTGTCGACGGCCGTGACGGTGGAGCAGGTGAACCAGGCCTTCGCCGAGGCGGCAGCGGGTCCGCTGAAGGGGATCCTGCGCTACACCGAGGACCCGATCGTGTCCCGGGACATCATCGGGGACCCGGCGTCGTGCATCTTCGACGCGCAGCTCACCCAGGTCCAGGACCATCTCGTCAAGGTCTTCGGCTGGTACGACAACGAATGGGGCTACACGAGCCGACTGGTCGATCTGACCGCGCTCGTCGCCGCCTCACTGTGAGCGGAGGACGTCATGAACCCTGAGTACGTCGTCCGGCTGAACGGCGGAGCGGAAGCCGCTGTGGATCCGGCGCAGGTCGGGTTGAAGGCTGCTCGGCTGACCGAACTGGCTCGGGAGGGAGTCCGGGTTCCGGAGGGTTTCGCCGTGACAGCCGCGGCGTACCGGGAGTTCGTTCTCGACAGCCGGTTGGGACCGACGATCGCGCAGGCGATCCGGAGGTTCCGGGCCGGTCGTGAGCTGGCTGTGGCGGCGGCGGAGATCCGCTCCGCGTTCCGCGACGCCTGGCTGCCGCCCGCGGTGGTGGACGTGGTGCTGGCGGCGTACCGGGAACTGGGCGGCGACGGCACCGAGGTCGCCGTCCGGTGCAGTCCGAGGACGCCGTCCGACGGCGTGCAGGACGAGGTCTTCCTGCACCTCGACAACGCCCAGGACGTGCTCGCGGCGTGCCGGCGGTGCTTCGCGTCGTTGTTCAATACAGTTGCTCTCGGCAACCGGGAGGCGCTGGCGGTCGATCACATCCAGGTCGCGATGCCGGTGCTCGTGCAGCGGATGGTGCGTGCCGATCTCGGCGGCTCCGGCACGGCCCGTGGCGAGAGCACGTTCGTCCGCGTTCGTGCCTCCTGGGGCCTCGGTGAGCCGCCGCCCACGGAGGCGGACCAGTACTCGGTTCATCCCGGGCCGCGCCCGATGATCGTGAAGCACCGCGGCGCCAAGCCGGCCAAGACCGTGTACGCCGATCCCTACGGCGTCCGCACCGTGCCGACGACAGCGGCCGAGCGGACAGCCTTCGTCCTGGCCGATCAGGACCTTCAGGAGCTCGCCCGGTGGTCGGTCGCGGCCGACGAGCACTTCCGGCGGCCGACGACGCTCGAGTGGGCCAAGGACGGAACGTCCGGCGAGCTGTACGTCCTGGAGGCCCGGCCGGGTGTGGCGCCCGAGATCGTCGTCCGGGCCCGCGGTCGTTCCGTCCTCGAACCACAGCTCGGGTGAGCACGATGTACGAAGTACGGATTCACGGGCGCGGTGGCCAGGGTGTGGTGACGACGGCCGAGCTGCTGTCGGTCGCCGCGTTCCTCGAGGACCGGCAGGCGCAGGCGTTCCCGACCTTCGGGTCGGAGCGGACCGGCGCGCCGGTGGTCGGCTTCTGCCGGATCGACGACCACCCGATCCGCAGTCACGAGCCGATCGCCGCGCCGGACGCGGTGCTCGTCCAGGACGCCACGCTGATTCACCAGCCTGACGTCCTGGCCGGTCTCCGGCCCGACGGCTGCCTGCTCGTCAACACCTCACGATCGCCGACCGATCTCGGTCTGGTGGCGTTCGGCCGGCGCGTGCTGACCGTGCCGGCGACCGAGCTGGCGATCACTCATCTCGGGCGCCCGTTGCCCGGTGCCGTCCTGCTGGGCGCGTTCGCCGCCCTCACCGGGCAGGTGCGGGTCGAATCCGTCGTGGCAGCCGTGTGGCAGCGGTTCTCCGGAACCGTCGCAGCGGGCAACGTCGCGGCGATCCGGGAGGCCTACGACCGGTCCCTCGAGGAGGTGGGTCATGCGGTCACAGATTGAAGGCTCGCGCGCGATCGCCGAGACCGTCGCGCGATGCCGGCCCGAGGTGGTCTGCGCCTATCCGATCTCGCCCCAGACGCACATCGTCGAGGCGCTGAGCTCGCTGGTCGCCTCGGGCGAGCTGACGCCGTGCGAGTTCGTGAACGTCGAGTCGGAGTTCGGCGCGATGTCCGTCGCCATCGGAGCGTCCGCGGCCGGAGCACGTGCCTACACGGCGACCGCCAGCCAGGGGCTGCTGTACATGGCGGAGGCGCTCTACAACGCGTCCGGCCTCGGTCTGCCGATCGTCATGACGGTCGCGAACCGCGCGATCGGCGCCCCGATCAACATCTGGAACGACCAGAGCGACTCGCTGTCGCAGCGCGACTCCGGGTGGATCCAGCTGTACGCCGAGAGCAACCAGGAGGCGGCCGACCTGCACGTCCAGGCGTTCCGGATCGCCGAGGAACTCTCGCTGCCGGTGATGGTGTGCATGGACGGGTTCGTGCTGACTCATGCGGTCGAGGGCATCGAGCTACCGTCGCAGGAGCAGGTTGACGCGTTCCTGCCACCCTTCGAGCCACGACAGGTGCTGGATCCGCGGGATCCGATGACGATCGGGGCCATGGTGGGGCCTGACGCGTTCACAGAAGTCCGGTACCTGGCCCACGAGAAGCACCGGCGGGCGCTGACGGTCATCCCGCGGGTGGCGGACGAGTTCGCGACGGCGTTCTGGCGCAGCAGTGGCGGACTGGTCCGGCCGTACGGGTGTCTGGGGGCGGAGACCGTCGTGGTCGCGCTCGGTTCGGTGCTGGGCACGCTGAAGGACACCGTCGACGAAATACGCGCCGAGGGCCACAAGATCGGCGTCCTGGGCCTCACGACGTACCGGCCCTTCCCGTACCGCGCGGTGCGAGCGGCCCTTCGCGGGGCGCGGCGAGTGATCGTGCTGGAGCGGGCTCTCGGGCTCGGCATGGGCGGCATCGTCACGGCGGACGTGCGGGGCAGCGTCCCGGACAAGCCGATCAGGACGGTGATCGCCGGTCTCGGCGGCCGGCCGATCACGCGCGGGTCGTTGCGTGGCCTGCTCGCCGACGCCGTGGCCGATCGGCTCGAGCCGCTGACCTTCCTGGATCTCAAGCGCGACGTGGTCGAGCGCGAGCTGAGCTGAGGGGATCGAGCCATGCCAGTGCAACGGATCAAGTTCTACCAGACCGGCAGTTTCGCGGTCGGGAACCGGCTGCTCGACCCCGGCCGGCGGTCGGTGCAGGCCGACTCCGGACGGACGAACGCGCTCACCAAGGGCCACCGCGCCTGTCAGGGCTGCGGCGAGGCCCTCGGGGCCCGGTACGTGCTCGACGCCGTGATGCGTGCCACCGGCAACCGTGCCGTGACGGTCAACGCCACCGGATGCCTGGAGGTCTTCTCGACGCCGTACCCGGAGTCGTCCTGGCAGGTGCCGTGGTTGCACTCGCTGTTCGGGAACGCTGCTGCCGTCGCGACCGGGGTCGCCGCCGCGCTGAAGGTGAAGGGGCGGACCGACGTGCGGGTCGTCGGGCAGGGCGGCGACGGCGGCACCGTCGACATCGGTCTGGCGTGCCTGTCGGGGATGTTCGAGCGCAACGACGACGTCCTGTATGTCTGCTACGACAACGGCGGGTACATGAACACCGGGGTCCAGCGGTCGGGAGCGACGCCGCACGGCGCGGTGACGACCACGACGCCGGCCGGGAACTCGTTCGGACAGGGCAAGAGCCTGCCGCTGATCGCGATGGCGCACCGGATCCCGTACGTCGCGACGGCGACCGTCGCCGACCTGCGCGACCTCGAGTACAAGGCGTCCCGGGCGATGGAGTTCCACGGCGCGCGGTACCTGCATGTCCTGGTGCCGTGCCCGCTCGGCTGGCGGACCGGCTCCGACGAGACGATCCGGGTCGCGCGACTGGCCCAGGAGACCGGGATCTTCCCGGTGTTCGAGGCGCTCGACGGAGAACTGACCGACGTGACGCGGATCCGCCGGGTGCGTCCGGTGGCCGAGTACCTGCGGCCGCAGGGACGCTTCGCGCACCTGTTCGCGGACCCGGTGCGCGAGGACGTGATCGGCAGGCTCCAGGCCGAGGCCGACCGGAACATCCGCACCTTCGGCCTGGTCGAGTCCCACGAGGTGAGTTAGATGTCCGAGGCAACCAAGCACCCCTATGCGATCACCCTCGACGTCGGATCCAGCCTGGCCAACAAGACCGGCTCCTGGCGGACCGAGCGCCCGGTCTACCTGGACCGGATGCCGCCGTGCAACGACGCGTGCCCGGCCGGCGAGAACGTCCAGGAGTGGCTCGCGCGGGCCGAGGAAGGCGACTACGAGGCCGCCTGGCGGCAGCTCATGGTCGACAACCCGTTCCCGGGGATCATGGGGCGGGTCTGCTACCGGCCGTGCGAGACGGCCTGCAACCGGGCGACGCTGGACGCACCCGTCGGGATCAACTCGGTCGAGCGGTTCCTGGGCGACCAGGCGATCGAGCAGGGCTGGTCCGTGACGGTGGACGCTCCGCCGAGCGGCAAGAGCGTGCTCGTGGTCGGGGCCGGACCGTCCGGGTTGTCGGCGGCGTACCACTTGGCGCTGCGCGGCCATCAGGTGACCGTGCGGGACGACTCGCCGGAAGCGGGCGGCATGATGCGGTACGGCATCCCGTCCTACCGGCTGCCGCGGGAGGTGGTGGACGCCGAGATCCAGCGGATCGCCGACCTGGGTGTCCGGCTCGAGCTCCGTACGCCGGTGACCGACCTGGACGGTGCGCTCGGTGAGTTCGACGCGGTCTTCCTGGCGGTCGGCGCGCACGTCGGGCGGCGTGCGGACATCCCGGCGAGCGACTCGGCGCGGATCGTGGACGCGGTCTCGTTGCTCGCCGGCCTGGAGAAGGGCGAGGAGCCGTTGCTGGGCCGGCGGGTCGCGGTGTACGGCGGTGGCAACACGGCGATGGACGTGGCCCGGACCGCGCGGCGGCTCGGTGCGGCGGACGCGGTGGTGGTGTACCGCCGTACGCGGGAGCGGATGCCGGCCCACGACATCGAGGTCCGGGAAGCGCTGGACGAGGGGATCCGGATGCGCTGGCTGTCGACCATCGTGTATGCCGGGCAGGATCACGTCCTGATCGAGAAGATGCGGCTCGACGAGACAGGGTTCCCGCAGCCGACGGGCGAGTTCGAGGAACTCGACGCGGACGCCGTGGTGCTCGCACTCGGACAGCAGGCCGACCTGGCGCTGGTCCGCGACCTGCCCGGCGTGACGGTCGCGGACGGGGTCGTGCAGGTCGACGGACGGATGATGACCGGGCACGCCGGGTTGTTCGCCGGTGGCGACATGGTCCCGGGGGAGCGGACGGTCACGGTCGCCGTGGGGCACGGCAAGCAGGCCGCCCGGAACATCGACGCCTGGCTGCGCGGTACGACGTACGAGCACCCGGACCGCCCCGAGTTGGCGTCGTACGACCGCCTGAACACCTGGTACTACGCGGACGCGCCGGCGACCCTGCGGCCGCAGCTCGACGTCGCGCGCCGGATCAGCACCTTCGACGAGGTCACCGGTGGTCTCACACCGGAGAACGCACTCTTCGAGGCGCGCCGCTGCATGTCCTGCGGCAACTGCCTCGAGTGCGACAACTGCTTCGGCATGTGCCCCGACAACGCCATCATCAAGCTCGGCCCCGGCCAGGGCTACGAGATCGACCTCGACTTCTGCAAAGGCTGCGGCCTCTGCGCGGCCGAATGCCCGAGCGGAGCGATCACGATGCTCCGCGAACGCTTCTGAGTCCCACGGGGCGCGGGACGTTTGGCCCTGCTGGAGCGCCGATCCGCAGCGGACGGTGGAGGTATGGACGAGCGTACTGCGAATGTATGGGTGACGGTTCGTGGAGTGGTGCCGGAAACAGGGGCGGAGTATGCGCTCAGGAAGATCCGGCATGTCGTCGGCCGGGCGCCCGGCCGGGTCGAGCAGGTGCATGTCGTGCTGGGGGTGGCCGCGAATCCGGCGCATCCGACGCCTGCGGGTGTCGAGGTGGAGGCCGCTGTGGCCGGCCGGGCCGTGCACGTCCACGTGGCGGCCGCGGAGCTGAACGCGGCGATCGACGAGGCGGCGGACCGGCTGCGGCGGCAGCTCACCGACCTCCGCGAACGCCCGCTGTCCCGGCTCCAGGCCGCCCGCTCCCGGCACCGCGGACCACGACCGAAGGAGAGCCTGATGGACGAGCCGAGGGTCGTCTGGCTGACGGATGCGGCCGGTACCGATCTGGCCACGGTGGGCGGGAAGAACGCGTCGCTCGGGATCATGCTCCGCGAGTTGGGTGCCCAGGGCATCAAAGTTCCGGAGGGCTTCGCCACGACCGCGGCGGCGTACCGGGAGTACGTCGGCACTGCCGGCCTGGGCCCGGTGATCGCGCGGCAGATCCGCCGGTACTGGGGGAAGGCGGATCTCGCGTCGGTCGGTTCGGCGATCCGGGCGGCGTTCGGCGCGGCCGAGCTGCCGGCCGGTCTGGTGGCGGACCTCACGGCAGCGTACGAACGGCTCGGTGGTGACGGCACCGAGGTCGCGGTCCGCAGCAGCGCGACCGCGGAGGACCTCCCGGACGCGAGCTTCGCGGGTCAGCAGGAGACGTTCCTGAACATCCGGACCCTCGCCGAGCTGCTCGACGCCTGCCGGCGCTGCTACGCCTCACTGTTCACCGACCGGGCCATCAGCTACCGGGAGGAGCGCGGCTTCGATCACTCCGCGGTCGCGCTGTCGATCGGCGTACAGCGGATGGTGCGATCCGACCTCGGCAGCTCCGGTGTCATGTTCACGCTCGACAGCGACAGCGGCTTTCCCGGTGTCGTCCAGATCAGCGCGGCCTGGGGACTGGGGGAGTCGGTGGTCAGCGGTCAGGTCGACCCGGACGAGTACCTGGTCTTCAAGCCGAAGATCGGTGACGGCGAGTTGCGGCCGATCCTGTCGCGCCGCCGCGGTGCGAAGGAGATCAAGGTCGTGTACGGCGAGTCCGGCGGCACGGTCACGGTTCCGACGACACCCGGCGAGCGCGACCGGGCGGCTCTGGACGACGACGACGTCCTGCGCCTGGCGCGGTGGGGCCTCGCGGTCGAGAACCACTACGGCCGGCCGATGGACATCGAATGGGCGAAGGACGGCCGGACCGGTGAGCTGTTCCTGGTCCAGGCGCGGCCGGAGACCGTGCAGGCCCGGCGGGAGGCCGCGTCGCTGCGGTCGTACCGCCTCAAGGAGACCGGGCGGGAGCTCGTGCGGGGGCTGGCGGTCGGCGAGGCGATCGCGGACGGCCGCGTGTGCCTGCTGGACTCGCCGGCGGACATCGGCAGGTTCGTGGACGGCTCGATCCTGGTGACCCGGATCACCGACCCGGACTGGGAGCCGATCATGCGCCGGGCGGCGGCGATCGTCACCGACCACGGCGGCCGGACCTCGCACGCCGCGATCGTCAGCCGCGAGCTCGGCGTCCCGGCGATCGTCGGCACCGCGTCGGCCACCACGGATCTCCGCGACGGTGAGCAGATCACCGTGTCGTGTGCCGAAGGCGAGCGTGGCGTCGTCTACGAGGGCGTGCTGGAGTACGACGTCACGGACCTCGACCTCGGGCAGCTGCCGCGGACCCGCACGAAGGTGCTGCTGAATCTCGCGGACCCGGCGGCCGCGTTCCGGTGGTGGCGGCTGCCCGCGGACGGTGTCGGCCTGGTGCGGATCGAGTTCGTGGTGAGCAACCACATCAAGGTGCATCCGATGGCGCTGATCCACTACGACACGCTCGACGCCGAGGTCCGGCGGCAGGTCGACGCCGCGACCGGTGGTGCGGTCGACCGGGAGGCGTATCTGGTCGACCGGCTCGCGGAGGGCATCGCGCGGATCGCGGCCTCCCGCTGGCCGGATCCGGTGATCGTGCGGACGAGCGACTTCAAGACCAACGAGTACGCGCGCCTGATCGGCGGCTCGGGTTTCGAACCGGCCGAGGAGAACCCGATGATCGGCTGGCGGGGCGCGAGCCGGTACTACAGCGCCGGGTACCGCGAGGGCTTCGCGTTGGAGTGCCGCGCGCTGCGCAAGGTCCGCGAGGAGCTGGGCCTGACGAACGTCGTGGTGATGATCCCGTTCTGCCGGACGATCGGTGAGGCGCACCAGGTGCTCGAGGTGATGGCGGCGGAGGGGCTGGGGCGTGGGGACAACGGGCTACAGGTGTACGTGATGGCGGAGATCCCGGCGAACATCATCCTGGCGGACGAGTTCGCGGAACGCTTCGACGGCTTCTCGATCGGCAGCAACGACCTCACCCAGTTGACGCTGGGCGTCGACCGGGACTCCGACACCCTCGCCGCCTTGTTCGACGAACGCGACCCGGCGCTCGCCCGGAGCATCGAGCACCTGATCCGGACCGCGCACCGGGCCGGCCGCAAGGTCGGGTTGTGCGGGCAGCGGCCCAGCGACGACCCGGGCTTCGCGACGTTCCTGGTGCACGCCGGCATCGACTCGATCTCGGTGACGCCGGACAGCTTCTTCGCGGTGAAGCAGAACGTGGCCGAGGCCGAGCGGTCGAACGGCTTCGTGCCGGTGCCGGTGGCGTTCCCCGGTGATCGGCAGCAGCGGCTCGACGTCGGCCGGTAGCCGAAGGTCCCTGTGGATCAAGGGCCGACGGCTCTGCCGCGGCGGTCCCGTTCCGGCGAGATTGGTACCAGGAGTTGATGATCATGCAGAAGCGCGCAGCACTGAACGAACTCGGCCTGAGCACGGGGAAGAAGGCCCGGCTGCACAGGATCCTGTTCGACCACGGCCTGCGGAACGGCACGGCGTTGTTCCTGCCGTACGACCAGGGCCTCGAGCACGGGCCGCGGGACTTCTTCGCGAACCCGAAGGCGTCCGATCCGCGGTACGTCATGAAGCTCGCGATCGCCGGGGAGTTCAACGGCGTCGCGATCCAGATCGGGCTCGCGGAGAAGTTCTTCTGGGACTACGCCGGCGAGATCCCGCTGATCCTGAAGCTGAACGGCAAGACCGACATCCCGTCCGACGCGGCCGCGCTGTCACCCGTGCACGCGAGTGTCGAGGACGCGGTCCGGCTGGGTGCGGACGCGGTCGGCTACACGCTGTACGTCGGGTCGCCGGCGCAGGAGGCCGACTTCGCGCAGTACCGCACGATCCGCGCCGACGCGCAGCGGCTCGGGATGCCGCTGATCGTCTGGGCGTACCCGCGCGGCGAGGCGATCGAGGCGAAGGGCGGCAAGGACTCGTTCTACGCCGTCGACTACGCGGCGCGGGTGGCGAGCGAGCTGGGCGCGGACGTGGTGAAGGTGAACTTCCCGCATCCGGACAAGCGCGACCGGGTCAAGCGGCCGTACGACGAGAACTTCTCCGCGCAGCAGGCGATCGACGGCGTGGTCCGCTCGGCGAACCGCACCCTGGTGCTGGTGTCGGGTGGGGAGCGCGCCGGCGACGAGGCCATGTACCGCAAGGCCGAACAGGCGATGGACGCCGGCGGCCTGGGCCTGATCTTCGGGCGGAACGTGTGGCAGCGCGGATACGACGAATCGCTGGACTTCATCGACGGGTTGAAGGAAATCCTCGTCCAGCACCCCAGCCAATGAAGGGAACGGTAGTGATGAAGAAGTACATCCTCGTGGGTGTGGACGACACGCCCGAGGCGCAGATCGCGCTGCGGTGGGCCGTGGACGCGGCCGAGCAGCGCGAGCTGCCGGTCCGGGTCGTGCGGGCCTACCTCGCCGATCTCAAGCGCTGGCCGGCGGTCAGTATGGCCGGCTACGTACCGCCGCCGATGCCACTGGGCACGCTGCAGCATGAGCTGGACGAGGCGGTGCAGTACGCGCGGGACCGGCTCGGGTACGACGGCGCGTCCGGGTGGCTCGCGGACGAGGACCCGGCGCGGGCGCTGCTGATCGAGGCCGACGGCGCCGAGATGGTCGTGGTCGGCAGCCGGTCGCCGAACAAGATGGCGGCCGCGTTCCTCGGGTCGGTGGCGACGGCTCTGGCCGCGAAGGCGCCCTGCCCGGTGGTCGTGGTTCGGGGTGAACGCCGGGCCGGGACGATCGTCGTGGGGACCGACGGGTCGCCGGACTCCGAGGACGCGGTGGCGTTCGCGTTCGAGGAGGCCGCGCGGACCGGAGAGCCGCTCCGGGTGGTGTACTGCTGGCAACCGCAGGCAGAACACGCGGCATCGATCGGGAGCACCGAGGCGCTGCTGAAGAACTGGCTGGCGGAGAGCCTCGAGCCGTACCGCCGGAAGTTCCCGACGGTGCTGGCGCGTGCCGCGGTCCTGGCGGGCCGGGCCAGTGCGCAGCTGAACAAGATGTCGGCGGACGCCTCACTGGTCGTCGTCGGCTCCCGCGGCCGCGGCGGCGTGACGGGCCTGCTGCTGGGGTCCGTCAGTCAGAGTCTGTTGCACCACGCGGACTCGCCGGTGGCGATCGTCCGCCGGCCGAAGGAGTCATGATGCGGCACTACCTGACGGTTTCCGACGTGATGACGAAGGACGTCGTCACGGTCGCGGAGGACACCCCGTTCAAGGCGGTCGCCGCGATCCTGGCCGAGCATCACATCAGTGCGGTGCCGGTCCGCGACGTGTACGGCGGGGTGGCCGGTGTCGTGTCCGAAACGGATCTGCTGCGCAAGGAGGAGTTCCAGCGGGTCCACCGGCCGCGCTGGTCGCGTCGCAGGCACCAGGCGAAAGCCGAGGCGTTGACCGCCGGCCAGTTGATGACCAGTCCGGCAGTGACCGTCGAAGGCGGATGCACGCTGGACGAGGCGGCGCGGTTGATGGCTGCTCGTGGGCTGACCCGTCTGGTGGTGACCGACGGCGACAAGCTCGTCGGTGTCGTGACCCGTTCGGATCTCCTCAGCGCTTACCTCGCGACGGATCAGGAGACGGTCGCACGGGTACGGCGTGACGTCATCGATCGCCACCTGTGGGACGACCCGCGGGCAGTGGAAGTGTCCGTACTGGAGGGCGTGGTCACACTGTCAGGCCAGGTGGAGAAGCACAGTACCGCCGCCTTCGCCGAACACCTCACAACCGGCGTCGACGGAGTCGTGGCCGTACGCAACAAGTTGACCTGGGTCGTCGACGACCTGTCCCGGGCCCCGGGCGCCATCTTCTACTGACCGACCGACCGGCGGGTGAGCTGATGCAGCAGCTCACCCGCCCTGTCGCGTCTCCGCCCGAGAAGCCTGGACAGCTGAACGATCCAGAGGGTGAGCATGCTCGCGACCGCGACCGACAACAGCAGCTCGGCCCGCAGCACCAGGGCGAGGACCGAGCAGACCGTTGCCGGCAGGGCGAAGACCGGGGTGAGCCAGGCGACGCGCGGTGGGTCGCGGTCGTCCGCGAGCAGGAGGGTGATCGCGCCGGAGAGGATCAATGTCGCGGCCGTCATCGGCCGGAGCGGGATGAGGTTGCTGGCGGCAAGGAACGCCGCGTGCAGCGCGAGCAGGATGCCGAGCGGAACGGCGGCGGCGAGGCGGCGGCGGTCGGTCATCGCGTCACCTGCTGGTCGAGATGTCGCGGCCGTCGAGGGCCGGAAGGGCAACGATGAGGAGACCGGCAGCGCCGGCGAGCAGCCAGAGGTAGCTGAGCTGGAGGCCGGCTCCGAGCGGTCCGTTGCCGATGGCCTGATGGACAGGGGAGTAGGGCTGCCACGATGCGAGCCGTGGAACGGCATCGCCCGCGATGTGGACGAGGTAGGCCGCGGTCGCTGCGGCAGCGGCAACGCCGACAGCGGCCGAGCGGCGGCCGGTGAGCGCGCCGACGGCCAGCGCGAGGACGCCGTACTCGAGGCCGAGCAGGGTTGTCGCCAGGGCACCGCCCGCCGCGTCGGCCGCGGTGATCCCGAGGGCGAAGATCTCGCTGCCGGCAGTGGTGGCGGCGAACACCGCGAGTCCGAGCACCGCGACCGAGGACGCCAGTGCGAGCGCCTTCTCGCAGACGATGCGGGCTCCGGAGACAGGGGTCGCGAACAACAGTTCGAGCGTGCCTCGCTCCGCCTCGCCCGCGAGCGTGCGGGCGCCGTGCCCGACGCCGTAGGCCACGAACAGCGCGGGGAGCACGAGAGTGAACAACTGGTGGTTGAGGAAGCCGGCGCCGGTGTTCGGCCCGCGCAGGTCGCGGACCGCCGGCCACAGCGCGCACTCGACCAGGACCAGCGCGACGATCGCCGCCGACCAGCCGAGCAGACCACGGCGGGCGTCGTACAGCGACTTCAGGTAGACGGTACGGAACATGGTGTTCGCTCCTGGTCCCCAGCGGCGTCGAGCAACCGGCCGGCGCGCAGGAACGCGATGGTGTCGGCGACTGCCTCGACCTCGGACGGTGAGTGCGAGGTGAGGAAGACGGTTCGGCCGGCGTCCCGTGTCTCCCGCAGCAGTTGACGGAACTCGTCTCGCGCCGGGTCGTCCAGGCCGGTGACCGGCTCGTCGAGGATCAGCAGCTCGGGGTCGTGCAGGAACGCCTGCACGATGCCGAGCTGCTGCCGGTTCCCGCGCGACAGCGTTCCGATCCGGACGCGGAGGTCCAGGCGGAACCGCTGTGCCAGCAGCTCGCCGCGGGACCTCTCGACACCTCCGTAGAGGTGCGCGAAGTAGTCGAGGTACTGCGCGCCGGTCAGGTCGGGGTAGGCGGCGAAGTCGCCCGGCAGGTAACCGATCCGGCGCTGTACCGCTTCGTACCGGTCGGCGGCGTCGAAGCCGAACACCATCGCGGAGCCTGCCGACGGGCGGGCGAGTCCGGCCAGCAGCCGGACGGTGGTCGTCTTGCCGGCGCCGTCCGGGCCGACGTACCCGAACACGACACCGCGCGGTACGTCGAGACTCAGTCGGTCGAGCGCGGTTCGGCGACCGAACCGCTTGGTCAGGTTGCGGGTCCGGATCACCTGATCCATGTCAGGACTCGGCGCGGTGGATGACGGCGACCGGGCAGTGCGAGTGGAAGAGCAGACTTCGCGCGACGGAGCCGAGGCGCAGTTCGGAGAACGCCGTGCGGCCGACGCCGCCGACCACCACGAGGTCGGCGGCCTGGGACTCGCGGGCCAGGACGAGGACCGGGGGGTCGGCGACGCCGCGACTGTGGACGCTGACGTCGGGGTACTTCGCCGTCCAGCCGCCGAGGGTCTGCGAGAGCAGCTCGTCGGCCGAGTCGATCGGGGGCGGCTGGGCCGGGTGGAACCAGCTGCGAGGGTCGGGCGCGGTTCCCCCGCGCTCGATCGCGTGCACGCAGAGAATCTCCGCGCCGGTCGCCTGCGCCAGTTCGAAGCCGAAGCGCAACGCGTCCTGCCCCTCGAGCGAGCCGTCGACACCGACGACGATCCGCTTCCAGGCGGGCGCGGCCGGATCCCAGGTGTCGGGGACCACGATGAGGGGGACGTTCACGGCCAGCGCCGTGCACACCTGGGACGTCGAGCCGAGGACCAGTTCGGCGAAGCCGCCCAGGCCGCGCCGGCCGACGACCAGCGCCTGGGAGCTCGCGGAGAGGTCGAGGAGCACCTGGGCCGGATGTCCGTGCCGGACGTCGAGGGTCGCGTCGCGGAAGTCGCGGCGGCCGAGCTCCACCAGCGCGTCGTCCAGCACCTCGCTGCCGTCGTCGACCCCGTCGGCCGGTGGCCTGCCGACGTCGTCGCGGCTGTCGTCCAGGACATGCACGACATGGAGTGGTGCGTGGTACAGCTCGGCGTACGCGGCGGCCCAGCTCAACGCGATCAGACCGTCGCGAGATCCGTCGATTCCGACGAGCATGGGCAGTTCGTTGGTCATGGCACCTCCTCCGGCACTTCCAGTGAAGGCGGGCCACGGCGGCTTCGGCAGGACCGAAGGTCCCGGCTCAGCGGGCTGTTCGGCCGGTGTGAGCGACGACCGGGTGGACGAGTGTCGAGAGTGACAAGGCTCGTTCGAGGAGGTTGTGATGAAGGCGTTGGTCTACAACGGTCCGGGGCAGCGGAGCTGGCGTGAGGTGCCGGACCCGGTGATCCAGGACCCTGAGGACGCGATCGTGCGGGTGGACGCGGTGACGATCTGCGGCACCGACCTGCACATCCTGAAAGGTGACGTACCGACCGTCGAGCCGGGCCGGATCCTCGGTCACGAGGCGGTCGGCACGATCACGGCCGTCGGTGCCGGCGTCCGGGGCGTGGCGGTCGGCGACCGGGTCCTGATCTCGTGCATCACCGCCTGCGGCCGCTGCGAGTACTGCCGGGAGGGTCACTACGGTCAGTGCCTCGGTGGCGGCGGCTGGATCCTGGGCCACTTGATCGACGGTACCCAGGCCGAGCAGGTCCGGGTCCCGTTCGCCGACCGGTCGGTCTACAAGCTGCCGGACAACGTCAGCAACGAGGAGGCCGTGCTGCTGGCCGACATCCTCCCGACGTCCTACGAGGTCGGCGTACTGAACGGCCAGGTCGCGCCGGGCGACACCGTGGTGATCGTCGGCGCCGGACCGATCGGCCTGGCGGCGCTCGCCACCAGCAAGCTGTTCACACCGTCGCGCATCGTGGTCGTCGATGCCGCCGACTCGCGGCGCAAAGCCGCGCTCGAACGCGGCGCCGATCTGGCGCTCGGCCCGGACGAGGACGTCGAGGCGAAGGTCCGGGAGCTGACCGGCGGACTGGGCGCCGACGTGGCGATCGAAGCGGTCGGCATCCCGGCGACGTTCGAGCTCTGCACGCGGGTCGTCCGCCCGGGTGGCACGGTCGCGAACGTCGGTGTGCACGGCGCGCCGGCGACGCTGCACCTCGAGGACCTGTGGATCAAGAACGTCACGATCACGACGGGGCTGGTCGACACGTTCTCGACGCCGCGGCTGCTGTCGATGCTGGCGGCGGGCCGCCTGCAGCTGCCGGGGCTGATCACCCACCGCTTCGGCCTCGACGAGATGCAGGACGCGTACGACGTGTTCTCGGCACCGGCCACCACCGGTGCGCTCAAGGTCGCGCTCTTCGGCGACCAGGGGTTCTGAGCACGAACGCCCGCGGTCCACGGCGAGGCGCCGTGGACCGCGGGCTTCTTTCGCGCTAACGGACGATGGCGATCGGGCAGTGGGCGTGGTGCAGGACACTCTGGCTGACGGAGCCGAGCAGGAGGCCGGTGAAGCCGCCGCGGCCGCGGGAGCCGACGACGACCAGGTCGGCGGACTCGGCTCGGCGTACGAGCGCCTGCGCGGCGGAGCCGGTGACCAGTTCGGTCGTCCATTCCACATCGGGGTGGTCGGCTGCCGCGCCGGCCACGGACTCGGCGACCAGCAGCCGGGATTCCTCGCGGATCTTGTCCTCGTCGAACTGCAGCATCGAGGCGCCGTCGGCGTAGGTGAGGAACGGGCTGGTCCACGCGTGCAGTGCCACGACCTTGGCCTGCAGCGCGTCGGCCTGGCCGAAGGCGAAGTCGACGGCGTTCGCCGATGCCTTGGAGCCGTCGACCCCGACGACGACCGTCGGCCCTTCCTGTGCGTGCCGCCGCAGGTCGTGCGGGATCACCACGACCGGGCATTCGGCGTGCGTCGTCACCTGGACCGCGACCGATCCGACCAGCAGTCCGCTCCACCCGCCGTGACCGCGGGAGCCGAGTACGACGAGGCGGGCGTCCTGGGCGGCGTCGAGCAGGGTGCCCGCAGCAGGTCCACCGACGAGGCTGGTCTGCACCTCGAGGCCAGGATGCTCGTCACGGATGCTCGCGGCCAGCTTCTCCAGAGTCGCCTGGCGTGCGGTCCGCACCGCTTCGAGCGGTACGACGTGACCCGGCGACGGGCGGGTGACGATGACGACCTCGAAGGCCTCGACGATCCGGAGCGGGGCCAGGGCGCGGTCGGCGGCGTCAGCCGCCCAGTGCAGGGCGGACACGCTGCCCGGTGAGCCGTCGTACCCGATCACGATCGGGGCAGGCTGTGTCGTCGTCATGAGATGACCTCCTGTTCGTCGAAGAGAGCTCGGCCGGCTTCTCGCTTCCAGCATCCGCTCGCCGTGGGGGTGGCGGACAACGGCATACGTCCCGGGTTCGACGGGCCCTTCGACTCGTGCAGGTGAGGTGACAACGACTCTGCTCGATGCCGGCCGGAGATCGGACGATCGAAGTGTCGGAAATCAAGGAAGGGACGACACCATGACCACCACGCCGCACCGGCGCGATCTCCCCGCTCCGGCGGTGGAGCCTGACACGCATCCGATCATCTCCACGGCGGCCGGTCGCGCGCTCGCGGTGCTGCGGATCGCGTTCGGCCTGACGTTCTTGTGGGCCTTCTTCGACAAGTTGTTCGGTCTCGGTTACGCGACGAAGTCCGGCCGGGGCTGGGTCGACGGGGGCGATGTGACGGCTGGGTTCCTGAAGGGTGCGAGTGGCCCGATGGGCGACTTCTACCACTCGATGGTGGGCGACTGGTGGGTGAGCCCGCTGTTCATGGTCGGTCTGGCCGGGATCGGTTTCGCGTTGACCTTCGGTGTCGGGATGCGGATCGCAGCTGTGGCCGGCAGCCTGCTGTACCTGTTGATGTGGTCGGCGGCGCTGCCGCCGGAGAACAACCCGGTGCTGGACGACCACATCCTCGGGGCCGTGACGCTGGTCGTGCTCGCGCTGGTTGCCGCTGGCAATGTGTGGGGTTTCGGCAAGTGGTGGAGCGGTACCGACTTCGTTCGCAAGTACCCGTGGCTGCGGTGAGTGCCGTGAAACCGGTCATCCATGTGGGGGTCGACGGTTCGTGGCGGGACACCGGTGCCCTGGAGTGGGCTCTGCAGGAGTCGCGGCGGCGCCAGGAGCCCCTCCAGGTGGTGCACGTCATCGACGACCGCCTTCACGATGTTACCCCCTGGGAGCCGGAGACCGTCGACGCCGCCTCGAAGACGCTCGTCAACGACGTCCAGAACTACCTGGACGGTGTGGGGGCACTCGACCACCGCGCCGCGATGCTGGTCGGGCCACCGGCCCGCACGCTGGCCGACGCGGCAGCGGGTAGCCGGATGCTGGTCGTCGGTCGCCGGGGTATGGGAACGTTCCGGCGGCTGCTGATCGGGTCCACGTCGGAAGCGGTGGTGTCCAATGCGACGGTTCCGGTGGTGGTCGTCCCGGATGGTTGGAAGCCGTCGGATCACGCCGGTCCGGTAGTCGTCGCGTTGGACGACGAGGACGACCACTCCGCCGTGCTGGAGTTCGCGACCGCCTGTGCGGCCGAGCGAGGTCTGCCGGTTCGGATCGTGCACGTCTGGGACCTGCCGGCCATCTACAGCTGGGACGCGATGAACGTCGCAGGTCTCAGCGGTGAGTGGGCCGAGAACGCCGAGCGGCACTTCGAGAACGTCGCCGCCGAATGGCGCGCGAGGTACCCGGACCTGACCTTCCAGGTGGAGGTGCGCCGCGGCCACGTGGTCGACGGCGTGGTGACCGCCGCGGAGGAGTCGGACGCGCAGCTGCTGGTCGTCGGCAGGCGGCACCATTCCCGGCTGGCGTCCCTGCTGTTGAGCTCGGTGACCCGAGGCGTACTGCATCACGCCGCCTGCCCCCTGGCCGTCGTACCTGCTGCAACGTGAGGTGAGAAAGATGAGTTCCTGGAATCGCACCGGCCCCGTCGTGGTCGAGGTGGACGGCAGCGCGGAGAACCTACGGGTGATCGACTACGCGTCCGCCGAGGCATTGCGAGTGGGCGCTGAGCTGGTGCTGGTCGCGTCGTACTCCGCGCACAGCCCGTCCGCGCCTGCGACCCCCGGCTACGCGCCGAAGACCCCGGCCGAACTCGCGGACGCGGCCTTGCGGACGGCGGTCGCGCACGTGCGGCACCGTGACGGGTACGCGACCGAGCTGCTCGCGGTCGCCGAGGAGGGCTCCCGGCTCCGGGTGCTCGCGCACGCGGCCCGGAACGCGCGGATGCTGGTGGTGGCCAGGTCGCCCAAGCGGGGACCGCAGCGCTTGGTGCACACCCAGGCCGATCTGACGCTGGCGGCGCGTGCCGGTTGCCCGGTGGTCGTCGTACCGCTGTCCTGGCGCCCGTCGCTGCTCGACCGGAAGGTTGCCGTCGGCATCGACGGTACGCCGTTGTCGAGCGAGGCGCTGGAGTTCGCGTTCGGGCAGGCCGCCGGGCGCGAGGGCGTGCTGGTCGTCGTGCACGCCGGCTTGCCGGCCGAGCGGCCGTTCGCCGACGAGGACCCGGAGTGCTCGTGGATCAGTCGCGCGGACTACCTGCTGTCCGAGTCGCTGGATCCGTGGACCAGCCGGTTCCCGACCGTCAAGGTGACCCGGTTCCTGAGCAGCCGGCCGCCGGCCGCGGCGCTGGTGCACGAGAGCGCCGAGGTCGGTCTGGTGGTCGTCGGGTCGCACGGCGGTCCGTTGCCGATCGATCCGGTCGCCCGGCGCTCGGTCGCCGCGATGACCTGCCCGGTCGCGATCGTGCCGCATCACGTGACCGGGACCGGGCGTACGGCGGGACGTGTGAAGTCCGCCGTACCGACGCACTGATGTGGAGGTGGAGCATGTCCGAGAAGGATCGTGCACTGATCGTGTACGAGTCGATGTTCGGCAACACCGAGCGGATCGCGCAGGCGATCGGGGACGGGTTGCGGAGCTACCTGAAGACGGAGCTGGTGCCGGTCGACCAGGCACTGGACGTCGTACCTGACGACGTCCGGTTGCTGGTGGTCGGTGGACCGACGCACGCGTTCTCGATGAGCCGGCCGTCGACGCGGCAGGAAGCCGGGAAACAGGGCGAGTTGGTGACCCCTGTGGAGCTCGGCATCCGCGAGTGGCTGGCGGCCCTGAAGGCGACCGCCGGGCCGAAGCGGGTCCAGGTCGCGACGTTCGACACCCGGGTGAAGGTGCGGATGCTGCCCGGGTCGGCTGCGCGGTCCGCCGCGAAGCTGTTGCGACGGATGGGCTACCGGCTGAGCGATTCGGGGAGCTTCTTCGTCGACGACACGACCGGACCGCTCCGGGACGACGAGCTCGAGCGCGCGCGTCGCTGGGGCGAGGAGCTCGGCCGGAAGGCGACCGGCGCCGCGAAGGTCGCCTGAGCCACAGCGCGCGAGGAACGGAAGGGAGCTGAGCGACGATGATGCACTCGATGGGTGATGCGATGTTCTGGTGGGTGCTGGTACTGGTCCTGTGGGTGCTCCTGATCGGCGGCGCGGCCTGGGCGGCGGTCCTGGTGCTCGGCCGGTCCCGCCGGCAGCCGCCTCGCCGGCTCCCGTCGCCCCTGGACATCCTCGAACGCCGCTACGCCGCCGGGGACCTGACCCATGAGGAGTTCGACGAAGCCCGCGCCCGCCTCCGCGAACACGAACTCGACCTCTGAGGGTCGACTTTCGGTGGTTGGTCCCTGAAACGACGTCCGCTCCCCACGCTACTGCGGGGGAGCGGACGCTTTCGGTCGCGGTCCGGCGGGAGAGCGCGGCCCGGGTGCTCACCAGGAGCGGATGCGGCGGCCGGTGATGCGGTGGGGGTCGATGGCCATGTAGGTGTCGCGGGTGCCGCCGGCCCAGGGCTCGACGCGGTTGTCGACGGATTCGACTTCGAGGTCGGTGGCGGGACGGACCGTGCCGTTGACCAGCACGCTCCAGCCGTCGTGCATGCCCTCGTCGAAGGCGTCCAGTTCGAAAGCGATCGGCGCCAGGTCGAACTGCGCGACCGCACTGTCGGCGGCGGTCCGGAACACGATCAGTTCGCCGAGGGTGCAGTAGTTGATCGGGATCACCACCAGTCCGTCGACGGCGCTGTACGCGATCCGCCCGACGTCCCCGGCCTCGATCAGCCGGCGGCACTCCTCCTTGCGCATCGGGTCGAGCGTGGGCGCCATCGGTGTGCGCCGGGCGGTCTTCGGCGGGTCGGCTCTCGTCAGGTCCGTGACGGTCGTGTCGAGGGCATGGGCCAGCCGCACCAGTTCGGCGCCGGTCAGCGCGAACGGCCGGCTCTCGATGTGGTCGACGCGGCGCGTGCTCAGTCCGGTGCGAACGGCGACTTCGGCTACGGTCAGTCCCAGAGCGCGCCGACGGTCCCGGATCCGCGTGCCGAGGGCGCTGCGGCTGGTGTCTACGTCCATCGGAGGCTCCCTTCCTGTTCGGTGGTTCCAGCCAATCAGCCGGACGGCGCCGGGGGCAGGGTCCGAAGTCACCGGTGCCGGGGCCGGACGGCACGTCGTACCGACGCGGCGGCGTACCCGGTCCTGGCCGGTGCGAGCCGCCAAAGGTCCCGGGCAACCCGGGACCGTGGTCCCTGGCGAGTAGCGTGGACGGAGCGGGATGCTGGAGCGGGCCCCGGAGCGGGGTGTGCGGGTTGCTGAAGGAGATGTGATGACGATCAAGGTGTTCCTGCTCGACGACCACGAGGTGGTGCGGCTGGGGCTGCACCAACTGCTCGACGCGGAGCCGGACATCGAGGTGGTCGGTGACGCGTCGACGGCCGCGGAGGCGGTGGCGCGGATTCCCGCCGTCCGGCCTGATGTCGCGGTACTGGACGTGCGGCTGCCCGACGGGGACGGGATCAGCGTGTGCCGCGAGGTGCGGTCGTCGATGGACGAGCCGCCGGCGTGTCTGATGCTGACGTCGTTCTCCGACGACGAGGCGCTGTTCACCGCGATCATGGCCGGCGCCGCCGGATACCTGCTGAAACAGATCAACGGTCAGGCGCTGATCGACGCGGTACGTCGCCTCGCCGCGGGCGAGTCCCTGCTCGACCCGAGCATGACCGCCAAGGTCCTCGAGCGCCTGCGGCACCCTGCCGAGGCCGAGGATCCGCGGTACGCGTCGCTGACCGAGCAGGAACGCCGCATCCTCGCCGAGATCGCGGCGGGCAAGACGAACCGCCAGATCGCGCAGTCCCTGTTCCTGGCCGAGAAGACCGTCAAGAACTACGTCTCCTCCCTGCTCCGCAAGCTCAACCTCGAGCGCCGCACCGAAGCCGCCGTCTTCGCCGTCGAACACGAGAAGCGGCAGCAACGCCGCTAGCCTTCGAGGGCTGCGTGCGGGATGACGGCGACCGGGCAGGGAGCCTGGTGCAGCATGGTCTGGCTCACTGAGCCGAGGAGCAGGCCGGTGAAGCCGCCGCGGCCACGCGCGCCCACGACCAGGAGCTGTGCGTCGTACGACCACTCGAGCAGCAGCTCCGAATGGTGGCCGGTGACCTCGACGATCTCGGCCTCCTGGGCGTGTGGGCGGATCGCGGCGAGCAGGTCGTGGTCGTCGTCCTCGGTCTCGTCCAGGACGGCGACGATGCGTGCCGGGAGGCTGTGGCGGTGGGCGTAGCCGAGCCCGAACTCGACCGCGGCGCGCGCCTGCGGCGAGCCGTCGTACCCGATCACGACCCGGCTTCCGGCGAGCGCGTCCTCACCGGGCCGTACGACGACGACCGGGCAGTGCGCGTGCGCCGACAGTTCGGTTCCCGCCGAGCTGACGATCAGCCCGAGCAGCCGGCCCGTCATGCGGCTGCCGATCACGACCAGGCCCGCGGTCCGGGACTCGGCGAGCAGCACGGCGGCCGGGAAACCGTCGACCCGGCTACCCGTCACCGTGATCCCGGGCTCGACCTTACGGGCCAGCTCGACGGCCTCCGCGACGATCTGATCGCCGGCGGCACGCAGCCCCGGCGCGAGGTCACTCGGACCGAGAGGTACCCGGAACTCCGCCCACACGAACGCGTGCACCAGGTGCAGCTCGGCTCCCCGCGCGGCGGCCTCCGCCGCACCCCAGCGGATCGCGTTCTCACAGTCGGGGCGACCGTCGATGCCCACGACAATCTTCTTCTCATTCATGCCGGCCTCCTTCGCCAGTGTCCTGCGTTCGTGCGCGAGTTCTCCTCCGGGAGGGCGACGATCTCGTCGACCGCCTGGAGATCGCGATAGCGGTGGGTGATGAGGAGCGTGGCGCGCCCCTCGGTGGCGTGGGCGATGTCGTGGATCAGCTCATCGGCCGTCGAGTCGTCGAGGTGGGCGGTGGGTTCGTCGAGGACGAGTACAGCGGGATCGGCCAGCAGCGCCCGGGCCAGCACCAGACGCTGCCGTTCGCCGCCCGAGATGCGGGTTCCGCGTTCGCCGACGGTGGTGCCGAGCCCGTCGGGCTGCCGTCGTACCCAGGCGCCGAGACGGACCCGGTCGAGGACGGCGAGCAGTTCGTCGTCGGTGGCGTCCGGGCGGCCGATCAGGAGGTTGTCGCGGACGGTGGCGTCGAAGACGTGGTCGTCCTGGCCGCAGAGCACGACCTGGCGGCGGTACGACGCTTCGTCGAACGCGGACAGATCGGCGCCGCCGAACGTGATGCGCCCGGCCTCAGGTGTGAGGAAGCCCAGCAGTGCTGCCGCCAGCGTGCTCTTGCCGGAGCCGCTCGGTCCGATCAGCCCGACGCGACGCCCGGGACGGAGGTCGAGGTCGACGCCGGTGAGCGCCGGGGCAGCGGCGCCCGGCCAGCGGACGGTGAGCCCGCGCGCGGACAACGTTGGGGCGGACTTCTCCGAGGAGGTGCCGGCGGTCGCCGGCTGATGGGTTGTGGTGCGCCAGGCGACCGACGGGCTCGGCAGGTCGGCCAGCGCGCGGAGTCGCTCGGCGGCCTGCCGGCCACGGAGCAGGTGCCGGGCCGCGGTCGGGAGCGGAGTGACGAGCTCGAAGGCGGCCAAGGGGGTGAGGACCAGGACGGCGAGTACGACGCCTGCGAGTCGTCCGTCACGGACCGCGGGAACGCCGACCAGGATCTCGCCGATGACGGTGCAGGCCAGAGCCGCGTTCGTGACGGCCGCGCCGACGCCGGTGGAGAAGGCTGAGCGGCGCAGGATTCCGGTGAGGTGGCCGTCCTGGTGCCGGATCTGCCGTAGTCGCTGATCGGTAGCACCGTACGCGGTCAGGTCCGCCAGGCCGGTCAGCAGTTCGTGGACATCGGTGGTGAGCTGCGCCCGGACCGGTGTGAACCGGCGTTCGGCCCGCGCGGACAGCAGCGGCGAGGCCGCCGGGGCGCCGATGCCCGCGACGACCAGCCCGATGAGCAGGACGGCGCCGGCGGCCGGCAGCAGTGCGGTGAGCAGCACGACCGTGGCGATGCCGGTGATCAGGCTGACCGCGATCGGTAGCAGGCCCCGGACGAGCAGGTCCTGGATGGCGTCGACGTCCCGGGTGACGCGCGTGAGCAGGTCGCCGGCGCGGGTGCCGCCGAGACCGGCTGGTGCGGCGCGGTCGAGGTCGATCCAAGCCTGGACCCTGGTGCGGGCGAGCACCCGGAACGCGGCGTCGTGGCCGACCAGCCGCTCGGCGTACCGCAGTACTCCACGTCCGATGCCGAAGGCACGGACGGCGACGATCGCGACGGTCAGGTACAGCACCGGCGGGTGCTCGGCGGCCCGCGAGATCAGCCATGCCGAGGTGGCCATGAGCCCGATCGAGCATGCCATCGCCAGGACACCGAGCAGCGCGGCGGCGATCAGTCGCTTCAATTCCGGACGGGCGACGCCGACGAGCCGGCGCACCGTGCTCATGCCGGCGCTCATGCCGGCGCTCATGCCGGCACCGCCGTACGGTCGAGGTGGACGATGTGGTCGCACAGGTCGAGCAGGGCCGGCCGATGCGTGACGAGTACGACGGTGCGCCCCGCGAAGGCGGCCGGGAGCGACTCGAGGAGCGCCTGCTCGGTCTCGGGATCGACGCTCTCGGTCGGTTCGTCGAGGAGCAGCACCGGAGCGTCGCGGAGGATCGCCCGGGCCAGCGCGATCCGCCGCCGCTGGCCTGCCGAGACACCGGCGCCACGCTCACCGAGCACGAGATCCAGGGGTACGTCGACCCGCGCCGTCGCGGCGGCCCGGCGTACGGCGAGCTCGTCGGCGGTCGTGGAGCCGAGCCGGATGTTGTCCGCCACACTGCCGGCGAACAGGACCGGGTCCTGGCCCAGCCAGGCGAGGTCCCGACGCCAGCGCCGAAGGTCTGCCGCGGCGAGATCGGTGCCGCCGGCAAGGACTTGTCCGCGGTCGGGCCGGACGGTGCCGAGCATGAGGCCGAGCAGGGTGGACTTGCCGCCGCCGCTGGGGCCGACGATGCCGGTCACCTGGCCCGGTGGGATGACGAGCGAGAGATCGTCGACCGCCGGTTCGCCCGGCTCGCGGCTGTCCACGGTGACGCCGCGGAGGACGATGGCGGCGGCCGGGTCGGGGATCGCGTGCCCGGGCTCGGGCGTTGCCTGTTCGACGACGGTGAACAGCTGATCCGCGGCGGCAAGGCCCTCCGCGCTCGCGTGGTAGTGGGCACCGAGCAGGCGGAGCGGCAGATACGCCTCCGGCGCGAGGATCAGGACCAGCAACGCGGTCTCCAGTGAGAGCCGTCCCTCGACCAGCCGGAGGCCGACCGACACGGCGACGAGTGCCACGGACAGGGTCGCGACGAGTTCGAGCACCAGGGACGACAGGAAGGCGATCCGCAGCGTGGCGAGCGTCGTACGGCGTTGCCGGTCGGCGAGCCGCCGGATCGTCTCGACCTGCGCCCGGGAACGGCCGAAGACCTTCAGCGTCCCGAGACCCGCGAGGACGTCGAGGAAGTGGTGGGCGAGCGTCTGGAGGGTTGCCCAGTGGCGCGCGGTGGCCGCCTTGGTGGTGAGCCCGACGAGGACCATGAAGACCGGGATCAGCGGCAGCGTCACGACGACGATGAGTGCGCTGAGCCAGTCCGCGGCCAGCATCCGGGCACCGACCACGAGCGGTACGACGCCGACCAGCACGAGCTGTGGCAGATACCGGGAGAAGTAGTCGTCGAGGGCATCGATCCCCCGGGTCGCGAGCGTGGTGAGCTCACCGCTGCGCTCGCCGGTCAGCCAGCGCGGGCCCAGGGCGACGATCTTCTCCACGAACCGCACCCGGAGCTCCGACTTGACCGCGGCGGAGCATCGCTGGGCGACGACCTCCGCGATCCAGGACAGCGCGGCCCGGCCGAGCAGGGTGCCCGCCAAGGCGGCCACCGGAAGCCGGAGCCGATCCAGACCGAGCCCGCCGAGGAACGCGTCGGCGATGATCCCGGCGAGCAGCCAGGCCTGGACGACAATGAGCACAGCCTGGGCGGTCCCGATCACACCCGACAGCACCAGGAAGGTCCTGGTGCCGCGGGCGTACCGGAGCAGTCGGCGATCGACAGCGGGCATCACGCCACCTTGACCTGAGCGATGTCGTCCCGGGTGAGCCGGCGGCGGAAGACCCAGTAGGTGTAGCCCTGGTACGCGAGCACGATCGGCGTGAAGATCACCGCCACCCAGGTCATGATCTTCAGCGTGTACGGCGTCGACGCCGCGTTCTCGGTGGTCAGGCTGAAGGCCGGATCCGTCGTGGACGGCAGCACGTTCGGGTAGAGCGTGACGAACAGCGTCGCCGCCGCGAGCACGATCGTGGCCGACGTACCGAGGAACCCGAGGCCGTCGCGGCCGGCTCGCGAGGCGAGTATCCCGCCGAGCAGGCACACCGCCGCCAGCAGCGCCAGCGTCCAGGTGATCCAGGAACCGTCGTGCACCTGCGTCCAGGTCAGGAACGCGGCCGCCAGCAGCACGGTCGCTCCGCCCAGTGGCAGGACCAGTACGCGGGCACGGTCCCGGACGTCTCCGTGCGTCTTCAGGGCGAGGAAGATCGCGCCGTGCAGGGCGAAGAGCACGAGCGTGGTGAGCCCGCCGAGCAAGGCGTACGGGTGCAGCAAGGTGAAGAAGTTGCCGGTGAAGTCGTGGTTGGCGTTCAGCGGTACGCCGCGGACGATGTCGGCGAGCGCGACACCCCAGAGGAGCGCGGGCGCGGCGCTGCCGATCACGATCGCGAGGTCCCAGCGCCGGTGCCAGGCCGCGTCCTGCAGCTTGTTCCGGTACTCCAGCGCGAGACCACGGACGATCAGCGCCACCAGGATCAGCAGCAGTGCCAGGTAGAACCCGGAGAAGAGGCTGGCGTACCAGATCGGGAAGGCGGCGAAGGTCGCGCCGCCCGCGACCAGCAGCCAGACTTCGTTGCCGTCCCAGACCGGGCCGATGGTGCGGAGCGTGACCTGGCGGTCGACGGGGTCCTTGGCGACTGCGGGCAGCAGCATGCCGACGCCGAAGTCGAAGCCCTCGAGCACGAGGTACCCGGTCCACAGCACCGCGATCAGCAGGAACCAGATGTCGGTGAGTTCCACGGGGAATCTCCTCAGTACAGGAAGGCGGCGTCAGGCTCGCCGGAATCTTCGGTCTCGGGTTCGGGCCGGGCCGGTGCGGTGCGGGCGAAGCGAAGCAGCAGCAGCACCTCGACGACGGCGAGTACGCCGTACAGGACGGTGAAGGTGATCAACGAGGTGAGCACCGATCCCGCGCCGACGGTCGGTGAGACGCCGTCCCTGGTCTCCATCAGCCCGAACACGATCCATGGCTGCCGGCCCATCTCGGTGAAGATCCAGCCGAAGCTGTTCGCGGCCAGCGGCAGCACGGGCAGCGCGATCGCGGAGCGCACGAGCCACTTGGAGGGCGATCGTCCTGGTCTGCGGATGTACCACAGCGCCGCGACCGCGATCAGTGCGGACAGCGCGCCGAACAGGATCATCAACCGGAAGGTCCAGTACGTGACGGGGATGTTCGGCTTGTAACTGCCCGGCCCGAAGCGCTGCTCGTACGCCGCCTGCAGGTCGTTGATTCCCTCGACCTTGCCGTTCCAGGAGCCGGTGGCGAGGAAGGACAGCCCGTGCGGCACGGTCACGGACCACACCTCGCGCTGGCCGTCCAGCGAGCCGATCGTGAGCAGCGAGAAGCCGGCCGGTTCGGACGTCTCGTACAGGGCCTCGGCCGCCGCCATCTTCATCGGCTGGGTCTCGGTCATGATCTTGCCCTGGATGTCGCCGGTGACGAACACCGCGACCGAGGCGACCAGTACGGTGACGGCGCCGAGTTTGACTGCGGGACGGAAGAGGTCCTTCCGTTCCGGCCCGCCGCGCAGCACGTGCCACAGGGCGATGCCGAGCATGAAGGCGCCGCCGGTCAGGAAGCAGGCGGCGATGGTGTGCGGGAAGGTGGCCAGTGCGACCTTGTTGGTGAGCACCGCGGCGAAGTCCTGGAGCTCGGCCCGGCCGCTGGCCCGGTCGTAGGTGTAGCCGACCGGCCACTGCATCCACGAGTTCGCGGCCAGGATGAAGAACGCCGACAGTTGGGTGCCGATGGCAACCAGCCAGATCGACGCGAGGTGCACCTTCTTCGGGAGCCGGTCCCAGCCGAAGATCCAGAGGCCGAGGAAGGTGGACTCCAGGAAGAACGCGAGCAGGCCTTCGATCGCCAGCGGAGCGCCGAAGATGTCGCCGACGAACTTCGAGTAGGCGCTCCAGTTCATCCCGAACTGGAACTCCTGCACGATGCCTGTGACGACGCCCATCGCGAAGTTGATCAGGAACAGCTTGCCCCAGAACTGGGTGAGTTGCCGGTACTTCGCCTTCCCGGTGCGGTACCAGGCGGTGTGCAGGCCTGCCACCAGCGCGGACAGGCCGATCGTGATCGGCACGAACAGGAAGTGGTAGACGGTGGTGATCCCGAACTGCCACCGTGCCAGGTCGATCGCATCCATGGTCACCAGCGTCCCGGCCGTGGCCGGCGAGGTCCTAGAGGCGAAGGTCCCGACGGCCCGGGACCCAACGGCTCTGGCTTCGGCGAGCCACGCTGCGGTGGGCTGGGGGAGTATCGGAGGGAGCTGCCATGACGGCGATCGAACAGCCGGGGACCACGGCCGGGACCGGCCCCGACGCGGGGTGGGACGTGCTGGCGTCGGACGGGTCCGTGGTGCGGATCCGCCCGGTGCGGAGAGACGACGAAGCCGCGCTGCGGGCAATGAATCGGCGGGTCTCCGACGAGTCGCTCTACCTGCGCTTCTTCGGTATCAGCAGGAACATGGCCGACGAGTACACCCATCACCTGACAACCGATCACGACGGTCACGTCGCGCTGGTCGCGGAGTACGGCGGCGATGTGGTCGGCATCGCCAGCTACGAGGTCCTGCGCGCGGGTGAGGCCGAGATGGCGTTCCTGCTGCAGGACTCGGTCCACGGCAAGGGGATCGGAACGCTGCTGCTGGAGCAGCTCGCCGCGACGGCCCGGGAGCACGGGATCGAACGGTTGCGGGCCGACACGCTCGGCGAGAACGCCAAGATGCTGCGCGTGCTGGCCGACTCGGGGTTCGAGCAGGTCCGCAGGCTCGACAGCGGCGTGGTCGAACTCGTGCTCGACACGGCGTACCACCCGCAGACACTCGAGAAGATGGCCGATCGCGAGCGGGCGGCGGAGAACCGCTCGCTGCAGCGGCTGTTCGCGCCGCGGACGGTCGCCGTGGTCGGCGCCGGCCGGAAGCCCGGCGGCATCGGGCACGAGCTGCTGCGCAACATCGTCCGCGGCGGTTTCACCGGTCAGGTGTACGCCGTGAATCCACACGCCGGCCAGGTCGCCGACGTACCGGCGTACCCGTCGATCTCCGCGGTGCCGTGCACGGTCGATCTCGCGGTGATCGCGGTGCCGGCGGAGCAGGTGCTGACCGTGCTGACGGAGAGCGGCAGGTCCGGGGTCGGCGGTGCGGTGGTCCTCACGTCCGGCTTCTCGGAGTTCGGGACGGCCGGTCGTGAGCTGCAGCGGGAGCTCCTGGCGGTCGCCCGCCGGCACAGTGTCCGGCTGATCGGCCCGAACTGTCTCGGCCTGGTGAACACCGCGCCGGAAGTCCGCCTGAACGCGACGTTCGCCGAGGTCGCGCCGACGCCCGGGACGCTCGCCATCGCGGCGCAGTCCGGCGCGGTCGGCATCGCGGTCCTCGAGCACGCCGGGCGCACCGGGCTCGGCATCTCCGAGTTCGTCTCGCTCGGCAACAAGGTCGATGTCAGCGGCAACGATGTGCTGCTGCACTGGTGGGCCGACCCGAGGACCGCGGTGATCGGGTTGTACCTGGAATCGTTCGGCAACCCGCGGAAGTTCGGCGGACTGGCACGGATGATCGGCCGCACGAAGCCGATTCTGGTCGTGAAGGGCGGCCGGTCGGCCGGTGGCAGGCGTGCCGGGGTCTCGCACACTGCGGCCGCGGCGACGCCGGAGAGCGCCGTCGACGCGCTGTTCACGCAGTCCGGCGTACTCCGGATGGACAGTGTGGAGGAGCTGGTCGAGACGGCGCGGGTGCTCGCCGTGCCGCCGCTGCCGCGTGGCCGGAGGTTGGCGGTCGTCGGCAACGCCGGCGGCGCCGGCATCCTGGCGGCCGACGCGGCGGGCGGGCGCGGTCTGGAGCTGCCGGAACTGAGCACAGGCGTGCAGGAGCAACTCGCGGCCATCGGTGCGGTGGGTACGGGCAACCCGGTTGACCTCGGCGCGGCGGCGTCGCCGGCGAGTTTGGAACAGGCCTTGCGGGTGCTGGCCGGCTGTGGCGAGGTCGACAGTGTCGTGGTGAACTACGCGGCGACGCGGGCCGGGAAGGTCGAAGAGATCTACGCCGCGATCGCCGCGGCCGGCACGGCGTCCGAGTTGCCGATCGTCGTGAACTGCGTCGGTTCGCGGCACGCCGCGCCCGAGATCGAACTGCCGGACGGACGGCGGCTGCCGGTGTTCCCGTTCCCGGAGAGCGCGGTCCGCGCGCTGGCCCACGCGGTCCGGTACGCCGAGTGGCGCGCTCGCCCTCAGGGCGTCGTACCGGCGCTCGCTCGGGTCGACGCGGTGGGTGCCCGCGCCGTGGTCGCGAGGTTCTTCCAGGAGACGCCGGAGGGCGGGTGGCTGCCTCCGGGGCAAGCGGCCCAGTTGCTACGGCGCGCCGGGATCTCCGTGATCCCGGTGGCGACGGCTTCTTCCCGCGCGGAAGCACTCGCGGCGGCGGAGACGGCCGGCTACCCGGTCGCGGTGAAGACCGCCGCGCCGGAGGTACTGCACAAGACCGACATCGGCGGCGTCCGCGTCGGACTCGTCAACGCCGTCGAACTCGGCCAGGCGTACGAGGCGGTCACGTCCGCGGCCGGGGATCCACGGGTTCTGGTTCAGGCGATGGCGCCGAGCGGGATCGAGTTGGCGATCGGAGTGGTGCGGGACCGGCTGTTCGGTCCCTTGCTGATGGCAGGCAGTGGAGGTGTGCTGACCGATGTCCTCGCCGATCGGCAGTGGCGCGGCCTGCCGCTGACCGATCTCGACGCGCTCGACATGCTGCACTCGCTCCGTTGTGCACCGGTGCTGGCCGGGTACCGCGGCGCGCGCGCCGCCGACCAGGACGCGGTGCTGAGCACCATTCACCGGATCGCCTGGCTGGCCCGTGTCGTGCCCGAGCTCGCCGAACTGGACATCAACCCCCTCGTGGCCGCACCGTCCGGCGCCTTCGCGGTCGACGTCCGGCTGCGTCTCACGCCGGCAACCCCCGAACCCGACTGGTACGCCCGCCATCTGCGCGGCGACCAGCCGTGATCAGAGCCGGACGCGTTCGAGGTGCTTCGGCGTGACGGCCGTCCAGTCGAGTTCGTCGCGGATGCGATCGGCGAGGACGGCGCGCGCGTGGTCCTCGCCGTGGACGACGTACACGGTCTCGGGTGCGGCGGGTGCGGCCGACAACCAGTTGACGAGTTCGTCGGAGTCGGCGTGGGCGGAGAACTCGGGCTGACCGACCACCTGTGCGCGGACCGGTACGTACCGTCCGTGGATCTTGACCGAGCGGGCACCGTCCAGCAGTGCCCGCCCGCGAGTGCCGGGGACCTGGAACCCGGGGAGGATCACGGTGTTGCGCTTGCCCGGCAGCAGTCGCGCCAGGTGGTACAGGACGCGGCCACCGGTCGCCATGCCGGACGCCGAGATCACGATCGAGGGGCGGCCGGGATCGCTGATCCGCATCGACTCCTCGACGGTGTGGACGAGGTGCAGCGTGCCGGGGTCGAACGGGTCCGGGCCACCGACGATCTCCGGACGGAGTTCGGGTGACTTGTTCGTGACGGCCGCGCGGTAGACGTTCAGGGCGGCCAGCGCCATCGGGCTGTTCACGTACACCGGCAGGTGTGGGATCAGCCCGTCGCGCATCAGGCCGGCGAGCTCGTGGAGCAGGACCGCCGTACGGTCGATCGCGAAGGCCGGCATCAGGACCACACCGTTGCGGGCGGCGGTGGCGCTGATCAGCCGGCCCAGCTGGGCGTGGTCCAGCGGCTGGTGGTGCCGATCGCCGTACGTCGACTCGACCAGGATCGTGTCGACGGCGGGCGGCGGTTCGGGCGGGCGCAGCAGGGGATGCTGCTGCCTCCCGAGATCGCCGCTGACGAGCAGCGTGCGGCCGTCGCACTCGAGCTCGGCGAAGGCCGATCCCAGGATGTGTCCCGCGCGGTGCAGTCTGATCCTGGTACCGCCCAGTTCCGCCCGGACGGCCGGTTGGAGGAGCCGGATCGCCTGTTCGGCGTCCTCGGTGTCGAAGAGCGGTTGCGGAGGATCGTGCCGGGAGTAGCCACCGGCGCGGGCGTGCTGGGCGTCCTCCATCTGGAGGTGGGCGGCGTCCCGGAGCACGATCGCTGCCACGTCCGCCGTACCAGGAGTACAGAACACCGGTCCGCGGAATCCTTGCCGGACCAGGCTGGGCAGGTAGCCGCAGTGGTCCAGGTGCGCGTGCGTGAGGACGACGGCGTCCAGTGACGCGGGGTCGATCGGGAACGGGTCCCAGTTGCGGCGCCGCCACCGGGCCTCACCCTGGAACATCCCGCAGTCGATCAGGACGCGTTGCCGTCCGCGTTCCAGGAGGAACTTGCTGCCGGTCACCGTACCGGCCGCGCCGAGGAAGGTGAGGACGCTCATCAGGCGTCTTCGTAGGTCCGCTCGAAGCGGAGGGCCACCCGGCTGAGGGCGCGCAGCGCCGCGACCGTCTCCGCGACCTTCAGGTGTGAATCGGCGGGATGGACGGTGCGGAACAGGTCGTTCCGCAGGTCCTCGAGGCCGTCGAGCAGGTGCTCGACCTCGTCGACGACGATGACGTCGTACGGCCGCTGGGCGGTGAGCAGCGGCAGGATCCGGCCGCGGAACGCGGCCAGCGTGTGCTGGGCTTCGGCCAGCCGGCGCTCCTCGAGGAACCAGTTGTCGGCCAGGCTGGTCTCGGCGATGTTCGCGAGGTCGGCCTCCCACCGGTCGATCTCCTGACGCATTGTGCTCATGACTACCTCCACTGGTCTCACCCTCAGCTTGCCGGGACGCGACCGGCCGGCGCTGCGGGCAAGGGTCCCGACCTGACAGGGCTTTCGGCCGTGCGGGATTGTGGGGAACAGCCGGAAGCCGTGCGGCTCGGGTGAGGCGCACGGCTTCGCGTTGTGGATGGTGCTGCGAGGATCACTGCAGCCAGGGGTGGCGCTGAACCATGGACAGCCGGGACCACCACCGACCGAAGCCCCAGGTCTTGCCGGCGGCCAGCAGTGCCAGGGCGACGAGGGTGATGGCGCCGAGGATGTGGTCGTCGAGCACCGGGTTGTTCTCCGGGGGTAGGGCGGCGGTCCACATCATCAGGTAGAGCAGCGCGCCGGACACGGCCGCGATCCGCATCCCGATGCCCAGGGTGAGGGCGAGGCCGATGCCGGCGAGGCCGATCATGAACAGCGGGGTGACCCAGAAGTCACCGACGAGGGACTGATAGAAGTCCGCGAACGGGCCGCTGGTGCCCTTGCCGAGGAATCCCGCGGTCGGGTCGCCGCCGTCGATCCAGCCCTTGCCGGACGGCGTGGCGTAGCCGAGGCCGAAGACCTTGTCGACGAAGGCCCAGAGGAAGGTGAGGCCGAACGCGATGCGCAGTACGGCCAGAACCCGGTTCGCGGCCGTGCCGACTCGTGGTGTCGCCGCTTCGGCGGGGGTGTCAACTGCTTGTGTGGGCCGGTGGCCGAGGGTCGTCATGGTCTGGTCCTTTGCTTTGTGGTGCTTCGTTGATGCCTCAATCGTGTCGCCGGCACGGCAGGAGGCGGCAGGGCCGACAGACCCTGGCCAAGACTCCAGACGCCCTCACTCGGCGGGACTCATGTCACCGGCTGGACGAGGTGCCGTCCGGCCCTTCGAGCAGAGTCGGCCGACCCTGCGGTGGGACCGCCTCCGGCCACATGCTGGGAAGGAGGTAAGAGGAGGCAACGAATGAACACCTGGACACGTACAGGGCCCGTCGTCGTCGAGGTCGACGGCAGCACCGACGGGCTGCGGATCGTCGACTATGCCGCCCGGGAAGCACTCCGCGCCGGTGCCGAGCTGCTGCTCGTTGCGCCTTACCACAATTACCCGGCGTACGCGCCGATGATGCCGCTGTACGACCCGCAGGGGGCGGCTGCCGGGGCGGAAGAGATTCTCCGGCAGGCGGTCGAGTTCGTGCGGGACGAGTACGGTGCCGACCTGAAGGTCAGCACGACCGCCAGGGAGGGCTCGCGGCTGCGGGCCCTGCAGACGGCCGCCCGCGACGCACGGGTCCTCGTCGTCGCACGTGAGCAAGACAGCGGTCCGGCAGGAATCGTGTCGGCACAGGGCAACCTCGCCCTGGCCGGGCGCGCCTCGTGTCCCGTCGTCGTGGTCCCGGCCCGCGGGACGCCGGCCGCGGCCGGGAGCGGCGTCGTGGTCGGGATCGACGGTACGCCGTTGTCGCTGGAAGCTGTCGAGTTCGCCTTCCGGACCGCGGCCGAGCGCGGCGTGAACCTGACTGTGGTGCACTCCCACCGCCATCCGTACCAGCGGCACGTCGCGGAGAAGGGCACCTGGCAGGAGCGCGCCGGCCTGACGGTCTCCGAAACGCTCGCCGGATGGCACGAGGAGTACCCCCAGGTGATCGTCACCCGCCTGCTCACGACCCGGCCCGTCGTCGCCGCGCTGGCCCACGAGAGCCGGCAGGCTGCCCTGGTCGTCGTCGGCGCTCACGCCGGCCCGTTGCCCATCGGCGATCCCGTCACCCGCCGGACCATCGCGGAGCTCACCTGCCCGGTCGCCGTCGTCGCCCACCACGTCACCCCGGCCGAACGCGCCCGGTGGCGCCGGACGCTGTCCTCCACGCCGGACGTGGTCTGCACGATCAGGTGACGTCGAGGCCGCGGGCGGCGAAGCGCTCGCGGACGGCCGCCGTCTCCTGGGGCGTCGGGACCGGACGGCCGGCCAGCGGAAACGGCAGGCCGAGAACCTCGTACTTCGGGACAGCCAGCGCGTGGAACGGCAAGACGTCGACACGCTCGACGTTCCCCAGGGCGGCGACGAAGTCGGCCAAGGGCTCGACGTTGTCGGGAGCGTCGTTGAGACCAGGGACGAGGACGAACCGGATCCAGACCCGCCGTTCGAGCCCGGCGAGGCGGCGGGCGAACCGCAGCGTGGGCGTCACGTCACCGCCTCCGGTGATCCGGGCGTAGGTCGTAGCGGCGAAGGACTTGATGTCGAGCAGCACGAGTTCGGTGTCGAGCAGGAGCTCGTCGGTGGCGCGGGCGCCGAGTGCTCCCGAGGTGTCGAGAGCTGTGGAGATGCCCTCCTCGGCGCAGGCGCGGAAGACCGCTGCGGTGAACCTCGGCTGAAGCAGCGGCTCTCCACCGGTGACGGTGATCCCGCCGCCGGTGCGGTCGATTAGCGGCCGGTAGCGCCGAACCTTCCGGAGTACGTCGTCGACCGTTGTCAGGGCGCCGTCGCGTTCGGACCAGGTGTCGGGGTTCTGGCAGTACAGGCAACGCAGCGGGCAGCCCGCGAGGAAGAGCACGAGTCGGGCGCCGGGGCCGTCCACAGCGGTGGACAGGTCCCACGAGTGGACCATGCCGGTGACGGACGGCCGCAGGTGGTCCCCGGCGGCCGTCCGCGCTGTGTCGAGCCGCATGCTAGATCCCCGCGTGGAAGGTGCGGTTGATGACATCGAGCTGCTGCTCCCTGGTGAGCCGGACGAAGTTCACGGCGTACCCCGAGACCCGCACCGTCAGCGACGGGTAGTCGTCCGGGTGTTCCATCGCGTCGATCAGCGTGTCCCGGTCGAGCACGTTGATGTTGAGGTGGAATCCGCCGGCGTCGACGAAGCTGTCCAGCACACCGACCAGGTTGGCGATCTGCTCGTCCCGGGTTCGGCCGAGTCCCGCGGGAGTCACGGACGAGGTGAGCGAGATGCCGTCGCGGGCGGCGTCGTACGGGAGCTTCGCGACGCTCAGCGCCGCGGCCAGCATGCCGTGGTGGTCGCGGCCGTTCATCGGGTTCGCGCCGGGGGCGAACGGTTCGCCCGCACGCCGGCCGTCCGGGGTGTTGCCGGTGCTCTTGCCGTAGACGACGTTCGACGTGATGGTCAGCACGGACTGGGTCGGCTCGGCGTCACGATAGGTCTGCTGGGCCCGCACCTTGGCCATGAAGGTGTCGACCAGCGAGGCGGCGATCTCGTCGGCCCGGTCGTCGTCGTTGCCGAAGGTGGGGAAGTCGCCCGCACGGGTGAAGTCGACGACGATCCCGCGGTCGTCGCGGACGGGTCGGACCGTCGCGTACCGGATCGCCGACAGCGAGTCCGCCGCGACCGACAGGCCGGCGATGCCGCAGGCCATCGTGCGGTGCACGGGGTAGTCGTGCAGCGCCATCTCCAGCCGCTCGTAGCAGTACTTGTCGTGCATGTAATGGATGACGTTGAGCGCGTCGACGTACGTCTCGGCGAGCCAGCCCATCATGGTGTCGAGGCGGGCCATGACGTCGTCGTAGTCGAGCACGTCCCCGCTGACGGCGGGGGACGCGGGCGCCACCTGGTCGCCGGTGACCTCGTCCCGCCCGCCGTTGATTGCGTACAGCAACGTCTTGGCGAGGTTGACCCGGGCGCCGAAGAACTGCATCGCCTTGCCGACCGGCATCGCCGACACGCAGCACGCGATCGCGGTGTCGTCGCCGTAGCGCGGCCGCAGCAGTTCGTCGCTCTCGTACTGGATCGAGCTGGTGTCGAGGGACACCTGGGCAGCGAAGTCCTTGAACCCGGGCGGCAGGTCGGGAGACCAGAGCACGGTCAGGTTCGGTTCCGGCGCCGGCCCCAGGTTGTACAGCGTCTGCAGGTACCGGAACGAGGTTCGGGTCACCAGTGCCCGGCCGTCCGCGGCCAGGCCTCCGATGCTCTCGGTCACCCACGTGGGATCGCCGGAGAAGAGCTCGTCGTACTGCGGCGTCCGCAGGAACCGGATGATCCGCAGCTTCACGACCAGCTGGTCCACGAGCTCCTGTGCGGTGGACTCGTCGATCAGACCGGCGGCGAGATCGCGCTGCAGGTAGATGTCGAGGAAGGTGGACGTGCGACCCAGCGACATCGCCGCGCCGTTCTGCTCCTTGGTGGCGGCCAAGTAGGCGAAGTACAGCCACTGGACCGCCTCCTGCGCGGTCCCGGCCGGCCGGGTGACGTCGAACCCGTAGCTCGCGGCCATCTCGACCAGCTCGCGCAGAGCCTTGATCTGCTCGGCGAGCTCTTCGCGGTCGCGGATGACGTCGGCGGTGGAGCGTCGAGCGGCCAGGTCGGCGCGGGCCGCCTCGCGGTCCGCGATCAGCCGGCCGACGCCGTACAGCGCGACGCGACGGTAGTCGCCGACGATCCGGCCACGTCCGTAGGCGTCCGGCAGACCGGTGATCACGGCGGACCGGCGGGCGGCGAGGATCTGCGGGGTGTACGCATCGAACACGCCGTCGTTGTGCGTCTTGCGGTACTGCGTGAAGATCCTGCGGACCTCGGGGTCGAGCTCGTACCCGTACGCCGTCAGGCCGTCGGCAACCATCCGCAGCCCGCCGTTGGGCATGATCGCGCGCTTCAGCGGCTGATCGGTCTGCAGGCCGACGATCAGCTCGTCGTCGCGGTCGATGTACCCCGGTGCGTGGCTGGTGATCGTGGACGGCGTGTGGGTGTCGACGTCGAGTACGCCGCGTTCGCGCTCGGCCGGGAAGAGGGCGGAGACCGCCTGCCAGAGCCGGCGGGTGCGATCGGCCGGCCCCACGAGGAACGAACCGTCGCCCGCGTACGGCGTCACGTTGGCGCGGACGAAGTCGGCGACGTCGATCTGCTCCCTCCAACGGGTCCCGGTGAATCCGTGCCAAGCGGCGGTGGTGCTGCGGGGCTGTGCGTCGATGGTGTCAGTCATGACCTCGCCTGTCGTCGAGCGGTTCACTGTCGTCCGGCTCCAGCTTCGAACGTGCGACCGGCCCGGCGTAGAGCCGGAAGTCCCGTCGGGCACGGGGATCTCGGTCGTGGAGAGGATCAGCGGGTCCTGACCTGACAGGGCCTCTGGCAGGCCCGTTCGGGCCGGATGGCTGTGGTGAGGCTCACCTGCGGCGGCCGAGACTCGAAGAAGTCGATTGGAGGCTGTGATGAGCACCAAGGCGCGGTTGGACGAGGCGGTACGGCTGGAGGGCGTTTCGGCGTACGGCGTCCGGTTCGCGGACCTCGTCGTGCGGTACGGCGAAGTCGTCGCACTGACCGGCTCGAACGGGTCCGGCAAGACCACGATCTGCCGGGTGCTCGTCGGGGAGCTGGCCGCCGCCGGGTCGGTTGAGGTGCTCGGCCCGGAGAACGGGGACCTGACCGGGCGGATCGGATACCTGATCAAGGATCTGGAGACGATGGGCTCGCTGACGTCACGGGACGTGCTCGACATCTGCGCCGCGGTCCGTGGCTGCGGCACGGCGTACGCACACGAGCTCGGCGCCCGGCTCGGACTGGAGATCGACCGGCCGATGGGGCAGTTGAGCCGCGGCCAGCTGCGGCGGCTGAGCATCGTCCAGGCGCTGATGCACGATCCGGAGCTGATCGTCCTGGACGACCCCATGACCGAGCTGGACGACGAGGGTCGCCTCGTGCTGCCCGGCTTGCTTCGGGAAGCGGCCGACCGTGGCGCCGCCGTACTGATGACCACGCAGCTCCGGTCCGACGCCGAGCTGTGCGCGGATCGTATCGTGTCGTTGAGGAGCCGAGATGCCAACTGCGAGAGCAACCAGAGTGACCCGGAACCAGATCTGGAAGCAGCTCGAGCGGTCGTCGTTCGCCGTGCTGAGTCATGTGACGCCGGGCGGGGAACCGCGGTCGAGCGGGGTCGTCTACTCCGCACGGCGCGGCCGGCTGTACGTCGTGGTGCCGCCGAACGGATGGAAGGCGTTACACCTGCGGGAGATCGGCCAGGTCGCGGTCACGGTTCCGGTCCGGCGGGGCGGGGTGCTGGCGCACCTGTTCCCGATCCCGCCTGCGACCATCTCGTTCCACGGCTGGGCGGTGGCCCACAGCGCGGACGCCCCGAGCATCGCGCCGGTCTCACCGGCGCTGGCCGGCCTCGTCCCGGCTGAGCGGCTCGCGGACTGCCGAGTCGTCGAGATCGTGCCGGAAGGGGACTACGTCACGCAGGGCATCGGCGCCCCACTGCGAAAGCTGCGAGACCCGGCCGCGACCGCACACGTTCCGGTCGCCTAGCTTCCGAGCCTGCCGGTGTGGAACTGGGTCAGCGAACGATGGCGATCGGACTGGGTGCGTGATGCAGGGCCGATTGGCTGACCGAGCCGAGCAGGAGACCGGTGAAGCCCCCGCGGCCGCGGGAGCCGACGACGAGGAGGTCGGCGAACTCGGCACGGCGGACGAGTGCTTGCGCGGGTGACCCGGTGACCAGTTCGGTCGTCCACTGCACGTCGGGATGGTCGGCAGCGGCGCCGGCGACGGACTCGGCGACCAGCAGACGTGCCTCGTTCCGCACCTGTTCCTCGTCGAACGCCAGCATCGACGTGCTGTCGGCGTACGTCAGGTACGGCGAAGTCCACGCGTGCAGGGCGATCACCCGTGCGTGCAAGGAATCTGCCTGCTCGAACGCGAAGTCGATCGCCTTCGCGGAGGCCTTCGAGCCGTCCACGCCGACCACGACGGCGGGACCATGGTGGTCGTGCTGCCGGAGCTCGTGCGGGATCACGATCACCGGGCACGGCGCGTGCGTGGTGACCTGGACCGCGACCGATCCGACAAGCAGACCGCTCCAACCGCCGAGGCCGCGCGATCCGAGGACCAGCAGCCGGGCGTCCTGGGCGGCCTCGATCAGCACCTTCGGCGCCGCACCGCCGACGAGGCCGGTCTCGACCGTGAGGTGCGGGTGGTGCAGCCGGACACTCTCCGCGACAGCTTCGAGTCCTCTGGTGCGCACGGTACGCACGGCTTCGAGAGGTACGACGTGGCCGGCCGCGGGCCGGGTCGAGATGACGAGCTCCAAGGCTTCGACGAGCCGCAGCGGGGCCATCGTGCGGACGGCTTCGGCGGTGGCCCAGGCGAGTGCGTGCCGGCTGCCGGTCGAACCGTCGTACCCCACGACGATCGGGGCGGGCTGGGTGGTCATGAGGATCTCCCGTTCGTGGTCGGTTCGCCGAAGCGGATCAGCGTGTAGTTCAGGCACTCGGCCCGGACGTCCCGCGACGTCGCGGTGAGCAGAACGCGTTCGAGGGCGATACCGGCCCGGACCTGGTCGCCGGGTTCGCCGCCGTGCGTGACGACGGTCGCCAGCGATCCGATCGGAAGCCATGTCAGTTGCGCGTCCTCGATGGCCGCGGCGCGCTCGAGCATCCGGCGCGCCTGCTGGTCCGGGAGGGTTGCCTCGCGAGCGGGACGTCGGGACTGCAGCGCGGTGTACAGCTGCCGCAGTTCCGGGTCGGGCAGGTCGGTGGGCTCGACGAGAATCCGGGCGGCGAGTGCCGGCTCGTCCGGATACGGGTAGAGGCTGACCCAGCTGTCGTAGCCGAGCGAGGCCGCGGCGCACCGCAGGTTGAAGACGGCCGCCCCGGTGGCGATCCGCTGGATCCTGGCGACCGGATCGGACGGCGTACTCCCGTCGAGCCGGATGTCGAGAAGATGTCCTCCGACGTCGATGCGCCAGGCGCGCGGGACGTGCAGGACCGGTGCGTCGTTCGCGGCGTCCAGGAGTACGCCGAGGGCTGTGGACGGCAACTGATCGGTGAGCATCGGGATCAGCCGCGGGTGCTGCCGGCCGGCGCGCGGCTTGGATACGGGCCGGTGGTGTACCTGTTGAGCTCGACCACGGTGCCGTTGATGTCCCGGACGATGTGGCACAGGCCGTTCCACCGAGCGACCTCGACGCCGATCGCGATCAGCCGGGCCCGGCTCTGACCGGAGGCGAACGGGTCGGGGGAGTCGCAGCGGCGGGTGTGCCAAAGGCCGTTCTGGTAGTACGTCTCGACGTCCGCGTGCAGCGAGACGTCGTCGTCGGGCGTTCCGTTCCGCGTCGTCATGGAGGCCGCCTCCTACTCACTGGCCGGCCCGCTAGCCCCAGAATCTGGCCGCACACGATCGACAGGTTCTTGATCCACAGAGTGCCCGAGGGTCGCGGTCGTGGGTCGGGCCGAAAGTCCCGAGCTGACCGGGACCTCGGTCCTCCCGGCCGCCGGCCGGGGATCTACACTCGGGAGAAGGAGTGTGAGGTCGATGAGCGGCGCCAGGACCTGGGAACCGTTCACCCCGCCGGCCGCGGCGCGACGGCGCGAGGTGCTGGGATGGCTCGGTTACGTCCAGGCCGTCGGACCGCGAGTTCCGGCGGTGGACGTTCGCAGCTCATCGCTGGTACCGGTGCTGACGGTTCCTGGTTTCCTGACCGGTGACTGGTCGATGATCCCGCTGGCGCGGTCCCTGCGCCGTGCCGGGCACGCTACCTTCACGAGCGGCATAGCGCTGAACTCCGGCTGTACGGAGATGCTCGTCGAGTTGCTCGAACGCCGCCTCGAGCAGGTCGTCGACGAGGCCTGCAGGCCGGTCGCGCTCGTGGGACAGAGCCGTGGCGGCACGCTCTGCCGGATGCTGGCGGTTCGACGCCCCGAGCTGCTGGCCGGCGTGGTCACCCTGGCCTCACCGCTGCTCCACCAGCTCGCGACGACGAAGGCCGTCGTCACCGAGGTGGAGCTGATGGCGAGACTGAACGTCTGGGGGTGGCCGTGGCTCCTGACGACGGACTGTCTGAGCGGCGCGTGCGCGGAGCGCACGAGCGCGTTGCTGGAGTCGCCGTGGCCACCAGGTCTGCCGTTCGTGTCGATGTACTCGCGGCAGGACGGCGTCGTGGACTGGCGCTCGTGCCTCGATCCCGCGGCGGAGCACGTCGAGGTCGGATGCACGCACAACGGGATGGGGACCGACGGACACGTGCAGCGCCTGCTGGCCGCCGAGTTGCGGTCGTTCAGTGCGCGGCGAACGTGACCAGCGCGGCGAGTTCGGCACCCAGCGAGTCTGCGATGCACTGCACGTCGGGTACCTCCTCGCGGTCGGCGACGATGCCGATCGCGAGCCGGTCGCGGTAGCTCATCACGGTGAGGTTCAGCCCGAGCCCGTCGGTGATGCCGGCCAGTGGCACCAGCGATTCGACGACGGCGCCGGCCAGGTACAACGGTTCCCCCGGTCCGCGGATGTTCGAGATGTTCACGTTCGTCGCCGGGGTTCGCGGCGCCCAGGCGTTGAGCCTGGAGAGGAACTGAACAGTCCGGACGAGGAACGGCGGCGGCACCAGGCGGATCGTGTCGGTCAGCGCGTCCGGTGCCGTGGTGCGGAGATCTCGCAGGGCAACCAGCATCGCACGATGCGCGACGCCGAGCCGGGCGGCCGGATCGCCGACGTCGGTCGGCAGCGGTACGACGACGGCGCTGAGCTGATTGCCGCCGGCCGCCGAGCCGGGGCGGCGCAGTGACACCGGAACGACCGCCGTCAGGGACCGGTCCGGGAGCTCGGAGTGCTCGAGCAGCCAGCGCCGCAGTGCGCCGGCCGCGATCGCCATCACGACGTCGTTGACGCTCACCGCGAAGTGGCGCTTGACGAACCTGACGTCGTCGAACGGGACGTCGGCGACGCCGATCCGGCGCTGTGCGGAGATCCGCCCGTTGAACGACGTCCGCGGAGCTCGACCGATCGGCCGGTGCGGGTGCCGGCGCCCGGCGAGTGCAGCCGCGGCGCCGACGAGCCGGACACCGGGCAGGCTCCCGACGACGGGCAGTTCGTCGGCTCCGGACAACGCCGCCGGCAGGCCGGTGACCGCGCGCACCGGTTGGCGCACGAGGCCGCTGAGACTGTGTACGAGCATCGAGACGGCCCGGGGCGGCGGGTCCGATGGACCTGGTGGCGGCGCGGTACGGCGCTGCGGGTTCGGCTCGGCGTCGGCGAGGGCGCCGAGGATCTGCAGACCCGCCTGCGCGTCAGCGAGCGCGTGATGGACCTTGGTGAGCACCGCGGCGCGGCCACCGGCGAGACCTTGGACGAGGTACATCTCCCAGAGCGGGCGCGAGCGATCCAGCGGGCGCGAGAAGATCCGCGCGACCTGTTCGCGCAGCACCTCGTCGTCGCCCGGTTCGGGCAGTGCGATCTCGCGGACGTGGAAGTCGAGATCGACGGCGCAGTCGATCCAGAACGGCCGGTCGAGCCCGAAGGGCACAGCGGCCAACCGCCGGTGGAAGGCGGGCACCAGGTCCAGCCGCTCGCGCAGGAGCTCCCGGAGTCGCCGAACGGTGAGCCGGCCGCCGGCCAGCGCGGCCGGATCGATCGTGGCCAGCAGCGCGGTATGGGTCCGGGTTCGGTCGTTCTCCGCGGCGAGGTACATCGCGCCGAGCTCGTCGACCTGTCGCATCGTCATCCCTGTCACCGTCCCGATCGGTCCGGCGCGCGGCCCACGGCGTCCTCGGGCCGTCCGAGGTACTGGACAGGATCTTCCAGCCGGGCACGCAGGAGCTCCGCGGACCGGGCGGCGTACAGACCGTCCTCGATCCGTTCGTCGAACGTCCAGCGCAGCGGCAGGAGTTGCCGCACCCGGATCTGCCCGAGGTCGTCGGCGACCGGAGCCGGCCGGACGCTCCCGACGACCAGGAACAGCGGGCAGTTGCCGTGCTCGTAGAGATGGTGGAAGGCCGCGTCGGTCTTGAGACTGCCGAGGTTCGAGACCACGGCCGACGAGTACATCGGGTCCGGGCGGGTCAGGGCGGCCGGCAGCACGCCGAACGCGTCGAGCAAATGGAACGCCGAGACCGCGACGTCGAGCAACGGTCCCGGCAGCCTCAGGAAGAGCCGCAGTTCCTTGTCCACCGCGGCGACGCCGGCGGTCCGCGCGTCGCGGATCGACAACTCGAGGCCGCGGACCACCGCGGCGAGGTCCTCGCCCGGTTCGAAGCGCCGCTTGATCATCTCCAGCGGTGCGTTGTCGGCGAACTCCTTCAGCGCACCGAACGCGAGGTGGACACCGTCTCGCTGGTACAGCCGGCGGCCGGCGACGAACCGGTTCATCCGCGGCCTCGCGTGCAGCATCTCAGCGACTTCGTACAGCACCAGAACGAACAGGCTCAGCCGTGGACCGCCGGCCCGGTTCCAGCGCTCGATCCACTCCTGCGCCGCGCCGATGTCGACGAGTTGCTCGAAGTACACCGTCGACTCGGTCCGCCGGCGCATGATGAACGGCATGATCGCGCGCTCGTCGGGGACGTCGGCGACGATCCGGCCGTCACGGCGTAGTCCGGTCCACATGCTGGCCTCTCTCGCTCTCGATCGTGAACACCCGCGTGGTTCCCGAGTAGGGCCGAAGGACCCGCCGCCGCACGGCTCCCTGGTGCCGGATGCGGAACTCGCCGGCGGCGTTTCCCGGCACGGCCCAGGTCACGACCGCACGCTGCCCCGAGCGGCTGCGGCGCCAGCGGAACGTCGTTGACCAGTCACCGTCGTCGGCCACCGTCCGCCAGCCGTCCGTGGACCTGCGCTGGACCTCCAGATAGGTGCCGTTGCGCCGCAGGTCGTTGTTCGGGTACGCCGCCACGAAGGTCGCGGTCACCGTGTCGCCAGGGCGGTACCGGCGCCGCGGCTCCACGAGGACGTCTCCGAAGTCGCGTCCGGGAGGCGGCTCGTCGCGGGGGAGCCGTTGCCGGGCCGTGCGTTGGCGGCCGGTGAGATCCGGCTCCGGATAGCCGTACGGTGCCGGGCTCCCGTCGCGCATCGCGACGGCGAGTCCGCTCACGACCTGCTGCAACGCGGGCAACGTCCACCGGCCGAACAGCGTACTGCCGCCCTCGTACTGCTGGGCGTCGTACTCCTCGGGCGTCGTGACGTAGTGCAGGTAGCCGTTGCTGTACCCGGCGACCAGCACGTCGGACAGCTCCGCGCCCACGATCGCGGCGACGGTCCGACGCAGCCGAAGCCCGGCGACGATCGTGACCTCGGCCGGGATGCCGATGAGGTGCAGTCGCCCGATCCGGAGCAACTGCACCGGCGCGCGGCGGGCGACGTAATGGCCACGCAGCCCGCCGACCACGAGAGCCTTCGGTGCCTGCGCGTCGCGCAGAGCGGGCAGGCGCCGGTAGATCTGTCGCGAGATCCGGTCCCAGAACGGGTTCCGGCCCTCGCGGAAGCCGCGGAACGCCGGACCGTCCTCGGTGCTGCCGGCGAGCGCGGCGGCGCCGCCGATCGGCGGCCCGGTGCGGTGTTCCCGGCCGTCCCCGGTGAACTCCGGCCGGACGACGACACCGCTCAGGTCGACATGGGTCAGGCGATGGTCGACGCCGCCGTCCAGCACGGAACCCGGTGCGGTCAGCAGCTGTGCGGCGGCCCGGTACTGGCGCAGCCCGATGATGCGGGTGTTCTCGACCTCGTCGGCGGTCGGGCCGCGGCCGGGGAGCAGGTCGAGGTTCGGGGTGAGGTCGCCGGCGTTCGTCTGCGCGAAGGCCGCCACGAAGTCGCCCGGCCGTCGGTCCCGGTAGTCCACGCCTGCCACCAGGCGTTCCCAGTGATAGGCGGCGTACCCCTTGTTGTCCCCGCTGATCAGGGTGTTCACGTTGGTCATGCTGGTGTTGTGCACGCCGAACCAGTTGAGCGCGCCGACCGCCGTCCCGGCGCGCTCGATCCGCAGCAGGGTGGTCTGCGCGTCGACGGCATCCGGGAAGTGCTGCCGGTCCGGCGCCGGATTGTTGTCGAAGGCCGATCGCGAGCGATTGGCGCTCGCGTCGCGGAGTTCGCCGTGGGACAGCGTGAGCACGGCGGGGGCGAGGTCGTCGTGCGCCCGGACGACGGCCTCGGTCATCCCGTCGACGATCGCCGCGAAGGTCTTCGGCCGGAAGCCACCCGTGTTGGAGTGGTACAGGCGGTGGTGTGCGTAGCCGCCGGGTCCGGAGTGGGTGTGCGTCGCCGTCACCATCGTGTTGTGTTCGGTGTAGAGGCTTCCGTACGACCGCCGGAGCCGCTCGAGCAGAGCGCGGCAGATGCTGTCGAAGACCATCGGCAGGTCGTTCACGACCAGGAGCACGCGTCGTCCGCTCGTCGCGTCGGCGATCACGAAAGCCCGGGAACGCAGCCGCAGGTGAATACCTTCGCTGCGCTGCCGGGCCTGGCCGTAGCCGAGCATGCCTGTCTCCGCGGGCTCGCCGGTGATGTCCGCGACACCGCGGCCGCAAAGGTACATCAGCGGGCCACGTAGCCGCCGTCGATGTACAGCTCCAGGCCGGTCACGAACGAGGCGTCGTCGCTGGCCAGGTAGGCGACGCCGGCCGCGATCTCCGCCGGGGTGCCGAGGCGGCCCATCGGCGTCAGGTCGGTCATCGTGGTCCAGAACGGCGTGCCGCGCGCCGCGTCGAGGATCGGGGTGTCGACGAACCCGGGATGGATCGAGTTGACCCGGATGCCGTCGGCCGCCCAGTGCAGCGCGGCGTTCTTGGTCAGCGTCCGGACCGCGCCCTTGGCCGCGTGGTACGCCGGCGACGTGCCGAAGCCGCCGCTGGTGCCGAAGATCGAGCTGATGTTGATCACCGAGGCGTGGCCGGACGCCTTCAGGTACGGCGCCGCGGTCCGCATGCCGAGGAAGACGCCCGTCTGGTCGACGTCGATGGTGTGCTGCCAGTCCTTGAGCGTCGTCTCCTCGATCGTCGCCAGGTCACCCATACCGGCGTTGTTGACCAGGATGTCGAGACCGCCGAACTCGTCGGCCGCGAGCCTGCAGACGCGCTCCCAGTCGGCTTCGGCGGCGACGTCGTGCCGGGCGAACAGCGCGCGGGCGCCCGAGTCCCGCAGCCCTTCCGCCACGGCCTCGCCCGCCGGCTCCGCGATATCGGTCAGCAGTACGGCGGCGCCTTCCGCGGCCAGGCGCCATGCGGTCGCCTCGCCGATGCCACTCGCCGCGCCGGTCACCAACGCGACCCTGTCGTCGAGCCTGCCCATGTCGATCTCCTTCCGGCTGTGTGTGCACTTCCACGGTCGGCCGCCGCGGCAGGCGTCGACAGGGCAGCAAGGCGCGCATGAAGCGGGACTTTCGCCCTGTGCGGCGCGACAGCCGTCGGGGTGCCAGGACGATCGGCCCGCGTGGTCGGGACCTTCGGCCCCTCGACCGGCCCGCGGGTCCACGGTGGACTGGAGCCTGCGGCGGGTCTCTCGGACAGGGGCGAGTGACCGTTCGGAGGGCAGGTTGAGGGGCGTGCTCCTCCGGCCGACGGGTGCCGTGCGACCGTGACCTCACCGGCCGCACGGCACCGCGCCGTGCGAACCACCGCGCCGTGCGAACCACCGCGCCGTGCGAGCCACCGCGCCGTGCGAGCCGGTCGCGTGCTGCGCGGGGTCGGGTCTTTCGGCCCTGGGCCGGCCGGCGTTCCGGAGGTTCGGTGGAGTTGTTGGTCTTCCGCGGTGGAGGTGAGTCTCGATGACGAATCCGGTGATCCATTTCGAGATAGGCGGCCGCGATCTCGGCCGGCTGACGTCGTTCTACAGCGAGCTGTTCGGCTGGCAGCTGCAGCCGGCGGGACCGGAGTACGCACTGGTGCCGGCCGGCGCGGACGGCGTCGGTCTCGGTGGCGGGCTGATGCAGACCGGTGACGCGATGCCGCCGTACGTGACGGTGTACGTCGCGGTCGACGACCTCCGGACAATGCTCGACCGGGCCGTCGGACTCGGGGCGAAGACCGTCGTCGAGCCGACCGAGATCCCCGGCGTCGGCTGGTTCGCGATGTTCACCGACCCGGACGGGAACCTCATCGGCCTCATGCACCAGCAGCCGGAGGCCGGCACATGACGGCGTCGACCACGATCGCCGTCGGGGTGGACGGCACCTGGGCGGACAACGGCGCCGTCGACTGGGCCCTGCACGAGTCGGAGCTGAGCGCGGGGCCGATCCGGGTTCTGCACGTGGTCGACGACCGTCCGCGGATCCGCCCGTACTTCGACTTCGCCGGTGCCTGCGCCACGGCGAAGCAGCTGGTCGCAGACGTCGATGCCTACCTCGACGAGCGCTCCGCCGTACCGCACACCGGCGTGGTCCTGTCCGGTCCACCCGCGCAGACGCTGGCCGGTTCCACCAGCACCGACCGGATGCTCGTGGTCGGCAGGCACGGTCGCGGCGTCTTCGGGCGTCTGCTCATCGGGTCCACGGCCGAGGTCGTGGCGTACGAGTCCGAGACCGCGGTGGTCGTCGTACCGCCGAAGTGGACGCCCGGGGATCCGCACGCGCCGGTCGTGGTCGGTGTCGACGAGCTGGAACGCTGCGAGGCGGCTGTCGAGTTCGCCGTCGAGCTCGCCTTCGAACGTGGCGCCCCGATCCGCCTGGTCCACGTCTGGGACGTCGCCAGGATGCTCACGGGAGACGAGGCGGTGGACACGGTCGAGCTGGCGCAGCTCCACCACAACCAGCAGGTGGACCGGATCGTGCGTCGGTGCCGGGAGAAGTACCCGGACCGCATCTTCGCGGCGGACCTCCGCCGCGGCCATCCGGTGGCCGGGTTGATCGACGCCGCCACCGCCGCGAACGGCCAGCTGCTGGTCGTGGGTGGCCGGACCCACGGCCGGATCCTGGCTGCCGTCCTCGGCGGCACCGCCCGCGGCATCCTGCACCACGCGACCTGCCCGGTCGCGATCGTCCACCAGCGAAAGACGTAGTCCTCGGTAGGGTCCGATGACGCGGAAGACGGCCCGTACGCGGGAAGCGCTCGACGATGCTCAGCTCGAGCGCTGGGCTTCGACGCGGCTGAGCTACCTGGACAACCTGAAGGTCGTCCTGATAGCCACGATCATCGCGTTGCACGGGATTCTCGGGTACGTCGGGCTGGTCGAGGTATGGACCTACTCGGAGCTGCGCGAGGTCACTCTGACGCCGGCTGTCGAGGTCACGCTGCTCGTCATCGTCAGCCCGTTCGGGTTCTTCCTGATCGCACTGCTCTTCCTCGTGGCCGGGTTGCTGACACCGCTCTCGTACGACCGGAAGGGCGCGAAGAAGTTCGTCGCCGACCGCCTGCTGCGGCTGGGGGTGCCATTCGTCGTGTACGTCTTCCTGATTCAGCCGACCGTCACCTACGGTCTCGAGCACCCACTGGGCGACGCGTCGGGTTCGTACTGGGACGAGTATCTCGGCGCGGAGCGGCAGATCGACACCGGACCGCTGTGGTTCGTCGGCGTGCTGCTGCTGTACTCGCTCGGGTACGCCGGCTGGCGCCGCTGGAGCGACCGCTCGGTGAGCGCGCGGCCACATCGGCGGATCACGCTGAGAACACTGATGCTGACGGCGGCGGTGGTCGCGCCGGCGTCGTTCGCGATCCGGCTCGGCTATCCGTACGGCTCGGAGAGCGGCTTCTCCGACCTCAACCTCTGGGAGTGGCCGGCGTGTGCCGCCGTGTTCGGGCTGGGAGTCGCCGGGTCGCGGCAAGGTTGGCTCGAAGCGATTCCGGAGACCCTGGCACACCGCAGCCGGGCGCTGACGTCGCTCGCGGCCGTCGCGATGGCCGGTCTGCTGGCGGTCGCCGGTTCGCTGGATGCCGTCGACGACGCGTTCGGCGGCTGGCACTGGCTCGGGGGAGTCTTCGTGGTCGTGGAATCGACACTCACCGTCTTCGGCTCGGTGTGGCTGCTGAGTGCAGCGCAGCGCCGGTTGAACATGCGGTACGGCTGGGGGCCCGCGCTGAGCCGGAGCGCCTATGGAGCGTTCATGCTGCAAGCGATCTTCCTGCTCGCGCTCGCACTGGCGCTGCGGCCGCTCGCGCTTCCCGCCGAGGTCAAGGCGCCGATCGTTGCCCTCGGCGGTGTCATCGCCTCGTTCGCCGCCGCATGGTTCCTGATCAGGAAGGTGCCGGGGATCTCGCGAATACTGTGACCGCTCGAGTCGTCAGGTCACGTCGCGGCGGACAGCGAGCGCGGTGCCGAGTGCGGCGAACGCGACGCCGTACGCGAGCAGCAGCAGGCCGCCCTGCCAGCCGGTGAGGAACTCCACGTTCGGCTGGTAGGTGCCGACGAGTCCACTGAAGGCTCCGCCCGGGAGGTACTGGTAGTAGTCCCGGACCCGGGGCAGTGCCGAGACCAGTCCTTCGATCACGAAGAGGTAGACCAGCGCCCCCACGATCGCGGCGACCTGGTTGCGAAGGAGTGCTCCGATCCCGACACCGAGCACGGTGTAGACGGCGAGTCCGAGGACTACGCCGATCAACGTCCGCGGTATGCCGTTCGCGGTGAGCGAGACGTCGATGTTCTCGGCCGCGAGCCAGGGCAGCGCCATGGCGATCGAGACGAGCGCGTTGACGGCCCCGAAGCCGAGGCCGGCGATCGCGTAGGCGAGCAGCTTCGCGAGGACCACGCGGCCGCGCCGTGGCGTGGCGAGGAACGTCGGTGTCACCGTCTCGTGCCGGTACTCGCTGGTCATCGCGACGATGCCGAGGACGACGGCGAGCGCCGAGGACGCCCCGGCCACCCCGAAGAGGTTCCGTTGTCCTTCCGGCGTGGTCAGCGGCGGGTTCGGGTTGCCGGGCGAATCCGCCAGCCCGATCGTCAATCCGACGAACAGTGCGGTCAGGCCGATCGCGCCGAGCAGCAGCCACAGCCAGAGCTTGGTCGAGAACAGCTTGGTGAACTCGGCCCTGAGCAGTCTGGTCATTCGCCGGCACCTCCGTTGGTCGACCCGGTGGTGAGCGCGAAGAAGATGTCCTCGAGGTCACTGCGTTCGGCGGCCAGCTCGTGGAGTTCGATGCCGGCGCGGAAGGCGAGGTGCCCGATGTCCGCCGGCTGCAGGCCCCTGACCCTCAGGGCGCCGTCGCTGCGCTGTACGTCGGGCGCGGGGTCGAGCTGACGCAGTGCGGCGGCGAGCAGGTCCGGGTCGGGGGTGCGCACCACGACCGAGCTGCCCTGTTCGCGGGCGAGTTCGGTGAGGCTGCCTTGCTGGATGAGCGTTCCCTTGTCGATGACGACGATGTCGTCGACGGTTTGTTCGACCTCGCTCAAGACGTGGCTGGAGATCAGGATCGTGCGGCCGTCCGAGGCCAGCCGGCGGAGGAACGCACGCAACCAGGCGATGCCCTCGGGATCGAGCCCGTTCGCCGGCTCGTCCAGCACGAGGACACCGGGGTCGCCGAGCAGCGCCGCGGCCAGGCCGAGGCGCTGCCGCATGCCGGTCGAGAACTCCCGTACCTTCCGGTCCGCGACCGTGGTCAGTCCGACCTGGGAGAGTACGGCGCCGGCTCGCGCGGACGGATACCCGTTGACGGTACAGAGCACGCGCAGGTGGTTCCGTGCCGAGCGCGCCGGGTGGAAGCTGGACGCTTCCAGTACCGCTCCGACGGTCGACGACGGATGCGGCAGATCGGCGTACCGCAGGCCGCCGATGGTCGCCGTGCCCGCGGTCGGGGTGACGAGACCGAGCAGGCACCGCAGCGTCGTCGTCTTTCCGGCGCCGTTCGGCCCGAGGAACCCGCTGATCGTGCCAGGTTCGACCGTGAAGCTGAGGTCGTGGACGGCCCGGACCTGTCCGAACGTCTTCGTCAGGCCGGTCACCACGATCCGGCCGCTCGTCGGATCCGGCATCACTGTGTCCTGACCAGTGTCCGCAGGCTCTGCCAGAGGAGCTCCTCGCGGTCCGCGATGTCGTGCATCGGCGTGGTGGCCGGTCCCAGGAGGTCGGCGGGGTCGTCGAGTTCGGCGGCCGCGGCGAAGGTGGCCGCGACGTCCTCCCAGAGATCGCCGATCGCGGCCAGTTCGTTGCCGAGGTCATCGAGTCGCGCCTCCCCGGTGATGACGGCCGCCTCGCCGAGGAAGCGGGCGTACAGGTACCGGAAGATGCCGCCGCCGGTGCCGCCGCGGGCGTCGATGAGCAGTGCGGTGTTGAAGCAGGCACGGCGCAGCGCGTCGGTGCCGAGGGTGTCCGGCCAGCGCATCGTCTCCCGGATCGCCTTGCGGATGCCGCGGACTCCGAAGTTGGAGATCGGCGGTTCCAGCATGCCGTCGCAGACCTCGGCGATCGCGGTCCGGACATCGGTCGCGCGTGGCTCTCGTGCGCTGCCGAAATCGAAGGTGTACCAGGTGTGCCGCGGCGGGAACGGCCGGTACGCCGAACCACGCGCCTTCTCCAGCGCGGCCCAGTCGACGGGATGCAGCTGGGTTTCGCGGTCCGCGATCAGCACCTGTCCGGTCGCCTGGTCGTAGCCCGCCGCGACGACGACGTGTCCGCCGAAGTGGTAGCCGTCCGGGAGGTCGAAGTACGGCAGGAAGCCCATGTCGACGTACAGCAGGACTGGTTCGCCGGCCTCCAGCAACCGCCGGAGTTCCGTCTCGGCGACGCGGGCGCTGGATGTCGAGCGGGCCGTGACCGCGACGCCCGTACGCCGGCCCGCGGTCTTCTCCAGGCCCTCTTCCCGAGGGCTCGCGTTGTTGGCCCGGCCGCCGTAGAAGGGGTCGCTGCCCTTGAAGTGGAAGTACATGAATCCGAGCCCGGCGCCGAGGCCGAGCAGAAGTTCCTCGCTGATCGGGTAGCCGTGGAAGTCGTACACGTGCTTCAGCGAGCCCGTCACGCAGTGGTGCGTCGGGTAGCTGACGAACCCCGGGAAAGGCTGTGCGGATCCGCTGAGCGTGGTGACCATGTCGGTGCCTCCGATCGTCGACTCCAGCCTGCTGCGGCCGGCCGGCCGGACACAGGGCCGAAAGTCCCTTGTGGCCTGAAGCGGGGTCGCGACGATCGAGGTATGAGACTTCGTCAGTGGTTCTCGAGCCGTCGAGGGCGGTTGGTGTCGGGCGTCGTGGTCGTCGTCGCCTTGCTGGCCGCCGCCGTCGGCTTCGTCGTCTGGAGGGGGGACGGCGAGGCGGGTACGCCGGCCGCGCCGCCGCCCACCTCCGAAGGCCCGGCGGGCACCGCCCGTCGCGCCCCGCTCACGGGACTGCCGACCACCGAGGCACTGGACCGGCCGGCGATCACCGTGAAGGTCTCGAACACGCCGGATGCCCATCCGCAGCGCGGGATCGGTGACGCGGACATCGTGTTCGTCGAGCCGATCACCGGGGCGACCACCCGGCTCGCGGCGATCTTCCACTCCAAGCTGCCGGCGCAGGTCGGACCGGTCCGGTCGCTCCGTCCGATGGACGCGGCGCTGATCGGCCCGACCAAGGGCGTGATCGCCGACACGATGGCGGATCGGTGGGTCATGGAGTACGTCGACCGCGTCGCTGACCTCGACAACCTCGGTACGCTGCGGGTGCCTGAGGGGACCTATCGGCTCGACGACACCAGGCGTGCGCCGAACCATGTCTTCGCCCGCCCCGGCAGACTGCTGGAACTGAGCGACCGGAAGGCGGCGCCGGCGCCGTACTTCGGCTACGCGGCGAACCTCCAGCAGTCGACAGCGCAACGGACCGGCACCCCCGCGTCCTCGGTGACGATCGGGTACGGCGGTTCCGCGACCGCCACCTGGACGTACGACGAGGCCTCGCACCGGTGGGCCCGGGCGGAGAAGTGGTCTCCACACCTGCTCGAGAACGGCGCTCAGGTCACCGCCGCCAACGTGGTCGTCCTGACCGCCGACCGCGACACCAGCTTCCCGCAGGCCAAGCCGGCGATGACGATTCTGGATGTGTTCGACGCTTCCGGAACTCTCAAGCTGTTCACCGGTGACAAGGTCGTCGCGGGTCGCTGGAGCAAGGGCGCGGTGAACGAGCCGTTCGAGTTCACCACCACGGACGGGAAGCAGTTGCAGCTCACGCCCGGTACCACCTGGGTCGAGTGCGCGCTGACCAGCATGCCCGTCCGCACGCAGTAGCGGCACTGCCGTCAGAGTGGGCTCAGCCTGTCGATCTGTACACCGACGACACCCCGGACCGTGCCGCTGAGCACCTCGGCGAGATGGCGTTCGCGGGCGTCGGCCGGGCCGCTGATTGTGACGATGCCGTCCTGCACTTCGACCCGCCAGTCCGGCGCCTCCGATTGCAGCAGATCGGTGATGTCGGCCTGGATCCGGCGGTCGCGCCCGGCGAGCAGATGGATGACGTCGCTGCGGCTGATGATGCCGACCACGCGGTCGTGCTCGACGACCGGCAGGCTCTTCATCATCGTCGCTCGCATCAGGTCGAGCGCCGCCTCGAGGTCGTCGTCCGGCCGGACGGTGACCACGAGGTGTGTCATGACGTCGGCGGCTCGCCGCGGTGGCGTCGGACCGGGCACCCGGACGACGGTGACGGGGATCCGGTCGTCGATCAGGTTCTCGTCCTCGACCACGTCGGCCTCGCTGACGATTCCGAGCAGTGTGCCGTGCCGGTCGACGACCGGCACCGAGGTGATCTTCGCGTCGTCCAGCAGTCGCAGCACCGCCGAGATCGGGGTCGCGGGGCTCACGGTCATCGCGGGTGTGCTCATCAGGTCCCGGATCAGCATCGTCCTCACCTCGTTTCGTCGTACGCCGGCAAGTCCGGTGTCATGGACAGCGTCTCCGGGACCAGGGACGAGGTAGTAGGGCGCTAGGTCCCGGCTGTTGAGGCAGGACGACCCTTCGCCGTGGTGCTGGGAGGTCGGGAAGGACGTCGTACCCAGGGTGGACGGGTCTTCGGGCCCTGGCGGTGGCAGGTGCCGCTGCCGAGGGTGGAGAGAAGGGATCAGCCTGGATCAGGAGGCTCGGCCATGGGACCACCTGGCTTCTCGTCCGAGGGTGCGGGGGCAAGCCCCCGACTGGCGCTCTATCGCACCGTCTGGCGGACGTTGTGCGGTGTCTTCGTTGCCTTCGGCGTCGTCGCCGCGGGATTGTTGCTGCCGGCGGACATTCTGGTGGTGGGGCTTCTGGCGGTTGTCGTGGCTGCCGGGACTGCCTTCAGCCTGTACGAGGGCGGCGAGACAGCTCGCTGGCGGCGAGGACAGGTGGTCATCGCCGCTGCCGCGGGGGCTGCAGTACTGAGCCTGGTCGTCGGCGTCACCGTCGTACTCGGGCTCAGCGTCCTCTGGCTGGCCGTGCTGCTGACCGCCGCCTCGCCGCCTGTCGTGGGGTGGTGCAGCGCGAGACTCGGCGTCGGTGGCCAGCTCGTGCGCCTCGACGGCCCCACGCACAGCACAGCGGATCTGTGCCGGCAATGGCGTGACAGCTACGAGGCGCTGCGGCAAGCGCGAACCGCCAATCAACGGCTGCGCATCGTCATGGAACGCCAGCACTGCCTGGACGAGCTCGGACGCCGCGACCCCGAAGGACTCCAGGCCTGGCTGTCCTCCTCCGCGAGCGCGGCCGGTGACCCGGCCAGATTCCTCAGGAACTCGTGACCGCTCGGAAGGTGAGAATGTCCTCGGAGTGCCTGTCTCGTTCGGGGGGAGTCAGTGGTGACGTTCTCGGTACCCGGGGTCGCGACGCTTCATGCCTACCGGCCCAGTTGGCTGCGGTCGGACGTGGTTGCGGGTCTCACGGTGGCGGCGTACTTCGTGCCGCAGGTGATGGCGTACGCGCAACTGGCCGGGCTGCCGGCCGTCACCGGGCTGTGGGCCGCACTCGTACCTCTGGTGCTGTACTTCTTCCTCGGCTCGTCGAGGCTCCTGTCGCTGGGTCCGGAGTCGACGACCGCGTTGCTGACCGCAACCGCCATCGGTCCGCTGGCCGCCGGGGATCCAATCCGGTACGCCGGACTCGCCGCTCTGCTGGCACTACTGGTAGGGGCCGTGTGCCTGATCTCCTGGGCCGCGCGGCTCGGCTTCCTCGCCGACCTGCTGTCCAAGCCCGTGCTGGTCGGGTACCTCGCCGGAATCGCCGTGATCATGATGACCAGCCAACTCGGCCGCCTGACCGGGGCGCCGGTGGACGGTGACTCTCCGCCGGCGGAACTGCTGTCCGCGATCCGGCTCGTCGGCGAGTGGCAGCTGGCTCCGGTGACCCTGTCGGTCGTCGCGATCGTTCTCCTGCTGGCGCTCGCGCGCTGGACGCCGCGGCTGCCCGGACCGATCATCGTGGTCGCCCTCGCCGCACTGGTCACGTGGGCCGGCGACCTGGGTGCCGGCGGAGTTCGCCTCGTCGGCGCGGTGCCGAGCGGCCTGCCGGAACCGCGCCTCCCCGGCCTCGACGGCGGTGACATCGGACTGCTGGCACTGGCTGCCGTCGGCGTTTCGCTCGTCGGCTACACCGACACGGTGCTGACCGCACGGGCGTTCGCGACTCGCGGTAGCGAGCGGATCGATCCAGGCCGCGAGTTCCTCGTCCTAGGTCTGTCCAACGTGTCCGCCGGAATGCTGCAGGGCTTCCCGATCAGCAGCAGCGGCAGTCGCACCGCACTCGCCGAGGCGTCCGGAGCGAGAACCCAGGTGTACTCGCTCGCCGCCGCGGCCGCGATCCTCGCGACCCTGCTGTTCGCCGGACCGCTGCTGTCCACCTTTCCGATCCCCGCACTGGGCGCCCTGGTCGTGTACGCCGCGCTGCGGCTGATCGACCTGTCGGAGTTCCGGCGGATCGCGTCGTTCCGGCGCAGCGAACTGCTGTTGGCCTTGGCAACAACTGTCGGCGTGATCGCCCTGGACGTCCTGTACGGCGTACTCCTGGCCGTCGCGCTGTCGGTCCTCGACGTACTGCGTCGCGTCGCGCGGCCGCACGACGGCATCCTCGGCTACGTGCCGGGCATCGCGGGCATGCACGACATCGACGACTACCCCGAGGCCCGCGCCGTGCCCGGTCTGGTCGTCTACCGCTACGACTCACCGCTCTTCTTCGCCAACGCCGACGATTTCCACCGCCGCGCGCTGGCCGCGGTCGACGACGCCCCGACACCGGTCCGCTGGCTGCTGCTGAACGCCGAGGCGAACGTCGAGATCGACATCACCGCGATCGACGCCTTGGACACCCTCCGCGAGGAGCTGGCGGCCCGCGGCATCGTGCTCGCCCTCGCCCGGGTCAAACAGGACCTCCGCGACGACCTCGAGGCCGCCGGCTTCCTCGACCGCCTCGGCCCCGACCGCGTCTTCTACACCCTCCCCACCGCCGTCGAAGCCTTCCACCACGACACCAGCAGCTGACTTGCGGTTGGCTGGTGTTCGAACGCCGGGAACAACGACGATCGCGGCCGGCCGCACGATCTGCGAGGCCCGGCGCATGGACCCCGCGCGAGCCGGGTACCGACGGTGTCTTGGTTCCGGCTGGAGTCCTGGGGTGTTGCCGTGGAAACGTACCGACGGGTGTGGCGTGCCGTGTGCGGCGTGCTGGTCGTGACGGGGATCTTGATCGGCTTCGTGGTCCTGCCCACGGTCGCCTGGGTCCTCCTGGCGCTGCTTGCTGTTGTCGTCGCGTTGACCACCGCTGCCTGCGTCGAAGCCGTGAGGGGAACCGGGTCGCCGGTCGGCCGGGTCGTCGGCATCGGTTTCGCAGCCGCCGCGGTTGTCGCAGCACTACTGGCGTTCGCGGTGTTCCTCGACGTGGGCGCCTTCATGCTCCTGCTGCTCCTGTCTGCCGCAGCGCCGCGGGCCGTCAGTTGGTACGTCGCTACGCTCGGGATCTCGCGCTCGCCGCAGCAGCCGGCGTGCGTGATGCTGACGTCGTTCTCGGACGACGAAGCGCTGTTCACGGCGATCATGGCCGGTGCGGCCGGGTACCTCCTGAAACAGGTGAGCAGCACCGATCTGGTCGGGGCAGTACGCCGGCTGGCCGCCGGGGAATCCCTGCTCGACCCGTCGATGACCGCGGCGGTACTGGAACGGTTGCGCAATCCCCAGCCGGACGACGATCCCAGGTACCAATCGCTGACGGAGCAGGAGCGCAGGATCCTCGACGGGATCGCCGAGGGAAAGACGAATCGCCAGATCGCGCAGAGCCTGTACCTCGCGGAGAAGACGGTCAAGAACTACGTCTCGAGCCTGTTGCACAAGCTGGGACTCGAACGCCGGACAGAGGCGGCTGTCTACGCCATCGATCGCCATCGCCGCGCACGACGCTGAAGGCGCGGACACCGCTGTGCCGATGGGTGCCGGAAGTCCCGGATCTCGTGGTCGTAAGTCCCTGGGGCAGGGGTGGGGGAGTGCAGGAGGCTTGATCCCGGCGGTGCGAGGAGGTGCTGCAGGGGTGGGGGGACGCACCGTCCGGCCGGTCCTGACGTCGACCATCGACGTCAGGACCGGCTTGTGCGACACCGACAGGTGACGACGGCTCGCCGTGGATCAGCTGGCGGTGCTGCGGGCCGCCTGGTCGGCGAAGTTCGGGGCCCAGGGTGCGTCGGCGAGGCCGACGCGCTCGATGGCCTTCCCGGCCGCCGCAGCCAGTTCGCGCAGTCGGTCGACGGCGGCCGACGGCGGGCGCCGGGCGACCGACCAGTACGCGCCGATGGCTGCGACCGGAGCCGGCGAACCCACCGGCGCCATGACGAGGCTGCGCACAAATGTCGTCCGGTACGCCGCCAGCGGGATCCGCGGATCCGTCTCGATGTCGGGGATCACCGCGATGTCGTCGTGCAGCATGGCCCAACCGCTGATACAGGCGGTCATGGGAAAGCGCTGACCCTTCCACAACGGGGCGATCGCGTCCTCGTCGACGTAGAAGCAGGTGCCGTCCTCACGGACCACGAAGGTCGCGCCCTGTGCGCCGGTCACAGCGCGCGCCGAGACACGCACGATCCGTGCCACCTCGGCGATGTCGCGGGCCGCCTCCAGCTCCCGCCCGATGTTGTCGATAGCCTTCATCAGTGCCCTCCCGGCCACTATCTTGCCGTCCAGCCTTGGTTCTGGGACAGAGGCGGACCGATATCCGGCGGCAACGATGCCGCCGGATGGTCCTGAGGTCACAACGGTGCACGGAGCTCGACGACCGTCCCCCGAGGCTGGTTGGGCCTGACCTGCACGGATCCGCCGAGGGTCGCGGCGCGCTCCCGGAGATTGCGCAATCCGCTCTGCCGGTCGGTGGGACCGATGCCGACACCGTTGTCAGCGACCTGGAGCGTCACCTCGTGACCGGTGACCGTGAGATCGACCTTGACTTCGGTGGCCCGGGCGTGCCGAACGACGTTCGACAACGACTCCCGTAGCGCTGCCAGAACCTGTGGCCGGGCACTCGCCGGCACCGCGGTGTCGACCGGTCCGGTGCAGGCCAGCACCGGCCGGAATCCGAGCGCCGACGTGTACTCGCCGACCAGCTCCTGGACCTCGGCTCGCAGCGAGCTCTCGCCGGGTTGGCGATGCAGTTCGAAGATCGCCTCGCGCAGGTCACGGATGGTGGAGTCGATGTCCGCGACGGCGCGACCGATCCGCTCCTGGACCTCCGGGCGCGCCATCCGCTGGACCCCTTGCAGTTGCAGCCCGGTGGCGAACAGGCGCTGAATCACCAGGTCGTGCAGGTCTCGCGCGATCCTGTCGCGGTCCGCCAGCACCGCCAGCGCGGACTGATCCCGGCGGGCCTGCGCACGGTCCAGCGCCAAGGTGGCCTGGTTCGCGAACATCTGAACGAGGTCGGCGCCCGGGGTCACCGTCACCACGGCACCTCGAGCGGCGGCGACGACCAGAATGCCCCCGGTGCTGTAGCTCCCGGCCGGCAGCGGGGCGAGAATCGTCCGTCCGAGCTCCTCGAGCTCCGCGACGTCCGGCAGCCATCCGCTGTCCTTGACCAGCTGCGCCAGGTTCTCGATGACGACCTGATCGTCGCCCTGCAGAACGTCGGCCACAATGGGCAGCTCCGCCGGGATGCGGGCACCGAGATAACGCTGGAAGGCTGGTGGAGCGTCGAGTGCCTCGACGACGAGCTGGTCACCGTCCGTCAGCAGCATCGCGCCTGCCAGCGAGCCCGAGACCTCGCGCGCCCGGCTGGCGATCAGCTGCAGTGCGTCCTGCGGGCCGAAGTCTCCTAGCGTCAACTGCGTGATTTCGGCCGTCACTTCGTGCCAGCGCCGCCGGCGCTCGGTGTCGGCGTAGAGGCGGGCGTTGTCGATCACGACCCCGGCCGCGGCGGCCAGCGCCATCACCGTCCGTTCGTCGTCCTCGGTGAAATCCGCATCCTCGGCCTTCTCGGTGAGGTAGAGGTTGCCGAACACCTGCTCCCTGGTGCTGATCGGCACACCGAGGAAACTCTTCATCGGCGGATGGTTGGCCGGGAAGCCGTACGAGCGGGGATGGTCGGCGAGGTCCGGCAGCCGCAGCGGCTGCGGGTGCTCGATGAGCAGGCCGAGGATGCCGTGGCCTTCGGGGTAGGGCCCGATCGCGGCGATCTGCTCGGCGTCGACGCCGTGGGTGATGAAGCGGGACAGCCGCTTGCCGTCGTGGCCGACGACGCCGAGCGCGCCGTAGCGGGCGCCGACCAGCTCGCAGGCGGCAGTGACGATCCGGTCGAGCGTGCTGTTCAGATCGAGATCGGCGCCGATGCCGACGACCGCGTCCAGGAGGGCACGCAGCCGCTCCTGGGAGTCCATGATCTCGTCGACCCGCCCGAGCAGCTCCTGCAGCAGCTCGTCGAGCCGCACCCGCGACAAACCGGGGTACGCGAGGGCACCCTCGTCCCAGCCACGGCGGCCACCATCCGCGCGGTCCGTCATCTGTCCACTCTACGGATGCAGCTGACACCCACCAACTCGCACCTGCTGCGGGCGGGTCGGCGGTGCGACAGATCTGGGCGGCGGGTCTCCGGGAAGTCATCGGCGGGGGCGTCGGAGGCGTTTGTCGGCGGCCACGACAAGGCTGGCTGCCACCGCGATGGCGAGGATGCGCAGCCAGGCGTCCGCGTTGATGGGGGCAGTGCCGAAGGTGGCGTTCATCGCGGGCAGGTAGGTGATGGCGAGTTGGCCGATGGCCTGCACGGTGACGCCGAGGATGACCCAGCGGTTGGAGAAGAGTCCGATCCGCCAGGCCGATCGGGTCAGCGAACGGCAGCTGAAGAGGTAGAAGGCCATGACGGCGACGAAGAGGTTGAGGGCGGCGGTCCTGGCTTCGGCGGTGGTCGCGCCGTGCGCGAGCTCCCAGTCGAACAGCCACCAGGAGCCGCCGACCAGCAATGCGGAGACGAGAAGTATCCGTAGCATGAGCGCGGACGTGAGGAGCGCCTGGTCGGGTGCCCGGGGTGGCCTGGTCATGATGCCGGTCTCCTTGGGTTCGAAGGCGAGCATCAGTCCGAGCGCGACGGCGGTGGTCATGTTGATCCACAGGATCTGGGTGGGCAGGATCGGCAGGGTCGCACCGAACACGACGGCGGAGAGGATGACCAGTCCTTCGCCGATGTTCGTCGGCAGCGTCCAGGCGATGAACTTGGTGAGGTTGTCGAAGACGCCGCGGCCTTCTTCGACCGCGGCTTCGATGGTGGCGAAGTCGTCGTCGGTGAGGACCATGTCGGCGGCGTCCTTGGCGACCTCGGTGCCGCTGTGGCCCATGGCGACGCCGATACCGGCCTGCCGCAGGGCGGGGGCGTCGTTGACGCCGTCGCCGGTCATGGCGACGACGTGGCCCCGATCCTGGAGCGCGGCCACGAGCCGCAGCTTCTGCTCCGGGGACACGCGGGCGAACACGGTGGCGTGATCGACCGCTTCGGGGAACTCGCCGGTCGGCAGGGCGTCCAGGTCGGTTCCGGTCAGTACCGCGCCCTCGTCGCCGGAGTGCTTCGCGTCGAGCAGCCCGACCTGGCCGGCGATGGCAGTTGCGGTGGTGGCATGGTCGCCGGTGATCATCTTGACCGCGATGCCGGCGGTGTGGCAGGCCGCGACTGCGCTGACGGCCTCGGAGCGGGGTGGGTCCTGCATTGCCTGGAGCCCGGTCAGCACCAGGCCCGTGGACAGCGTGGCCTCGCCGAACAGGTCGGCCTCGAGTCTGTGGTGCCCAGGAACAGGGCGCTGAGCGGTCGCGATGACTCGTAGTCCCTGAGCGGCGAGATCGTCCGCGGCGCGGAGCACGGCGGCGCGGTCCAGCGAACGGGTGGTGCCGTCGGCGTCGAGTTGTGAGCCGCACAGGCGGAGTACCTGTTCGACGGCGCCTTTGGCGAGCACCACCTGGCCGCCTGAAGCGGACGCGGTGAGGTCGTCGTGGAGGGTCGCCATGTAGCGTCGCTCGGAGCTGAACGGGATCGTCGCCTCGCGGCGCAGGAGTTCGGCTACTCGCTCCGGCCCGAGTCCGGCTTTCGCGGCGGAGACCAGGAGCGCTCCTTCGGTGGGGTCGCCGACGACGTGCCACTGGTCGTTCTCGTGATGCATGGCGGCGTCGTTACAGGCGGCTCCGGCCAGTAGCGACCATCGCAGCGCCTGGTCGGTTTCCGGAGCAGCCGGCGCGCCGCTCTCGTCGCTGACGATGCCGTCCGGCGTGTAACCGGAGCCGGTCGTGCCGTAGCTGCCCGTCGGGGTCCAGATCGTCCGCACGGTCATCTGGTTGGTCGTGAGTGTGCCGGTCTTGTCGGTGCAGATGACCGTGGTGCTGCCCAGGGTTTCCACGGCCGGGAGTCTGCGGATGACCGCGCGCCGGCGGGCCATCCGGGCGACGCCGATGGCCAAGGTGATGGTGACCGCGGCCGGCAGTCCCTCGGGGATCGCGCCGACCGCCAGCGCGATCGCGGCGGTGAACGTCTCGACCGCGTCCTGACCGCGCGCGAGGCCCACGGCGAAGGTGCCCGCGGCGAGCCCGAGGATGGCGACGGTGAGGATCGTGCTGAAACCGGCCAGCTTCTTGGTCAGCGGGGTGGCCAGGGTCTGGGCGGCGCCGACCAGGCGGTGGATCTCACCGAGTTCGGTTTCCGCGCCGGTCGCGATCACGATCCCGGCGCCGGTACCTGTCGTGACGAGCGTCCCGGAGTACGCCATGTTGCGCCGGTCCGCGACCGGAACGGAATCGGGCAGGACGACCTCGTCCTTGGCCGCCGGGAGCGACTCGCCGGTCAGCGCCGACTCATTGACGTGCAGTTCGGCCGACCGCGTCAGGCGGAGGTCGGCCGGTACCTTGTCGCCGGCTTCGAGCCGGACGAGGTCGCCGGGCACCAGCTCGTCGGACGGCACGATCCGTTCGCGGCCGTCGCGCACGACCGTCGCGGTGGTGCGCACCATCGACCGCAATCCTTCGAGCGCCGCTTCCGCCTTCGATTCCTGAACGAACCCGATGAGGGCGTTGACGAGAACGACACCGAAGATCACCCCGGAATCGACGTACTCGCCCAGAGCGGCCGTGATCACTCCGGAGACGAGCAAGACGTAGATCAGCGGATTGTTGAACTGGCCGAGGATGCGGATGAGCAACCCCGCGCCCTTCGGCGCCGGCAGTGTGTTCGGCCCGAACCTGATGCGTCGCTCGGCGGCGTCCTGTTCGGTGAGGCCACGGTGCGGGTCTGTCTCCAGGAGGAGCACCACCTCGTGAGCCGGCAGCCCATGGTGGGCCACCGCAGGCGATTGCACCGTCGTGGTCATGGCCTGGCTCCTTGCCTCGGTTGATGTCGGCCGCCATCGACCGATCGCAGGCCGGGCGGACCGTGTTGTCCACGTTCGTGGCGGAGCGCCCCTGCGAGTAGGGCCGGATGTCACAACCCGGCCGGGCAGTGGTGACCCGATGAGGAGTCGGTGGTCCCTGCGTCGGCAGCATCCCGCGCGCGAGACTCGTGGCGAACTGATCGGCCCCGGCGCGCGTGCGGCTGGGGCCCGGGGGGGGGGAGAGCTGATGACGATTTCGAAAGATGCGGGAGCGCCCGGCGGCGCCGCTCCTGGGAGACGCCCCGCGAGGCCGCGAAGGACGTGGCTCGTGGTTCTCGTGACGCTTGCGGCGATCGCGCTGATCACCGGAGGTGTGGCCGCCGTGCTCACAGCCGGTGGCCCAGGCCCGCAGCCGAACCCTCCTGGACCGTCGACCACCGTCCCGACGGATCGGAACACCCCCGGCGCGACGGTGCCCGACGGCGAGATCTGGGAATGGGCCCTCGGCCGCAACCTGTGGAGCGATCCCGGCCTCGCGGCGTACGCCAAGGACCTCGGCACCGACTGGAGCGACCCGGGCACGGATGCCAACGTTCACTCCCGGGGGTTCCAGCTCACCGCCGACAGTTCGGGCACGGTCACCGCGGTGACGCTGTACAACGACGAGTCCGCCCTCGGATACCCGGGCGAGGACACGAACTTCAGCGCCTACCAGGGCTCGCTGCCGATGGGGCTGACGTGGAGCACCACGGCGACCGACCTAGGAGCCGGCTACGGAGCGGAAAATCAGACCGGTGGCTACGGGACGGAGATCGTGTTCACCTACACCACACCCAGCGGTGGCCGGCTCGAGATCTCGTTCGCCGCCCGCCACGAGCGCGACCTGCCGGGGGCCGCGATCCACAGCATCACCGTCGCCCGGTGACGGTCCGCGGGTGAACCTGACCACCGGTGCGGGTACCGAGCTCTCCACGGCGCGGTCGGGTCGCCGGCGACGGTTCGGGACCTTCGGCCCTACTCCTGCGGACTGGCCGGGCCCGACAATCACCCAGGAGGTTGCGGCATGGCGAGGTGTGAGAGGACGTGCTCGTGGTGAGCATCTGTTGGCAGGGCGCGCGGGACGGCGGCGAGCGGCTGCTGACGACCGCGGGGCACGCGGATGCTGACTGATCCGCGTGGCCTGCGCGAGTTGACCGCGGACGAGGCGCTGCGCCGACTGGGTGGTGTGCCGGTGGGCCGGATCGTGTTCACCTCGAACGCCTTGCCGACGATCCGCCCGGTCAACCATCGGTTGGTGGACGGTGCTGTGGTCCTGCGGTGTCACGGCGGCGCTGCGGTGCTGGGGGCGGTGGGTCAGGTGGTCGCGTACGAGGCCGACGAGATCGACCTCGCGTCGCGTCTCGCGTGGAGCGTGATCGCGACGGGCATCGCCGGCGAGGTGAGCGACCCGGACGAGCTCGCTCAGCTCGAACGGCTGGTGGAACCATGGCTCGCGCACGACATGACGCACACGATTCGGATCCGCCCTCAGTTGGTGACCGGCTTCGAGGTGATCGCGGCGGATCAGCCGACGGACGCACGACATCCGCCGCCGATGGGAGAGTCCATGCTCGCCCAGCCAGGCTGACAGCAACCGGGGCCGTCGACAGCCGACGTACGGCGTGGCGCGAGAGCGGCGGCCAGCGTTTTTCCCTCGTTGCGCTGGGTACCGTGGGTCACCAGTAGTCACCGGTGGCGCCGGCCGGCGCGCGACAGTGAGCCGAGAGACAAGGACGACCGTACCTATGTCGAACACTGTGTCCCTTTCCGAGACTGCCGACCGGGTTTCGGTGTTGAGTGATGCCGACCTCGAGTGTGTGGACGCCTGGTGGCGGGCCAACAACTATCTGACGGTGGGCCAGATCTATCTGATGGCGAACCCGTTGCTGCGTGAACCCCTGACGGCCGAGCACATCAAGCCGCGGCTGCTCGGGCATTGGGGGACCAGCCCGGGTTTGTCGTTCATCTATGCGCATGCGTCGCGTCTCATCCGGGAGACCGGCCAGGAGATGCTCTACCTCGCCGGTCCCGGACACGGTGGGCCCGCGCTGGTGGCGGCCGGCTACCTCGAGGGGACCTACAGCGAGGTCTATCCGCAGGTGACCGGCGACGCCGACGGCATGCGCCGGCTGTTCCGGCAGTTCTCCGCGCCTGGCGGTATCCCGAGCCACGTCTCGGTGACCACACCAGGCTCGATCCACGAAGGCGGCGAGCTCGGTTACGTCCTCGTTCATGCCTTCGGTGCCGTCATGGACAACCCGGACCTGATCGCGCTGGCGGTGGTGGGAGACGGCGAGGCGGAAACCGGCCCGTTGGAGGGGTCCTGGAAGGGCGTGTCCTTCCTGAACCCGGTCAGGGACGGGGCGGTGCTGCCGATTCTGCACCTGAACGGCGCGAAGATCGCCGGGCCCACGGTGCTGGGCCGGAAGGATCCCGCTGAGGTTCGGTCGCTCTTCGAGGGGCACGGCTATGACGTGATCGAGGTCGAGGGCGCGGAGCTGCCCGGCATGCACCGCCGGTTCGCCGCGGCGCTGGCGACGGCGTGGGGGCGGATCCGGGCGATCCAGGCCGCGGCCCGCGCGGGCGACTGGGACGGTAGCAGGCCACGCTGGCCGCTGATCGTACTGCGCACCCCGAAGGGCTGGACCGGTCCCGACAAGGTCGACGGCGTCCAGATGCTCGGTACCTTCCGTGCCCACCAGGTCCCGCTGTCCACCGTGCGGGAGAACCCTGATCATCTGCGGCTGCTCGAAACCTGGCTCCGCTCGTACCGGCCCGAAGAGCTCTTCGACGACAACGGGGCGCCCACGGAGCTGGTCCGCCGGGCCAATCCCGAGGGAACGCTGCGGATGAGCGCGACGCCGCACGCCAACGGAGGCCTGCTGATGCAGGCACTCGAGGTGCCCGACTACCGCCGGTACGCCGTCGACGTACCCGCCCCGGCCACCGTTCGCCTCGAGTCGACCCGGCGCCTCGGCGAACTGCTCCGGGACGTGTACGCGGCCAATCCCGACCGGTTCCGGCTGTTCTGTCCGGACGAGACCAACAGCAACCGGCTCGGCGCCGTGTTCGAGGCATCGGATCGTGGCTTCGCCGAGCGGGTGACGGACGCGGACGACAAGATCTCTCGCGACGGCCGGGTGATGGAGGTGCTCTCGGAACACAACTGCCACGGCTGGCTCGAGGGCTACACGCTGACCGGCCGGCACGGATTGTTCGCCACCTACGAGGCGTTCGCGATGGTCAGCGCGTCACAGACGATCCAGCACAGCAAGTGGCTGCAAGAGGCGGCGCAGTTGCCGTGGCGAGCTCGCGTCCCGAGCCTGAACATCCTGTTGACGTCCACCGCGTGGCGCAACGACCACAACGGCTTCAGTCACCAGGGACCGGGACTGATCCAGAACGTGATCACGACCAGGGGGACCATCGGCCGGGTGTACTTGCCGCCGGACGCGAACTGTCTCCTGTCGGTCGCGGACCATTGCTTGCGGTCGACGTCGTACGTCAACCTGATCGTGATCGACAAGCAGCCGCAGTTGCAGTACCTGACCATCGACCAGGCGGCCGAACACTGCGCCCGGGGAGCCGGGGTGTGGCCGTGGGCGGGTACCGACGACGGCACGGCCGATCCCGACATCGTGCTCGCCTGCGCCGGTGACGTGGTGACGATGGAGACCGTTGCGGCCGCGGAGATTCTGCGCGAACGCCTGCCGCACTTCCGCACCCGTGTGGTCAACGTCGTCGACCTGATGTCGCTGGTGCGCCGCCGCGATCATCCGCACGGTATGGACGAGACTCTGTTCAACGAGCTCTTCACGGATCACGTCGACGTCGTCTTCGCCTTCCACGGGTACCCCGGAGCGATTCACCAGCTGGTCCACGGGCGCCCGGACGCGGACCGGTTCCGGGTCCGCGGATTCATCGAGGAGGGCACCACCACGACACCGTTCGACATGGTGGTGCGCAACCGCGTCTCGCGATACCACCTCGTGATGGACGCACTCAACAACGCGCGCCGTACGCCGCCCGGCGCCAGCGACCTGAAGGCCTGGTGCCAGGCCCGGCTCGCCGAGCATGCGCAGTACGTTGTGGAGAACCTGCAGGACTTGCCGGACATCCGGGACTGGGTGGTGCCCGACCCCGCCGAGCAGAGCTGATCACCTGGACTTCGCGCCGATCGCAGAGCTGCACAGCGGCGCCGTGAGAGCGGAGTCATCGCGGGCGGGAGCCACGGCGAGCCACTCCAGGCGGCGGCCTCCGCGTCACGAACGCGACGAGGACGAGCGCGCCGGCCATGATGAGGGCCGGGATCGCCAGTGCTCGGGCCCGGCCGGTGCGGGAGATCGGGTCGTCGCCGAAGTGGGCGGTCCCGGTTTCGGCCAGGCTGCTTGCGTAGGCTACGGCGTTCCCGGTTGCGACCGCTGAACGCAGCTTCGAATTGGCGGGTGGGACGTTTCGACGGCGGACGCGTTGCTCCTCCGGAGCGGCCGCCGGCGCCGATGACCGCAGGAATGAAAGCAGAAGCGCTCGTCGGATCTCGCCATTTCGAACGGCGCCGAACACTATTCGCAGACGTTGGTACGGCGGACGGATCGGCCACTGGTCAGGGGTGCGAGGTGCTCATGCTGGGTCAACGTTTGGTCCGCCCGGACGTCTGCCCAGTCCTTTCAGGCCGCTGACACGCCTCGAGTGACTGATGTGTAACAGCTGTCGGCATTGGTGAATCCGCATGGTGGCGCGTCCGGGGCCGGTCGGCTTGCTCGACTGAGGTCTGGATGGCCAACCGGCCTGGACGCCGGAGTGGTGGTGTGTTGTCTGCAGGTGCGAGTCCTGGAGTTCAGGTACCAGGACCCGGCGGTGTCGTGCTGCGGGTTCGACGAGGTGTGGCCGCCCGGGGTGGTCGGGGCGTGCACTGTCACAGGTGGCACTGTCACAGGTGGTGGGGCTGTTCGGACTTTGGGGGTGGGACCGTTGCAGGTGGGAGACGACTGTGAGTCCGAGAGCGCCGATGAGGAGCGAGACCGTTCAGCGATGGGTCGCGTCGGCGGTCTGGTTGATCCCTGGCATCCTGCCCATCGCCGTCACCGGCTTCTACGTCATCTGAACACAGGAGATGTGAGTCATGAACAGCTCGGTCGCACCGCACGGGTTGCATCACGTGACCGCGATTGCGGAGGATCCGCAGCGCAACGTCGACTTCTACACCACGGTCCTGGGCCTGCGGCTGGTGAAGCGGACCGTCAACTTCGACGCCCCGGACGCCTACCACCTGTACTACGGCGACACCTCGGGTCGGCCGTCGACGCTGCTGACGTTCTTCCCCTGGCCGGGAGTGCCGAAGGGAAGGCAGGGCACCGGTCTCACCACGGCGACAGCGTTCAGTGTTCCGCCGGAGTCGTTGGGTTGGTGGCAGGAGCGGTTGCGGAGCCTGCGGGTCGACGCCGATGCGCCGGTTGCCACGTCGGACGAGGAGATCTTGCGGCTGCGGGATCCCGACGGGCTGGTGATCGAGTTGGTCGCGTCGGAGGGAGACAGCCGGTCGGGCTGGGACGGTGTGGCCGCCATTCCGTCCGACAACGCGATCCGCGGTCTGTTCTCGGTCACGATGACTGAGCAGATGCTCGACCCGACAGCGGAGATGCTGGCCGGCATGCTGGGCATGAGCCACGGCCAGGACACCTCCGACGGCAGTCGGTTCGTGATGTCGGGGAGCGCTGAGGGTACGGCGGTGGATGTGAAGGCCAGCCGGTCGTCGCGTGGGCTGCAGGCGGCCGGCACGGTGCATCACATCGCGTTCCGGGCACCGGACGGCGAGACGCAGGCGAAGTGGCGCGAGGAGCTGATGGACGCCGGGGTCCCGGTGACCGAGATCCTGGACCGGCAGTACTTCACCTCGATCTACTTCCGCGAACCCGGCGGTGTCCTGCTGGAGATCGCGACCGACCAGCCGGGCTTCACGGTCGACGAGCCGTTGCTGGAGCTCGGCCAGCACCTGAAGCTGCCGCCCTGGCTGGAGCCGAACCGGGATCAGATCGAGGGCGCGCTCCCGTCACTGCGTGTCCCTCCGGTGCCGCAGCCGGACGAGATCGACTGATGAGCGAGGAGCCGCTCGAGCGGCCGCATGTCTGGCGGCCGGGTACGTTCACGCCGCCGTTACTGTTGTTGCACGGCACCGGCGGCGACGAGCAGGATCTCCTCCCGCTGCGACCGCACCTGGCGCCTGGATCCGCGGTGTTGTCGCCGCGCGGCACGGTGCTCGAGCACGGCATGGCACGGTTCTTCCGCCGGCTGCGGGAGGGGGTGTTCGACGAGGACGACCTTCGGCTGCGCGCCGACGAGCTCGCGGCCTTTCTCACCGCGGCCGAGCAGAAGTACGGCGTACCAGCCGGGTCCTGGCTCGCCGTTGGCTTCTCGAACGGAGCCAACATGGCCTCCGCCCTGCTCGTTCGCCACCCCGAGTCACTGGCAGGCGCCGTACTGCTGGCCGCGATGGTCCCCTTCGCGGCAGACGAACCCGAAGATCACGCCCTGGCCGGCAAGCGCGTCCTGATCGTGAACGGGGACCACGACCCGATGGCCACGCCCCAACAGACCACGAGACTGGCTGAGCAACTGCGCCGCCGGGACGCCGACGTCGAGCTCCTCACGTTCCCCGGTGGCCACACCATCGACCCCGGCCAGTTGCCGCGCATCCGGACGTTCGTGAACCCACAGAGCTGACGCCCGTGGACCTGGCTTCGCGGGAACTGGTCGCCTGATCCCGGGTTCGTTGCCACCTCCGGCCGGCTGTGGCTAGTCTGGCGCCTTGGGCGGTGGGCAATGGGGATTCACCTGCAAGGCCGGCGGCGCGAGTGTGCGACTCTCGATCGGCTCGTGGCCGGTCTGAGAGCCGGGCAGAGTGCTGCGCTCGTGGTACGCGGTGACGCCGGCATCGGCAAGACGGCTCTGCTCGATTATCTGGAGCAGCACGCCGGCCCGTGCCGGGTCGTCCGTGCATCCGGAGTCGAGTCCGAGCTGGAGCTGGCGTACGCCGGTCTGCATCAACTCTGCGCCCAGCTTCCGGAGCGGTTGCCCAGCCCGCGCTACGACGCGCTCGGTACGGCGTTCGGACTGACGACCGGGGTTCCGCCCGACCGCTTCCAGGTCGGCCTCGCGATGCTGAACCTGCTCGCCGACGTCGCTGACGACGCGCCCCTGATCTGTTTGATCGACGACGCGCAGTGGCTGGACAAACTGTCCGCTCAGACCCTCGCGTTCGTGGCCCGCAGGCTTCTCGCCGAGCGGGTCGCGCTTGTCTTCGCGGTCCGCGCGCCCGACTACACGCACGAGCTGACCGGCTTACCGGAGCTCCGGGTCAGCGGGCTGGGCTTCAGCGACGCCCGGGCTCTGCTCGACACGGTCTTGACCGGTCTGATCGACGACCGTGTCCGGGACCGTTTCGTGGCCGAGACCCAGGGCAATCCGCTGGCGCTGATCGAGTTGCCGCGTGGCCTGACGCCAGGTCTGTTGGCGGGTGGATACGGCCTCCCCGTAGTGCCCGATGCGGGTCCACTGACCGGCCGGATCGAGCAGGGCTTCCGGCATCGCCTGGAACCGCTGCCGACGGAGACCCGCCTGCTCCTGCTCACCGCCGCGGCCGAGCCGATCGGCGACGCAGCCCTCTTGTGGCGGGCAGCTGATCGGCTCGGTATCGGTCCGGACGCCGCGGCGCCGGCCGAGGCGGCCGGGTTGATCGATGTCCGCTCCAGAGTGCAGTTCCGGCATCCGATGATTCGTTCGGTCGTGTACCAGGCAGCCTCTCCGGCTGATCGGCGGACGGTGCACGGCGCCCTGGCCGACGCCACGGAGGCGGCCGTCGACCCGGACCGCAGGGTCTGGCATCAAGCCCACGCGGCCGTCGGTCTGGACGAGTCGGTGGCGGCCGACCTGGTGGGCGCAGCCGAGCGGGCGCGGATGCGCGGCGGTGTCGCGGCGGCGGCCGTCTTCCTGGAGCGAGCCGCGGAGCTGACTCCGGATGCGCGCCGGCGTGCGGAGCGAGCGTTGACCGCGGCGGCCGCCAAGTTCCGGGCCGGCGAGCCGCAGATCGCCCACGAGCTGCTCGCCGCGGCCGAGATCGGCCCGCTGGGCGATCACCAGCAGGCGCATCTCGGGTGGCTGCGAGCCCAGATCGTCTTCGCCCGCCGGCGCGGACGCGATGCCGCCCCGCAGCTGCTCGACGCGGCCAACAGGCTCGACGCACTGGATGATCCGATGGCGCGGGAAGCCTACCTCGAAGCGCTCGGAGCCGCGATCTACGGTGGTCGGCTCAGCGATGTCGAAAAGGCGGCCGAGGCGGCTTGTGCTGCTCGGTCCACAGCTGCCCCCGGGCCGATGGATCTCCTGCTGACCGGGGTCGCTACACGATTCACGGCCGGTTACGCCGCCGCCGTACCGCTGCTGCGCCGCGCGCTGAGCGCGCTTCGGGCGGACGCCAGCGGCGGTGAAAGTCGCCTCGAACACTGGTTGTGGCTGGCCTGCCCTGTCGCGCCCGAGCCGATCGCCCCCGAGCTCTGGGACGACGAGGCGTGGCACGACCTGGCGGTCCGCGCGGTCGAGCTCGGCCGTCGGCTGGGTGCGCTCGGAGTCCTGCCCATGGCGTTGTCGCTCCGTGCGGGCGTCCACCTGCATGCGGGCGAGTTCGCCGCGGCGGCGGCGCTGGTGTCCGAGTCGGATGCGATCGCGGTGGCCACCGGGAGGGCGCCGCTGAGGTACACCCACTTGATGCTGGCCGCCTGGCGCGGTGACGAGGAGGCGGCCATCAAGGCCATCGAGGCCGGGGCCCGGGATGCGACCGAGTCGGGGGAGGGGCGAGCGCTCGCCTTGGTCAGGTGCGTGACCGCGATCCTCTACAACGGCCTCGGCCGGTACGACGCCGCGCTCGATGCCGCGCGTCAAGCGGTCGAGCAGGAGGATCTCGGGTTCTACGGCTGGTCCCTGGCAGAGCTTGTCGAGGCGGCAGCCCGCAGCGGCGCGCGGAGTACGGCGGTCGACGCGCTCCAGCGCCTCGAAGAACATGCACTGGCAGCCGGCACCGACTGGTCGCTCGGCGTGCTGGCTCGGTCGGCGGCGCTGCTCGCCGAAGGCCCGGCCGCCGAGGCGCTGTACCGGGAGGCGGTGCGGCGACTCGGGCAGACGCGCATCGCCGTACACCTGGCACGTGCGCACCTGGTGTACGGCGAGTGGTTGCGACGCGAAGGCCGGCGGCAGGATGCCCGATTCCATCTGCGCGTCGCCTTCGACAGCCTCGGCGACATGGGCGCGAAGGCGTACGCCGAGCGAGCTCGACAGGAGCTCCAAGCTACCGGCGAGACGGCCCGGCGACGCCAGGTCGACACCCACGCCCTCCTCACACCGCAGGAGGCGCAGATCGCGCAGCTGGCTGCCACCGGGCTCACGAACCAGGAGATCGGCAGTCAGCTGTTCCTCAGTCATCACACTGTGGAGTGGCATCTCCGCAAGGTGTTCAGCAAGCTCGCCGTCACCTCGCGCAGGCAGCTCAGCGCAGACCTGATCGCGGACGCCAGCCCGCGGTCTACGGTGCGAAGTTCTACCGAGACACTGCGCGGGCGGCTTGTTCGATCACCCGAGTGACGGTTCCCGGTTGGGTCATCAGGCCGAGGTGTCCCGCGTCGTACTCCGTGATGGTGGCGCCGGCCCGCTGGGACATCTTCCGCTGCTCGTCGGCCGGGATGATCTGGTCCTCGGTGCCGATCAGGCTCCAGGACCGGATCGTCTTCCAGGCCGGGGTCCCGGACGGCTCGTTCAGCGCTCCCAGGGCACCCGGCCGCTGGGTCGCGAAGACCAGGTTCTTGTCGTCGGTGCTCAGGCCGGTGGCGAACGAGGTGAAGACGGCCGAGGGCTTGAGGTAGACATCGGTCTGCGGGGTGGGCGGGACGGTGGCGGGAACGAGGTCGAACACGGTCGCCGGATCGACGGCCAGCGCGGAGTCCAGACCGACGAGCTGGAACGGCGTCTCGCCGGCCTCCGGCGCGAACGAGTTGACGTACACCAGAGCCTTCACGTTCGGCAGCCCGGTGGCCGCGTTGCTGATCACGAAACCGCCGTACGAGTGACCAACCAGCACGATCGGTCCCGGCAAGGTTTCGAGGAATGCCCGCACTGACGCGGCGTCACTCGCCACCGAGCGCAGCGGGTTCGGGATGGCGCGAACGGTGTAGCCGTCGTCCTGCAGCCGCTCGATGACCCGGTTCCAGCTCGAGCCGTCCGCCCACGAGCCGTGCACCAGCACGACGGTCGGCCTGGTTCCCTGTCGTTCGCCCGCGACGCTCTGAACCGGATTGACACTCGCCATGGCCATGGCCACCGCGGCGAGCAGGAACCCCAGGGTCCGCCATCGTCCTGGCGTCCGGCGAGCTGGGATGGTCAGGGGAGTCTTCATGGATCTGTCCTGTTCCGTGCGATGAAGGTGCGATGAACAGCCGGCCGCGTAGCGGTCGGCTGCCCTATTGGTCCCGGCAGCCCCTCAGGGTGTGACAGCGCCGACCGGACGTCACAGCTCGGCCATGCGCCCGGTCCAAGTCGATGCACACCCAACAGAGGGAGCTGACGGCATGACGCACGACGAGGTGGCCCGCAACCTGAAGGGCATGGACGAGCTCGACTTCAACGGCTGGAACCGGGCCGACTGGCACGGCGTGTTCGCTGACTGCCACACCGACGACGTCCTGGTGGAGGTCAACGGGCAACCTCCGACCCGGGGGATCGAGGAGCACATCGAGGCCATGAAGGCCTTGGTGGAGTCGAGCGGAGGTACGCCGGTCCAGGTCGCCTCGCACCCGATCAGCTTCGGCTCCGGGGAGTGGACCTGCGCGGTCGGCGAGTTCGAAGGCGGCGGCCGGATGGTGACCATCGCGAAGTGGCGCGACGGCGCGGTCGCCGAGGAATACATCTGGCTCTAGACCAGGGCTTCGCACCCGATTCGCACGCGGTCCCCAGGGAGTGGTTCGGGGTCTGACCAGGGATCGGCACCGGCGCGTGCGCGGATCGCGAGCCCGACGCTGGATGACAGGAACCAGGCACGGTCGACGAGGAAGATTCATGACCAGGCAGATCGAGGACTACGCACTCATCGGCGACCTGCGGACGGGCGCGATGGTCGGTGCCGACGGAGCGATCGACTGGTTGAGCCTGCCGCGTTTCGACTCGCCCGCGGTGTTCGCCGCGCTTCTCGGGCGGAGCGAACACGGGACCTGGCGTCTTGCGCCTGTCGATCACGACCGGTGTACGCGTCGCCGGTACCGCACCGGTTCCCTGATTCTCGAAACGGAGTGGGTCACCGACGCCGGTGCGGTACGGGTCGTCGACCTGATGGTCCCCGGATCCGCAACCCCGACAGTGGTGCGGATCGTCGACGGCCTGGTGGGCGCCGTACGGATGCGAACCGGACTCTTCCCGCGGATGACCTACGGCAAGGACGTTCCAGCCTTGCGCAGCGGCGGCGACGGCCGTCTGGTCGCGTTCTCGGACAGCGACGAGTTGTGGCTCGAGAGCGACGTGGCGTTGACGATCGGCGACGGAGGCTGGACAGGCGACTTCGTCGTGACCTCGGGGGAGCGCGTCGCGTTCACCCTCACGCACACGACGGCCGGCGAACTCCCCGTGGCTGTTCCGGCGAGTACCGCGCTGACCACCACCGAGACGTTCTGGGCCAAGTGGCTCAGCCAGTCGACGTACGCCGGACCCTGGGCGGACGAGGTCAATCAATCGTTGGTCATCCTGAAGGCTCTCACCTACGCGCCGACGGGGGCGATCCTGGCCGCCGCGACCACTTCACTCCCTGAACGGATCGGCGGTTCGCGAAACTGGGACTACCGATACACCTGGTTGCGCGACGCAACTTTCACCCTGCACGCCTTCCTCGCCACCGGCTTCCTCGGCGAGGCCGCCGCGTGGCGGGACTGGCTGGTGCGCGCCGTCTCCGGCGATCCCGCCGACCCGCAGATCATGTACGCCGTGGACGGTTCCGGGCAGATCCCTGAGCAGACACTCGACTGGCTCCCCGGGCACGCCGGCTCCGCGCCGGTGCGGGTCGGGAACGCCGCCGCCACGCAGCAGCAGAACGACGTGTGGGGCGAGGTGCTCGACGTACTCTCGGCCGCTCGCGCCGCCGGCGTACCGGATTCCGCGGACCAGCAGAAGCTGGAACGGGCGCTGCTCGACCGCATCGAATGCTGCTGGCAGGAGCCGGACCACGGCCTGTGGGAGGTCCGCGGCCCACGCAGGCACTTCGTGCACTCGAAGCTCATGGCCTGGGTGGGAGTCGACCGGACCGTTCGCCGGCTGGAGGCGCAGACCGGCGACAACTCCGCCGAGCTCGCCCGGCTGACGGTACTGCGGCGCACGATCCGGCAGGAGATCCTGGACCACGGGTACGACGCCCGCCGGCGCGCGTTCACCCAGTCCTACGGGTCTCCCAGGCTGGACGCCGCCGTCCTGCTGATGCCGCGGTACGGCCTCCTCGCCGCGGACGATCCGCGCACGGTCAGCACGGTCGACGCGATCCAGCGCGAACTCACCGACGACGGGCTCGTGCTCCGCTACGCGGTGAGCGACGACGCGCCCAACGTCGACGGTGTCCCGGGCAGTGAGGGCACGTTCCTGGCGACGTCCTTCTGGCTCGCCGACGCGCTGCACGGCATTGGTCGCACCAACGAGGCAACGGAACTGTTCGAGCGGCTGCTGTCGCTCCGCAACGACGTCGGACTCCTGAGTGAGGAGTACGACGCGGCTACCGGCCGTCACCTGGGCAACACGCCGCAGGCATTCAGCCACGCCGGGCTGATCACCACGGCACTGGCCCTGGGTGCGGCGGCGGCCTCAACCGCCAGGCTGCCGCGCGCCGGCGCTGCCTGAGTCCGCGGTCGACGTACCCTGGGGTGCTTGGGCCGGCGTGGGCGCGGGCTGTAGCGTCCTGCCATGTCGACCGAGTATCCGAACCACGGGTTACTGGGTCGGCATGCGGAGTGCCTGTTCATGGATCGGCTCCTGGACACCGTGCGCTCCGGCCAGAGCCAGGTCGTGGTCGTGCGCGGTGAGCCCGGCATCGGGAAGTCCGCACTGCTGGCGTACACACTGCGCAGTGCGTCCGGCTGTCGTGTCGTGCGAGTGGCCGGGGTGGAGTACGAGACGGAGCTGGCCTACGCCGGGCTTCATCAGCTGTGCGCGCCGTTGCTCCGGCTGAAGGAACGACTGCCGGCGCCGCAGCGTGACGCTCTCGAGACGGCGTTCGGGTTGAGCGCCGGCGAGCCTCCCGACCGCTTCGTCGTCGGGCTGGCCGCACTCGCGCTCCTGGCCGAGGCCGCGGAGGAACGTCCGCTGCTGTGTGTGATCGACGACGCGCAGTGGCTGGACCGGGAATCGCTGCTGACGATCTCCTTCGTCGCCCGCCGCCTGTTCGCCGAGTCGGTCGGCATCGTGCTCGCGATCCGGCAACCCACCGAGGTGGGGGAGCTGGCCGGCCTCCCGCAGCTGGTGCTCGGCGGACTGCGGTACGGCGACGCCCGTGAGCTCGTGGACGCGGCGTGGCCCGGGCGGCTGGAGGAACGAGTTCGGGATCGTGTCATCGCGGAGGCGCGCGGCAATCCGCTCGCACTCCTCGAGTTTCCCCGAGGACTCACTCCGGCCGCGCTTGCCGGCGGCTACCAGCTCCCGGACGCGGCTCCGCTCGCGACACAGATCGAGCAGAGCTTCCTCCGCCAGGTCGAGTCCCTTCCGGCAGACACCCGGCAGCTGCTGCTGACAGCGGCCGCCGAGCCGATGGGCGACGTGCCGCTGCTGTGGCGGGCGGCGAACCTGCTCGGGCTGCCACCGGACGCCGCGGTGGCCGCACAGCGGGACGGGTTGATCGACCTCGGCACACACGTCCGCTTCCGGCATCCGCTGGTGCGCTCGGCGATCTACCGGGCAGCGCCGGCGAGCGACCGGCTGAAGGTCCACAGTGCCCTGGCCACCGCCATCGATGCCGCGCTCGAACCCGACCGCGCCGCATGGCACCGCGGTCATGCGGCGACCGGGCTCGACGAGTCCGTCGCCGAGCAGCTCGAGCGTTCCGCCGGGCGCGCGCAATCCCGCGGCGGCTTCGCCGCTGCCGCCGCCTTCCTGGAGCGGGCGGCAGAGCTGACCCCGGATCCGCGCCGTCGCGGCCGGCGAGTTCTTGCCGCCGCCCGGGCGAGATTCCGGTCGGGCGCGTTCGACGCCGCTACGGCACTGCTGGCGCTGGCGGCGGGATACCCGCTCGACGACCTCGACCGGGCCCTGGTCGCTCGCCTGCACGCTCAGATCGTGTTCGTGGTCGCGCGCGGCGTCGAGGCCCCGGCGCCGTTGCTCGCGGCGGCCGAGCAGCTCGCGCCGCTCGACGTCGAGACGGCCCGTGACACCTACCTGGAGGCGCTCGGCGCGACGCTGTACGCCGGCCGCCTGCACGGCGCCGTCGGTGCGTACCAGGTGGCCGTCGCGGCGCGCGGCGCGCTCCCGCAGGGCGACGCGGCGCGACCTACGGATCTTCTCCTCGACGGCTTGGCGACCCGGTTCACTGACGGCTACGTGGCCGGAGTGGCGCCTCTGCGACAGGCTCTGGACGCGTTCGCCGTTGCCGGCGACAACGACATCCTGACCTGGTTCTGGCTGCCGTGGCTTGTCGCGGGCGATCTCTGGGACGACGTGAAGTGGCACGATCTGGCTGCTCAGGCCGTCCGCCTGTGCCGTGAGTCCGGCGCGCTCACCTCGCTACCTCTGGCGCTCGGTTACCGCGCGGTGGTGCATGTGCATGCCGGTGAGTTCGCGGCGGCGTCGGCGTTGATGGAAGAAGGGCACGGGATCGCCCAGGCGACCGGCGGCGCGGCGGTGAACTATCCGCCGATGTTGCTCGCCGCCTGGCGGGGCGTCGAGCCGACGGAACTGCTGGAGGCCTTCCGCGTCGATCTCGACGACGTGACCGCGCGGGGCGAGACCCGGTGGATCGGCGGCATCGGCTACGTCAACGCGGTACTGCACAACGCGCTCGGACGCCACGACGTCGCGCTGGCCTCGGCGCGGCAGGCGTGCGAGTACGACGACCTGGGCCTGTACGGCTTCACGCTGGTCGAGTTGGTCGAAGCCGCGGCGAGAAGCGGCGCCCGGGACGAGGCCGCGGCCGCCCTGCGGCACGTTCGGGAACGAACGAGTGCCGCCGGGACCGATTGGGCGCTCGGTGTCCAGGCCTGGTCGCGCGCGCTGCTCAGCGAGGGTCGTACGGCCGAAGGTTTGTACCGGGAGGCGATCGAGCGACTCGAGCAGACCCGCGTCACCGTGCACCTCGGCCGGGCGCGCCTCCTGTACGGCGAGTGGCTGCGCCGGGCATCCCGGCGTGCCGACGCGCGCCAGCAGCTCCGGGCCGCGCACGACCTCTTCAGCCAGGTCGGAGCCAAGGCGTACGCCGAACGCGCCGGGCGGGAACTCGTCGCCGCCGGCGGGGTTGCGCGCAGCTCCAGCGACCGCACCGTCGCCTTGCTGACCAGCCAGGAATCCCAGATCGCACGGCTTGCGCGGGACGGCCTGTCGAACTCCGAGATCGGGGCAGAGCTGTACATCAGCCGTCACACCGTGGACTGGCATCTGCGGAAGGTGTTCGCAAAGCTCGAGATCAGCTCGCGCAAGCAGTTGGGCCGCCTTCCGCTGAGCCGCCTCGAATCGGCCTAGCCGTCGCGGAGTGCGGCGAGTTCCTCCCCGAACCGCGCCATCGCCGAGTGGTGCAGGAAGGGGCCCCAGCTCACCCGCGCGACGCCGAGCGCTGCGAGTTCGGCCAGCGGCGGCGTCGGTGGAAGCCGTACGACGTTGACCGGGCCGGCGACCTGTGAGACGAACTCGCGCAGCGCGCCCGGCTCCCACAGACCGATCGGGTAGACGCAGTCGGCGCCCGCGTCGAGATACGCCGTCGCGCGCTCGATGGCGTCGGGCACCAACGGTGCCATCACCTCGGAATCGGCGCCGGCGAGCAGCGCTGGTACGAAGACGTCGACGCGGGCGTTGACGACCAGCGGATAGTCCGTCTCGGTCGCGGCCTGGCGAACTGCGGCCAGCCACTTGGCGTGCTCGGACGGCGCCCGCAGACCACCGACGCGGTGATCGGTGTCCTCGAGGTTGCAGCCGGCCGCGCCGATACTCCGTAGCGCGGCCACCAGGTCGGTTGGTTCCATGCCGTAGCCGGCCTCCGCGTCGACCGTGACCGGCACGTCCACTGCCCGGGCGATCCGTGCGGCCGCGGCGAACATTTCGTCGGCCGGCGCCCGCTCCTGGTCTTCGTATCCGAGTGCGGCCGCCACGGCCGCGCTACTGGTCGCGACGACCGGGAACCCGGCCGCGACCACGGCGCGAGCCGACGCCACATCCCAAGCATTCGGCAGCAGCAGCGGAGCGTCAGCCTGATGCAACGACCGAAGCAGCTCACAGCGGACCTGCAGCTGTACGTTCTGGGAATCGCCCATCTCGTCCCGCCCCTCGATCCCGCACTGCCGACCCTCAAGCATTGCGCACCGCGGACCGTCTCCGGAAGTGCCTGATCGGCGGTATTCACCGTCCGCGGGCCGCGCGTCCGGCGCTTCAGCTCAGCAAGGCCGGAGATCGGAGGGCTTCGGAACGGCCATCAAGCCGTTGTTCCGCGAACTCGACCGCCGGTCGATGCTGAGTCGCTTCGACCTCTGGTCGTACGAGCGCTGGGCGGCGAGCGGCAAGCCGCAGCAGGGCGTCACGTTCCGGCGAGGTGTGCGGACCCACTCAGCAGACCGAACATCTCGCCGGAAGGGACGCATTTGCATGAAGACGATCGTGCTGGTCCACGGGTTCTGGGTGACTCCACGCAGCTGGGAGCACTGGATCGATCGGTACCAGCGAGCCGGGTACCGGGTCATCGCGCCCGCCTACCCGGGTTTCGAGGTGGAGGTCGAGGCGCTCAACGCCGACCCGACGCCGGTCGAGGACGTCACCGCACCGGCGATCCTCGCGCACCTGGAATCTGTGGTCGGCGCGCTGGACGAACCGCCGATCATCATCGGCCACTCCGCGGGCGGAGCCTTCACGCAGGTCCTGCTGGACCGCGGGTACGGCGCCGCGGGCGTGGCGCTCAACTCCGCGCCGACCGAAGGGGTCCGGGTCACTCCGCTGTCGCAGGTCAGGTCTTCGTTCCCGGTGCTGAAGAACCCGGCGCACCGGCACAAGGCGGTCAGCCTGACACCGGACCAGTGGAAGTACACGTTCGCCAACACCTTCACCGACGTTGAGGCGCTGGCCCTGTACCGCCGGTACCACGTCCCGGCCTCCGGGCGGATCTTCTGGAACAGCCTACTGGCGAACTTCGAGCCGGGACCGCAGGACGTCCACGTCAACTACCGCAACGACCACCGGGCGCCGCTGCTGTTCGTGTCCGGCCGCGAGGACCATCTGATGCCGCCGGCCATCCAGCGGTCCAACGCCAAGCACTACAAGTCGCCGAGAACCATCACCGAGGTCAAGGTGTACGACGGCATGCCCCACCTGCTGCCCGCGGCCCGGGGATGGGAGCAGGTCGCCGACCACGCCCTCGCCTGGGCCGTGGCCCGCGCCGGCTGGCCGGCCGCGACCGGCGTCTGACGCACGCATCTCCGGGAAACGCTGTCGAGCAGGCCGTCCACGTGCTCCGCAAGGCGCTCGGCATCGAGTGAGCAGGTCGCGGCTACGCACGTGACTACGCGTCGGCCACGTGGATCGCACCCGGCTACGCAGTCCGTGGCGGTGCGAACCACGTGCCGCGCGGGACGCCCCGGCAGCCCCTCCGCTCGCAAGGTGGATCGCACTGCGGGCCACACCGGTCCGCGACGCGAGGGGAGCCGGATCATGAGCACGCTCGTAGGGTTGCCGGCAGCTGAGGATCTCGAGGAGGCGGTCCGGACCTTCGTCGAGGTCCGGCCACGGCTGATGGCTATCGGCTACCGGCTGCTCGCCAGCCGGACAGAGGCGGAGGACATCGTGCAGGAGACGTGGGTCCGTTGGCAGACGATCGACCGGACGACGGTTCTCGACCCGCCGGCACTGCTGGCGACGATCACCAGGCGGCTGGCCATCAACGTGCTCGACTCTGCCCATCGCCGCCACGAGTCCTCGGTGCCGGTGATCGACCCGGCGAGCGCCGATCCGCGCATCGCGGGTGCGGTCGAGGACCCGGTCGCGGCGGCGGAGACCCGTGAAGGGGTGGAGGAGGCGCTGCGCATCGTGCTCGAGCGGCTGACCGCTCGCGAGCGCGCGGCCTTCGTCCTGCACGACGTGTTCGGCTACTCGTACCCGCAGATCGCGGACATCCTGCACGTGCGTTCGGTGAACTGCCGGCAGCTCGTCAGCCGGGCCCGCGGGCATCTCGCCGCGGAGCGGCATGCGGCCGTCAGCGCCGCCGGGTACCGACGCTTCCGTGACGAGTTCGCGGTCGCCGCGCGTTCTGGCGACCTCTCCAGGCTCCGGGAGATGCTGGCCGAAGACCTGGCGGGCTGATCGCGATCCGTTGCGCCCCTCGCCAGGGCGCGGATAGGCTTCCAGGTTGGGTGGTGGGCAGATGGCGAGCAGGCATCCAGGTCCTCAACTCGAGGGCCGGCAGGCCGAGTGCGCGACACTCGATCGGATGCTGGCCGAGCTGGGGGCCGGCCGGAGTTCGGTGTTGGTGCTTCGTGGCGAAGCCGGTGTCGGCAAGACCGCGCTGCTGGACTACGTCGCGTCCCGCGCCGGCTCCAGCCGGGTCGTCCGCGCGGCCGGCGTCGAGTCCGAGGTCGAGCTGCCCTTCGGTGGTCTGCACCAGTTGTGCGCCCAGTTGCCCGAGTTCCGCACCGGTGTCCGGCGCAGTGCGCTGGACACCGCGTTCGGGCTGGCTGCGGGGACCGCTCCGGACCGTTTCCAGGTCGGCGTGGCGATGCTCGATCTGCTGGCCGAGGCCGCCGCGCAAGAGCCGCTGGTGTGTCTGGTCGACGACGCCCATTGGCTGGACCAGGTCTCGGCGCAGACACTCGCCTTCGTCGCGCGCCGCCTCCTGGCCGAGCGCGTCGTGCTCGTGTTCGCCGTACGTGAGCCCGGCGGCGCCGACGTACTGCCAGGTCTCGACGACCTCTTTCTGACCGGCCTCGGGTACGGCGACGCGCGCGCACTGCTGGACACCGTGATCACCGGTGTTGTGGACGAGCGCGTCCGGGACACTTTCGTGGCGGAGACCCGCGGCAACCCGCTCGCCCTGCTGGAGCTGCACCGTGGCCTGTCCGCCGCGCAGCTCGCGTCCGGATTCGGCTTGCCAGGCAGCCCTGGGCTGACGGGCAAGATCGAGGACGGCTTCGTCCGGCGTCTCGAGCCGCTGCCTTCCGACACCCGCCTCATGCTCCTGGCCGCGGCCGCGGAACCTGTCGGTGACGCCGCACTGCTGTGGCGGGCAGCCGAGCAGCTCGGCATCAGCCCCGACGCGGTGTTCCTCGCCGAGTCCGCCGACCTGCTCCAGGTCGGAGCCCGCGTACGTTTCCGGCATCCGCTGATCCGGTCGGCGGTGTACCAGGCTGCCTCGCCGGCCGATCAACGCCGGGTGCACAACGCCTTGGCCCTGGCCACCGATGCGGAGGTGGATCCGGACCGCCGGGCCTGGCACCGGGCCTATGCGACCGTCGGCCTGGACGAAGAGGTCGCGGCCGAGCTCGAGAGCGCCGCGGGGAGGGCGCAGGCCCGCGGCGGCGTCGCGGCCGCGGCCGCCTGCCTCGAACGTGCTTCGGAACTGACACCGGATCCGGGCCGTCGCGCCACGCGCGCGCTGGCCGCGGCGGGCGCGAAGTTCCGAGCGGGCGAGCTGGACTCCGCCGAGGCCCTGTTGACTGCCACCGTGCTCGGGCCGACGGACGAACTCCAAGCCGCCCGGGCCGCACAGCTTCGTGCTCAGATCGCGTTCGCCCGCCGGCGCGGAAGCGAATCCGGCACGTTGCTCCTGGAGGCCGCGAACCGGCTCGCTGAACTCGACGACCCAACGGCGCCGCAGGCGTACCTCGAAGCACTCGGTGCGGCGGTGTTCGCTGGGCGGCTCGGCGCGGAGCGAGGCGTCGAGAAGGTGGCTGCCGCCGCCAGCAACGCGCGGCATGGCTCGGCGCCGTCCGGACCGATGGACCAGCTACTGGATGCGGTGGCGGCGCAGTTCACTGACGGCTACAACGCCGCGGTCCCGGTGCTCCGCAGCGCGCTGGACAACTTCCGTGCCGCCGCCCGCCGCGGCGACGAACAAGTGGTGCAGTGGTTGTGGCGGGGGTGCCCGGTCGCGGCCGAGTTGTGGGACGACGAGGCCTGGCACGAGCTGTCCTGCCGTGGACTGGAGCTGGCGCGCGGCCTCGGTGCCCTCGGCGTGATGCCCGGGGCGCTCACCTATCGCGCGGCACTGCACCTGCATGCCGGAGAGCTCGTCGCCGCGAACCTGCTGCTGACCGAGTCGGACGCCATCGCGGCGTCCACCGCCAGCGCCCCGGCTCGGGAAGCGCGGTTCCTGCTCGAGGCGTGGCGCGGTGACGAGGCGACCGCGCGGGAGTCGATCGAGCTGGGTGTCCGGGAAGCACGTGCCCGTGGCGAAGGCCGCGCGCTCAGTCTCGCGGATCATGCCACCGCCGTGCTCTACAACGGCCTTCGCCGGTACGACGAGGCGATCGCGGCGGCCCGCCGGGCCTGTGCTCACGAAGACCTCGGCATCTTCGGGTGGTCACTCGCCGAATGGGTCGAGGCCGCGGCTCGCGGCGGATTCCCGGTGGAGGCGAGCGAGGCGATGGAACGGCTTCGGCATCGCGCCGGTGCGGCCGGCTCGGACTGGGCGCTCGGCATCCTGGCCAGATCGGCGGCGCTGCTCGCGGACGGCACACACGCCGACGCGCTGTACCGGGAGGCGATCGAGCGGCTCAGCCGCACCCGGATGGCCGTCCACCGGGCGCGTGCGCACCTGCTGTACGGCGAATGGTTACGGCGACAGGACCGGCGTCAGGAGGCGCGTGACCAGCTGCGGACCGCGCACCACGAGCTGAGCGACATGGGGGCCGGGGCGTTCGCCGAGCGGGCCCGTCTCGAGCTTGCGGCGACCGGCGAGAAGCCGCGGACCCGGAGTACCGACGTACGGCAGGAGCTGACCGCGCAGGAAGCGCAGATCGCGCATCTCGCGGCGGCTGGGCTGACCAACTCCGAGATTGCCAAGGAGCTGTTCCTCAGCCGGCACACCGTGGACTGGCACCTGCGCAAGGTCTTCACCAAGCTGGCCGTCACCTCGCGCCGGCAACTGGTGCCGACGCTGATCGACGCGGCCTCGGTTGTGGAGGCGTGATCTCCGGTGCGTGCGGAGTACGAGTTGTACGGCCGACGGAGCGAGCGCGCGGCGCTCGACAGCCTCTTCGAGACCGTGCGGGCCGGAAGCAGCGGGGTGGTTGTCCTGCGCGGAGAAGCAGGAATCGGCAAGACCGCGCTGCTCGAACACGCGCTGGCCGACGCGGACGGTTATCGTGTCGCGCGCGCTGCCGGTGTCGAGTCCGAGATGGAGCTGGCGTTCGGGGCGCTCCATCAACTCTGTGCGCCGTTCCTGAGCGCTCTCGATCGGCTGCCTCCGCCACAGCGGAACGCGCTCCGGACCGCGTTCGGTCTCAGCACGGGCCGGCCGCCGGACCGCTTCCTGGTCGGGCTCGCCGTCCTGAGCCTGCTCGCGGTCGTCGCCGAGGACCGGCCGCTGCTGTGTGTGGTCGACGATGCCCAGTGGCTGGACCGTGTCACCGCCCAGACGCTGGTCTTCGTCGCGCGCCGGCTGCTCGCGGAGCCGATCGGCCTGGTCTTCGCCGCCCGGGAGCCGGCAGCTGCGGACGAACTGAGCGGGCTCCGGGAACTGCGGCTCAGCGGTCTCGACGATCTGGATGCGCACGCGCTGCTCGAGGCAGCCACCCCGGGCCGGATCGACAAGCGCGTCCGGGACCGGATCGTCGCCGAGACCCGGGGCAATCCGTTGGCCATTCTGGAGCTGCCGCGCGGCCTGAGCACCACGGAGATCGCGGGCGGATTCGGCAACCCCGACGCGCGGCCGCTCGCAACCAAGCTCGAGCAGCGCTTCCTGCACCGCTTCGAGGAGTTGCCTCCGGAGACTCGGCTGCTGCTGGTCACTGCTGCTGCCGAACCTCTGGGTGATGTCGTCCTCCTGTGGCGGGCGGCCGAGCGGCTGGGAATCGGGCCGGAGGCGGCGGCACCGGCGGAGGTTGCCGGCCTGGTGACGATCGGTGCGAGGGTCCGCTTCCGGCACCCACTGGTGCGCTCGGCTGTGTACTACGGCGCCGCCGCCCGGGACCGCCGCGAGGCACACCAGGCGCTGGCCGGCGCGACCGATGCCGTCGTGGATCCGGATCGGCTGGCGTGGCATCTGGCGCGAGCGGCGGAGCGCCCCGACGAAGCGGTCGCGGCGGAACTCGAACGGTCGGCGGATCGAGCGCGGGCCCGCGGCGGTCTCGCTGCGGCCGCGGCGTTTCTCGAACGCGCCGTCGAGCTCACGCCGGAACCTGACCGCCGGGGCGGCAGAGCACTGGCGGCAGCGCACGCCAAGTATCAGGCGGGTGCGTACGACGCCGCGCTCCAACTCCTCGACGCGGCCGAGCTCGGCAGGCTGGACGACCTCGTGCGCGCCCGGGCTGAGTTGTTGCGCGGGCGGATCGCGTTCGTGTCGAAGGGCCCGAGCCGGTCGCTCCCGCTGCTGGTCGACGCAGCTCGCCGCCTCGAAGCACTCGATGCCAAGGCGGCCCGCGACACTTATCGCGAGGCGATCTACGCAGCCCTCACCGCCGGTCAGGTGCCCAGCGGGGGAGTGCAGGAGATCGCGGAGGATGTGCTGCGCTCCGCACCGCCGATCCGTCCCGACCGATTCGACCTGCTGCTGCGCGGTGTGGCCACGATCGTTGCCCGCGGCTATGAAGTCGGCGTACCGCTGCTGCACCGAGCGTTGAAGGGGTTCCGTGACGAGCCGCTGTCCGTCGAGGAGGGCATGGGCTGGCTGCCGCTCGCGTGCCGGATGGCGCACGACGCGTGGGCTTTCGAGACCTGGACCGACCTGTCGGCGGACCTTGTCGACCTCGCGCGCAGGGAAGGCGCCTTGGCGGTGCTGCCTTCCGCGCTGCTGCTACGGCTGTCCAACCGGGCGTTCGCCGGTGATTTTGCCGGTGCGCGGATGCTCGCGGCCGAGGCGAGCGCGATCGGCGAGGCCACCGGCAGCCGGTTCCTGGCGCAGTACGGCGCGCTGGTGATCGAGCCCTGGCGCGGCGACGAGGACGCGACCCTCCGCGCTGTCGAGGCGATCACCGGCGCACGCAGTCTGCGCGGCGAAGGCAAGGTGCTGACCGCTACGCAATGGGCGGCAGCCGTGCTCTTCAATGGGCAGGAGCGCTTCGAGGAGGCTTTCGCGGCGGCCGAGAAGGGGTTCGCGCACCCGCAGGAGTTCGGCCTGTCCACCTGGTCGCTCTTCGAGTCGATCGAGGCGGCCGCGCAGACCGGACGGCGGGTGAGCGCCCGTCAGGCGGTGCAGGTGCTGGCCCGGCGCGCCGAGCCGAGCGGCTCGCCGTGGGCACTGGGCACGTTGGCTGTCGCCCGAGCGCTGGTCAGTGACGACACCGGTGCCGAAGCACTGTTCGCCGAAGCGATCGAGTGCCTCGACCAGACCGATGTGCGGGTGATGCGGGCCCGTGCGCGGCTTCTGTACGGCGAATGGCTCCTGCGGCAGCGCCGACCGGCCGACGCGGAAGCACCGCTCCGCGCCGCCTGCGCGATGTTCGAGCAGATGGGGGCCTCAGCGTTCGCGGCGCGGGCCAGGCGGCGGCTCGACGCGTCCGGTGTCCGGGTGCCACCGGCGCAAGGGCGAGGTCCGGCACTGACGCCTCAGGAGGCGCAGATCGCGCACCTTGCGGCCGCCGGCCTGACGAACCAGGACATCGGAGCGGAGCTGTTCCTCAGTGCGCACACGATCGACTGGCACCTGCGCAAGGTGTTCCTCAAGCTCGGGATCAGATCGCGCCGGCAGTTGCGGACGGCAATGTCCGCGGCGGGGGAGTCAATCCCCGGCTGACGTCACAAACCGGGGCGTTGTGCGGACTTCCTGACGTGACCACAGATCCGTTGGGAGGACGCATGAGGCGAACGTTCACGGCTGTCGCGCTCGGAGCGATGCTGGCGGCCGCGGCGGCTTGCGGCAGCGACGACGCCGGGACAGGAACCGAGACCCGCGGTCCGATCACGGTCTGGTACTCCAACAATCTCGAAGAGGTTGCGTGGGGCAAGCAGATGGTGGCCGCCTGGAACACGGCGCATCCGGATCAGCTGGTCACCGCGCGGGAGATCCCGACCGGGAAGAGCTCGGAGGAGGTGATCGGCGCCGCGATCACGGCCGGCAACGCGCCGTGCCTGATCTTCAACACGTCGCCCGCGTCCGTCCCGCAGTTCCAGAAGCAGGGCGGCCTGGTTCCGCTCGGTTCCTTCGCCGACGGGACGTCGTACGTCGAGGGCCGTTCGGGCGAGGTCGCGCGGCAGTACAAGTCGTCGGACGGCAACTACTACCAGCTGCCGTGGAAGTCGAACCCGGTGATGATCTTCTACAACAAGAAGGCGTTCGCGAAGGCCGGCATCGACCCCGAGGACCCGCCGCTGGGGACGTACGAGGGGTTTCTCGCCACGTCCCGGAAGGTCGTCGCCGGCCGCGGAGCGCAGTACGCGATCCTGCCGGCGCCGAGCAACGAGTTCTTTCAGTCGTGGTTCGACTTCTACCCGCTGTTCGCCGCCGCGACCGGCGGGAAGCAGTTGGTCGAGGACAGGCGCGCGACGTTCGCCGGCGACGAGGGCAGGGCGGTCGCGCAGTTCTGGCGGACGATGTACGCCGAGAAACTGGCGGGCCAGGAGAAGTACACCGGTGACGCCTTCGCGGACGGCAAGGCCGCGATGGCGATCGTCGGCCCGTGGGCGGTCTCGGTCTACCGCGGCAAGGTCGACTGGGGCGTCGCCCCGGTGCCCACACCCACGGGTACGCCGGCCGATGCGACGTACACGTTCTCGGACGCGAAGAACGTCGCGATGTACTCGGCGTGCAAGAACCGCGGAACGGCTTGGGACGTGCTGAAGTTCGCGACCGGCAGCGAGCAGGACGGCAAGTTCCTCGAGCTCACCGGGCAGATGCCGCTGCGGAAGGACGTCGCCTCGGCGTACCCGGAGTACTTCACGAAGAACCCTGACTACCGGACGTTCGCCGATCAGTCCGCCCGCACGGTCGAGGTGCCGAACGTGCCCAACTCGATCACCATCTGGCAGACCTTCCGGGACGCGTACTCCAGGTCAGTCGTCTTCGGCAAGCAGGATCCGGGCGTCGCGCTCGACGAGGCCGCGAAGCGCGTCGACGAACTGGCGTCGCAGCCATGACCGTCACCGATCGGCCCGCGATCCGCGACGCGCCGGACCACCGCGTGCCCGCGCGGCGCGGCCGGCCCAGCCGGGGCAACGGCCGGCAGCCGATCGGCGCCTTGCTGGTGACGCCGTACGTCGTCTTCCTGCTCGGGGTCTTCGGGTATCCACTCTGCTACGCGGTCTACATCTCGTTCCACGACTACTTCTTCGCGGCGCCTGGAGCTGTGGTCGACCGGCCTTTCGTCGGATTGCAGAACTACCGCACTGTGCTCGCGGATCCCGCCGTACGCCGGTCCTTTGCGAACGTGGGCATCTTCTTGGTGATCAACGTCCCGCTGACGGCTGTGCTGTCCTTGACGCTCGCCGCCGCGCTCAACAAGGCGGTCCGGTGGCGGACGTTCTTCCGGGTCAGCTACTACGTCCCGTACGTCACCGCATCTGTCGCGGTCGTCGGTGTCTGGCTGTTCCTGTTCAACTCCGACGGCTTGGTGAACTCGATCCTCGGTTCGCTCGCGCCGGATCCGTCGTGGCTGGTCAGCTCGGCGCTCGCGATGCCGACCGTGGCCGTGTACGTCACCTGGAAGCAGCTCGGCTTCTTCATCCTGCTGTACCTCGCGGCATTGCAGAACGTGTCGAAGGATCTCTACGAGGCCGCTGTGATGGACGGTGCCGGCCGGCTCGCGTCGTTCTGGAACGTCACGGTCCCGGGTGTCCGGCCGGCCACCACGCTCGTGATCCTGCTGGCGACGGTGACCGGCGCGAATCTCTTCACCGAGCCCTACCTGCTGACCGGGGGCGGCGGACCGGACGGCGCATCGGCGTCACCCGTCCTGATCATGTACCAGCGCGGCATCGAACAGGGGAGTCCGGACGTCGGCGCCGCGATCGGCATCCTGCTCGTGATCGGCGTACTGCTCCTCGCCCTGGCCGAACGGCGGCTCGTCGGGAGGGACGACTGATGAGGCTCAGGTTCGTGACGTTGCTCCTCGGCGCCTTCGTATTCCTGTTCCCCTTCTACTACATGCTGATCGGATCGCTGCAGACCGAACCGGACCCGTCCATCGGAGGAGCGTTTCCGCGGCCGGACAACCTCACGGGCCGCAACTACGCGGAGATCGACGCGGCGATCAATCTCGGGCGCACGCTGATCAACTCGGGAGTCTTTACCGGCGGCGTACTCCTCGGCACACTGGTCGGCGGCGTCCTCGCCGGCTACGCGCTCGCCCGGTTGCGGTTCCGCGGCCGGGGCGCCGTCTTCAACCTGATGCTGCTCGTCCAGGTCGTCCCGTTCCAGCTGCTCACGATCCCGCTGTACGTGCTGATCGTGCGCAACTACGGCCTCGCGGACTCCTACCTGGGCATGATCCTGCCGTTCGCGATCAACTCGACCGCGGTCTTCGTGTTCCGCCAGTACTTCCTGCAACTGCCCGCCGAACTGTTCGACGCCGCCCGGGTCGACGGCGCCTCGGAGCTGCGGATCCTCTGGAGCGTCGCGATCCCGCTCGTGAAGCCGGCACTGCTGACCGGTGTCCTGCTGACCTTCATCGGCCCGTGGAACGAGTTCCTCTGGCCCTTCCTGATCACCAAGCAGCAGGACCTGCAACCACTCGCCGTCGCGTTGTCGAACTACCTGACCACAGTGTCGGCGCGCGCCGCCAACCCGTTCGGCGCGGTCCTCGCCGGGGCCTGCGTGCTCGCCGCGCCGGCCGTCGGCCTGTTCATCATCTTCCAGCGCCAGTTCATCTCCCAGAGCATCGAGTCCGGAGTGAAAGGTTGACCGCCATGACGATCCGCTGCACGCTGACCCGGAGCGGCGTACTGATGAGACCCGAGCCGGGTAACGCGTTCGAGGTCGAAGGAGTGCTGAACCCGGCGGCCGGCCGGACCCCGGACGGCGAACTGCACCTGCTGCCGCGGTTGGTGGCCGCAGGCAACGTTTCGCGGATCGGGTTGGCCCGGATCGAGGTACGCGACGGCGTGCCGGCCGGGGTGCAGCGCCAGGGCATCGCGCTCGCCCCGGAGGAAGGCTGGGAACGCGGCCGGCACCACTCCGGGGTGGAGGACCCGCGCGTCACCTTCATCGCGGCGCTCGGACTGCACGTGATGACGTACGTCGCCTACGGTCCGTTCGGGCCGCGGCCGGCGCTTGCGGTGTCGTTCAACCTCCGGCAGTGGCAGCGCCTCGGACCGCTGCACTTCGAGTACCAGGCGTCGCTGGACGCGGACCTGAACCTGTTCTCGAACAAGGACACGGTCTTCTTCCCGCGTCCGGTCCCCGGCCCGGACGGCGACCTGTCCTACGCGATGCTGCACCGGCCGATGTGGGACCTCGGACAGGTCCGCACCGGTGAGGGCGTGCGGCTGCCGGCCGGTGTCGCGGACGAGCGCCCCGGCATCTGGGTGTCCTTCGTGCCGGTCGCCGAGGTCGAGCGCAACCTCGGTAACCTGGTCCATCTGCGCCACCACCGGTTGGTGGCGTTGCCGGAGTACGCGTTCGAGGCGCTGAAGATCGGTGCCGGGCCCCCGCCGCTGTGGACGCGCGACGGCTGGCTGGTCATCCATCACGGGGTCACCGGCGAGCAGCCGGAGGGCTTCGACCCCACGAAGCAGCGCGTGACGTACGCCGCCGGCGCGGTGCTGCTCGACGCCGACGACGTCACCAAGATCCTGGACCGGACGCCGGAGCCGCTGCTCTCGCCGCAGACGGAGGACGAGCGGGTCGGCACGGTCGCCAACGTGGTGTTCCCGACCGCGATCGAGGAGATCGAGGGCGTGCACTACGTCTTCTACGGGATGGCCGACGCCAAGATCGGCGTGGCCCGGCTCGACGGAGTCTGACATGCGCGAACTCGATGCCGTGGTGAAGGCCTATGACCTGCGGGGCACGGTGCCCGACCAGCTCGACGAGGCGCTGGCCCATCAGGTCGGTGCGGCGTTCGTCCATCATTTCGGCGCGCGGAAGATCACGGTCGGCCACGACATGCGCGTCTCCTCGCCGGGACTGGCCGCGGCCTTCGCGGCGGGTGCCAACAGCCGCGGAGCCGACGTACTCGCCCTCGGATTCGTGTCGACCGACCTGCTGTACTACGCCTCGGGGCAGCGGGGCGTTCCGGGCGCGATGATCACCGCGAGCCACAACCCTCCGGCGTACAACGGGATCAAGTTGTGCCGGGCCGGAGCCGCGCCGGTCGGTCAGGACACCGGGCTCGGCGAGATCCGGAAGCTTCTCGAGAGGGATCTGCCGCCGTACGACGGTACGCCGGGCCGCACGGACAGCGAGGACCTGCTGCCGGCGTACTCCGACTACCTGCACGGTCTCGTCCCGCTCGGCAGGATCCGGCGCCTGAAGGTCGTGGTCGACGCCGGGAATGGCATGGCCGGCCGGACCGTGCCGGTCGTCCTGGAACATCCGGCGCTGGAGATCGTGCCGCTGTACTTCGAACTCGACGGCACCTTCCCGCACCATCCGCCGAACCCGATGGACGCGGCCAACCTGGCCGGACTGCGCGCCGCGGTCCGCGAACACGCGGCGGACCTCGGCCTGGCGTTCGACGGCGACGCCGATCGCTGCTTCTTCGTGGACGAGTCCGGCGAGCCCGTGCCGCCGAGCAGCATCGTGAGCCTGATCGCGGACCAGGTACTCGCAGACCGGCCTGGCGCCACCATCGTGTACAACGCGATCACCAGCCGAGCGGTCCCCGAGCGGATCGCCGAGCGAGGCGGCCGATCGGTCCGCACGCGCGTGGGGCACTCGTTCATCAAGAAGGTGATGGCCGACAGCGGCGCCGAGTTCGGCGGCGAGCACTCCGGGCACTACTACTTCCGCCGCTTCTGGAACGCCGACAGCGGCATGCTCGCCGCGCTGCACGTCCTCGCCGCGCTGGGCCGGACGGATGTCCCGATGTCCAAGCTGACGGCAGGGTTGGCGCGGTACGTCGCCAGCGGCGAGCTCAATCTCGCCGTCGGCGACAGCGGAGCCGCCCTGCGGATGGTCGAGGGCCGGTTCGTCGCCGACGGCGCAACGGCCGATCACCTGGACGGATTGACCGTCTCGCTGCCCGGCAGGGCGTGGTTCAATCTCCGTCCGTCGAACACCGAGCCGCTCCTCCGACTCAACGTCGAAGCGGGCGACACGGCAACGATGGTGCGCCTGCGCGACCGGGTGCTGGCGATGCTCGGGCAGGCCCGTCCGGCGAGATAGGCCTATGCTCGCGCGGCGAGATCGGATGGTCGCGTCGCTTGGGCATGCGAGACATGCCGCGATTCTTGGGCAGACCGGCGATCACCGCGCCGTACGTCAGGCCGTTGCCCACGCCGAAGACGCCCTCGCCAGATCTGACCCAGCGACGAGCGGCCGCTGTGGTTGAAGGCCTTCTACGACCAGGCAGAGCTGGAGAACCTGGCTCTCGCCGGCTACGTGGCGCTCGGCGACTACGAGGTGGCTGAGGGCCACGCTCATCGCGGCCTCGCTCTCCTGCGGCCCGGTATGCGTCGTACGCGATCGATAACGACCGCACGACTGGCCAAAGCTCAGCTCGGTCGTTTTCGGGTTGTCCGGAAAGCCGCACGACTACACCGCTCTCGACGAAATGGTGCAGCTTCACGCACGAGAGTCGTGCTTCCGCGCAGAATCGGCCCAGGCGCCCGCGACGATCCTTCCACGTGCATCAGGACTCAGAAGGGTGAGGCCCATGAGACCGGTCAGTCGTGCTGTCGTCGCATGCGTTCAGTAGATACTGTGCTCTGAATTCCCGGGGGCTCGTGCCGTAGCGTTGGCGGAATGCGGCGCTCAGTGCGCTGTTGGAGGAGAAGCCGCAGCTGTGGGCGAGCTCGCCGATGACGATGTGAACGGGACTGCGCAGGCGTTCGTGCACCAGCGCGAGTCGTTCTTCCCGGATCAGCTCCCGGGGCGTCGTACCTGCCTGCTGCATGGCCAGCTGAACCTGCCGCAGCGACCAGCCCAGGGCACGTGCCACCGTGGCGCCGGTGAGCCGCGGATCGGTGGCGTGCTCTCGTACGTAGCGTCTGACCATCGCTTCGACCTCGCCCAGGCCGCCGTCGGTGTCCGGTCTGTCGTCGCCGACGGCGAGCATGCACAGCAGATCGACCAGCCGATCGCAGACCGCATCGAATTCGGCTGCCGACAGGTGCGCTCGCTGCGCGAACAGTTCACCCAGCATGCCCACGAGGACCCGGCCCAAGCCGCGGTTGACGTCGAGAATCCGGGAGGCCGACCGGCGTGCCCCGGGGCGCAGGCGGTTGTCCATCTCCGCCCCGGGAATCGTCAGCAGCGCGATGTCGGCGTGGTCGAGCTTCGCTTCGAACGGCGAGTTCGACGACGCCAGGAACGCCCCGCCCGGTCCGACCCGAAACTCCTGGTCATCCTGGCTGACCAGCAGCTGACCGCGGATCGTCAGCATCAGCGTGCGCATGTCGTGCGGATCCTCGGACGCCATGGCGGCGGTTCGATGTCCCTGCGCACAGTCGGCCGACGCCCGGCCGAGCGTGTAGGTGACTGTGCCGATGCGAAGCAGCCGGCCCCGGAAGGTCCCAGGCGAACACGTCGGATCGACCCGGTACCGGGTTGCTGCGCTGATGACGCTCATCCAGTATTCGACACGTTCCGGTGGTCTCACATCGTCGGTTGTCCACGAGTCGATCGAATAGCGCGAACCCGGGGTCAGTGTGCAGATCGCGGTTGACATAGGGGCCTCACTCAATTCCGGCGCAAACAGCTTGGGGGCGGTCACTGCTGACGGCACGTCAATGGCGGGCTGCCGGGACGCTCAGTCGAGTGCGTCGATGGCCTTCTTCGCGCCCGCGTGCAACGGCACTGGGTCAGTCATCGCGGCGTCCTCGAGGTCTATTCCCTTGGCCGCGGGATTGACCTGCACGAGGGCTTCCTTCTTCTGGAAGAGCAGGTTGGTGAGTTTCTCGGCCAGGTCGTCGGGCATGTTTTTACGGACCAGCAGCAGGTTCGGCACGATGATCGTCTGGGTGTCGGTCGGCTGCTTGTACGTCGCAGCCGGAATCACGCCCGCGGCGTACACCTGGCCGTGCTGCTTCTGCAGGGCGGGCAGCACGTCGTCGAGGGGGAGGAAGCGCACCTTGGCGCCCATCGAGGTGGTGAGGTCGGTGATGCCGCTGGTGGGCAGGCCGCCGGACCAGACCAACGCGTCGATCTGTCCGCTCTTCATCGCGTCCACCGACTCGGGCAGGCCGAGCCGCTGGGCGGTGACGTCTTTCACCGGGTCGACGCCGGCGGCGGTGAGCAGGCGCCGCGCGATCACCTCGGTGCCGGAGTTCGGCGAACCGGTGGAGACCCGCTTGCCCTTCAGATCGGCCATCTTCGTGATGCCGGCCGATGCCCGTACGACGACCTGGGTGGAGTTCGGGTACAGCCGGGTCAGCGCGACGACGTCCTGCGGCGCGTCGAAGCTGTTCTTGCCCGCGACCGCGTCGGCGGCGGTGTCGGCCAGGGAGAAGGCGATGTCGTAGGTCCCGGCGGTCAGTCCTTGGATGTTCTGCACAGAGGCGCCGGTTTCGCTGGCGGTCGCGCGGTAACCCTGGAGGTTGTCCGAGATCAAAGCGGCGTAGGCGCCGCCGAGCTGGTAGTACACGCCGGTGGTGTTACCGGTCGCGATGGTGAGCCGGCCACCGGCCGCGCCGTCACCCTGCTCGGGCTTGCGTTGCCCACCGCAGGCGGCCATCGAGACCGCCACCGCGAGGGTGACCACCACTGTGGACAAAGAACGGAATCTCATCTGGGTACGGGTCCTTCCGTGGTGTCCCGCAGGCGGTGCCGCCGTGCGAGGTTGATGACGACGGCAACCCCGAGCAGCCCGAGGCCGACGCCGATCGTGGTGGGTGCGAGATACAGCAACAGCAGCGCGGCCGGGAAACACAGGACACGCTCCAGCCGGCCGGCCTGTACGACGATCCATCCGCCGGTGACCACCGCCAACGCGGCGACCGCGAGCGCCGAGACCAGCAGCGCCCACGCCGCACCGCCCAGCCCCTCGAGACCCAGCAGGTTGGCGCCGTTCGGCGTCAGCACGAACGCGAACGGCACCAGGAACGCGGGCAGCGTGTACTTCCACGCCTGCCACATCGTCGGGATCGCCCGTCCGCCGGTGATCGCCGCCGTCGCCACGGCAGCGAGCGCGGTGGGCGGCGAGACCTCCGACAAGACGGCGTAGTAGAAGATGAACATGTACGCCTCGGCCGGGGCCACGCCGAGCTGGAACAGGGCGGGCGCGATCACGACAGCGGCGATGATGAACGATGCGGTGACGGGCACCGCCAACCCGAGCACCATGACCGCGAACGCCGACAGCGTGACGGTCATGATCAGCACGACGGTGGGGTTCTCGGAGATCGCGGATCCCGCGGACACGATGATCTCGGCCAGGTTCAGACCGAGACCGGTCTGGGTGACGACGGCGACGATGATCCCGGCGACGGCACAGGTGGCCACGACGGGGAGCACCGAGCGGGTGCCCTGGGCGAGCGCCACGCCGAGCCGGCGTGGCGTCAGCCGATGCTCACGGTCCAGGAACGACAGCGCGATCTGCAGCAACGTCGCGTAGACGACGGCCTTGAACGGCGGAATGTCCATCGCCATGAAGCCGATGATCAGGAACAGCGACACGAAGTGGTAGCCGAACCGCAGCAGCAGCCGGCGCGCGGACCGGGTCGAGGGCTCGGCCGCTTGGGTGCCGTGTCGCCGGGCGTCCATCTCGATCGCCAGCAAGATCCCGAGGTAGTACAAGACGGTCGGGACCGTCGCGTAGCCGAGCACCACGAGATAGCTCACCTGGAGAAACTCGGCGATGACGAACGCGGCCGCGCCGAGCGTGGGCGGCGACAGGATCGCCCCGATGCCGGCCGCGGCCAGCATGCCGCCCGCCGGCTCGGGCGGATAGCCTGCGCGGCGCAGGATCGGCCAGGAGACTGTGCCCAGTGACACCGCGGTCGCCGTTCCGGAACCCGACACCGTGCCCAGCAGGAAACCCGCCAGGGTGACGGTCCGCCCAGGGGCCGTGCGGCTGCGTTTGAAAGCGGCGAACGACACGTCGATGAAGAACTTCCCCGCCCCCGAGGCGTCCAGTACGGCGCCGTAGATCGTGAACAGGACGATGTAGCTCGCCGCCACCGCCAACGGCGTCCCGTAGAAGCCCGCCGTCCCCATGAACAACTGCGCCACGATCGCCGAAAAGTCGAAACCCTGGTGGGCCAAGGACCACGTGTAGGGCAAGTAGCCGCCGTAGTAGGCGTAGCCGATGAACAGCAGGCCCACCACCGGCAGAACCCAGCCCGTCGTACGTCGGCAAGCCTCCAAGGCCAGCACCAGCAGCAACGACCCGGCCAGCAGATCGAGTCCCGTAGGAGCCTGTCGCCGCTCCAGGAACGCGTCGAAGTCCAGCAACGGATACAGCGAGACCACCAGCGCGAGCGACGCCAGGACCCAGTCCGCAACCGGCGGATCGTCGCTGCGCCGATCGCCGCGGAACGGGTTCAGGAATGCCGGCACCCGGCAGCCGCGATAACACAGCAACGTGCCCGGCAGCACCGCCGCGAGAAACAGCATCAAATAAAACTGCGTCCCGATCGGAATCGGAAAGAACACCTGCACCAGAACGCCGACGCTGACCACCGCGCAGCCCGCCGAGATAACGCTGTCCAGGACCGGGCTCAGTTTCCGCGCGGGCCTTTCCTGCTCGAAAGCGGCCAGTTCCTCCGCGGTCGCGGTGATTGTCATGAAGGGCCCTCCCGGGAACGATCTTCCGCACACAATCCTCAGTTCCCGGCGGCCCCACAACCCCCAGTTCCGCATCCTTACGTCGCCTTAAGAAGAATCCCTGGACACACCTCCGGCCCGGACCCCAGAGACGTCTGGTGGTCCGGGCCGGCGGTGTGCTGCGGGTCAGCAGATACTGAAGACGTTCTTCCCCCAGACCTTCCAGGAGACCACGCACTTCGTCTTCTGCTTGGGCTTCTCGTTCCGGCGTGGTGAGCGGGTGTCTCCGCTGAGCATCTCGTAGAGCATCCAGAGACCGACGCCGCGTCTGGTGGCCCTTCCGTCGGCCTTGAACTCACCCTTGATCTTGCCGAGCTGCCCGCGTGGGGTGACGCCACCCTTCTTCCAGATCTCGCCGACCCGGTAGAGGGTCCAGCTGCCCCGGGCGACGACGTACCACTTGACGTAGTACCACCCGCCGCCGTCGTGCTGCCCCTTCCCGATCGCCGAGCCGAGTACGGCGCAGGTGTTGGCCGGGGTGCCCCTGATGAACCGGCAGATCGCGTAGCCGGCGCCGGCGACCTTCACGAGCGCGTAGTCCTCGCCGCCGAGGATCGAGGCCTTCTTGGTCTTGGCCCGGTGTTTCGCCTTGCGTTGTTCCTTCTTCTTCTTCGCCTTCGCCGCGGCTTTCTTGGCGGCCTTCTTCTTGAGCTTGGCCGCCTTCTGGGCAGCCCGCTTGGCGGCGGCCTTCTTGGCTGCCCGCTTGGCCGCCGCGATCCTTTCCTTCTTTTTCTTCTTCGCGAGGTAGCGCTGGTAGTCGCAGCCGTCGCAGTAGTGCTTGGCTTTCTTGGCCTTGGCCTTCTTGTGCGCCGCCTTCTTCTTTTTCTTGGGGGCCTTGTTGTAGCCGCCGCAGCCGTCGCAGTAGTGGCCGCCGGGCAGGACGCGCCACTCGCCGTCGGGGTCGGCGGCCGTGATCGGGGTGTTGTCGGCGTACGCGTAGCCGTTGAGCTGTTGCGGGTTGTCGAAGTCGGCGACCGGGTCGGTGGAGATGAAGCGTCCGCGGGCGGAGTCGTACTCGCGGGCGCCGAGGTGGGTGAGTCCGGTGGAGTCGTCGACGCCGTCGACGTAGCCGTGGTTGTCGGGCCAGGTCGAGGGCTTGGCGCCGCGGGGAGCGCCGAAGGGGGTGAAGCGGCGCTGCTGCGGGCTGAGGTCGGTGGCGTTGACCGACAGCGTGTTGGTGCCGTGGTGGTCGGCGACAGTGAAGTTGAGACCCGACTCGTTCCGTACGGCGCCGGCCGCGCCGAGGTCGTAGTAGCGGGTGACTGTCACCGTGTCGGTGGGACTGCGGTGGACCTCCGAGTTGTCGAGGTACAGGGTGCTGCCCTCGGCGTCGCGGGCGATGAGCCGGTCACCGTCGGCGTCGTACAGATAGCTGGTGGTCTGGCCGCCTTCGGTGAGGCCGGCCAGATTGCCTTCGACGTCCCATGCGAGCGTCTGGGCCTTCCCAGCGATGTTGCGGGCGGTGGTGTTGCCCACGGCGTCGTAGGTGAAGGTGTCGTTCCGGGTGCCGGTGGCGACGTTGGCCAGCGCGTGCGGCCGCGGCCCTCCGGCGGCTGGGTAGGTGTAGTTGGAGGTGGTGGCGGTGCCGGTGACCGGGTCGTGGTTGGTCTCGCTGAGCCGGTTGCCGGTCTTGTCGTAGGTCCAGCCCTGCCGGTACGGCGCGGGCCCGCTCAGCACGCCGGGCGCTGCGGCACAGTCGGCAGCAGGGGTCCAGGCCTCGGTGAGCCGACGCAGGTAGTCGTACTTGAAGCACTGGACATCACTCGGACCGCCTTGGGGTGTGTCGGCGATCTTGGTGATGTTGCCGGCCGCGTCGTAGGTGTACTTCACGTCCGCCAGGTGTTCCGGGGCAGTCGAGCGGTCGACGAGGACCCGGTCCAGGTTCCGGGTCGCGTCGTCGTAGAACGCGGTATGTACGAGCTGCTTGCCGGCCGCGGCGGACAGGGTCGACTGGGCGACCTCGTCGTACGGCGTGTAGGTCGCCGCGGTGAGCATCGTGCCGAGACCACTGCTCGCGGTCTGCAACCGGCCGGCCGCGTCGTAGCCGTACCGCAGCGTCTCCGCCGCGAGTCCACCCGCTGCCGGGAAGGACACCAGCGACGGCAGCCCGGTGGCGGTGTAGCCGGTGTTGGTCTTGTACGACCCGGCCAGCGCGCCCTCGGACGTGGGAATCGTGACGGTCTTGGTCAGCGGCCGGTACCGGATGTCGTAGGCGTCGATCGACGTGGTGTAGGCGTTGCCGCTGACGAAGCGGGTCGAGCTCGCGAGCATGCCCTTGACGCTGGTGCCCGAGACGAGGGTGTCGTAGGTCCACTGGGCGCGCTTGGTGCCGGAGGTCGATCCGTCGAACATCCCGGTACGGCGCCCCATCGCGTCGTAGGTGTAGGCGAGGGTGGCACCGCGTGCGTCGGTGCTGGTGAGCACCTGGCCGGCGTTGTCGTAGGTGAAGCTGCTCTTCCCGGTGTCCGGGTCCTCCCGTTGGGTGACCCGGCCGCGCAGGTCGTAGGTGGTGTTCCAGGTGTTGCCCGCCGGGTCGGTCGTGGCGACCAGGTCGCCGCGGTTGTTGTAGGTGTAGGTGGTCGCGTCGTACGGACCGGTCGGCGAGCCGCCGGTGTACTGGCGCAGCTCCACCTCCGCGTCGTCCGCATCGGTGATGGACGTGGTGGCCGTCTCGCCCTCCGGCGGATCCACGCTGATCCGGTCGCCGCCGTACGTGGTGGTGGTGCGCCACTTCTCGAACCCGCGCGAGCGGAAGATCTCCACCGTCTCGCGTTCGGCGCCGTCGTAGACGGTCACGTCCTGGCCGGGCACGGCCGAGTCGCTCACCCCGGTCAGCAACGTCGTACCGGCGGTGCCTTCGTTCCAGTACGCGCCGTTGGACTTCACCTCCAGGCCGCGTGCGTCGTAGAACGTGTCGGTCACGATCCGGCCGCCGTCGGCCGCGGGGTCCTGGGTCTGCCGTTCGCGCAGTTGCCCGTCGTACAGGTCGTAGCTGGCCTCGTACGTGCCGTCGTCGCGAACCTCCTCGGTGGTGATCACCGACGGCGCGTCCTGGCGGATCAGGTAGGAGTACTTGATGTTCGGGGTCTTGCCTGCCGCCTTGGACCGGTCCGGCAGCCACACCGCGGTGATCCGGCCGAGCGGGTCCCGCGCCGTGTCGGTACGGCGTCCGTTCAGGTCGACCTCGGCGACCGACTCACCGAACGCGGGCTCGACGGTCGTCGTGGTCAGATGCCCGGCCGGGTTGGTCACGGCGACCGTGGTGACGGCCGCTCCACTGGCCGGGGTGTAGACGGCCGACGACTTGCGGTCCAGCTGGTCGTAGGTCTCGACCGGCCGGCCGTACGAGTCGTAGACCGTGCGCCCCTCCTGGGTGTAGACCGGCGTGCTGCCCGAATAGGACGCGAGTTCCTTGGTCAGGGTCTCGTCACCCTTGGTCGGCGCCGCCCCCAGCGTGGTGGATCCGTCGTAGTAGGTCAGGTCGTCCGACACCGCATCGGCCGGGTACGACGGTGTCGCGGTGCAGGCCACGGACACGGTCTGTTCGCGGGCCTCGAAATCGATCAGCCAGGCCGAGGTGTTCCGCGCGTACGTCGTACGGGTGCATTCCTCGTCGCCGGTCTTGGCGGTGTCGCCGAGGTCGTTCTCCTCGATCTCGAGTCCGTAGGAGTCGTAGGTGGTGCGGGTTTCGGTGTTGCGCCAGCCACCGGACGACAACGCCTCGCGGGACCGTTCGCCGACCGCGTTGACCATGTAGGCCCTGATCGTGCCGTTGCGGGTGACCTGGGTGGCGGTGGGCGAGGAGACCAAGGGGTCGATGATCTCACCCTCCAGCACGCTGCCGCCCGCCTCGCTGTAGGTGAGGGACTCGCGTTCGAAGCCGGCCAGCGCGGGGTGATCGGTGATCGTGCCGCCGAGGGAGTCGGTGACGCTCACCGCGCGGGTGCCACCGTTCGGGAGCTTGTCGCCGTCCATGCCGCGCAGGTACAGGCTCTCCTCCTGGGACCGGGTCTCGCCGGGGTTGCCGTGGAGCTGCCGGACCCGGCCGTAGCCGCGCCACTGTCCCCACGTGCGGTACTTCAGCGGGGTCAGCTCGTTGTCGTCGTAGTGCCAGGCGCCGCCGCCGAGGTACTCGTAATCGGTGCGTTCGGTCCCGGCCACGCCGGACTGGTCGTCCTCCAGCACTGTGACCGGCACGTACTTGTGGAACCAGTCCTGCGTCAACGACGTCGACCCGTCGGCCTGCCAGTACTGCGGGAAGCACCGCTTGGTGTTCTGGCTCGGCTCCGGCAACGAACCCGCCGTACAGTCCGCCGCCGAGTAGTTCACGTGGATGTGCCCACCGGCCTCGTCGTACACGTCGGTCAGCCGCCACTTGTACATCGGCGGAATTCCCTCCGCGGCATCCACCCGGTTGGCCAGCTGCACGCCCTGGAACGACACCGTGGGAAGTGATGCGGTCCCGCCGACCTTGCCGGTCGCGGTGATCGACGCCAGCCACAACGCCGGCGAGGTCCCGTCACCAGGGTCACGGAACTGGTAGCCCAGCGCCCACGACATCGCGTCCCGGTACGTCGTCCCGGACACCCACAGCTGGGTCGTCACCGTCGCCAACCGTTTGCGCGTCCAGAACGTCGGCGAATACAACCCCGTGCACGCCTTACCCGGCGAACAGTTCTGGTCGTACGGCACGTCCGGCCAGTTCGCGGCGTTGGCCGACGTGATGTCGCCGGTGCCGCAGGTCGCACCCGCCGCGCAGCGCTCGTCAACCGTGAACGTCACCCGCATCGGAGCCGGCGCCGAGTACATCGACGTGGACCGCTGGCCGTAGTCGACCCGCTTCAGGTAGCCGCCGCGCTCGTACTGGGTACCGGCGGTCGCGGTCAGGTTCCGGCCGTAGTAGTTCGTCTCGCTGTCGTAGAAGTACGACATGGCGTTGCCGTTCCGGTCGACCACGTAGTCCAGGTTCCAGCGCCACGCCTGCGTGCAGTACGACGCCGCGAACGACGTCCCGTGGCACGGCTCGGCCGCGTCGTTGCCGAACACCGGCGCCGTCCAGACCGAACCGGTCTCCTCGTTGCCCGTGGCCCATCCCGGCAACCGGTTCAAGCCGAAGTAGTACTGCGTGCCGTCCTGTGACGTCAGCCGCCAGTGCTCGCCGTCGTTGTCGCCGTTCACTGCAGCGGTCAACCGCTCCAGCCGCGAGCCGTCGTCGTCCCGCAGTTTCCAGACTCCGGTGGCGTCGTCGCGGACCAGTTCGGACGCGGTTCCACCCAGCACCAGGTACGCGTTGTCGGTCTCCCAGCACAGGTCCTGCGGCTTCGGTGTCGTCTTCACCTCGTCCGCGCACGACGTGTACCGCCGCTCGACGAACCCCTCGTCCAGGCCCCAGCCTTCCCCGACCCACGACGACTGGTTGTTCGTCGACGCCACCCGGCCGTCGATGGCACCCGACGAATAGCCGAGATTCAGATCCGGCTCCGGGCCGCCGAGACTCTCCGGGCCATCCATCGAGTAGCCCCAGGAGAACGCACCTGACGAGCCGCCCGCGTTCCACGACGCCGACGCCGACAACGCGGTCGGCTTGTAGCTACCCGCGCTACCCGCCGGTGCCGACGTCAACGCCAACACCGTCGCCTCATTCGACGCGGCGATCTCGGTAGCGATGCGGTTGTCGCGGGTCACACTGGACGTCAGCACCTGCCCGTCCGAACACCCGGCCTTGTCCGGTGTGGTCAGCGCACATGCAGGGAGCCGGACGAGCCGCAGTCGGCTTGCCCAGTCACCGCCGTACGCCGAACGGAACGCCGAGTAGTCCACCTCGACCTTCACCTGGCCACTGCCCGCAACCAGGTCGGTGCGACCGACGCTGAACAGCATCCCCGAAGCGCCGACCTTCTCGGCGGCCGAATGGTCGTGAACCCGAACGCGTACCTGGTTCACAGGCGTCAACGCAGCGCCCTGGACCCGCCCCGCGCCGACCCGAACCGGCAACCGGCCGGCCTGCGTAGTGGTGCCGTCGCGGGGGAGCGACACCTCCGCCTCACCCGCCTCCGGTCGACTTACCTGTGGAGGTTGACGTAGCACGGACGCCGCCTGCGGATCGGCCGGACGCGACCTCGGCGCGAGATCGTGCCCAGGCACCGAGAACTCGGCCTGCGCCGCGGGCCGCCACGCGTTCGACGGACCGGCATCGGCCCGCGCGGCGGGGATGTCTACCAGGCCGCTTGCCGCGAGCGCGACGGCCGTGACTATTCCGGTGAACGGCACCAGCATGGCGCCACTCCTTTCATGGGGCGGGGCGGAACTGTGCCCACGGGCGAGCGGGTCACAGCTGGGACGGCAAGTACAGGTCGGCGATCTGCTGATCCGAGAGCACACCGGAGTACATCTGGACGTCGTCGATGGCGCCGCTGAAGAAGCCACCGAGGCCGGACGCCGATGTCCATCCCGCTCCGAAGCGTGCCGCCCCGGCCGCGTTCCACGCACTGCGGTGATACGTCTCGGCCACGAACTGGCCGCCGACGTACAGCCGCAGTGCCTGATCCTTCGCGTCGTACACCCCGGCGACGTGCGTCCACCGGCCGGTCACCGGCTCGTCGAACGGGCCGACCGCCGTGTGTACCTCCGCCACCGCCGAGTCCGCGACCGGCATCGCCACCGACCAGCGGTAACCGCCGTACAGGTCGTCCCAGACGTATCCCAGGCTGAAACCGCTCACCTGCGAGCCGTCCTGACTGATCACGACCTCGTTCTTGCCGACCGCGGACGGCTTCACCCAGGCGGCCACCGTGAAGCTGCCGTCGGTGCGGACCGCCGGCCCGGACGCCGTCAGCACACCGGTGGTGCCGTTCAGCTGCACCGCGTTGCCGGTCTTGCCGGCCACGCGTGACACACCGCTGGCCGACCAACTGGCGGGATGCGCCCCGGCGGTGTCCCCGGCCGTCGTGCCTGAGCTCTCGTCCATCAGCCACTGACCGTCGCGCCGGGCCACCTGCTGGATCTCGCCCGGCAGCAACACCCGGTTGTACACCTGCAGCTGGTCCACGTCTCCCGGCCAGTACTCGCCGTAGACGCCGTTGACCTTCGACCGCCCGATCTGGAACGAACCGGCCGCACTCCACGGCGTGGTGTACGCCGTGGTGGCCTCGAGAACACCGTTGACGTAAAGCCGGAGCTGGGCGTTCGGCGCGTCGTACACACCGGTCAGGTGGACCCACCTGCCGTCTGCCGCGGGCACCGTGCTGGAGATCGCCCGGACGTAGGTCGGCGAGGCGACGTCGGCCGAGGTGCGGTTGAAGATCCACCGCCGATAGGAGCTCGAGTAGTACAACGTGAAGGCGCCGGCCTGGTTCCCGACCTGGGTGGCGATCACCGAGTTGCGCGACGTGTCGGTCAGCCGCACCCAGGCCGACACGGACAACGAGCTCAGCGTGTTGACCACCGCCCCGCTCGTCGCCGCGTACCCCGTGGTGCCGTTGAGCGTCAGGGCACCGCCTTGCCGGCCGTCGCCCCAGGACGCGCCGCCGCCCAGGGAGGCGTTGTGCCGTCCCGGCGCGGAGTCGACCGCCACCGTGCCGTCACCGGTCTCGTCGAGCCCCCAGTCCGCGACCGGGCCCGGCGCCGGGCCCGCGTAGAACACCGCCGTCACCACCGCGGAACGGTTGCCCCCGGCATCGACCGAGCGGACGTGCACCCAGTTCACGTACCGATCCGGCACGACCGAGACGGTCACCTCGCCACCCGGCGCCGACGGCGTCGCGGTCAGGTTCAGCGCGGTCGAGGTCCCGTTCAGGGCGTACTCGTACCTGACGACGTCGGACTCCCCGTTCGCGCCGAACGTCACCGGCAGGCTCGTCCCCATCACCGCGTCGCCGGCTCCGTTGTCCGGGAACCCCGACGACACCGCCGTCGGCGCCTCAGGTACGTCGGCATCCACGGCGAACTCACACCACGGACTCCAGGCGCTGACGTCGATGCCGTCCTCGGCCCGTACCCGCCACTTGCCGACCGCACCGTTGCCGAAGGCGCCCGACGGAACAGAGGTCGCCACAACCGTCGGCGTCGCACCCGCGACGGTCGGCGAGACGTACTCCCCGACAGGGGCCGAGCCGTCGAGCGTCCACCACTCGAAGCGCGCCTGGACCGAGTTGTCGGCGTCCTGAAGAGTTGCTCGAAGCGTCGGCGTCACCGTGGACACGACCAGCCGATCGGGGCCTGTCACACACGACGCCGAGCCTTCCGTGGTGAGGTTGGCCGGGTTGTCAGGAATCGTGTTGTAGTCGATGGTGATGCTCGGGTTGCTGGCGAACTTCTTCCACGAGTACGAATCGTTGTGGCTCTCGGCCCACGTCGACGCCCGAAGTCCCTGCGTGACGTTGGACCAGCCGTTGGCCGCGGCGTTGGTGACCTGGCTGGTGACGTTGAACTCGACCCCGCCGGCCGGGCAACTGGACGACGAAAAGCCCTTCGCGAAGCTCTTCTTCTCCATCTGGTACGCCCAGGTCGGCTGGTTCTTCCAGGTCGTCGCCGAGGAGATCGGGTTGGTCGCCCACACCTGCACCTCGCGCACCGTGCACGACCACGACCAGCTCGCGGTGGTCTGCAGCGTGGCCTTGAGGATGTGCTTGTACTTCACGCCGCTGGTGTCGAACTGGAAGAACGAGCGGGTGCGCTTCTGGTCCGTGCCGTCGTAGCCCACCCGGGCGACCTTCTCCGAGGTTCCGAGGTTCGCGCCGTTGTAGAACGACGTGGTCGGGTAGTTGCTCCACACCTGGGTCCAGGCCTGCTTGACGCCGGACCACGATGGGTCGATGTAGACCGGGAACCGGGTGGTCTTGCCGGTCAGGAACGCCCGATCCGGTACGAGAGACAGCTGATCCCCGGCGACCCGGGCGCCGACGGCCGTGACCCGGCCACCGGGCTGTGCCGCGGACCCGTGACCGGAGGAGTCCCACATGTACGGCGCGGGTCCGCTGAACACGACCGCGCCGGCCCGATCCGTCGCGGTCAAACCGGCCGCCGTGGCCTGAACCGCCAGACCCTTGGCTGTCAGGCGATACGGCAGCGATCCGAGTGCCGGGTTCGCCGCGGCCGCCGCGTTCTTGACCACGAGGATCTGCGACAGACCGGTGGTCGAGGCAGTCAGGACGAGGTCGACACCGGGAAAGACCTCCGGGTAGGTTGCGGTGTCGCCGGACAACACCGGCTGGGGGAGTCGGCCCGGCCAGCCGACGGCCAGCTCACGGCCGTCCCGGCGAAGTCGTACCAGAGGCGTCTCGCCGCCGCCGGAGAACGCCAGATCGAGCGGGCTCGCGACCGGCGCTACCGTTCCGTCGGCTCTGGCCCGCAACGTCATATCCACCGGCACCCACCCGGACGACCCGCGTACCCGTACCGGCAGCGCCGACTCGTGCCGGGTGTACGAACCGTCCGGATTGGCGAACACCTGCCCTGTCTCGGTGGTCAGCGTGTCGACCTCGACCCGGCGCCCAGTCCTGGCGGCGACCTCGCGCGCCTGCGCTTCGCCCAACACCGTCGAGGCTTCGTCCGACAGCGTCGCGGAAGCAGCCGGCGTCGAAGCGACGACGACCAGACAACTCCCGAGGAGAGCGAGGACCACGCACCACGCCTTTGGCAAACGGGACCGGTGCCGCGAACCGTGGGCTCCGGCAACACGACGGCGACGAGACAGAGTGGACTTGCCTGGCATGACGGCCTCCACGGCGACGAAGGACTGGCTCCTCCGTGTCAAGGAACACGGTCCGGCACTGTCGCGTCCACGAAGTCGCCCACGATCCTGCGCGTATCGACAACAGACGTGCGCGTGAGCCGTCAAGCGATTGTTCTCAAGGCCACGTAAGGATTCGGCGCTCGGGGTTGTACTGTGCGGCGGTTGTCACGACCCTGCTCGCAGGACGCCCACCAGGAGAACAGGATGACGTCATGCGGATACTGATCGCCGAGGACGACGACAGCGTCGGTGAGGCGCTGGTCGACGTCCTCGGCGCGCATGGTCACCAACCGAGCCGGGTCTCCAGAGGCGCCGACGTGCTTCTTCGGCACAGCTGGGCCGATGTCGTGTTGCTGGACCTCGGCCTGCCCGACGGAGATGGGCTGGACGTGCTGCGAAAGCTGCGCCAGGTCAGCGAGGTACCGCTGCTGGTCGTCACCGCGCGCGGTGACGAGCGGTCAGTGGTGCGCGGCCTGCGGCTCGGCGCGGACGACTATCTGGTGAAGCCCGTGCGGTTGGGCGAACTGCTGGCCCGGATCGACGTAGTGGTCACCCGTCGCGCCCGGAGCTCCGTGCCGGCCGGAGTGGTCGAGGTGGATGACGTCGTGATCGACCTGACCGCGCGACGCGTCCGGGCCGGCGAGCGGGAGATCACGCTGACTCCGAAGGAGTTCGATCTGCTCGGGGCGCTGGCGCGCCGAGCAGGTGCCGCGGTGAGCCGCGAGGTGATCCTCGACGAGCTGTGGGGCGACGCTTTCCTGGCCAGCTCGCGGGCGCTCGACGTCCATCTTGCCCAGCTCCGCGTCAAACTCTCCAGACCCGGCCTGATCACCACCATCCGCGGTTTCGGATACCGGCTCGGCGCATGAGAACGCGAGTTTCGATCGTGCTGACGGTCTTCTCCCTCGTCGCAGTCGCCGGATTGGTTCTGCCGCTCCTCGCGACCACCTCGCAGGCCCGCACGCAGGCGCTGTTGCTCAGCCGCGTCGCAACGCTCGACCAGCTCGCTGCACTGGCCCGGCAGGTGAAGGATGCCGGCGACCTGGCCACCGTGCAGGCGGAAGCATCCCGGATGACCGAGGTGTACGGCGAAGACCTGCTGCTGGTGGGCCCGAGTGGACGCCGTGTCATGTCCACCGGCTCGCTGGACCTCGACGATCCGGGTGTGCGAGAGACCCTGGCCTCCGCGTCGCGGAACCTTGCGCAGACGACCCTCGACCCGGTTCGGCCGTGGAGCGAGCAACGGCATCTGCTGGCCCGTCCGGTCGGCACCCCCCATGAGTTGGCCGGCGCGGTCGTGCTGCGCGTCGACGCCGGCCGGGCGATCGCCGGCGTACGTCGCGACTGGGCCCTGATCGTGACCGGGGCGATCGCCGCCGAGCTGCTCCTCCTCGGCCTGGCGCTCCTGCTCACCCGCTGGGTGGTCCGTCCGGTACGGCGGCTCGAGGAGGCCGTCGTCGGCCTTGCCGCGACGCCAACGGCGGGCCCGGCTGTCATGCTGTCCGGCCCGCCGGAGCTGCGCCATCTGACCCGATCGTTCGCGGACATGGCAGCCACGCTCACACGGTCCCTGGAGATGCAGCGCCGGATGGTGGCCGATTCATCGCACCAGCTGCGGAACCCGCTGGCGGCCGTCCGCCTCCGGCTCGACGCCCTGGCCGCGGAGCTGCGCGATCCGTCCAGCCCGCGGTTCGCCGGCATCCAGCAGGACCTCGATCGGCTCGAAGCGCTGCTCAACGATCTGCTGAGGCTTGCCGAGGCCGAGAGCCGGCGCCCGGATGCCGTGGCCGGTCAGTCGGTGGTGTCCGAGGTGCTGCCCGGTGAAGTGGGAGCATGGCGGCTGCTCGCTGCCGAAAACGGTGTCGACCTGGCAGCCGATCTCGCCGTCGTACCGCCGGTGGCGGTCAGCGAAACCGACCTACGACAGATCGTCGGCGCTCTCGTCGACAATGCGATCAAGTACGCCGGCGCCGGAGCGCGGGTGATCGTCCGGATCGAGCAGTCCGGCGCGGACGGCGTACGGCTGAGTGTCGTCGACGACGGGCCAGGGCTTCCCCAGGAGCAACGTGAGTTGGCATCGCAGCGGTTCTGGCGCGCCGAGCAACACCAGTCGTCGCGAGGCAGCGGACTCGGTTTGGCGATCGTCGACCAACTGGTGAGCGGCGCCGGCGGGACGCTCACGATCGAGGCGGTGACGCCGCACGGCCTGGCGGTTCACGTCGACCTGCGGACGGCGACATGAGCGGCCAAGCCATCCTGCCCTTGTCCCGGCGGGCGCTGCTGGCCGCCGGACTGGCGTCGGTCGTCGGTAGCTGCAGCTCTGACCGCCCCCTCGTGGATCGGCTGGTGGTGGCCGGCGGCGAGCGTGGCGGGTTCTATCTGGAGTTCGCACAGCTCCTCGCCACGCAACTGACGGCCGCGAAGGTCGCCCGGGCCGTCGAGGTGCGGTCGACCGAGGGCAGCCTGCAGAACCTCGAGCTCCTGCGTCTCGGGCAAGCAGACCTGGCACTCTGCCTCGCCGATGCCGCGGCGCAGTCCGGCGAGGTTGTCGCCCTCGGCAGGGTGTACGAGAACTACTTGCAGTGCGTGGTCCGCTCGGCCGGACCCGTCCGCCAGTTGCCTGACCTGGCCGGCCGGCGGATTTCCTCCGGGCCACCGGGTGCCGGCGCCGCGCTGACCACGAACCGGCTCCTGATCGCAGCCGGCATGCACGCCGAGCGTGGCCCCGTGATCGCCAACCTCCGTCTGTCGGACGCCGCTGACGCGCTTGCCACCGGACGGATCGACGCGATGTTCTGGTCCGGTGGGGTACCGACCCGGCGGCTGTCAGAGCTTTCCGCTCAGGTGCCCATCCGCCTGCTGTCTCTCGATCGCTGGCTGTCCACGCTGCGCACGGCGTACGGCGTGGTCTACCAGCGGGCGCAGATCCCGGCCGGCACCTACAGCGGTGTCCAACAGGTCAGCACGATCGGCGTACCGAACCTGCTGATCTGCCGACCTGGAGTCCCCCGTGCGGTCGCGTCGAAGATCGTCGACGTGCTCGTCAAGCGTGCAGGGGGGCTGGTGCCGGCCGCCGCGGCCGGCGCACACTACCTTGATCCGAACTCACTCATCGGTACCAGCCCGTTGAAGCTCCACCCGGGCGCGGCCGAGCGCTACCGCACCGTCCACGGCTGAAGTCCGCGGACGCTCGGGCGGCCTTCTTGGTCGAGGCGTACGACTATGTGCTTGTCCGATCGTTCGTCGGCGTGTGGATGGTGGGAACGCCAGTGGTAGCCGCGGCTGTCTTGTCGTGCGGTCGCCCGATACCGGTGCCGGAGGTGTCCCAGTGCGACGAGGCTTATCAACAGACGTCGTGGCCGCCAGCCCGGTCGGCGGCCCAACCATTAGCTTCCATCGGGCTGGCGGGCGCGCGCCCGCCCCAAATCGGCTGGTGCCTCGCGACTCAATTGAGGCCAGTCCTGATGCTGGCCGTCTCGCACTCCACGGACACCCAGTCGTGCCCCCAGGACGCGTGTCGACCACCTGATCTGGTGGTCGTGGGTTTCTACAAGGGCGCACCGATTCGTTCGATCGTCGCGGGGTCGAGAACTAGTTTCGTCTCAGCTATCACGTCCCCGGGATCTGCGACCTTGGCTCGGCACGAAAAGCACACACGACGTGACCGCGCTGTCTTGGAGGGGCGCCAGAGGATTCGGCGCCATGAAGACGGTGCTGGATCAGGCGGATCGAGCGGATCTGGCTGTGCTGTACGGGACCCTGGCCCTGGAGGTGTCCTATAACCACAAAACGCGGGTGGCTGATGTTTCCATCAGTCCAACTCCGCGTGTGGTTAGCCTCGTGTCCGAGGGGGGACTTGAACCCCCACGCCCTAAAACGGGCACTAGCACCTCAAGCTAGCGCGTCTGCCTATTCCGCCACCCGGACGAGTGGTCTGCACCGTCTGTGGTGCCGACCGGAGAACAGTAGCAAACTCCAGGGGTGGAATTCACATCGGGGCGCCGGGGTGGTGACGGCGAGGTGGCAGCGGCGTAGTTTGAAATTCAAACAGTGGCCTCTGGGGTGGAGGTGAGGGCGTCGTGGACGCGTGGAACGGCATGTCGTACGAGGGCAAGGAGACGATGCTCCGGGTGGTGCGGCAGGAGGCGGAGCTGTTCTTCGGGATGGTGGAACGGGACGGTGCCTGGGAGGCGCCGACCGGTGCCGGGCACTGGGAAGTTCGGGATGTGGTGGCACATCTCACGGACACGACCGAGTCGTACTTCGTGGCGTTCGACGCGGCGCGGTCGCACGCGGAGGTGCCCGCGGCGTACGGGCTGCCGGGAATGGCTGAGCGGGTCGACAGGCAGGCGCTGGCGCTCCGGAGCGTGCCGCAGGACGAGTTGGTCGAGCGGTTGCGGACCGACTTCGACAAGATGATGGGGATCTTCGACGCGCTCGGGCCGGACGACTGGGCCGGGTTCACGGTGCCGCATTTCTACATGGGGCCGCTGCCGGCGTTCTTCTACCCGGCGTTCCAGCTGATGGACTACGGCGTCCACTCCTGGGACATCCGCCAGGGCACCGGTCGCGCGCACGGGCTGTCGGGGGAGGCGGCCGATCTGCTCGTACCGTTCATGTTCGTGCTCTGGAAGTACACGACCGGGGCCAAGGACGCGTGCGAGCTCGGTATCCGGATCACCAGCGGCCCGAACGCGGGCGACACGCGGGTCACTGTCGGCCCGGACGGCATGGACTACGCGGCGGGAGACATCGGCGAGCTGCCGGCGGTCATCGAGTTCGACCCGGGCAGTTTCGTGCTGACCGCGTTCGGCCGCAGTAACGCCGGTACGATCCGCGGCGACAGAACCGTCGCCGACCGGTACCTGAACCTGTTCTTCCGGATCTGAGGGGGAGTGGATGACCGACATCGACCTGTCCACGATCGAAACCGAGCGGGACCGGATCAGGTCGGCGTACCTGAAGCCCGGCGGTACGTCGACGGCGCGTGGGCTGCATCACACTGCGTTACTGTGTTCGGACGTCGAGCGGACCGTGCGGTTCTACCAGGAGGTGCTCGGGTTCCCGCTGACCGAGATGGTGGGGAACCGGGACTACGCGGGCTCGACGCACTTCTTCTTCGACATCGGGAACGGGAACCTGCTCGCGTTCTTCGACTTCCCGGGGCTCGATCTCGGGCCGTACGCCGAAGTGCTCGGCGGCCTGCACCATCTGGCGATCTCCGTCGAGCCGGAGCGCTGGGAGGAGCTCAAGGCGAGCCTGGCCGAGCACGGCGTCGAGTTCCAGGAGGAGAGCGGTACGTCGGTCTACTTCCGCGACCCCGACGGCGCCCGGATCGAACTGATCGCCGACCCGCTCGGCGAGATGTACGGCCTCAAGGTCCTCTGACCCCGAGCGGCTGTGCGGCAGGCGCTCGGCACGTTGATGAGTTGCAAAATTCTTCAATTCACTACATCATCATGCTGAGGCGCGAGAGTGGGAGTGCTGGTGGAGACGAGTGAGTTCGCGGCGGAGCTGCGGCACCGGGTCCGGGTGGCGATTCGGGCGCTGGACGCGGCCCAGGTCGAGGGGGACGGCTACGCGGTGGACATCCGCGCCGGCGAGCTCGAAAGTCTGCGGAGAATCGCCAGGGAGAACGGCGTCACGCTCGACGACGAGAGCGACAACGACGGCGACAACGACGGCAACGACGGCAACGGGCAGGCTGGTGTTCGATGACTGCGCCGGTTCCGCTCTATCAGGCGAAGGCCGAGTTCTTCCGGATTCTGGGGCATCCGGTGCGGATCCGGGTGCTGGAGTTGCTCCAGGACGGTCCGCGGCCGGTGCGGGATCTGCTGGCCGAGATCGGCATCGAGGCGTCCAGCTTGTCGCAGCAGCTGGCGGTCCTGCGCCGGTACGGCATCGTGACCTCGCGGCGTGAGGGGTCGAGTGTGGTCTACGAGCTCGCGGGTGGCGATGTCGCGGAGCTGTTGCGGACCGCGCGCCGGATCCTCACCGAGCTGTTGACGGGCCAGAGCGAGTTGCTGGCCGAACTGCGCGACGCCGAGGCAGTCGGTCGGTGAGTACTGCGTCCCGCGTCCGGCAGCGGACGCTGTCGCTGCTTCCTGCCCGCGCCGACCTGGCCGCCATGGCACATCAGCCGCGCCGCGACCTGGTGGCCGGGCTCACCGTGGCGATCGTCGCGCTGCCGCTCGCGCTCGGCTTCGGCATCTCCTCAGGCCTCGGCGCGGCGGCGGGGTTGACGACCGCGGTCGTGGCCGGCGCGTTGGCGGCGTTCTTCGGTGGATCCAGTCTGCAGGTATCAGGTCCGACGGGTGCGATGACCGTCGTACTGGTGCCGATCATGCACGAACACGGCGCTTCGGGTGTGCTCACGGTGGGAGTCCTGGCCGGTCTGATCCTGGTTGGTCTCGCGATCGCCCGGGCGGGCCGCTACATGGCGTTCGTTCCCGCGTCGGTGGTCGAGGGTTTCACGGTGGGTATCGCGTGCGTGATCGGTCTGCAGCAGCTGCCCGCCGCACTCGGTGTGCCGACACCGGACGGCGATCAGGTCGCCGTCGTCGCGGCGCGGGCTGTCGCGGGCTTTGCCGCGCACCCGAACTGGGCCGCCGTGGCGGTCGCCGTACTCGTCGCGGTGATCATCCTGGTCGGCGCCCGGATTCGGCCGGTGGTGCCGTTCTCGATTCTCGCGGTCACGGCTGCCACCGCCGTCGTCGAGATCGCAGGGCTCGACGTCGCGCGGATCGGGGAGCTGCCCAGCGGCCTCGCCGCGCCGTCGCTGGCGTTCCTCGATCTCGCGACGCTCGGGTCGCTGGCCGGCGCTGCGCTGGCGGTCGCCGCGCTCGCCGCGCTCGAGTCACTGCTGTCGGCGGCCGTTGCCGATGGCATGGGAGTCAACCACCGGCACGACCCGGATCGCGAACTGTTCGGCCAGGGCCTGGCGAACCTGGTCACCCCGCTGTTCGGCGGTGTGCCGGCCACCGGCGCCATCGCGCGGACCGCTGTCAACGTCCGGTCCGGCGCGGGATCGCGACTGGCCGCGCTCGTGCACGCCGCCGTACTCGCCGCGATCGTCTACACGGCGGCACCGCTGGTCGGGAGGATTCCGCTCGCGGCGCTGGCCGGGGTGCTGCTCGCCACCTCGGTGCGGATGGTCGAGGTCGGGTCCATCCGCGCGATGGCTCGCGCCACCCGGTCGGACGCCATCGTGCTGACGCTGACCGCTGTCGCCACCCTCGCGCTGGACCTGGTCAAGGCTGTGCTCATCGGCCTCGTCGTCGCCGGCGCGCTCGCACTTCGAGCGGTCGCCCGGGCCGCTCGCCTGCGGCAGATGCCGCTGCACCCCGATCTGCCCGGCGACCACACGGCAGAAGAAAGGGCCTTGCTGGATCAGCACATCGTCGCCTACCGCATCGACGGGCCGCTGCTGTTCGCCGCGCACCGGTTCCTGCTGGAGTTGTCGGAGGTCGCGCACGTGTCGGTGGTCATCCTGCGGATGTCGGCCGTCAGCGCGATCGACGCCAGCGGTGCCCTGGTGCTCAAGGACGTGATCGAGAAGCTTCAGCACCGCGGCATCACGGTCCTCGTCTCCGGCATCCTCCCGGACCATCACCGAACGCTGGACGCCCTCGACGTCATCGACGACCTCCGCAAGAGCGGCCACGTCTTCGCGAGCACGCCCGAGGCGATCGGTGCCGCGCGACTCCACCTCCACGACGCGGGCGTCATACAAACCCCCGAGTCGCTCGCCACCGACAGGACACCACCGGCCGCCTGACCGCCGGCGCCGCGGATCGGCCGCTTCAGGTGCGGGGGAGGGTGTCGAGGAACCAGTTGCGGGCCAGTTCGGCGACCTGCTCCAGGGCACCGGGCTCCGGGAACAGGTGTGTCGCGCCGGCGACGATCTCGAGCTGGTTGGGGCAGCGGAGCGCCTGCTGGGACTCGCGGTTGTAGCGCAGTACGTCGGTGTCGCGTTCGCCGACGATCAGGAGGGTCGGGGCCGTGACGGACGCCAGGCGCGGACCGGCCAGGTCGATTCGGCCGCCGCGGGAGACTACGGCGTGGACCTCCGTCTCGGCTGCCGACCAGAGCGCGGCCGCGCCTCCTGTACTCGCCCCGAAGTAGCCAATCGGCAATTCGACGGCGTCAGCGGCCCAGGCTCGGGTCGCAGTGAGGCGCGATGCCAGTAGCTCGATGTCGAAGACGTTGCGCCTGTCGGCGGCCTCGGCCGGTGTCAGGAGGTCGAACAGAAGCGTGCCGAGCCCGGCCTCGTTCAGGACCTTGGCGACGTACTGGTTCCGCGTGCTGTGCCGGCTGCTGTCGCTTCCGTGGGCGAAGATCACCAGGCCTGCAGCAGGAGCGGGAACCTCGAGCTCGCCCGGCAGCTGGACCCCGTCCACCTCGAGGGAACTCATGTCGGATGCTCGACCAGTGCGACCACGCGCGACGTCAGGAAGCGCGCCGTGCGGATCGGCGTGCCGGAGCGCGTCACTTCGGTCACCTCGGTGAAGTTGCGCGACGTGGTGATCTCCACCCGGCGGCCGGCCTTCGTGGCCGTGATCTCGTACGTCGCCACGCTGTTGCCCGTGTCGACGACGATCTCCACCCGGTCGCCTTTCACACTGTTCAGTTACCCGGCCGGTCATACCTCATGCGAAATGGGGGAGGATAGGCCGCATGACGACCTCCAGCGACCGCCAGTCGTACGCCGCCGACGCCGAGGTGGTGGAGCTCTGCAGTGAGCTGATCCGGATCGACACCACGAACTACGGCAACGGCAAGAGCAACGGTGAGCGGGTCGCGGCGGAGTACGTCGCCGCGAAGCTCGACGAGGTCGGGATCGAGTCGACGATCTACGAGTCGGAGCCGGGCCGCGCCACGCTGGTCGCGCACTGGGACGGCGAGGACCAGAGTGCGGACCCGCTGCTCGTGCACGGGCACCTGGACGTCGTGCCGGCGGACCCGAAGGACTGGAAGGTCGACCCGTTCGCGGGGGAGATCTTCGACGGCTGCGTGTGGGGCCGCGGCGCGGTGGACATGAAGGACTTCGACGCGATGGTGCTCTCGGTGGTGCGCGCCCGGCAGCGGGCCGGCGTGAAGCCGCGGCGGCCCGTCCGGCTGGTGTTCACCGCCGACGAGGAGGCCGGCGGCGTGTACGGCGCGCAGTGGCTGATCAACAACCACCCGGACACGATCGCGGACTGCACCGAGGGCATCGGCGAGGTCGGCGGGTTCTCGGTCACGGTCAAGGACGACCTGCGGCTGTACCTGATCGAGACCGCCGAGAAGGGCATGAACTGGATGCGCCTCAAGGCGCGCGGTACGGCGGGCCACGGCTCGATGATCAACACCGACAACGCGGTCACCGAGCTCGCCAGGGCGGTGACGCGGATCGGCGAGTACGAGTGGCCGCTGCGGGTCACGCCGACGGTCCGCGAGTTCCTGAGCACCCTCGAGGACGTGCTCGGCGTGGAGCTCGACCCCGAGGACATGACCGCGACGCTGGCCAAACTCGGCAGCTTCAGCCGGATGTTCGGCGCCACCATCCGCAACACCGCGAACCCGACGATGCTGAACGCCGGCTACAAGGTGAACGTGATCCCCGGTGACGCCGAGGCGCACGTCGACGGGCGCTTCCTGCCCGGGTACGAGGACGAGTTCTACGCGACCATCGACGAGCTGCTCGGCGACAAGGTTCGGCGCGAGACCGTGGTCACGGACATCGCGCTGGAGACCGAGTTCAGCGGCGGGCTGGTGGACGCGATGAAGGCGTGCGTACAGGCCGAGGACGCGCAGGCCCGGTTCGCGCCGCTGCTGATGTCGGGCGGTACCGACGCGAAGTCGTGGAGCCGGCTCGGCGTGCGGTGCTTCGGGTTCGTCCCGCTGCAGCTGCCGCCGGACCTGGACTTCATGGGGATGTTCCACGGCATCGACGAGCGGGTGCCGACGTCGGCGCTGGAGTTCGGGTCGCGGGTCCTCGACCGGTTCCTCGATCAGGCCTGAGGCGGCTCACCCGCGCAGGTGACTCGGCCGGTGCGTGACCTGCTCGATGTCCTCGGCCGCCGCCAGCACCAGCTGGTGGGACAGCTCGGACAGGGCCCGCGCCGCGGCGAGTTCGTCGCCGATCTGCGGCACCTCCCGGTCGTTCGGATGCCGGTACGCCGTTCCGCGCGCCGACAGCTGCTCGTCCGCGTGGGTCCGCAGGCGTGCCTCGGCCCTGGTCGTCCGCTCGTCGTTCTCCTCGTCGATGACGATGTCGACCACCCACTGTCGCACCGTTGACATCGCACTCACCTTCATCCACAGAGTTCCTACTCCGAGCGTCGTACGTCCGCGGCCGGAGCGCCAGACCGGAGCCGGATCGACGGTGGGACGAGCAGGCCGGAGTTGAGGTACGTCGCGGCGTACTCGACGTGCTGGAGGTCGAATCGCCGGCCGTGGCGCGCGGTCATGTCCGCGGCGGTGTCGAGGAGGTGCTGGTCGGCGGAGAGCGCGTTCGCGGCGGTGTTGTGGACGACGATGCGCAGGTGGTTGCGGCCCGGGCGGGCGGCGGCGGTGAGGTCGATGCGGAACGGCGGGGCCCAGAGTGAGCCGCAGTGGGTGTCGTTGAGCCAGATGTCGGCGGCGGCGCCGATCGGTGGGGTGATGAGGGCGCGGTAGGAGTTGGCCGGCAGGTGCGGCTCGCTGTCCGGCGGGACGGGTGCGCCGGGACCGAAGTCCAGGAGGATCTGTCCGCTGGTCGCCGGGAGTTCGATCTCGGTCGAGTAGGTCGCGGAGCCGGAGTACGTCGCCAGCGCCGGGTCGTCCTCCCAGCGGTGGGGGAGGCGGACCGCCCGAACGTCGTCGCCAAAGGCAACCGACCAATCGCCGAGGACTGCCTCGACCGGTTGGTCCGTCGGCTCGGGCGTCCCGGGGTGGGTGCTACCGGAAGCGGCGGGGTGGGCGCTGCAGGGCTCGGTGGGCCTGGTGGGTTCGGCGGGTTCGGTGGACCCGGTGGACCCGGTGGACCCGGTGGACCCGGTGGACCCGGTGGACCCGGTGGACCCGGTGGACCCGGTGGTCGCGGGCAGGAGGACGGCGGATTCGTACGGGTGGAGGGTGATGGTGCGGGTGACGGTTGGGGCGGCGGTGAGTGGGTTCCAGCGTTCCAGTGGGCCGTCGAGGGTGAGGGTGCGGGGCTCGGGGCCGGTGTTGGCGACGAAGTACAGGTCGCCGTTGTCGAGTCGGCGGTGCACGACGCCCACATCTGTCGGCGCAGCGAGTGGTGCGGCCGGGAGTTGGTCGGCGAGTGTTGCGACTTCGGTGATCACCTTCCCGCCGGCAGCGACCACGGCGTCCAGCCAGCCCCGGGTCTCCGCGGGCATCGTCGTCCCATCAGGTACGACGACCAACGGGACCACCGCGGGATCCACCACCGCGAGCGCGTCGTCGTCGATCAGGTCGAAGTCGAGGCCGGCCTCGCGGATGGTCCGCGGCACGCTGTCGGGGATCAGCCGCCGGACCACCCGGTACAGGTTCAGCGGCTCGGCACTGTCCGCGGCGGCGTACGCGTCCGACGCCGGGACGTAGATCTTGACCGGGCGGACCGGCGTACCTTGCTGAAGAGCCCACGACAGCCGGTGCAGCGACCGGAAGAGTGCGGGCGCGGCCGGCCACCACGGGTTGCGGTCGTCGAGCGCGCCGGCGGCGTAGAAGATCCACCCGAGCCCGGGAGCGTCCGGCGGCGAGTACGGCCAGCCGTGCCCGATCAGCTGGTTGACGCCCGACAGGAAATGCTCGTGCGCCTCGCCCTGCAGATCGAGCGGCGTCGCGCGGAACGACGGCGAATGCACCCACGTCCACGCCTCCGCCGACACGACAGAGCGTCCGTAAATCTGCGCGGCCGAGGAAGCCCAGCGAGTCTCCGGCAGCCGCGTCCACCCCCACCCCTCGCCCTCGAAGAGGTCCGCGAACCGGTAGCTGCTCATCGTCGCCGGCGGCTCGCCGTAGCTCTGGATCCGGAACGGCACGCCGTGCCCCGCCGCCCAGCTCTGGAAGACCTTGAGGAAGTTGTCCTCGTACAGCTCCGACAACGTCCGCCCGAAGTCGATCCGCAGCTGCCGCGACCCGTCGGTTTCGACCAGCAACTCGTAGAGCCGCGGCCGCAGCTCGTACCCGCGGCGTCGCGCGAACTCGTCGAAGATCGCGGCCGTCCAGTCCCCGCCGTACACCTCGAGGCTGTCGCAGAACACGGATCCGAGCAGCTCCGGCGTCGCCGCCTTCACCAGCGGTTCCGCGACGCACCGGATGTGCTCCGCCGCCGCGGCTGCCGAGTAGTGGTCCAGCGTCAGCCCCTCTGCGCCGGCAGCCGCACGCTTCACGTTCTGCCCGGTCACGCGCGACGTCGCGATCAGCACTTCGCGCGGCTGCCCACCCGCCGGGACATGGATCATCCCGTCGCTGACGGGCACCTCGGCGTACGACGACGGCGCCCCGGCCGGCCCGTCCCCGACGTACGCCGCCACGAACTCGTCACCGGGCCAGGCCGACACGATCGGTACGTCATACGCCGCGGCGCCGATCTCGCGCCGGTCCCAGTGCAGGTGCCGCGCGGCCAGGTCCGGGCCGATGTGCGGACCGCCGTACGACCATCCGCTCCCGAGGGTCAGGTCGAAGCGCAGCCCGAGCGAGCGCGCCTTCCGCGCCGCGTGGCCGACCAGGTCGAGGAACTCCGCCGAGCCGAACGGCGCGGTCACCGGGCCCATCGGGTACACGAACGCGACCTCCGCGCCGCCAAGCCCCGCCGCGGCCATGGCGTCCAGCTCGCGGTCGATCTCGTCTCGCTGGACGGATGGCCCGAACCACCACCAGCGCATCATCGGCCGGCCCTCGGGCGGCGGGTTCCGGAACTGTCGCCGGATGTCGTCGACGGTCGCCATACCGTTCACTCCATAGCGACGGCCGGCCGCGGGTCAACGCCGCTGACCACTACCGGTCAGATCGTCCTGCGCAGTGGTGACGCCCGAGCTGAGCAGGTACTGGCCGATCGCGTACGTCGACATCGTCAGCGCACCCCGCCCCGGGAAGTCCCGGCCGGCCATCCGCAGCGCGATCAGCGCGTCCGAGACGAGGAAGAACGCACCGCCGACGCCGCTGCGCGGATTGTGCCAGCGCGAGGCCACAGCGGTTGCCGTCAGCAACAAGGCGTACGCCGCGACCGGGACGCGCCGGCTGCCGAGACCGGGGGAGAGGACCGCGATGAGAGCCGCCCAGAGTGCCGCGTACGCCGCCAGCACCCGCCACGACCGCTGCGCCGGATTCCGCAGGAAGACCGCGAGATAGCAGGCATGCGCCGCCGCGAACGCCGCCATACCCGCCAGCTGAGCGTCGGTCTCCAGCAGCAGGTCACCGGCCGCCGATGCCAGCAAGGCCGCTTGAATGAGCGGAGGCGCGTCCTGCGTCCGGGACCACTGCCAGAGCGCCGGCATCAAGGTCGCCTTGCTGGCCCGCTTCAGGATCTTCGCGTCGACAGCCACGGCCGCCACGTGCACGACCGTCGCACCCCAGAACCCCGCCAGCACCCGCCGGCCCCGCACCAACTGCCTCAGGCTCATGGCCCGAGTCTGCCGGATGTGCCGGTCCGACTCGCCGCAGTTCACGACAAGTTCAACGTGGCGCGGAGCCGGGGGAGGTGGGCGATGAGGGGCTTGGGCGGGGTCGGGGTGGTGACGGCCGACAGGGTCAGGCGGTAGTGGAACGGGGCGGGGGTGAGGTGTTCGCCGGGGCGGAGTTCGGTGGCCAGGGCACTGCGGGGGACGAGGGCGAGGTGTTCGCTGCGGCGGGCCATGGCGATCGTGGTGCTGAGGGTGACCCCGCGGCGCGGGATCGCGCCCTGGGCGGCCAGGTGGCCGTGGATGTCCTCGATGCCGCGGTCGTAGGTGGAGTAGGCGACCCGGCGGTCCTTGAGAGGCCGCCGGCCGCGGCCGGGCGGGCGGGCTCCGGGTGGGACGAACAGCACGAGTTCGTCGCGGCCGACGCGGCGGGCGACCGTGCCGCGGGGCAGCGTCATCTGGTCGGCGATCGCGATGAACGCGGCGTCCATGGTGCCCTCGGCGACGCGTTCGACCAGGAAGTGGCCGTGGTCGACCTGCTGCTGGATCTCCAGGTCTGGCAGGTCCGCGTCGAGCACCGGGAACAGGATCGGCGCGAGGCTGGCGAACGTGCCGATCACGATCCGCCGGCTGACCGCGGCCGCGCGCGTGGCGTCGTACACCTCCTCGAGGTGGGCGAGGATGTGGTCCGCGCGGCGGCTGAGCTCGGCGCCGGCCGGGGTCGGACGTGCGCCGCGGGTGTCGCGCTCGAAGAGCTTCGTGCCGCAGAGCCGTTCGAGGCGGGCGAGGCGCTGGGATGCCGACGGCTGGGAGATGCGCAGTTCGCGGGCGGCGGTACCGACGGCTCCGGTGCGCGTGACCGCCTGGACCAGACGCAGGTCCTCGACCGAAGGTAATGAAGCCATAGGCAGAGCCTATGGCAAGCGGTCAACAGGCACCGGCTACCTGGCGCCCGGCAGGACGCCAAGAATCCAGGGTGTGAGAGCGAGAGCTGATGCCCTGGCCCTGCTGGTCGGCGGCGGTACGGCGGACTTCGCGTTCCGGATCGCCCAAATCGCGCTGCCGTTGGTGATCCTGCGCGAAACCGGGTCGGTCGCCGCGACCGGGTTGGTCGGAGGCGCGAGCGGCATACCTGTGTTGCTGTCGCCGTGGTGGGCGCGCAGGGCGCGGCAATGGGTGGACTCGGGGCCCCGGCTCGCGATCGTGGCGCTGGTGTCCGCGATCGCGCTGGCGTCGGTGCCCGCCGCGGCCGGGCTCGGCCTGCTCTCGCCCGGGCTGCTGATCGTCAGCGGGCTGCTCCTCGGCTGCGGCGACGCGCTCTCGAATCCGGGGCGCTCGGCCCTGCTCGCCGATACCGGCGACCGCTGGGGCGAAGGTCGCGCGGTCCTGCTGCTGACCTGGCAGGACGGCCTCCGCCGTACCGGCATGCTCCTCGGACCGTCCATCGGGGCGCTGGCGGTGTCGTCCGGCTTCACGAACGAACTGCTGTGGGTCGAGGCAGCAGCAGTCGTCGGAGCAGGCCTCCTGGCGTGCAGGGTGCCCGCGGAGCGAGCGACGAGCGGCGATGTGGCGCCGGAGATGCCCTCGATCCGGGAGAGCCTCCGCGGCCGCACCGACGTGCTCTACGGCTGGATCGCGCGCGGAACCGGCTGCGTGACGTGGTTCGCCTTCACCCTCGGCCTGTCCATCATCGGCGAGGAACGCGGCCAGCCGGGGGTCTACCTCGCCGCCGGGATGACGGGGTACGGCGTGGGCTCGCTCGTCGGCACCGCCGTGTCGTTGGCCGTCGTACGCCGTACCAAGCCCGTCGTCACCGCGGCGCTCGCGTGGGCGTGGTCCGGGCTGTGCTGGGTCGGCATGGGGGTCTGGACGACTCCGCCGGTCGTCGCGGTGATGGGCGCGCTGTCCGGCATCACGGTGGTGATCGGCATCGCGGCGATCTCGGTCCTGATCACCCAGTCGTCCGACGGCGCCCACCGCCGGGCGCTGCTCTCGGGGCAGAGCGTGGTCGTGAACGCGGGCAGCGCGGCCGGCATGCTCGCCGGCGGCCCGATCATCGGTGCGGTCGGCGCCGAGTCCACGCTGGTCGGTGCCGGGCTGGTCACGGCAATTGTGTCGCTGGCACTCCTCGTCCGGTGCAACACCTGGAGCGGAACCCCAACTAATCGGGGTAGTGATGTGGACGTGGTGCACTGACGATCGTTGGCATGACGACAACTGTGAGTACGACAGAGCGCAACAAGCAGGTGGTCCGCGAGTTCATCGACGGGCTCTTCAGCGACGGCGACCTCGGTGCTGTGGACACTTACCTGGCCGAGGACTTCGTCAATCACGACCCGCCGTTCGGGGTCACGCCGGACCGCGAGGGGATGCGGACGGCGGGGCGCCACATGCGCGCCGGGTTCCCGGACTGGCGGAGCGAGCTGCACGCGCTGATCGCCGAGGGCGACATCGTGGTCGAGCGGTTCACAGCCAGTGGGACGCACCGCGGTGAGGCGATGGGCGTGCCGGCGACCGGCCGACGGGTCACGTTGCCGGGGATCAACATCTTCCGGCTCCGCGACGGTCTGATCGTGGAGCGCTGGGGGCAGCTCGACGAGCTCGGATTTCTCCGGCAGCTCGGCGTGGTACCGGCGTAGCATCACTGACATGGGGGCGGGGGATCGCCTGGAGGTGCTGATCCGGCGCTGTTACGCGGGGCTGGACGCCGATCAGGTGCGCGCCGAGGTGCTGGCGCGGCTGCCGGGGGTGCTGACGGTCGACGCGGCGTTCTTCGCGACGGTGGATCCGGCGACGGTGCTGTTCACCTCGGCGTACGCCGACGAGCCGCTGCGGGCGGCCACCGAGCAGTTCCTGACGAACGAGTTCGGGCAGGACGACGTGAACAAGTTCGCCGTACTCGCCGGTGGGCCGGAGCCGGTGCGGTCGCTCGGGCAGGCGACGCGGGGTGAGTGGGCGAGCAGCCCGCGGTACGTCGAGGTGATGCGACCGCTCGGCCTCGGCGACGAGCTCCGAGCCGCGCTGCTGTCGAACGGCCGCTGCTGGGGAGTCCTGTGCCTGCACCGCGAAGACGCCGACTCAGGCTTCAGCGACTCCGAGATCCAACTGGTACGCCGCCTCGCACCCCACCTGGCCGAGGCCCTGCGCCGAGCGTTGCGCACGCACCCGGCCGAACCTGACAGCGTGGCTCGGGTGGGGCCCGGGGTTGTGGTGCTTGATGAAGCGTTTCGCGTGGAGTCGGTGACCGCTGAGGCGGAGTACTGGTTGGAGGAGATCGGGGCGGTGGGGGAGTTGCCGGTGGCGGTGCGGGCGGTGGCTGCTCGGAGGCACGTCGACGGACAAACCGCCCGGCTGAAGGTCAAGACCCGCCGCGGTGAGTGGCTCGAGTTGCAGGCGTCCGAGCTTGGTGAGCACGGACGTACGGCGGTGGTGATCGAGCCGGTGCCGGCCGCTGAGCTGGGGTCGTTGTTGCTCGAGCTGCACGGGCTGACGCCGGCGCAGCGCCGGGTGACCGAGTTGCTGCTGCGCGGCTACTCGACCCGGCAGATCGTCGAGCGGTTGTGCCTGTCACCGCACACCGTGCAGGAGCACGTGCGGGCGTCGTACGACAAGGTCGGCGTCGGTAGCCGACGCGAGCTGGTGAGCGTCCTGCTCAGAGGGTCCGCATCACGCGGATGATGCGGCGGCGGAGCCAGACGCGGCGGGAGCCGTCGGGGTAGCGGCGCAGCCGGGCGAGCTCCCAGCCGCCGTACTCCGCGTGCTCGGTGAGCAGCTTGCGCACCGCACCGCGGGACTCCGTCCTGGACACCTCGAACTGCTGTAGCTCGTACTCGGCCATCCACACCTCCAACTACCTGCCTCAGGAAACATCCTCCAGTGCCGCGACGATGGCGGGCGGCAATGTGAGCTCCTCCACACCCAGCACCGACTTCAGCTGCAGCGCCGTCCTGGCCCCGACGATCGCCGCCGACACGCCCGGCCGGTCCCGCACCCAGGTGAGGGCCACCTCGAGCGGGGTCCAGCCGAGCCCGTCGGCGGCGCGCGCGACTGCTTCCACGATGCCCGAAGCCCGCGCGTCGAGGTAGGGGTCGACGAACCGGGACAGATGCTGAGACGCCGCCCGCGAGTCCGCGGGGATGCCGGTGCGGTACTTCCCGGTCAGCACCCCGCGGCCGAGCGGGGACCACGCCAGGATCCCGATCCCGAGCCCGGCGGCGGCGCGGATCGCGTCCACCTCGGCGTCCCGCGCGAGCAGCGAGTACTCGACCTGGTTCGCGACCGGCACCGCACGGCCCGGCCACGCCTGCTGCCAGGTGACGGCCCGCGCGGACTTCCAGCCGGCGTAGTTCGACACACCGACGTACCGCACCTTGCCCGAGCTGACGGCGTGGTCGAGCGCCGACAGCGTCTCTTCCAGCGGTACGTCGTCCGACCAAGTGTGCAACTGCCACAGGTCGATGTGGTCCACGCCCAGCCGGCGCAGCGAGCCCTCCAGATCGCGCAGCAAGGCGCCGCGGGACGTGTCGGTGATTCGCTCGCCCCGGCGCACACTGAACCCGGCCTTGGTGGCGATCACCACGTCGTCGCGGTCCACCACGTCGCCGAGCAGCGACCCGATCAGTCGCTCGCTGTCACCGTCGCCGTACGCCGCCGCGGTGTCGATCAGCGTGCCGCCCGCGGACACGAACGCGGCCAGCTGCTCCCGCGCCTCGTGCTCGTCGGTGTCCCGGCCCCACGCCATCGTGCCCAGGCCGAGCCTGCTCACCGCGAGTCCACTGTGACCGAGATAGCGCTGTTGCATGGACCGAGCCTATTGCGGCCCGCCGACAACGGCTCGCTAGGCTCGCCAGTCATGCGACTCGGACTGAACATCGGCTTCGTCTACGGCGGCGACGACCATCTGGACCACCTGAGGCTGGTGAAGGAGGCCGAGGCACTCGGTTTCGCGGTCACCTGGGCCGCGGAGGCGTACGGCTCGGACGCGGCGACGCTGCTCAGCTGGATCGCCGCCCAGACGACCACGATCGACGTCGGCGCGGCGGTGTTCCAGATCCCCGCCCGGACGCCGGCGATGACCGCGATGACCGCCGCCACCCTGGACCGGCTGTCGAACGGCCGGTTCCGGCTCGGTCTCGGCGTGTCCGGGCCGCAGGTGTCCGAGGGCTGGCACGGCGTCCGGTTCTCTCAGCCACTCCTCAGGACGCGTGAGTACGTTGACATCGTGAACGCGGCCCTGCGGCGCGAGACGGTGGCGTACGAGGGGAAGTACTTCACGCTGCCGCTGCCCGACGGACCGGGCAAGGCGCTGAAACTGACCGTGCGGCCGATCCGCGACCACGTGCCGGTGTACCTTGCCGCGGTCGGCCCGAAGAACCTCGAGCTGGCCGGTGAGATCGCCGACGGCTGGCTCGGGATCCTCAACGACCCAGGCTTCCTTGGAGAGCAGTTGAACCACATCCGGACGGGCCGTGCCGCTCGTCAGAAGGACCTCGACGGCTTCGACGTCGTGGTCACCACCCCGCTGATGACCGGCGACGACGTCCGGGCCGCCGCCGACCCGGTCCGCGGGTACGCCGCCCTGTACATCGGCGGCATGGGCAGCCGGGAGAAGAACTTCTACAACGCGCTCGCGGTCCGGATGGGCTACGCCGACGAGGCCAAGCAGATCCAGGACCTGTACCTGGACAAGAAGCACCGCGAGGCGATGGCCGCCGTGCCGTTCGGGTTCCTGGACTCGATCTCGCTGCTCGGCGGCAAGGAGCGGATGGCCGAGAAGCTCGCCGCGTACGCCGAGGCGGGCGCGACGACTGTCGCGCTGACGCCGTTCGCGCCGACGGTCGAGCAGCGGATCGCCGACCTGCGGACCGCCGCCGAGGCGCTGGAGCTGTCCGGAGCCGGCCACTGATGACGATCTGGGACGCCGTCATCCTCGGCATCGTCGAGGGCCTCACCGAATTCCTGCCGGTCTCCAGCACCGGGCACCTGACGATCGTGTCGAAGATGCTCGGGCTGAAGATCGACGACCCGTCGATCACCGGGTTCACCGCGGTGATCCAGATCGGGGCGATCGCGGCGGTGGTGCTGTACTTCTGGAAGGACATCAAGCGGATCGCGATCGCCTGGGCGCGCGGGCTGGTCAAGCCCGAGCACCGCGGCGAGTTCGACCACCGGATGGGCTGGTACGTGATCGTCGGCTCGACGCCGATCGTGATCGTCGGCTTCCTCGCCCGGGACGTGATCTCGGGGCCGCTGCGCAGCCTGTGGTGGGTGGCCGGGGCGCTGATCGGCTGGTCGGTGGTGATGGTCGCGGCCGAGCGGCTCGGCCGGAAGTCGCGGCCGCTGACCCGGATCACGATGGTCGACGCGATCGTCATGGGCGTCGTCCAGAGCCTCGCGCTGATCCCCGGTGTGTCGCGGTCCGGGGCGACGATCTCGGCCGGCCTGTTCTGCGGGCTGGACCGGGTCGCGGCGACCCGGATCGCGTTCCTGCTCGGCATCCCGGCGCTGGTCGGGGCCGGGGTCTACGAGTTGAAGGACGCGCTCGCCGGCGACGTCGGCGCCGTACCGCTGATCGTCGGCACGATCGTGAGCTTCGCGGTCGCGTACGCGTCGGTCGCGTGGCTGCTGCGGTTCGTCGCGAAGCACTCCACCGAGGTCTTCGCGTTCTACCGGGTGCTGCTCGGCATCGTGCTGGTGATCCTGCTGGCCACGAGCACGATCACCGCGACCTGAGGTCCGCCGCCGTCACAGCCAGCCGACCTTGCGGAAGAACCGGTACATGGTGAAGCAGACCACCGCCATCACCAGCAGGATCGCGTAGTACCCGAAGCGCCAGCGGAGCTCGGGCATGTGGTCGAAGTTCATCCCGTAGATGCCGGCCAGCATCGTCGGGACCGCGGCGATCGCGACCCAGGCGGAGATCTTCCGCATGTCGTCGTTCTGCTGCACCGAGACGCGGGCGAGGTGCGCGTTGAGGGCGGACGTGAGCAGCGTGTCGATCGCCTCGGCCTGGTCGGAGACCCGGCTGAGGTGGTCGGCGACGTCGCGGAAGAACGGGCTCGCCTGCGCGCTGATCCCGGCCATCCCGTGCGCGAACTGCTCCATCGGTTCGCGCAACGGGTCGATCGCGCGGCGCATCTCCAGCACCTCGCGCTTCAGCCGGTAGATCCGCTCCGCGTCGCTGGTCCGCTCGGGAGAGAACACCGAGGTCTCGATCTCGTCGACGTCGATCTCGACCTGCTCGGCGACCCGCTCGTAGTCGTCGACGATCGCGTCCGAGATCGCCCACAGCACGGCGGCCGGCCCGTGCCCGAGCACCGACGCGCGCTCCTCGAGCGCCTGCCGGGTGGTCGCGAGCTCGCTGCCTTCGCCGTGCCGCACGGTGACGACGTACCGCGGCCCGATGAACGCGGTGACCTGGCCGGTCTCGACCGCGTCGCCCTCGTCGACGTACCAGAGCGTCCGCAGTACGACGAGCAGCGTGTCGCCGAACCGCTCGACCTTCGGGCGCTGGTGGAGCTGCAGCGCGTCCTCGATCGCGAGGTCGTGCAGGCCGAACAGCCGCTGCACCCGCTGCATCTCCGCGTCCGACGGCTCGTGCAGCCCGATCCAGCCGAAGCACTCGCCGTCGTCGTCGATGGCCTGGGCAACGGACTCCGGCTCCTTGGGCAGGTCCTGCCGCTCCCCGCCGGCATACACCCCGCAGTCGACGATCACGCACCCATCATGGCACCAGGCCTTGTCCGGACCGGATAACGTGCACCTCATGCCCACGGTGATTCTGGTCCGGCACGGCCGGAGCTCGGCGAACACGTCCGGGACCCTCGCGGGTCGTACGCCCGGGGTGAAGCTCGACGACACCGGTGTCCGGCAGGCGGCGGCTGTCGCGGAGCGGCTGGCCGGGCTGCCGCTGGCGGCGATCGTCACCTCGCCGCTCGAGCGCTGCAAGCAGACCGCGGCCGCGATCGCGCGGCACCACGACGGGTTGCGTCCGGCAACGGATCGGCGGCTGACCGAGTGCGGGTACGGCGACTGGACCGGGAAGACGATCGCCTCGCTGGCGAAGGACCCGCTGTGGGCCGTCGTGCAGCAGCACCCGTCGGCCGTCACGTTCCCCGGCGGCGAGTCCATGCGGGCGATGCAGCAGCGCGCGGTGGACGCCGTCCGGGCGCACGACGCCGAGCTGGCCAAGAGCCACGGCGACGGCGCGATCTGGGTGGCGGTCTCGCACGGCGACGTGATCAAGGCGATCGTCGCGGACGCGCTCGGTCAGCACCTGGACACGTTCCAGCGGATCGTCGTGGACACCGCCTCGACGACGATCGTCACCTACACCGCGACCCGCCCGTTCCTGGTCCGGCTGAACGACTCCGGCAGCGAACTGGCCTCGCTCGTCCCTAAGCCCTCAGCGAAAGGCAAGCCGAAGAAGCAGTCCTCGGACGCGGTCGTCGGCGGACGGTAATAGGGTCATAGGTATGGCGCGAGTTGTGCACTCCTACGACGACCCCGAGCGGTTCGTCGCCGGCACCGTGGGTGAACCAGGTGCGAGGACCTTCTTCCTGCAGGCCCGGGCCGGGCACCGGCTGACCTCGGTGGCGTGTGAGAAGGAACAGGTGATGGCGCTCGCCGAGCGGCTCGACGTGATGCTGGACGAGGTCGCCCGGCGGTTCGACCGCGACCCGGTCACCCAGACCGGCGTGGACGACACCGCGCCGCTGGAGCAGCCGATCGAGGAGGAGTTCCGGGCCGGCACCATGACGCTGGCCTGGGAGGCCGACGCCGAACGGGTGGTGATCGAGGTGTTCGCGGTCGTCACCGGCGAGCAGGCCGACTTCGAGGAGGAGCCCGACCCGGTCACCGCGGCGATGGAGTCCGACGACGCCGAGGTGTTCGTGGTCCGGATCACCGAGGAGCAGGCGCGGGCGTTCGCCCGGCGCGCGGTCGCGCTGGTCGCGTCCGGCCGCCCGAGCTGCCCGTTCTGCGGCCGGCCGATCGACCCCGACGGCCACATCTGCCCGCGGGCGAACGGCTACCGCAGGCACCTGCCGGAATGACCGTCGATCCCGAGCTTCTCGCCCTGGGGGAGCTGTCGCTGCACGGACGCCTGGTCGCCGCCTCGAACGGCACGTACCAGGGGTCGGTCAGCCTGTCCGGTGACACCGCGACCGTGGTCTACAAACCGGTCGAGGGAGAGCGGCCGTTGTGGGACTTCCCGGACGGCACGCTGGCCCAGCGCGAGTTCGCGGCGTACGTCGTGTCCGAGGCGCTCGGCTGGAGCGTCGTACCGCCGACCCTGCTGCGCGACGGTCCGCTCGGCGTGGGCATGGTGCAGTTGTGGATCGACGAGGCCGAGCTCGGCCCGGACGAGACCGAGCTGGTCGACATCGTCCCGCAGGGCCGGGTGCCCGCCGGCTGGGTCGGGGTTCTCGACGCGCTCGACGGCCGGCACAACCCGGTCACGTTGGTGCACGCGGACACCGACGCGTTGCGCCGGATGGCCGTGTTCGATGCCGTGGTCAACAATGCCGACCGCAAGGGCGGCCACGTGCTGAACCCCGGCGACGGCCGGGTGTACGGCGTCGACCACGGCGTCACCTTCAACGCCGACGACAAGCTCCGCACGGTGCTGTGGGGCTGGGCCGGCGAGTCGATCCCGGCGGAACTCCTGGACGACGTACGGCGGCTGGCGGATCAGCTCGCCGGTGCGCTCGGGCAGCAGCTGTGCGAACTGATCACCACGGTTGAGCTGACCGCGACCCGCGAGCGCTGCGCCACCCTGCTCAAGACCGGGACGTTCCCGTTCCCGAGCGAGGACTGGCCCGCCATCCCCTGGCCGGCGTTCTAGACGTCCCCGGGCTTGGGCTGCCCGCTGATGTTGCCGATCCGCCCGAGTTCGTCGAACTCCACCGCGAGCGTGCTGCCGTTCGGCGTCGTACTGCGGATCGCGTCGGCGGCCTCGTCGTACGGCAGGCCGAAGTGCTGGAGGTAGCCGCGGACGACCTGGCGGTGGTCGGACGGGAAGACGCTGATCGCGTTGATCAGCAGCCGCGGTGTCGCGACCGCGTCGAAACCGGCCCGCGGCAGCTGCTCGTCCGCGACGTGCAGGTACACGTGACCGCGGCCCTCGTTGATCGCGGTCGACCACACGCCCCGGCCGCCGAGCACGGTCCCGGCGGTGATCGCCAGCATGATCGCGGCCTGGGCCGGCTGCTCGAACCCGCTCAGGTCCGGGCTGTCGCTGGTGAACTCGGGGATCCCGTGCCGCTCACCGAACTCCCGGATCGCGAGCGTCGGCGCGACCGCGGGCGCCTCCGCCCCGAAGCCCGGGTTCGCCCAGCCCCACAGCCAGGTGCGGTCGAGCTCGGAGAAGCTGCCGAGCAGCGAGATCCCGCCCAGCACGCCGCGCTCGCTGCTGAGCGTCCGCGCGTCGAGGTCGGCCTGCAGCGAGTCCTGCCCGACCACCTCGTTGAACAGGTCCTGCTGCTGGATCGCGGCGGCGGCGATCCAGCCGCCGTACGCCTGGAACTCAGGACTGAAGTCAGCGCTCATCGCCGGTGAGGCTATCCGCCGGCGGGGTGCAGCGGCACCCGGCGACCACGGAATGGAACCGTGTCGCGTCATTGAAATTCGGACTGGCATAAGCTCCGACACATGCAGGCGTGGACGAAACCAGACATCCCGGTCGTGCCGGGCCCGGCACGGCGGCTCCGCCTGTACGACACCGCCTCGCGCGGTCTCGTCGAGGTGCCGCCGGGCGACAGCGGGACCGCCCGGATGTACGTCTGCGGCATCACGCCGTACGACGCCACGCACATGGGCCACGCGGCGACGTACGTGACGTTCGACCTGGTCAACCGGCTGTGGCGCGACGCCGGGTACGACGTGCTGTACACGCAGAACATCACCGACGTCGACGACCCGCTGCTGGAGCGCGCGACCGCGACCGGTGTCGAGTGGACCGACCTCGCGGCGCAGGAGATCCAGCTGTTCCGCGACGACATGACGGCGCTGCGGGTGATCCCGCCGCAGCACTACATCGGCGTGGTCGAGTCGATCGAGCTGGTCGCCGACGCCGTCGAGGACCTGCGGAAGGCCGGCGCGGTGTACTCCGTCGACGGCGACCTGTACTTCGCGGTGAAGACCGATCCGGCGTTCGGCGGCGTCTCGAACTACGACCGCGAGACGATGCGCGAGCTGTTCGCGGAGCGCGGCGGCGACCCGGACCGGGAGGGCAAGCGCGACCCGCTGGACAGCCTGCTGTGGCGGCACGAGCGGCCGGGGGAGCCGGCCTGGGACTCGAGCCTGGGCCGCGGCCGGCCGGGCTGGCACGTCGAGTGTTCGGCGATCGCGCTCGAGTACCTCGGGATGACGTTCGACGTGCAGGGCGGCGGGTCGGACCTGATCTTCCCGCACCACGAGATGTCGGCGAGCGGCGCCCAGGTGGCGACCGGCGAGCACCCGTTCGCGCGCGCCTACGTGCACCAGGGCATGGTCGGCCTGGACGGCGAGAAGATGTCGAAGTCCAAGGGCAACCTGGTGCTGGTCTCGAAGGAGCGGCTGGCCGGCGCGGACCCGATGGCGATCCGGCTGGCGCTGCTGACCCATCACTACCGGACCGACTGGTTCTGGACGTCGACAGAGCTGACCGACGCCCAGGCGCGGCTGGACGTCTGGCGCGCGGCGATCGGGCGAGGTTCGGGGCCGGACGGTGCGGCGGCGGTCGACGCCGTACGGGCGGCGCTGACCAACGATCTGGACAGCGCCGGCGCCCTGGCTGCTGTCGACGCCTGGGCCGAGGGCGAAGGCGACGACCACGAGGCTCCGGCCCTGATCGCTCAGGCCTGTGACGCCTTGCTGGGCGTGAAGCTCTAGAAACGAGGAAACGCCCGACAGCCGTCGGGCGTTTCCTGGTGCCGGGAGGTCAGCCGGTGACCGGGTGGTGGGTCTTCACCGGGGTCGGCGCCGGCGCGGACGGCGGGGTGTCGACCTGGGCCGGAGCCGGGTTGGCGGGCTGGGGCAGCGGCTGCGGCTTGGGCTTCGGCTTCGCGGCCGGCTTGGCGCAGGTCGCCGACGCGAGGTTGATCGTCTGCGCTCCGTCGCCGAGGCTGATCGTCAGGCCGGTGATCGTGAACGCGCCGTCCGAGTGCTTGCCCTGACTGTTGACCTTGATCGTCGCCAGCGGCGCGGCCGGCAGCGTCGCGCTCTCCTTCGTGCTCGGCAGCTTGACGGTCTGACCGAGCAGCGTCAGCGAGCCGATGTCGACGCCGCCCTGGTCGCCGGAGCACCACACGTTCAGCGAGTCGATCGCGAGCAGTGCCTTCGGCGGTGTGAGCAGCAAATTGCAGAGGTCCGGCAGGTTCTTCACCGGCAGGTCCTTGGTCGACAGCTGCGGCAACGGCAGGCCGACGTCGGGCAGCGCGAGATCCGGCAGCGGCAGCTCCTCGGCGCCAGTCTTCGGCAGGTTCGAGCACTGCTGCTTCAGCTCCGGCGGGACCTTCACCTGGCTGAGGATGTCCGGACCGACGACGATGTCGAACAGCTCCACCGAGGCGGCGTCGTTGCCCGCGGTCGCCGTACCGGCCCGGACCGAGATCAGCGGGTTCTGCGGGAGCTCGAGCGCCGACGTCGTCCGCCGCTTGCCGTCGGCCGACTCGGCGTACGGCGTCTTCGGGATCGGCACCTGGCCGTCGGCGCTCACGGCGTACGCCGAGGACGGGCGCGCCGCCGCGTTGCCGACGGGAGCGCTCGCGACCAGGCTGAACGTCACGACGCCCGCCACGGCCGCGGCCGTGAGCACGGTCGGGGTCAGACGGCCTGTCAGCTGTCGCATCGGATTCTCCTTATTTGCTGTCGATCAGGACGAGCGTCCCGAGCGGAACCTTCTGCAGGTGGGCGAGCGCGGTCCTCGGCACCCGGACGCAGCCGGCGCTGATCGCGGCGCCGAACACGTCCGGGTCCGGCCAGCCGTGGATCGCGACCGTACCAGGTCCGCCACCGTACGTGTCCAAGGTGGGACTGTGCGCACCCAGCGGCAGCACGACCGGCGAGGCGGAGCGGGTGTGGTCGATGATCGAGCCGAGCAGGAACGTCCGGCCGGGCGGTGTCGGCGTCTTCTTCGCGCCGACGCCGGCCTTCCAGGTGCCGAGGCTCTTGTTGTTCCGGAAGAGCTCGAGCGTCCGCGAACTGGTGTGCACGCGGATCAGGTACGGCGAGGTGGCCCGGTCGAGGTCCTCGTCCAGGAGCCAGCCGGTGGACCGGTTCGGCTTGGAGGGGAGCAGGACCCGGACCCAGCCGTCGGTCTGCTCCACCACCGGCAACCAGGTCGGCCCGAACTGCGTGGGCCCGATCTTGCCGAACGCGTCCGCGTCCGGGGCGCTGTACAACGCGGCCTCGGCGCGGGGGTGGACGACCAGCCCGGTGGTGCCGGCGAACGGCTGGGTGTCGAGCGGGGCCGTGGTGATCGTCGTGGAGGTCGTCGACGCGGTCAGCGTGCTGAGGTCGACGGCCGGGCGGCCCTTGTCGCCGAAGATGCCGACCGCCGCGACGATCCCGAGCAGGACGAGCACGGCCAGCGCAGGCACCGAGGTCCCGCCCCGCTCGTCGCGCATCTGATGACTCCCCGTGCTCCCGGTGACGGCGGACCGTCACCCCCCAGTTGTCCGGTCGAGAATAAACCCACTGGTAACAACGGTCCACACCCCGCGAGGGTTACAGCGCCGCGTAGTGCGCCGCGATCTCGTCACTCGTCGTCAGCCAGACGTCACTCTGCGCGGCAATGTACTCCAGGGCGAGGTCCAGGTACTTCGCCCGGAACGGCTGGCCGATCACGAACGGGTGCAGCGCGAGCGCCATCACCCGCCCGGACTCGGCCGACTCGTCGCGCAGTACGTCGTACTGGTCCTTCACCATCTGCAGGAAGTCGGGGCCAGCGAGGCCGCGGAGGAACAGGCCCAGGTCGTTGAGCTCGACGGTGTACGGGACGCTGAGCATGCCCGGGACGTTCAGGCGGTACGGCTGGTCGTCGTTGGTCCAGTCGAGGACGTAGCTGTAGCCGAGCTCGGAGAGCAGGTGCGGGGTGTTGTGGGTCTCGGTCAGCGCGGGACCCATCCAGCCCTTCGGGCGTCGGCCTGTCGCGTTTTCGATGGTTTCGGTGATGCTCGTGAGGACTTGGCGTTCCTCGTCGGGTTCGTAGCCGGTGTGCAGGACCGAGTTGGTGCTGCCGTGCGCGAGCCAGGACCAGTTCCGCTCGACGCCGGCCTTGATGATCTGCGGGTTGTCCTCGGCGACCTGCGAGTTCAGCAGCACGCTCGCGCGCAGGCCGTGCTTGTCGAGGATGTCCATGGTCCGCCAGACGCCGACGCGGGCGCCGTAGTCGCGCCAGCCGTGGTTCAGCGGGTCGGGCTTGAGGTCGAGCGGCCAGATGCTCGTGGACGGCTGGTCGGGGAGAAAGGTCTCGATGTTGAGGCCGACGTAGAAGGCCACGCGCTTGCCGTCGGGCCAGTGCAGGGCGGGGCGTTCGGTGATCGGGCTGTAGTCGAAGAGCGTCATACCCGGACGGTAGAGTCTGACATCAGTGTCAGGTTCAAGTCCGGAGGTCGGCGGGTGCGGATCGGGGAACTGGCGCGGCGGACCGGGGTCAGTGAACGTTCGCTGCGGTACTACGAAGCACAGGGGCTGCTGGTCTCCGAGCGGACGGCGGGCGGGCAGCGGGAGTACGCCGAGCGCGCCGTCGACCGGGTGATCCTGATCCAGGAGCTGTTCGCGGCCGGGCTGCACAGCAAGAAGATCGCGCAGCTGCTGCCGTGCATGCGCGACCCGGACGGCGGCCCGAACGAGCGGGCCACGCCCGAGCTCGTCACCGAACTGACCGCCGAGCGGGACCGCATCGACCGGATGATCGCCGACCTGGCGACGTCCCGCGCCGTCCTCGACGACGTCATCACCACCGCGACGCGGGAACTCGCCTAGTCTGTCGGGTGGTTCTTGTTGCGCCGCTTCAGGTAGCGCTCGAACTCGGCCGCGATCGCCTCGCCGCTGGCCTCCGGGAGGTCGGCGGTGTCGCGCTGCTCCTCCAGGGACTGCACGTACTCCGCGACCTCCGGGTCCTCCTCGGTCAGCTCGTCGGCGCCGCGCTGCCAGGCCCGGGCGAGTTCGGGCAGTTCGCCCTCGGGGATCGCGAGGTCGAGCAGTGCCTCGATCTTGCCGAGCAGCGCCAGCGACGCCTTCGGGCACGGCGTCCCCGCGATGTAGTGCGGGATCGCGGACCAGATCGACACCGCCGGCACCCCGAGCGTGCTGCACAGGTCGGCGAAGACGCCGGTGATGCCGGTCGGGCCTTCGTACGTCGACGGCTCCAGGCTCCACGCCGCGGTCAGCTCGTCGTCGGACGAGGTCGCGGAGACCGGGATCGGGCGGGTGTGCGGCGAGTCCGCGAGCAGCGCGCCGAGCACGACGACGAGCTGCGCGTTCGACTCGTCGACGATCTCGAGCAGTTCCCGGGAGAACGCCCGCCAGCGCATGTTCGGCTCGACGCCGCGGATCAGCAGCACGTCGCGGCCGGTGTCCTCCGGGCGGGCCAGGTAGATCCGGGTGGTCGGCCAGGTCAGCCGGCGGCCGCCGTCCTCGTCCAGGGCGACCCGCGGGCGGTTCACCTGGTAGTCGTAGTAGTCCTCGGGGTCGATCGCCGTGACGAGCTCCGCGTCCCACTCGTCGATCAGGTGGTCGACCGCTCCGGTGGCCGCTTCGGCCGCGTCGTTCCAGCCTTCGAACGCGGCGATCACGACCGGGTCCCTCAGGTTCGCGAGGTCAACCACTCGCAGGCTCCCTGTCGTCTCTGTAGCCAATCCGGCGCCGGGTCGCCCCGCGCCGGAAACCGGACTGCCAGCCTACGTGGTCGCACCGGGTCACGCGCCGCGTTTCACCGCGGGCGGAACGTGTCGTAGCCCCCGAAGTCCCCCGCCACACCTCACCAGGGACAATGGATCCGCCGACCTTGAGCACCCACCAACCATTTCGAGCTCTCGAAAGTGGTTGGTGGGTGCTCAAGGTGCTGTGAAGGACGTGGAGACGACGACGTAGAGGAGCCGTAGTTGCTGCAGGCGGTGCTGTGGGACATGGACGGGACGTTGGTCGACTCCGAGAAGGTCTGGGCGGAGGTGCAGCTGGAGCTGCTGCCGAGCCTGGGCGCGACCTGGACGATCGAGGACTGCATGACGCTGATCGGCAGCGACCTGCGGGACGCCGTGCAGATCTGGATGGCGCGCATCCCGGAGGGCGTGATCACCGCCGACGCGCTGGCCGACCGGATGTTCTCCGAGGTGGTCGAGGCGCTCCGCAAGGAGGTCTCGTTCCAGCCGGGCGCGCTCGAGCTGCTGCAGGCGCTCCGCAAGGAAGAGGTGCCCTGCGCGCTGGTCTCGGCGTCGTACCGGACGATGATCGACGCCGTCCTCGGGCACCTGCCGCCGGATCCGTTCGACGTGATCGTGGCCGGTGACGAGGTCACGCTCGGCAAGCCGCACCCGGAGCCGTACCTGACCGCCGCGACCAAGCTGGGCGTCGACCCGGCGTACTGCGTGGTGATCGAGGACTCGATGACCGGGACCCAGGCGGGTACGGCGGCCGGCATGTACGTGGTCGCCGTACCGCAGTGGGTGAGCATCCCGGAGGCCCCGCGACGGCTGATCGTGAAGTCGCTCGAGCCGCTCACCCCGGAGTCCCTTCGCGCGCTGCTCCGTTGAGGGGCTACCGTCACTTGGTGCCCTCGGGGGCGTTGTGTGGGTAACGGGCTGGGGAAGGTGAGAAGACGGTGAGCGAGTGGGTGCGCCGGGTGTCGGCGGCCGTGGCTGCGGGGGCGCTGGGGGTGTGCCTGGCTGCCTGCGGTGAGCCGGACGACAGTGCGCCGCACCCGGGCGAGCAGACCCCGGCACCGATACCGCTGCGGCTGGTGACCACGGACTCGGTGTCGTCGCTCGACCCGGCCGGCCGGTACGACGTGGCCTCGCGCACCGTCCAGGCGAACCTGTACCAGACGCTGCTCACGATCCTCCCGGAGAAGCCCACGCCGGTCCCGGACGCCGCGGACTGTCAGTTCGACTCGCCGACGACGTACACCTGCAGCCTGAAGGAAAAGCTGACGTTCCCGAACGGGCACGAGCTGACCTCGTCGGACGTGAAGTTCAGCTTCGACCGGCTGGTCCGGCTGCGGACGCCCGGGGGACTGGCGCCGCTGTTCTCGTCGGTGAAGTCGGTGAGTACGCCGGACGAGCTGACGGCCGTGTTCAACCTCAAGACTCCCGACGCGCGGCTGCCGTACCTGCTGACCACGACCGCGGCGTCGATCGTCGACGAGCAGTCGTACCCGGCGAACAAGCTGCTCGACACCGAGGGCGTCGGCAGCGGGCCTTACCAGCTCGCCGCGTACACACCGGGCCAGACGATCACGCTGACGAAGTTCAAGGAGTACCGCGGGCCGCGGGCGGCGCAGAACGACGGCGTCGCGATCACCACGCTCAAGGACTCGAACGCGCTGTACCAGGCGATCAGCACCGGCAAGGCGGACCTCGCCTTCCACGGGTTCGGGCCCGGCCTGCTGGACAAACTGCGTAAGTCCGACCGGGTCCAGGTCGTCGAGCCGGGCACCGCGGAGATCCGGTTCTACGCGTTCCACATGAAGTCGCTGCTGTCCCGCAATCCCGCCGTACGACGGGCCGTCGCGCAGCTGGTCGACCGGCCGGCGATCGCGAAGAAGGCGTACGGCGACCACGTGTCGCCGCTGTACTCGGTCGTGCCGCCGGGCTTCGGCGGGCAGTCGGACGCGTTCAAGACGGAGTACAAGCAGCCGAACAAGGCCGCGGCCGCGGCGATCCTCAAGGAGGCAGCGCTGGTCGCGCCCGTCCCGCTGACGGTCGGCTGGACACCGACGCAGTACGGCGTCGGCGCGAAGGCCGAGGTGCTGGAGCTGAAGCGGCAGCTCGAGGCGTCAGGGCTTTTCCGGGTGACGCTGCGCAGCGCGGAGTGGCCGCAGTACCAGGAGCTCACCAAGGCCGGCGCCTACGACCTGTACCAGAGCGGGTGGATCCCGGAGTACCCGGACGCGGACGACTATCTGGCGCCGTTCGTGTCGACGACCGGCGCGTACGCGGTGAACGGGTACCGTTCGGCGGCCGCCACGAAGCTGCTGCAGCAGGAGCGCGCCGAGCAGAACGGTCTCGAGCGGGACAAGCTGATCGAGCAGCTACAGGGTGTCATCGCCCGGGAGGCGCCGGTGATCCCGGTCTGGCAGGCGCGGGCCGCGGTGGTCGCCGGCAAGGACATCGCCAACCTGAAGACGGCTGTCGACCCGCTCGCCTTCCTGCATCTCGCCGGTCTTCGCCGCTGACAATCCGATCACGGGCCGGCTGACACAAAAATGCCATGGCAGTAACGGTTCGCGAGGCCCCGGCGACCGTGGGTGCGACACCGTGGTTTACTGCGGAAAGTCCACGATACGGGACGATTTCCTGACGATCACGATCGGGCAACGCAGCACTTTCCGCGTTTGACTCCGGCGTGTAATGGCGGCAGGTTAAGGCGGCGGCATGACACGCCGACCACAACCATGAGGGGGCATGTAACGCGTGACGACTCCACTCGAGGTCGAGCCCGGCTCGTCGGCGGCGGATCCCGAAGCCGTCCTGGCCGGTGCGCGACGGATCGAGGGCCGGTCCCTCTCCCAGATCGCCTGGAGCAGGCTGAAACGGGACCGGGTGGCGATCGCCGGCGGTGTCGTCATCGTCGTCCTGATCCTGGTCGCGATCTTCGCGCCGCTGATCGTCAAGCTGCTCGGCCACCCGCCGAACGAGTTCCACCAGGACCTGATCGACACCAAGGGCGGCACGCTGGCGCCGATCGGCCGGTTCGGGGCGATGAGCTGGGACCACCTGTTCGGCGTCGAGCCGGTGAACGGCCGGGACATCTTCAGCCGGGTCGTCTACGGGTCCCGGATCTCGCTGCTGATCGCGTTCTTCGCGACCCTGCTGTCGGTGGCGATCGGTACCACGATGGGCATCATCGCCGGCTACTTCGGCGGCTGGGTGGACGCGGTGATCAGCCGGCTGATGGACATCTTCCTCGCCTTCCCGCTGCTGGTCTTCGCGATCGCGCTGGCCGGCGTCATCCCGGACGACGCGTTCGGGATGCAGGGCGACACGCTGCGGATCATGCTGCTGATCTTCATCATCGGCTTCTTCAACTGGCCGTACATCGGCCGGATCATCCGGGGACAGACGCTGTCGCTGCGCGAGCGCGAGTTCGTCGACGCGGCGCGCAGCCTCGGAGCGCGCCGGCCGTACATCCTGATCACCGAGCTGCTGCCGAACCTGATCGCCCCGATCCTGGTCTACGCGACGCTCCTGATCCCGACCAACATCCTCTTCGAGGCCGCGTTGTCGTTCCTCGGTGTGGGGATCCGGCCGCCCACCGCGACCTGGGGCGGCATGCTGTCCGACGCGGTGGCCTTCTACACGATGCCGCACTTCATGCTCTGGCCTGGGCTGGCGATCTTCGTCACGGTGCTGGCTTTCAACCTGTTCGGGGACGGGCTGCGCGACGCACTCGACCCCCGTGCCCGATAGACCGAACCCGCGACGGCGCCGGTTCGCGTAATGAGAAGGGTGTACCGGGAGATGAGAACGAAGCGATGGAGGTTCGCGGTCGCTAGCGCTGCCGCACTCACGCTGGGGCTGTCCGCCTGCGGTGGTGGTGGCGACACCGGCACGGACACGTCGGGCGGTACGACGGCCGAGTTCAACGCCGCCCTCGACAAGGTGTTCAGCCCGTCGGAGAAGAAGGGCGGCATCATCAAGATGGCGCACTCCGACGACTGGGACACCGTGGACCCGGGCGAGACCTATTACGGCATGTCCTGGAACTTCCTGCGGACCTATGCCCGTCCCCTGGTGATGTACAAGCCGGCGCCCGGTAAGGCCAGCAACGAGATCGTCCCCGACCTTGCCGAGAGCCTCGGTGAGTCGAGCGACGGCGGGAAGACCTGGACCTACAAGCTCCGCAAGGGCGTCAAGTACGAGGACGGCACCGAGGTCAAGGCGGCCGACGTGAAGTACGCCGTGCTGCGCTCCACCGACAAGGAGACGTTCCCGAACGGACCGTCGTACTTCGAGGGGATGCTCAACCTGCCGGCCGGCTACAAGGGCCCGTACAAGTCGAAGGGTGTGAACACCGACTCGGCGATCACCACGCCGGACGACTACACGATCGTCTTCCACCTGAAGCAGCCGTTCGCCGGCTTCGACAACCTGGCCGCGCTGTCCCAGACCGCGCCGGTCCCGGCGGCCAAGGACACCGGCGCGAAGTACCGCGAGCACGTGATCTCGACCGGTCCGTACATGTTCGACAAGGTGGAGACCGGCAAGTCCTACACGCTCAAGCGCAACCCGCAGTGGGACCCGGCGACCGACCCGATCCGCAAGGCGCTGCCGGACGGTTACGAGATCACCCTCAAGACCGAGGCGAACGACCTGGACAACCGGCTGCTCTCCGGTGACCTGGACGTCGACATCGCCGGCACCGGCGTGCAGGCCGCGGCGCAGGGCAAGATCCTGAGCGACCCGGAGCTGAAGAAGAAGGCCGACAACCCGACGATCGCGCGGCTGCAGTACATGTCGATCAACCCGCAGGTGAAGCCGCTCGACAACATCGACTGCCGCAAGGCGATCATGTACGGCGTCGACCAGGTCGGCTACCAGACCGCGTACGGCGGCGAGTTCGCCGGCGGGCAGCTGGCCACCGGCCTGATGCCGCCGTCGATCGACGGGTTCAAGGAGATGAACACGTACCCGAACGGCGACGACCACAAGGGTGACGTGAACAAGGCCAAGGAGAGCCTGACGGCCTGTGGACAGCCGAACGGCTTCACGGTCAACATGGCCTTCCGCAGCGACCGGCCGAAGGAGAAGGCAGCGGCCGAGTCGGTGCAGCAGTCCCTCAAGCGGGTCGGCATCAACGTGGTGCTGAAGGGCTTCCCGACCGGTGACTACTTCTCGACGTACGCGGGCAACCCGCCGTACGCCCGGAAGAACGGGCTGGGCCTCGCCACCAACAGCTGGGGCGCGGACTGGAACGACGGCTTCGGCTTCCTGTCGCAGATCGTCGACAGCCGGGTGATCCGGGAGACCGGTGGCTCGTCCAACATCAGCGTGCGGATCCCGGACGTCGACAAGGCGCTGGACGCCGCGACGGTCGAGCCCGACAAGGCCAAGCGCGACCAGATGTACGGCGACATCGACAAGCGGGTGATGGAGGAGGCGGTCGTGTACCCGGCGCTGTGGGCGAAGATCCTGATGGTGCGCAGCGACCGGCTGTCCAACGTCTACTTCAGCGACGCGTACGGCATGTACGACTACCTCTCCATGGGCATCAAGTAAAAGTCAGGCATCGACCCACTCCGATAGGCAGGTGAAGGCAGCAGGCGCCCGGTCCGGCACGACCGGACCGGGCCGGCGCCGCACAACAGTGCTCAGTTACCTCGTCCGGCGCCTCGTCGCCGCCATAGGCCTGCTGTTCATCGTCAGCGTCATCACGTTCTCGATCTTCTACCTGGTGCCGCGGATGGCCGGCGCCACGCCGGAGACGCTCGCCACCCGGTACGTCGGCCGGGCCGCGACCGAGGAGACCGTGAAGACCACGGCGCAGAACCTCGGCTTCTACGACCCCGTCCCGGTGCAGTACTTCAACTGGGCCAAGGGCGTCGTGGCCGGCGCCGAGTACAACTACGGCGCCGGCGTGGAGAAGTGCCCGGCTCCGTGCCTGGGGTACTCCTTCCTGAAGAAGCGCCCGGTGTGGCCGGACATCGTCGAGGCGATACCGGTGACCCTGTCGCTCGCGGTCGGCGCCGCGACGATCTGGCTCGTGTTCGGGGTCGCGACAGGTGTCCTGTCGGCGCTGAAACGTGGGTCGGTCTTCGACCGGGCGGCGATGGGCACAGCGCTGGCCGGAGTCTCGTTACCGATCTTCTTCACCGGCCTGGTCTGTCTGAGCATCTTCAGTTATCACCTGAAATGGACGGTTCCAGGGGGCACGTTCGTCCCCTTCACCGAAAATCCGTTCAAATGGGCGCAGGCGCTCGTCCTGCCCTGGATCACCTTGGCGTTCCTGTTCTCCGCGCAGTACGCGCGACTCACGCGTGCGGGCATGCTGGAAACGATGAACGAGGACTACATCAGAACCGCGCGCGCCAAAGGCCTGCCCGAAGGAAACGTGGTGGTGCAGCACGGGCTGCGCGGTGCGCTGACCCCGATCCTGACCATCTTCGGCCTCGACGTCGGCCTGCTGATGGGCGGCGCCGTACTCACCGAGAAGACCTTCTCGCTGAACGGCCTGGGGAAGTACGCCGTGGACGGCATCGTGCAGAACGACCTGCCGAAGATCCTGGGGGTGGTCCTGGTCGCGTCGACGTTCATCGTGATCGCGAACCTGGTCGTCGACCTCCTGTACGCCGTGGTCGACCCGAGGGTGAGGGCGAAGTGAGCTTTCTCGACGTACGCGACCTGAAGGTCCACTTCCCGACCGACGACGGCGTGGTGAAGTCCGTCGACGGGCTGTCGTTCAAGCTCGATCGCGGCAAGACGCTCGGCATCGTGGGCGAGTCCGGCTCGGGCAAGAGCGTGACCAGCCTGTCGATCATGGGCCTGCACAAGCCGGGCGTGGCCAGGATCACCGGTGAGGTGATCCTCGACGGGCAGGACCTGATCTCGGCCAGCCGCGAGGCGGTCCGCCGGCTGCGCGGCAAGCGGATGGCGATGATCTTCCAGGACCCCCTGTCGGCGATGCACCCCTTCTACACGGTCGGGCACCAGATCGTGGAGGCGTACCGGGTGCACAACGACGTCAGCAAGGGCGTCGCGCGCAAGCACGCGATCGAGATGCTCGACCGCGTCGGGATCCCACAGCCGGACCGGCGGGTGGACGCGTACCCGCACCAGTTCTCCGGCGGTATGCGGCAGCGCGCGATGATCGCGATGGCGCTGTCCTGCGACCCCGACCTGCTGATCGCGGACGAGCCGACGACCGCGCTCGACGTCACCGTGCAGGCGCAGATCCTGGACCTGATCCGGGACCTGCAGCGGGAGTTCAACTCCGCCGTCATCATCATCACCCACGACCTCGGCGTGGTCGCCGAACTCGCCGACGACATCCAGGTGATGTACGCCGGCCGCGCGGTCGAGTACGGCACCGCGGAGGACATCTTCGACCGGCCGCAGCACCCGTACACCTGGGGCCTGCTCGGCTCGATGCCGCGCATCGACCGCGAGCGGTCCGAGCGGCTGATCCCGATCAAGGGCACGCCGCCGAGCCTGATCAACGTGCCGAAGGGCTGCGCGTTCAATCCGCGCTGCAACTACGCGCACCTGAACAACGGCGCGAGTGAGACGGACCGGCCGGAACTGCTCGACACCGGCGACGGCCACATGGTCGCCTGCCACCTCTCCCCGCAGAACCGCCTGCAGGCGTGGGAGACCGACATCAAGCCGACGCTGTGAACGGGACGACGACTGTGACTACTGCTGAGCCGACTCCTACTGTCCCCAAGATGGGCGAGGAGCTGCTGTCGGTCGAGGGTCTCGTCAAGCACTTCCCGATCCGCAAGGGCATCCTGCAGCGCCAGGTCGGCGCCGTGCAGGCGGTCGACGGGCTGAGCTTCACGGTGACCCGCGGCGAGACGCTGTCGCTGGTGGGGGAGTCCGGGTGCGGCAAGACCACCACCGGTCGGTTGCTGACCCGGCTGGAGACGCCGACCGCCGGCAAGCTCGTGTTCGAGGGCCGCGACATCAGCAACCTCGGCGAAGGACGGATGCGGCCGCTGCGTCGCGACGTACAGATGATCTTCCAGGACCCGTACGGCTCGCTGAACCCGCGGCACACGGTCGGCAAGATCGTCGGTGCTCCGTTCAAGCTGCAGAACGTGAAGACCGAGCACGGCGTGAAGAAGGCCGTGCAGGAACTGCTCGAGCTGGTCGGTCTCTCGCCGGAGCACTACAACCGGTACCCGCACGAGTTCTCCGGCGGCCAGCGGCAGCGCATCGGCATCGCGCGCACCTTGGCGCTGCGGCCGAAGCTGATCGTCGCCGACGAGCCGGTGTCCGCGCTCGACGTGTCGATCCAGGCGCAGGTGGTGAACCTGCTGGAAGACCTGCAGGACGAGTTCGACCTGACGTACGTGATGATCGCGCACGACCTGTCCGTCGTACGGCACGTTTCGGACCGGGTCGCGGTCATGTACCTCGGCAAGATCGTCGAGCTGGCCGACCGCGTCAGCCTCTACGAGAAGCCCATGCACCCGTACACGGTCGCCCTGCTGTCCGCCGTACCGGTCCCCGACACCAAGCGCAAAGGCAAGCAGGAACGCATCCGCCTGCAGGGCGACGTCCCCAGCCCGATCAACCCACCGCCGGCGTGCCGCTTCCACACTCGCTGCTGGAAGGCCCAGGAAATCTGCAAGACGGTCGAGCCACCACTGGTCCAACTCGCCCCCGGCCACCAGTCCGCCTGTCACTTCCCGGAAAACGCCACCCCGGAACAGGAAGCCACCGCCCAGGCCGCCGCGAAGAGCTGATTGGCCGATCACCTCGGCCAGTTGGCCGGGGCGCGGCCGAGGCGGATGCGCTGTGGGTGATCGCCCACCGGGACCGAGAGGCGTTTCTGCCCGGTGGCGAAGCTGATCACACTGATCCGGTCCGCGCCGCTCTCGGAGATCACGCAGCTCTGCCCGTCGCCGCTGACGGTCGACCAGTACGGCTTGCTCGCCGGAACGAGCGGGCCGGGCTCCAGCGTGGCGCGGTCGACGACGGTGGCGTAGTCGTCCATCGTGCCGGCGACGCACAGCTTGGTACCGGCGGGGTTCATGGCGAGGCCGTGGTGGCGGGAGTCGTTGACCCAGGTGGTCCGGTCCTCGTTGGTGCCCGGGTTCTTCGGCAGCTCCTTGAGCCGGGTGATCGCGTCGGACGCGACGTCGTACTCCAGGAAGCCGTTGAAGAACGACACCTGGAAGTACAGCTTCGACTCGTCCGGTGTGAACGCGACCGGCCGGACGGCGTCCGAGAGGTCTCCGCGCCCGAACGCGTCCAGCCGCTCGCGGAGATCGATCACCTTGACGACCTGGTACGTCGTGGCGTCGGCGATCGTGATCCGCCGATCACCCTTCGTCCAGTCGAACTCCGGGGCGTCGAGCGGGGTGAACACCTCGCCGATCGCGGAGTTCCAGATCCTGCCGTCGGCGGTGAACACGTTCTCGTGCGGCTTGTCACCGGTCGCGAACGACCCGAGCTCCCGGCCGCTCGCCGCGTCGAGCACGTGCACCCTGTTGGACGTCGAGGCCGACACCGCGACCCGGCGCCCGTCCGGCGACAGCGCCATGTGGTCGGCCCGGTACCCGGACACCGGGAACCGCCAGTTCACCCGCCCGGTGGCGATGTCGATCGACACCACGTCGGCGAAGCTCGGCCGCGACGCGACGATCGCCGTACCGTCCGGGCTGCTGTAGAGATCGTCGACGAGCTGGTCGTGCCCTTCACCGGGGCCGTTGCGGATCGCGAGGAAGAAGCCGAGCTTGACCGGGTTGAGGTAGATCTCGGCCAGTCGCTCCGCCTTGTCGGGGACGACGTTCACGCGGCCGATCCTGGCGAAGCTCCCGGACGGCTGGAGCACGTCCGCCGTACCTTCCCAGTTGTTGCCGACGAACATCACCGGGCGGAGTTCTGCGGCTGTGGCGGCGTCTGTAGCCGTGGCGCTGCTCGTGAGTCCGGCGCTGGTGAGTCCGGTGAGCAGGAGCGCGGTCAGGCAGCGGCGGAGGGTACGGGTCATCGTCAGCTCCCAGGGGCGGTCGGGCGACGTTGGGTGACCTAGATGTTACCGTGAGGTATTCTCACCTTCTAGTACAGATCGACGATCGGCCGCCCGGTCGGCAGCGCGAACGGTGTGATCCGGGGTGGCGTCTTGCTGAAGGTCAGCGTGGAGAACCCGGGTACGGCGACCTTGACGGCGCCGGTGGCGGCGTTGACGACGAGTAGGTCCGCTACGGCCGCCGCTGTGTTGTCGCGTCGTGCCGCGGCGGTGAAGGTGTCGTCGCCGTGCCATTGGCCGAAGTACGCGTGGAGGTAGGTGCGCTCCATCCGGTTCAGCTTGCCGGTGGCGGCGTCGAACATGAGCAGGTCCGCCCACAGCGGCTGGATGCCCGGCAGCGCGTCGTCCGGTTCCGCGACGAGGTGCTTGGCTCCCGGGGAGAGGAAGACCCGTTGGCCGGTGAATCGGGCCGGGGCGGTGGCGGAGACCGAGTCGCCGATCGCCAGGCTCACACCGGGGTGCGGCTGCTCGAGCGGAGACTGGAACACGATCTGGCCGGCCGCCACCGCGCGGACGGTGTTCGTCGGCACCTTGGCGAGTAGCTCGCCGCGGTTCGCGTGGATGTCCCAGCGGTACGGGCCGTCGACTGTGTCGAAGTACGCCGTGCCGCCGTCGATCGCGATGATGCGCGAGCGGAACACGAGGCTGACGTTCGGAGGGATCTGGTTGCCGATCGCCATCCGTACGAGTTCCCGGCGCGCGGCGACGTCGTACACGACCGACTCGTTGTGGTCGTCGAAGCCCTCGACCCAGCCGACCAGGTTGCCGCGGAAGTCCGCGGCGAGCTCCCAGCTGCTCTTGCCGAGGCTCCGGACGCCGGAGCGGTCCGCCACCCGGATGTTGTTGCCTGCGTCGAGGAAGACGAAGCCTGCGTCGGTCTGGACGAAGGCGGTGATTTTGTGGGGGGCCACGGAGAGGAGTTCGTCCCCGTAGTGGATGGTGCTGCCGAGGGCATAGGTGACGCGGCGCTGCGCGAAGGGGGCCGGCCTGGCGGGCTGGGGCTGGGACTCGCGCGGGCGGACGACCGTCGCAGTACCGATGGTCACGGCGGCTGCCGCGACCGCGCCGCCGAGGGCGCCGATCGCGCGCCGCCGGGAGATCCGGCGGTTGCCGGCCGCAACGATCGCGTCGAGGTCGAGCGGCGGCGGCTCGGCGCCGGCGGCGCGTTCGGCCAGCGTGTCCTTGAGGAGGTTGTTCATTCGCTCATTCCTGCCTTCAGCACGACGTCGGCGCCCAGCCGGGCGCGAAGCTTCTTGAGGGCGTCGGAGACCTGGCTCTTCACGGTCCCGACGCTGCAGTCGAGGATCTCGGCGGTCTGCGGCTCGGTCAGGTCCTCGTAGTACCGCAGGACGACCGCCGCCCGTTGCCGCGGCGGCAGCTGCTGCAGTTCGCGCCACAGCCAGACCCGCGCCGTGGTGTCGTCGGCGGCCGTCGCGTCGGCGGGCCGATCGGGTACGTCGTCGTTCGGCCGCTCCGCGCGCCACGATTTCCGGCGCCACCAGCCGATCGCGGTGGTGGTGATGACCCGGCGCGTGTACGCCTCGGCGTTGTTCGGGTCGCGGAGCCGGTGCCAGCCGACGTACGTCCGCACCAACGCCTCCTGGACGAGGTCCTCGGCCAGACCGCGGTCCCCGGCCAGCAGGTAGGCGTACCGGTAGAGCGCGCCGTGCCTACTGGTCGCGAACTCGGCGAACGCCGTCGAGTCGGCCATCTCTCGTCCCCCTCGGGTGTCTGTCTACCCTCCCTGATGGGGGGACGGCGGCAAAGGGTTGGGCGTTGCGGCAGCCTCGTGGGCTGCTCGGCCGCCGACGTGACGGCGTAGTGCGGCGGTCAGGTCCTCGCCTGGCCGCACGACGATCGCGCGGCTGCGCACGTAGTTCGACACGAAGTCGGTGCTGCGTCCCGGCCACCCGTCGGCGATGAAGAGCGCATCCTCCGGTGCGACGTGCCGAAGGTACTCGGCCTGGAGCTGGTCGAACATGTCGGGCACGTCGCGCTGGGCGAGCCAGTGTGTCGGCTCCTGTGCACGCAGGTACGTGACGAAGTCGGGCGCGAAATAGTGGTCAAAGGTCACTGGCATCGACTGTGCGACGTAGCGGTCGATCTCGAGCCGGAGCACCTCCAGTTCGCTCCGGTCGTTCCCGGTGGCGTGCGCTTCGGCACGCCAGAGAACCGCGACGACAGTCGTGGAGCGGGCCGGGTCCGCGGCGTACAGGTAGTCGCGCAGTTCGGGCATCGCGGTCAGCAGCGCGGGATGGCAGCCGACGACCGCCGCGAGTTCGACCTCGTACCCGGCAGACGGCGCCGGCCAGACGGCCGCGAGCAGGTTCCGGACATAGTCGAAGGGCAGGTTCGGAGCGGTCCGTGAGAGCAGGAAGAGGGCCGCTCGCTTGACGTCCGAGTTGATCGCCGGCATCGAGGAGAGCGTCGACAGCAGCCCGTCGAGCCACACGTCGTCATACGGCAGCAGGCGATCGAACTGCGGGACGACCGTACCGATGAGCTGGATGGTCGCGATCTGGTCCATCGCAGCTACGTCCCCCTGCCGCCACACGTCGTCACCCGCCCGGGTTGCGACGGAGCCAATCATGAGTTCGGCCTTGTGCCGGAGGTCGCCCAACAGCTCGGCCTCGTCGAGCGACGGATCGAGCGTGGCCTGGCCCCGCGTCCGGAGCCGGGCCGTTCCGAGGTCGAGCCCGGAGTCATCGGGCGAGATCGCCAGGATGTCCATCACCGTGGCCCACGAGGACGGATCGAGCCCTGCCCGCCAGAGGCGGACCATGCGGATCCAACGGTCTGCGGAGTCCGGACAGCCTACGACCGCCTCGATCGGTACCCAATCCTCGATCAGCAGAACGCGGAGCAGCGTGAGGTTGGCGGTGTAGCAGGCTCGGCGCCGGATCGGGTCGTAGGGGAGCGGTGCGTAGAGCTGATCGCCGCTGTCTGGACGGGTCAACTCGCGTTGCAGGACGTAGCTGATGGTATCGCGGAAGGCGTCCCGGTCGTTGGTCGGAAGCCGGGCGGCGAGGGCGTCGGCGAAGTGCAGAGTCGGCTCGCGGGCGCTCAGCGGTTGATGGCTGAGAAGGCGGCGGAGGAGTTCGTCGTCCAAACCGCCGGAGTGCGGGAGGCCGGTCTCCAGTTCGCGGTGCCGCGTCAGCTGGACAAGCAGCTCGACGACGAGTTCGGCGACCAGGAACTCCCCGAAGGTTGCGTGCAGGAACTCGTAGGCGCTGCGTTGTTCGCGGTCGGCTCGGGGGTTGTGCACGAACATGAACTCGCCGAGGACGCGGTCGGCCGCGGTCAGGGGCTGGAAGCCCGGCGCGGCGGCGGTGGGTGGTTCGAGGGCAGCCAGGTCGGCATTCAGCTCGAGGTCCGTGATGTGCTGGCGGCCGCGGTTGAACATGCCGATCGCCGCGTACTGGAGCCGTCGGCGTTGCCGACGCTGCAGCGCCTGCTGCTCGGCGTCCGACGCGTCCGGTGCCGATTTCTCGGTGATCTGGCGGCTGATGAAGCGGTCCAGGATCCGCTGGTACAGCTCGCTCCGGGTCAGGTCCGCGCCCAGCTGATTGGTGTTGAGTTCCGCGAGGTACACCGCCAGCATCAGTAGCAGCAACGGCTGGCACGTCAGCTCGCTGATCGCGTCCGACGCCGTCATCTCGTCGACGCCGAGCGGCGCGAAGCCGGCGATTCCGCGGTGCGCCGAGTTCCACGCGGTGAGCCAGCGGTCGATCCGGTCCCGGTCGAATTCGCGCAGCTTGATCATCGGGGTTCCCGGCGCGATCTCGGCGTGGTCGGCGACGACCGTGCGCGAGGTGATGATGACCGAGGTCGGCGTACCCAGGGTTCGCGCGCGTTTCTGGAATGCCTCGACCTTCGACAGGTACGCCGACTGCGTCACGCCGGTGGCCTGGACGAGTTCGTCGAACCCGTCCAGCAGTACGACGAGATGGCATCGGTGCGGGCAACTGGCCGGGTCGCCGCAGGACTCGCACCCGCCACACTCCTGGCGCAGCTCGTCGAGATCGGCGTTCGGCCGCTGGAGGATGCGCTGCAGCTCCTTGCTGATCTGGACCGCCAGGTCGTCGTCGGGATTGACGGACCGCAGCGGGACGCGGACGACCGCGAACGCGTCGGCCGGTAGCTGCGCGGCCAGCACCTCGGTGAGCAGCGACTTCCCGGCGCCGGGATGGCCGAGCAGCAGCAACGGCCGCGGACCGACGACGCTGGTGAGGTAGCTCGCGATGTACTCGACCAGCGACGAGTACTCCGGCTGCTCCGACCACCAGTCCTCGTCGGAAGGCCGCGAGTCGTCGTCCGCGATCGCGTGGTGGAACGACGGCTCGACGAACCCGTCCCGCACGGTCGGTGACGCGATGGATTGCGTACGAGATCGCAGCAGCGGCTCGTCCAGCACTTCCTGTGCCACGAGCGCCAGCTGCTCGCGGTAGCTGTTCCGCGGCGCAGGACGACCTGGCATCACCATCCTGAGCACCGTCCGCAACTCGCCCAGGGCCGCGGCCTGTGCGCGGATCGCGTCACGGGTCGCGGAGAACTCGTTCAGCGTCACCCACAGCCCGAACGGCGTCGACGCGCTGAGCTCCAGCATCCGGCTCCGGTACAGCCAGGCGGCCCGTTCGACGATCGCGTCCAGTACGCCGGTCGACGGCACCGGCTCGAGCCGGTGCCATGCTTCGAGCCCGGTGAAGAAGTCGAGGCACCGGCGTCCGAGGCGCTCGTAGTACGGCTTGAGGTTCCGTTCGAGGTTCGCCTCCAGCCCGAGCTCCGGTGAGGACAGTGGTACGGCGACGTCGAACAGGTCGTCCTGGCCGGCGCCGGGGACCGTGAGCATCCGGCTCCGCTCCTGGTCGGTGAGTCCCAGTTCGCGGTACTTCGGTCCGATGACGTGCGGCAACGCGTCGAAGAACGACGAGACCGCGGTGATCGTGTGAGCGGCTACGACGAGCTCGAGCTGGTTCTTCTCCTTGGAGCCGCGGAGCCGCTTCGACACCTTCGTCACGATCGCGTCGAGCAGACTCGCTGCCTCGTTCTTCGGGTCCACGAGGGACAGCCAGGCCGCCGCGGTCAGCCCGGCGACCGGGCCACCGGCGAGCGCAGCAGCGCCGGCGCCGGCGAAGATTGCCGCACCGAAGAACCGCTCGAGCGCGAAACGGCTCCGGTCGTCGATGTCGAGGACGGACAGCGCACCTCTGAAGGTGTACGGCGACACGGCCATAGGCGGAGCTCCTGGAAGCGTATCGAACACGGAGGAACAACCTAGCGCCGTCGGCGGCAGTGCGTGGTCCGGGCTTTCGCGTACGGTCGATGCATGCCGGAAGCCCTGCTTGACCACCTTGTCCTGGCCACTCCTGATCTGGAGGCGTCGGTTGCGGGCTTTGCTGATGTGACGGGGGTTGAGCCGGTGGTCGGGGGGCGGCATGCGCGGTGGGGGACGCGGAACTACCTTGTCGGGCTCGGTGGTGCGGCGTACCTCGAGTTTCTGGGTGCGGATCCGGAGCCTGCGCCGGGTGCGCGTTCGCCGTACCCGTTGGACCGCGAGCGGCTGGTGACGTGGGCGATCCATCCGGAGGACCCCGACGAGTTCGTGACCGCCGCACGGGAGTGCGGCGTCGAGCTCGGGGAGTTGGTCGCGTTGGAGCGCCGGACCGCGTCGGGGGAGATGCTCAGGTGGCGCCTCACCGAGACGGAGCCGGCGCCGTACGACGGTCTCGTGCCCTCGTCATCGACTGGGGGCGGACGCCCCATCCGACGACCACCGGCCTGCGCGGGCCCGGTGGCGTCTATCAGTGTCGCTAGGTAATCGATAGGTCGCTGAGTGTCGCAGCCCGGCGGTGCCGATCGAGCGTTCGACAATGTCGAACGGCGGGCGTTGTACCAGGGGTGCATCGCTCCTACATTCCAGCCAGCCGTGGTCGTCACGGCGAGGAAGGGAGGTTTGGTATGGCTACGACCGAAGCGGTCAAGGCGAAGACCCTCCTGGGGGAGTGTTCGGCGGAGCTCGCGGGCACCTTCGTACTGATCCTGTTCGGCTGCGGTGTGGTGGCTCAGGTGGTGGCCGGCGGGATCGGCGACCACGACTCGATCTCGTGGGCGTGGGGCATCGGCGTGACGCTGGGCATCTACGTCGCGGGCCGGATGACCGGCGCGCACCTGAACCCGGCGGTGACGATCGCGCTCGCGGCGTTCCGCGGGTTCAGCTGGAAGAAGGTGCTGCCGTACTCGCTGGCGCAGTTCCTCGGGGCGTTCCTGGCGGCGCTCGTGGTTCGCTGGAACTACACCGAGGCCCTGAACAAGTTCGACCCGGGGCTCACGATCAAGAGCCAGGGCGTGTTCTCCACGCTCCCGGGCAACGGCAGCGTGGACCTCGGCGTCGGGATGTGGGGCGGCTTCCGCGACCAGATCATCGGCACCGCGATCCTGATGCTGGTGATCCTCGCGATCACCGACCTGCGCAACACCGCCCCGGCCGCGAACATGGCGCCGTTCCTGGTCGGCCTGCTCGTGGTCGGCATCGGCATGGCCTGGGGCACCAACGCCGGCTACGCGATCAACCCGGCCCGCGACTTCGGCCCCCGGCTCGCGTCCTTCTTCACCGGGTACGGCGGAGCGTTCAAGGACCAGTTCGGGGACGTCTATTTCTGGGTGCCGATCGTGGCACCGATCATCGGCGCACTCGTCGGCGCGTTCCTGTACGACCTGCTCGTCGGCCGCTTCCTGCCGATCGCGGACGAGGAAGAGGAGCCCGGCCGGATCCCCGAGGAGAAGACCGCATGAGCTCGAGCGACTGTGAGGAAAGGACCATCCATGGCTGACTTCGTCGGCTCCGTCGACCAGGGCACCACCAGCACCCGCTTCATGATCTTCGACCACTCCGGGAACGAGGTCGGCAAGCACCAGCTGGAGCACGAGCAGATCCTGCCGCAGGCCGGCTGGGTCGAGCACAACCCGGTGGAGATCTGGGAGCGCACCAGCGCGGTCATCCGGACCGCGATGAACGCGCAGGGCCTGCAGGCGAGCGACCTGGCCGCGCTCGGCATCACCAACCAGCGCGAGACCGCGGTGGTCTGGAACCGCAAGACCGGCCGCCCGTACTACAACGCGATCGTCTGGCAGGACACCCGCACCGACCGGATCGCCTCCGCGCTGGAACGCGAGGGCAAGGGCGACGTGATCCGGCAGAAGGCCGGCCTGCCGCCGGCGACGTACTTCTCGGCCGGCAAGGTGCAGTGGATCCTGGAGAACGTCGACGGCGTCCGCGAGGCCGCCGAGGCCGGGGACGCGGTCTTCGGCAACACCGACACCTGGCTGCTCTGGAACCTGACCGGCGGCACCGAGGGCGGCGTCCACGTCACCGACGTGACGAACGCCAGCCGGACCATGCTGATGAACCTCGAGACCCTCGACTGGGACGACGAGCTGATCGGCTTCTTCGGCATCCCGCGTTCGATGCTGCCCGAGATCCGCCCGTCGTCGGACCCGAACAAGTACGGCGAGACGCTCGCCAACGGCCCGCTCGGCGGCGTCGTCCCGCTGACCGGCGACCTCGGCGACCAGCAGGCCGCGACCGTCGGCCAGGTCTGCTTCAACCCGGGCGAGGCGAAGAACACCTACGGCACCGGCAACTTCATGCTGCTGAACACCGGCACCGAGCTGGTCCGCTCGAAGGCGGGCCTGCTCAGCACGATGTGCTACAAGTTCGGCGACGAGGCCCCGGTGTACGCGCTGGAGGGCTCGATCGCGGTCACCGGTTCCGCGGTGCAGTGGCTGCGCGACCAGCTCGGCATCATCTCCGGCGCGAGCGAGACCGAGACGCTCGCCCGGCAGGTCCAGGACAACGGCGGCGTGTACTTCGTGCCCGCGTTCTCCGGCCTGTTCGCGCCGTACTGGCGCTCCGACGCCCGCGGCGCGATCGTCGGGCTGTCCCGGTTCAACACCAACGCCCACCTGGCGCGAGCGACACTGGAAGCGATCTGCTACCAGAGCAAGGACGTCGCGGACGCGATGGAGAAGGACTCGGGCGTGCGGCTCGACGTGCTGAAGGTCGACGGCGGTGTCACGGCGAACGAGCTCTGCATGCAGATGCAGGCCGACATCCTCGGCGTACCGGTGAGCAAGCCGGTCGTCGCGGAGACGACCGCGCTCGGCGCGGCGTACGCGGCCGGGCTCGCCGTGGGCTTCTGGAAGACCAAGGACGAGCTGGTGCAGAACTGGAACGAGGACAAGCGGTGGGAGCCGCAGTGGAACGACGAGCAGCGCACCCAGGGGTACGCCGGCTGGCAGAAGGCCGTCCAGCGCACCCTCGACTGGGTCGACGTCGACTGAATTAGCAGGACACGAGAGAGATCGGAAGGAACAACAGTGGCTGTAGTGGCTCTGTCACCGCAAGCAAGGGCCGACGCGATCGACGCGATGGCCGACGGACGGGAACTGGACGTCCTGGTGATCGGTGGCGGGGTGGTCGGCACCGGCGCGGCGCTCGATGCCGCCACCCGCGGCCTGACCACCGGACTGCTGGAGGCCCGCGACTTCGCGAGCGGCACCTCCAGCAGGTCCAGCAAGCTGATCCACGGCGGCCTGCGCTACCTGGAGATGCTCGACTTCCGACTCGTGCACGAGGCGTTGCAGGAGCGCGGTCTGCTCCTGCAGCGCCTGGCACCGCACCTGGTGAAGCCGGTGCCGTTCCTGTACCCGCTCCAGCACCGCTGGTGGGAGCGGTTCTACGCCGGCGCCGGCGTCGCGTTGTACGACGGGATGGCGGTCAGCTCGGGCCTCGGCGCCGGGCTGCCGATCCACCGGCACCTGACCCGGCGCGGCGCGATGCGCCTGGTGCCGTCGCTGAAGAAGTCCGCGCTCGTCGGCGCGCTGCAGTACTACGACGCGCAGGTCGACGACGCGCGGCACACGATGGAGCTGGCCCGGACCGCGGCGTCGTACGGCGCCCATGTCGCGAACCGGGTGAAGGTCACCGGCTTCCTGCGCCAGGGCGAGCGGGTCACCGGTGTGCAGGCGAAGGACCTGGAGAGCGGGCGCGAGTTCGAGGTCCGGGCGAAGCAGGTGGTGAACGCGACCGGCGTCTGGACCGATGACACGCAGGCGATGGTCGGGGAGCGCGGGCAGTACCACGTCCGCGCGTCGAAGGGCATCCACCTCGTGGTCCCGAAGGACCGGATCCAGTCCAGCACCGGGATGATCCTGCGGACCGAGAAGTCCGTCCTGTTCATCATCCCGTGGGGCCGGCACTGGCTGATCGGCACCACGGACACCGACTGGCACCTGGACAAGGCGCACCCGGCCGCGACCAGCAAGGACATCGAGTACCTGCTCGACCACGTGAACGCCGTCCTGACGACGCCGCTGACCCGCGAGGACGTCGAGGGCGTGTACGCCGGGCTCCGGCCGCTGCTCGCCGGCGAGTCGGAGAGTACGTCGAAACTGTCCCGCGAGCACGTCGTCGCGCACGCGGCGCCCGGTCTCGTGGTGGTTGCCGGTGGCAAGTACACGACGTACCGGGTGATGGCGAAGGACGCCATCGACGCGGCCGCCGACGCGCTCGACGGACGGGTCCCGCGCAGCGTCACGAAGAACATCCCGCTGGTCGGCGCCGACGGGTACCACGCGCTGTGGAACCAGCGGCACCTGATCGCGCAGCGGTCCGGGCTGCACGTGGCCCGGATCGAGCACCTGCTGAACCGGTACGGCGCGCTCGTCGAGGAGGTGCTCGAACTCGTCAAGGAGGACCCGTCGCTCGGCGAGCAGCTACCCGGCACCCAGGACTACCTGAAGGCCGAGATCGTGTACGGCGCCAAGGCCGAGGGCGCGCGTCATCTCGACGACATCCTGGCTCGCCGGACCCGGATCTCGATCGAGGCCTGGGACCGCGGCGTCGGCGCTGCGGAGGCGGCCGCGCGGCTGGTCGCACCGATCCTCGGCTGGGACGAGGCGACGATCGAACGCGAGATCTCGTTCTACCTCAAGCGTGTCCAGTCCGAACGCGACTCCCAGGACCAGCCCGACGACGAGTCCGCCGACAAGGTCCGCCTGGAGGCCCCGGACATCGTCTCCCCGGCCTGATCCCTGGACGCCGCCGTCCCTCCCGTGGCTCAATCGAAGCGGGAGGGACGACACATGGTGGGGGAGACGACACAACTGCGCGACCAGTGGCGGACGGCCTCGCTGACCGGCGGGACGGCCGGCCTGGCCGGTCTGGTACTGGTCGGCACCAGCCAGGCGCTGGTGCAGGTCGGCGGCGGCGAGCCGGCGTTCGACGCGCCCGGTGAGGAGATCCTGCGCTTCTTCGAGGCGCGGCACGACACGCTGTACACGATCGGCACCTATCTGGGCGTGCTCGCCGTACTCGCCCTGGCCTGCTTCGTCTCGGTGCTGTGGGCGCTTCTTCGGGAGGCGGAAGGCAATCCCGCCTGGCGGTCGGCGTTCGCGCTGACCTCGGGGATCACGTTCGTCGCACTACTGATGAGCCCGGGCTGGGAGCTCGCCGGGTACCGCACCGACGAAGGCGTCGACGCGCAGCTCGCGCGATACGCGTTCGACATGGGCAATCTCGGGTTCGCGAACGCGTGGGTCGCGATGGCCGGATTCCTCGCGGCGGCCGGCTGGATCATGGTCGGTACGCCGGCACTCCCGAGCTGGCTGGGCTGGACCGCACTCGCCGCGGCACTCGGCTTCCTCCTCGGCCGCGCGTTCTGGACCACGTCGATCTGGCTGATCCCGTACGCCGTCTTCTGGCTCTGGGTCGTCGTGACCAGCATCCAGCTCCTCCGCGGCCGGCTGCGGGGGAGGAGCGTCTGAGCGCCCCTCCCCGGGAGTTCAGCCGACGGTGACCGTGTAGTGCGAGTCGTCGTCCTTGAACTCGTAGTTGCCGGGGCCGGTGATCTTGAGCTGGCCGAGGTTGTCGTCCTCGTCCGGGAAGTCGCCCTCGCGCATCACGAGCACCTTGCCCTGCTCGACCGTCACGTTGGCGATGTCCTTGCTGTCGCCGGTGACGAACTGCACCGGCTCCATGATCGTGCCGCCGTCGACCTGCAGGTAGATGTCGTCGGCGCCGTTGAAATCCTCCTGCTCGTGGCAGGTGATGTGTGTGACCTGCAGCGTCTGCGCGTTCGCCGTCAGCGGGGCGACCGCCAACGTCGCCACACCGAGCGCCACCGCCGCGAGCACCTTGCGAGTTTTCGCCATCCTGGTTCCCTCCCGAGTAGCTGATGTCTGACGGGCTGGACGCTAGGCGGGTGATGTATCAAGCGTTTGACAGCCACGTCACGGGCTGCGCTCTTCGGTGCTCGCCGAAAGGGTTGTCAGAGCTCCTGGTCCTCGGTGCGGATCCAGTTGAAGGTGCGTTGGACGGCGGCCTGCCAGTTGGTGTACTCCGTTGCGCGCCGGGCCGGGTCCATGTGTGGCATCCACTGGCCGGCGCGGTGCCAGTTGCTGCGGAGGCCTTCGAGGTCGGGCCAGTACCCGACGGCGAGGCCGGCGGCGTACGCGGCGCCGAGGGAGACCGTCTCGGTGACCATCGGGCGGACGACGCGGACGTCGAGCAGGTCGGCGATGAACTGCATCAGCAGGTTGTTCGCCGTCATCCCGCCGTCGACCTTGAGCGCGGTCAGCGCGATCCCCGAGTCCGCGTTCATCGCGTCGACCACCTCGAGCGTCTGGAACCCGGTCGCCTCGAGCACCGCCCGGGCCAGGTGCCCCTTGGTGATGTAGCCGGTCAGCCCGGCGATCACCCCGCGCGCCTCGCTGCGCCAGTGCGGTGCGAACAGCCCGGAGAACGCCGGCACGATGTACGCACCGCCGTTGTCCTCGACGGTCCGCGCGAGTGTCTCGATCTCGGCCGCGGTGTGGATCATTCCGAGCCCGTCGCGGAACCACTGCACGAGCGACCCGGTCACCGCCATCGACCCTTCCAGCGCGTACGACGCCGGCTGGTCGCCGATCCGGTACGCGACGGTCGTGAGCATGCCGTGCTTGGACCGGACGATCTCCTGCCCGGTGTTCATCAGCAGGAACGAACCGGTGCCGTACGTGCACTTCGCCTCGCCCGGGCTGAAACAAGTCTGCCCGAACAGCGCGGCCTGCTGGTCACCGAGCGCGGCGCCGATCCGGACCCCGGGGAGTACTTCGCTCGCGGTCGCGAGGACCCCCGACGACGGGCGGATCTCGGGCAGGATCGCGCGCGGTACGTCGAACGCGGCGAGCAGCTTGTCGTCCCAGTCCAGGGTCTCGATGTTCATCAGCATCGTCCGGCTGGCGTTGGTGACGTCGGTGACGTGCTGCGCGGCGCCGTTCGGGCCGCCGGTGAAGTTCCAGATCAGCCAGGTCTCCATCGTGCCGAACAGGATCTCGCCGCGCTCGGCGCGCTGCCGCAGCCCGGGGGTGTGGTCGAGCATCCACTTGATCCGCGGCGCGGAGAAGTACGTCGTCAGCGGCAGGCCGCAGAGGTCCGCGAACCGGTCCGGGCCGTCCGCGCCGGCGAGCTCGGTGACGAGCCGGTCGGTGCGGGTGTCCTGCCAGACCACCGCGTGCCCGATCGGCCGGCCGGTCCGGCGGTCCCAGAGCAGGCTGGTCTCGCGCTGGTTGGTGATGCCGATGGCAACGACCTGCGACGGCGCGGCGCCGATCTGCCGGATCGCCGCCGGCACCACCCGGGCCACGTTCCGCCAGATCTCCTCGGCGTCGTGCTCCACCCACCCCGGCCGCGGGAACAACTGCCGGTGCTCCCGCTGCGCCACCGACACCAGCCGCCCGCGCCGGTCGAACAGGATGCACCGGCTCGAGTTCGTCCCCTGGTCCACCGCGGCCACGTACTGCTCAGCCATCACCACACCCCCCACTCACCCGGCCCACCACACCGCGCCGTACCACACCGCGCCGTACCACACCGCGCCGTACCACACCGCGCCGTACCACACCGCGCCGTACCACACCGCGCCGTACCACACCGCGCCGTACCACACCGCGCCGTACCACGCCCGAGCCCGCCCTGCGCGAACCCTCCACTTCAGGGGGCACCGCCCGAACTGGAGGGTTGCCCACTGAAAATATGAGGGGGCAACCCTCCAGTTGCGTGGGCAGCCCTTCGGGCGTGGGGCGGGTCATGGTTCGGCCCGGAGGTCGCGGGCGATGGCGTCGGCGGTGGCGCGGACCATGGTGACCAGGTCGGTGCGGTGCCGGAGGCGGCTGTCGCAGATGCGTTCGATCCGGCCTGCCAGGCCGACGGCGCCGACGACCAGGCCGCCGAGGCCGCGGATCGGGGCCGCGATACTCGCCAGCTCGACGGTGTGCTCCTCGAACTCGGTCGCCCAGCCGCGCGCCCGGACGGCGGCGAGTTCCTCGCCGAGCTTCACCGGATCGGTGATCGTCCGGGTGGTGAAGGCCTCCAGGGTCCGCGGCCGCGCGGCGCCGCTGGTGTCGAACGCCAGCACCGCCTTCCCGAGAGCCGTCGCATGCGGCGGCAACGTCGTACCGACGTCGAGATCCTGGTCGCTGTCGTCCGGCCGGAACACGTGGTGCACGACCATCACCTTGCCCTCGACCAGCCGCCCGACCCGCACCACCTCGCCGCTGCGGGACGCGAGCGAGTCTGCCCAGTTGATCGCGCGGCTGCGCAGCTCGTTCGGGTCCAGGTAGCTCTCGCCGAGCCGGCCGAACGCGTCGCTGAGGTGGTAGTGCGCGCCGCTGCGGTCCTGGTCGACGAACCCGACCTGGTGCAGCGTCCGGAGGATGCCGTGCACGGTCGTCTTCGCCAGCCCGAGCGCGTTCGCGAGGTCGGCGACCCCCAGCCCGTTCGGCGCGGCGGCGAGCAGTCGCAGCACCGCCGCGGCCCGCTCGATCGACTGCACGGTCCCCGGCACACCGGCAGGCTACCTGTGAATCACTGGTCTGGCTCCACCTCGCGCGCCCCGCCCGGACTCATTCGGATTCATTCGGCGGCGATCGCGCGCAGCACGTCGAGCCGGGCCGCCCGCCGGGACGGCCAGACAGCCGCCAGTACGCCGAACCCGACAGCGACCGCGGCCGCGATCAGCAGCTGCAGCACCGGGATGTCCCGGACGGCCAGCCCGTCGTCCACCATCGCGGACTGGATCGACGCCGCCACCCCGACCCCGATCGCCAAGCCGAGCAGCGAGCCGAGCAGCGTGATCGCGATCGACTCGACCCGGAGCATCCGGCTGACCTGCGGCCGGTCCATCCCGATCGCCCGCAGCAGGCCGATCTCCCGGGTCCGCTCCACGACGCCGAGCGCGAGCGTGTTCACGATCCCGAGCAGCGCGATCAGGATCGCCATCGCGAGCAGGAACCCGACCCCGGCGAGCACGCCGTTCACCGGCATCCGGGCGCCGGCGGCGTACGCCTGCTGGTCGCGGACCTCGAGCTTCGGGTAGTCCTTGGTGAGCTGCTCGACGAGCGCCGCCCGGACCTGCGGCACCTGGTTGCCCTCGGCAACATCGACGTACAGCAGGTTGTCGCCGGCCGCGCCGCCCAGCTTGTCGTACGCCGGCAGCGCGACGACGACCGCGTTCAGCTGCCGGTTCGGGGCGAGGATGCCGCCGACGGTCAGCCGGTGCGTGCCGGTCGCGGTCTTCAGGTCGAACGTCTTGCCGACGGTGAGCTGCAGGGTCTTCGCGAGGTTCCGGGGGAGCAGGGCCTGGCCGCTGCCGAGCGCGGCGGCGGATCCGGCGTCGAACGTCGCGCTGATCGGGCCGTCGAGGATCCCGTCGCTGATGCCGCTGACCTTCACGTTGGCCGTCCCGACCTGGCCGGACTCCTGCCGGACCCGGTGCACCGCCTCGACGCCGGGGACCTTCGCGGCACGGTCGCCGACCTCCGTGCTGAAGTTCGGGGTGCCGCCGCTGGTGACCAGGATGTCGGAGGTGCCGAGCGCTTCGGTGATGCCGTGGTCGATCGAGGCCTTCGCGGACGCCGCGATCACCAGCAGGCCGCTGATCAGCGAGACCGAGATCATCAGCGCGGACGCGGTGGCCGACGTACGGCGTGGGTTCCGCTCGGCGTTGCGCCGCCCGAGGGTGACCGGGGCCTTGCGGCCGAACGGGTACATCAGCGCGCGGACGACGTACCGGCTGAGCAGCGGGTTGAGCATCACGATCGCGAGGACGGCGATGCCGGCGCCGAGCGTGATCAGCACGACGCCGGGGAGGCCGCCGGCGTTCAGGCCGAGCGCGTAGAGGAGCACGGCCATCAGCAGCATGAAACCGCCGATCAGGCACCGCACGAGCAGCGAACGCTCCGGGACGGTCACGTCATCGCGCATCGCCGCGACCGGCGACAGCCTGCCGGCCCGGCGCGCCGCCGGGGCCGCGGCGGCCACCGTGACGCCGATGCCGAGCACGTAGCAGGCGATCACGGTGCCCGGTGAGACCTGCAGTGCCGCGGTGGGGATGCGGAGCTCGAGGAGCTGGTAGATCCAGCGGATCGCGACCGCGACGCCGATGCCGATCAGCAGGCCGAAGGTGGAACCGAGGAAGCCGATGACGGAGCTCTCGGCGAGCACCGTGCGGGTCACCTGACCGCGGGACGCGCCGATCGCGCGCAGCATCGCGAGCTCGCGGGAGCGTTGCGCGACGACCATCGCGAACGTGTTGACGATCAGGAAGGTGCCGACGAACAGCGCGAGGAAGGCGAACAGCATCAGGACCGTGCCGAAGCCGCCGAACGTGTTGTCGAGGTCGTTCTCGCCGTCGGCCGTGACCTGCTCGGCGGTCCGCACCTTGACCGAGTCGCCGACGGCCTTGCTGATCGCCTGGGTGACCGTCTCGGGGTTCTCGCCGGGCTTGACCGACACGCTGATCGACGTCCAGCCCGGCTTGCCGAGGAGCAGGAGCTGGGCGGTCGCGCCGTCGAAGCTGACCAGCGGCGCGCCGGCCGCGACACCGGCGGCGGCCGGTGTGGTGGTCGCGATGAGGGTCGCGGTCACGGCCCGGACCGGCGTGACGATCCGGACCTGGTCACCGAGGCGGTAGCCGGCGCGGGAGGCGGTCGCCTCGTCGAGCGCGAGCTGCTCGGTGCCCGAGGGCGCGGCGCCCGCGACCAGCTTGAACGGTGCGGTCGCCGGGTCCCGCGGCCAGGAGGCGCCGAAGCTGGTCAGGCCGTAGTTCTCCACGACCTTTCCGTCCGGGCCGAGGATCTCGACGTTGCTGATCAGCAGCTGCGGGCGCGCGTCGGCGACCCCGGGCACGACCCGGATCTGGTCGACGACCGCGGACCCGAAGGTCGCGGGGCGGTCGGTGCCGGTCTCGATCGGCGCGGACGGGGTGACGGTGATGTCCGCCGTACTGACGGCGAAGTTCTTCTTGAGTGCGGTCGACAGCGTGTCGGTGAAGACCATCGCGCCGGCGGCGAACGCGACGCCGAGCGTGACCGCGATCGTGCACAGGACGAAGCGCAGCCGGTGCGCGAGGACCGAGCGGAGGCCGAGCTTGAACATCAGCCTGCCAGCTCGCCGGCGTCGGCTGCCGGGTCCCGGACCTCGTCGCCGGCGTCCAGCTGCTTCATCGTGTCGAGCACGGACTCGGCGGTCGGGTCCAGCAGCTCGGACTGCAGCTTGCCGTCGGCAAGGAACAGCACCCGGTCGGCGTACGACGCCGCGGTCGGGTCGTGGGTGACCATCACGACGGTCTGGTCGAACTCGCGCACGGACCGGTGCAGGAAGTCGAGGACGTCACCGGAGGATCTGGAATCGAGGTTGCCGGTCGGCTCGTCGGCGAACACCACGTCCGGGCGGGAGATCAGAGCGCGGGCACAGGCGACCCGCTGCTGCTGGCCGCCGGACAGCTGGGACGGGCGATGGCCGAGCCGGTCGGCGAGGCCGATCGTGTCGACGACCGTGGCGAGCCAGTCCTGGTCGGGCTTGCGGCCGGCGAGGTCCAGGGGGAGCGTGATGTTCTCCAGCGCCGACAGCGTCGGGACCAGGTTGAACGCCTGGAACACGAACCCGATCCGGTCGCGGCGCAGGTGCGTGAGCTGCTTCTCCGGCAGCGTGGTCAGGTCGACGTCGCCGAGCAGCACCTTGCCGTCGGTCGGCTGGTCGAGGCCCGCGAGACAGTGCAGCAGCGTGGACTTCCCGGAGCCCGACGGCCCCATGATCGCGGTGAACCGGCCTTTTCCGAAGTCCGCGCTCACCCCGGCCAGTGCGTCGACCTGCGTCGACCCACCGCCGTACCGCTTCCAGACCTCTACCGCCTGCACTGCGACATCGCCCACGCTCATGCGACGAACCGTATCCACCCGAGGTTCCTCCACCGGGCGGAGGTGCTTGCTAGCCGTCGACCGTGATCAGGTCGATGCCGGCGGATTCGGCGGCGACCTCCTCGACGGAGCGGGTGGGGAGCGGCGGCGGCGTGCCGCCGAAGGCCGGGCAGAGCGGCTTGTGATCGCACCAGTCGCAGAGCGGGCCGGGGCTGGGACGCCAGTCGCCGGACTCCAGGGCACGGGTGATCGCGATCCACAGTGCCGAGACCTTGCGTTCACAAGCGCGCAGGTCGGCCTCGTCGGGGACGTAGCGCACGATCTCGCCGTTGCCGAGATAGACCAGCTGCAGCATCGCCGGTACGACGCCGCGCAGCTTCCACAGCACCAGCGCGTAGAACTTCATCTGGAACAGCGCCTTCGCCTCGAAGAACTCCGACGGCGAGCGGCCGGTCTTGTAGTCGACGACCCGGATCTCACCGGTCGGCGCGACGTCCAGGCGGTCGACGTACCCCCGCAGCACCAGCCCGGAGTCCAGCGCGGTCTCGACGTACAGCTCGCGCTCGGCGGGCTCCAGCGCGTTCGGGTCCTCGAGGGTGAAGTACTTGCCGAGCAGCTCGTGGGCCTCCGCGAGCCACTTCGCCAGTTCCTCGCCGCTCGCGTCCTCCGCGAACAGCTCGGCGACCTCCGGCTCCTCCTCCAGCACCCGCTGCCACTGCGGTTCGAGCATCTGCGCCGCCTGCTCCAGCGTCCGCTGGCCGCGCGGCAGGTCGAACAACCGCTCCAGCACGGCGTGGACGACGGTCCCGCGGACGGCGGCCGCCGACGGCTTCTCCGGCAGCCGGTCCACGACGCGGAACCGGTACTTGAGCGGGCAGCTCATGAAGTCCGCGGCGCGGGAGGGCGACAAGGCCCCTGCCGGGTGCACGTGCGGATCGACGGCTGCTGCTGCGATGCTCATCCACGTCCTCGCTTCGCTCCGGGCGCGGATGAGACACGAGGCGCGCTGTATTGAATGATTCCCTCGCTCCGCTCGCTCATGCACCAAACCCTAGGCACAACCGCCGACACTTTGCGCGCACCCCGCCCGCGCTTGTGGAAAACCCCTCCCAGCGAACTCCCAGCGAACTCACGGCCGGCGTCCGGTTCGGCGCGTCATGCTCGAAGCATGAAGCCACCACAGAACCCGCCGCCGAACCACGACCGCGGCCTGGAGTACGACCTCGCCACCCTGCACCGCCGCCGCTTCCTCGGCCTGTTCACCGCCGCCGGCCTGGCCGCCGTCGCGGGCTGCACGACCGACGACACCGCGTCCACGACGACTCCGTCCAGTACGTCGACCAGCGCCACCCCGTCGGCGACCGCGACGTCGTCCTCCGGCACCACCGACGTCGACGAGATCCCGCAGGAGACCGGCGGGCCGTACCCGGGCGACGGCTCCAACGGCCCGAACGTGCTCACCCAGTCCGGCATCGTCCGCAGCGACATCACCAAGTCGTTCGGCTCCGCGTCGGGCGTCGCCGCCGGCGTACCGCTGACGGTCCAGCTCACGATCCTCGACGCCGGCGAGGACAAGCCGATCGAGGGCGCCGCCGTCTACCTGTGGCACTGCGACGCCGAGGGCCGGTACTCGCTGTACTCCGACGGTGTCACGAACGAGAACTACCTGCGCGGCGTCCAGGCCGCGGACGGCTCCGGCAAGGTCACGTTCACGACGATCTTCCCCGCCGCGTACTCCGGCCGCTGGCCGCACATCCACTTCGAGGTCTACTCCAGTCTCGCCGAGTCGACCAAGGCCGGCCAGATCACCCGCACCTCGCAGCTCGCCCTTCCGAAGGACGTCTGCAGCACCGTCTACGCCACCGACGGGTACGACGGCAGCGCCGAGAACCTCAGCCGGACGTCCCTCGAGGACGACAACGTGTTCGGCGACGACGACGGCGTCCAGCAGCTCGCGACCGTCACCGGGGACACCGGCAGCGGGTACGTCGCCACGCTGACGGTGGGTGTGTAGCACCCGGTTACCGACGGCCCAGTAGGTTTGGCTTGATGCCAGACTCGCGCGACCCCCAGAACCCCGCCCAGCCGGCCGGCCAGACGCCTCCCGGAACCTGGGTGCTCGGCCGTGTCCGCGGGATCCGGCTCACCATGCGGTTCACCTGGCTGCCGGTGGCGATGCTGCTGGCGATCGGCTTCGCGGCGATCATCGGGCAGCAGTTCCCCGAGCTCGGCGGCTGGCGGTACGTCGCCGCGTTCGCGTTCGTGATCGCGTTCACCGTGTCGATCCTGCTGCACGAGCTGGCGCACGCGCTGATGGCGATGCGGTTCGGGATCCCGGTCTCCGAGATCAACCTCGGCTTCTTCGCGGCCGGTACGCACATCGAGGGCGAGCGGAAGTCGCCGCTGGAGGAGTTCGCGGTCTCGGTCGTCGGCCCGATCGCCTCGCTGGTCGTCGGCGGCCTCGCGTACCTCGCGTCGCGCGCCTTCGACGAGGGCGTCGGGTACGTCGCCCTCTGGGAGCTCGGGATCGCGAACCTGATCGTCGGCGTCACGAACCTGCTCCCGGGCCTGCCGCTCGACGGCGGCTGGGTGCTGCGCGCGATCGTCTGGAAGCTCACCGGCAACATGCACACCGGGACGATCGCGGCGGCCTGGGCCGGCCGGATCCTGGCCATGCTGGTGCTCGCGGCCCCGGTGCTGATCGAGGAGATCTGGGGCCGGCAGCCCTCGATGATCGACTTCGTGATCGCGCTGCTGATCGGGTTCTTCCTCTGGTCCGGGTCGACGGCGTCGCTGATGCAGGCCCGGCTGCGGCGCAAGCTGCCCGCGCTCCAGGTCCGGACGCTGGCCCGGCGCGCGATCGCCGTACATTCCGGGACGCCGATCTCCGAGGCCGTCCGGATGGCCGGCGAGGCCCAGGCCGGCGCGGTCGTGGTGATCGACGGCGACGGCAAGCCGCACGCGCTCGTGTCGGAGTCCGCGGTCGCCGCGGTCGCCGAGAACCAGCGCCCGTGGACCACGGTCAGCGAGGTCTCGAAGCGGATCGGCGCGGGCCACATCATCGGCGTCAACGACACCGGAGAGGAGATCCTCGCCACACTGCGTGAGCACCCCTCCTCGGAGTACCTGGTGCTCGACTCCGACGGCGGCGTGTACGGCGTACTCGCGACGTCGGACGTGGAACGCGCGTTCCGGGGCCGCTGATTACAGGCTTCCGGTGACCGAAAGTTAAGGTGAGCGCCTTATGGCTGACTTGCGCGACTTTCCCGACCAGGCGTTCTCCGGCGTCCACCACGGACCGCTGCAGGAGGGCGAGTGGATCACCCTGCAGGACTCCAAGGGCCGCCGGCATTCGGTCAAACTGGAACGCGGGAAGATCTTCCACACCACCAAGGGCGGGATCGCGCACGACGACCTGATCGACGGCCCGGACGCGGTGGTGATCCGCTCCAAGGGCAACGTCGAGTACCTCGCGCTGCGGCCGCTGATGGCCGACTACTCGGTCTCGATGCCGCGCGGCGCGGCGGTGATCTACCCGAAGGACACCGCCCAGATCGTCACGATGGCCGACATCTTCCCGGGCGCCAAGGTGGTCGAGGCGGGCGCCGGCTCCGGCGCGCTGACCACCGCGCTGCTGCGCGCGGTCGGGATCCACGGGCAGGTGATCTCGTTCGAGCGCCGCGAGGACTTCGCCGAGGTCGCGCGCAAGAACGTCACCGGCTTCTTCGGCGGCGAGCACCCGGCCTGGCGGCTCGAGGTCGGCGACCTGGTCGAGAAGCTGGCCGAGCGCGACGTCGACCGCGTCGTCCTGGACATGCTCGCGCCCTGGGAGTGCGTCGACGTGGTCGCTGAGGCACTTTCCCCCGGCGGGGTGTTCTGCGCCTACGTGGCCACCACGACGCAGCTGAGCCGCGTTGTGGAGACGCTGAGGGCACACGGGGAGTTCACCGAGCCGCGCGCCTGGGAGTCGCTCGTGCGGGACTGGCACGTCGAAGGTCTCGCCGTACGGCCGGGGCACCGGATGCAGGGTCACACGGCGTTCCTGGTCACCGCCCGGCGGATGGCGCACGGCGTCCAGGCGCCGCGGAAGAAGCGCCGTCCGGCGCCGGGCGCGTACGGCGAGGACTACGCCGGGCCGCGCCGCGCGGAGCCCGCGGCGGACCAGTCGCCGGAACGGTTGCCGGAAACTTCCGGCGACATGCCGTAGGCAACCGACTCCATCCGCAACCGACACGTGATGGGATTCAGCTTGCCCGGGGAGGTTTTCTGGGTAAGGTCCATAGGGTCGAGCCCCACATGGTGAGGTGATGATCGTGGCTGGAGACGAGAGTCCTACCGCGGCAGAACTGCGTAACCAGGTCCGGTACCTGGAGGCCGAGGTCGCGGCGTTGCGACGTCGGCTGCTGGAGCACCCGGCGGACAGCCGGTCGCTCGAGAGCAGACTGTCCGAAACCCAGGCCTCCTTGGCGAGTGTCACCGCTCAGAACGAGCGGCTGGCGGACACGCTGCGCGAGGCGCGAGAGAAGATCATCGCCCTGAAGGAGGAGGTCGACCGGCTGGCGCAACCGCCGTCCGGTTTCGGCACCTTCCTCGGACGGAACGAAGACGACACGCTGGACGTGTTCACCGGTGGCCGCAAGCTCCGGGTCGCGGCGAGCCCGTCGGTGGACCTGGACGAGCTCCGGCTCGGCCAGGAACTCATGCTGAACGAAGCACTCAACGTGGTCGATGCCTGCGAGTTCGAGGTCGTCGGCGACGTGGTGATGCTCAAGGAGCTGCTCGCGGACGGCGAGCGGGCGCTGGTCATCGCGCAGGCGGACGAGGAACGGGTGGTGCGGCTCGCGTCGCCGCTGCTCGACGTCCCGCTGCGGGCCGGCGACTCGCTGCTGCTCGAGCCGCGCTCCGGATACGTGTACGAGAAGATCCCGAAGTCCGAGGTCGAGGAGCTGATCCTCGAAGAGGTCCCGGACATCGACTACACCCACATCGGCGGTCTGGGCGGCCAGATCGACCAGATCCGCGACGCGGTCGAGCTGCCGTACCTGCACAAGGAACTGTTCCTCGAGCACGAGCTCAAGCCGCCGAAGGGCGTCCTGCTGTACGGCCCGCCGGGCTGCGGCAAGACGCTGATCGCGAAGGCCGTCGCGAACTCGCTGGCCAAGAAGGTCGCCGAGAAGACCGGCGCCGCCGGGCAGAAGTCGTTCTTCCTGAACATCAAGGGCCCGGAGCTGCTGAACAAGTACGTCGGCGAGACCGAGCGGCACATCCGCCTGGTCTTCCAGCGGGCCCGCGAGAAGGCGTCCGAGGGGATGCCGGTGATCGTGTTCTTCGACGAGATGGACTCGCTGTTCCGGACCCGCGGCTCCGGGGTGTCCTCGGACGTGGAGAACACCATCGTCCCGCAGCTGCTGAGCGAGATCGACGGTGTCGAGGGCCTGGAGAACGTCATCGTCATCGGCGCCTCGAACCGCGAGGACATGATCGACCCGGCGATTCTGCGGCCCGGCCGGCTGGACGTGAAGATCAAGATCGAGCGCCCGGACGCGGAGGCGGCCCGGGACATCTTCTCGAAGTACCTGACCACCGGGCTGCCGCTGCACACCGACGACCTGAACGAGTTCGGCGGCGACCGGCAGGCGTGCGTGGACGGGATGATCCAGCGCACGGTCGAGCGGATGTACACCGAGGCCGACGAGAACCGGTTCCTCGAGGTCACCTACGCCAACGGCGACAAGGAGGTCCTGTACTTCAAGGACTTCAACTCGGGCGCGATGATCCAGAACATCGTCGACCGGGCGAAGAAGATGGCGATCAAGGCGTTCCTGGACGAGAACCAGAAGGGCCTGCGGGTGCAGCACCTGCTGCAGGCCTGCGTGGACGAGTTCAAGGAGAACGAGGACCTGCCGAACACCACCAACCCGGACGACTGGGCCCGGATCTCCGGCAAGAAGGGCGAGCGGATCGTCTACATCCGGACGCTCATCTCCGGCAAGCAGGGCACCGAGCCCGGCCGGTCGATCGACACCGCGACCAACACGGGTCAGTACCTGTAAGTCACCGGCAACCCGCCGCACGACGAACCGCCCCCGGACCGCGCGTCCGGGGGCGGTTTCGCGTGGCAGGTTCGGATGGCAGGAACGTGCAACCCGCCGGGCACCGGCGAGCTCCGCGGCCAGGATGAGGCTCGATCTTGTCCTGGGTGAGGAGTGGGAGATGAAGAGAGCCGGAATCACGATCGCGACGGCGGCGGTGCTCGCGGCGGCTTTGGCCGTCGGCGCAGTCCTGGCCGGCGCCGCGCCGAGCACGGCGGGCGCCGCGCCGAGCACCTCGGCGGTGAGCGGGGAGATCACCCCGGCGGCCGGCGCCGTCCGGGCGAGCACGAGCGACGACAACCAGCCCGGCAACGTGGTGGACGACAGTTTGGAGACGCGGTGGTCGGGCAAGGGCGACGGGGCGTGGCTGGAGCTGGACCTGGGCGCGGCGACCACGGTGTCCGCGGTCAAGCTGGCGGTCTACAACGGCGACGAGCGGCGCAACGACTTCGAGCTGCGGGTGTCGAGTGGTAGCGGCTGGAAGACGGTGTACGACGGCACCAGCAGCGGCTCCACGACCGGGCTGCAGACGTTCGACATCGCCGACGTCACCACGACGAAGATCCGGTACGTCGGCCACGGGTACCTCCCGGAGGACGATGACGACGACCGCGGCGTGTGGAACAGCCTGACCGAGGTCCAGGTGTGGGGCTCGGCGCCCACCAATCCGCCGACGAACCCGCCCACGAAGCCGCCGACGAATCCGCCCGGTGGTGACGTGCCGGCGAAGGTGCTGGACCTGACCAACTGGAAGGTGACGCTGCCGACCGGCGGCGACGAGAAGCCGACGGAGATCAAGCAGCCGGCGCTGGCGACGTACACCAACGACCCGTTGTTCAAGGTCGTCGGCAACGGCGTGCAGTTCCGGGCCCCGGTCAACGGCGTGACGACGAGCGGATCGAGCTACCCGCGGTCGGAGCTGCGGGAGATGACCGCCAACGGCACCAAGAACGCCGCCTGGTCGTCCACGTCGGGCACCCACACGCTGGTCGTGAAGGAGGCCTTCATGAAGCTGCCGGCCGGCAAGCCGCACGTGGTCGGCGCGCAGATCCACGGTGGCGACGACGACGTGACGGTGTTCCGGCTGGAGGGCTCCAAGCTGTACGTCACCGACGGCGACAACCCGCACCACAAGCTGGTGACCGGCAACTATGTGCTCGGTACGCCGTTCGAGGCGAAGTTCGTGGTGTCCGGCGGCAAGGTGCGCGCGTACTACAACGGCGTACTGCAGACGACGCTGTCGAAGTCGCTGTCGGGCGCGTACTTCAAGGCCGGCGCCTACACGCAGGCCAACTGCGAGAAGTCGTCACCATGCAGCGCGTCGAACTACGGCGAGGTGCAGATCTACGACCTGAAGGTCCAGCACAGCTGAGCCCGGGGTGCCGCTGGGGTTTCCCCTGATACCCCGGCGGCACCCCCGCACGTACCGTGCTGGCATGGGGACGGACGAGGTACGCAAGGACCTGCGGGCGGCAGCGGCCGCACGGCAGGAACTGGGGCCGGAGTACGAGGACGCGATCATCGAGAGCTTCCTCGAGAAGCTGGACGCGCGCGAGGCACAGCGCCGGGGTCAGGACCTCGAGTACCGGCAACGGGACCAGGTGCTGGAGGCGGTCGGCCTGAAACGCCGCGAGACCGATCCCGGCGGCCTGGCGCTGGCGATCGTCTCGGTGATCGCCGCCATCCCGATCACCGCTATCGCCGCCGACATGCTCGGGCTGATCGGCACGATCGTCTGCTGGGCCGGGCTGGTGGGCATCAACTTCGCCCGGACCGCGGCCCGGAACACCCCGCGTCGCCCCTGACGGAAGTTCTCAGAGCGAGGCGACGATCGTCGGGAGCCCGTTCTCGACGTCGTCGGGCAGGTCGAGGAGGAGGCCGCGGTGGACGCCGTACCAGGGGGAGAGGCGGGCCCAGTCCCGCGAGCGTTCGACCAGCTCAGGCGCTGGTTGGTAGAGCTCGAGTAGACCTGCGGCCACCGCCTCCGGCGCACCGTTGAGGGGCCAGCACAGGTCGAGGGCGGGGTCGCCGATGACGGCGTCGGTCCAGTCGATGATGCCCGTGATCCGGCCGTCGGTCATCAGGATGTGGTCCGGCCCGAAGTCGCAGTGCACCAACGCGGTCCGGACATTTGCGACGCGGTCGAGCAGCTCGTGCGCACTGGTCCGGACCTCCGCCGGCAGCAACGGCACGACCTGCTCCCGGAACTCCCGCAGAACCGCCGCCTTCTCCGCTGTGGCGGTCTCTGCGTCCAGCGCGCCGCGCAGCACGGCTTCCTGCACGTCAACGGCGTGCAGGGCCTTCAGGAAGGCTCCCAGCTCGCGCCCGACGCGCTCATCGCCGTCCGTGAAGGGCTCACCGGGAAGCAGCAGATGCCGTACGCCGTCCGCGGTCAGCTCGGGCACTGGCACCGGCAGCGGCAGCTGCGGCGCGAGCCAGGGGAGCAGCGTGGTCTCCGCGAGGAGCCGCGGCCGCACCTCCGGGCGTCGTGGAGCGCGATGGATCCACTGGCCCTCGATCCAGGCGTGGCTGTCCCAGCCCTCGAGGATCGTCATACCAGGCTCCGGACGTACGGGCCGAGCAGCGCGGCGGTGTCAGGCATGAACGACCATTCGCCGCCGTCGAGCTTGGCGGCGAGCTCGGCGGGCGAGATCCACGCGCCCCACTCGACCTCCTCCGGCTGGTGCTTCACCGGGCCGTCCCACACGCAGGTGTACAGGTAAGCGTGGTAGCGGGTCTGGTCGTCCGCGTAGTCGCCCTCCGGCAGCCGGGTCAGCTCCACGCCGGAGATCCCGAGCTCCTCCTCCAGCTCCCGGACGACGGCGTGGAACGGGTCCTCGCCGGCCGCCACGACGCCGCCGGCCGCGAAGTCGTACCGGCTCGGGTACAGGTCCTTGGTCGGCGTCCGGCGGTGCACGTAGATCTCGCCGGCCGGATTCCGGACGACGACGCCGGTCGCCGAGTGCCGCAGGTTGTCGCGACGCATGACGGACCGCGGCGCTGCGCCGGTGACCTGGTTGTCGTCGTCGAGGATCGCCACCAATTCGTCCACAGCCGCAGTCTCACAGGTAACCCTGTGGACACGGCAACCCATTTCGTCGCCGGCACCGCGTAGGCTCAACTCCATGAGTGTTCGGCGGATCATGGGTACCGAGACCGAGTTCGGGATCTCGGTGCCGGGCCAGCCCGGGGCGAACCCGATGCTGACCTCGAGCCAGGTGGTGAACGGCTACGCCCAGACGCAGCCGCTCGCGCGCAAGACCCGGTGGGACTTCGACGAGGAGCACCCGCTGCGGGACGCGCGCGGCTTCGACCTGAGCCGGGAGGTGGCGGACTCGAGCCAGCTCACCGACGAGGAGACCGGCCTGGCGAACGTGATCCTCACCAACGGCGCCCGGCTGTACGTCGACCACGCGCACCCGGAGTACTCCGCGCCCGAGACGACCAACCCGCGGGACGCGGTGGTCTGGGACAAGGCCGGCGAGCTGGTGATCATGGAGGGCGCGCGGCAGGCCCGGCTGATCCCCGGTGCCCCGCAGCTGAACCTCTACAAGAACAACGTCGACAACAAGGGCGCGTCGTACGGCTCGCACGAGAACTACCTGATGCGCCGCTCCACGCCGTTCGCGTCGATCGTGCGGCACCTGACGCCGTTCTTCGTGAGCCGTCAGGTGGTGACCGGCGCGGGCCGCGTGGGGATCGGCCAGGACGGCGCCACGCACGGCTTCCAGCTCAGCCAGCGCGCCGACTACTTCGAGGTCGAGGTCGGCCTCGAGACGACGCTGAAACGGCCGATCATCAACACCCGCGACGAGCCGCACGCGAACCCGGACCGCTACCGCCGGCTGCACGTGATCATCGGCGACGCCAACCTGTCCGAGATCTCGACGTACCTCAAGGTCGGTACCACCTCGCTGGTGCTGGCGATGATCGAGGACGGCTGGCTGACCGACGACCTCGGCGTCGACCGCCCGGTGACCGCGCTGCACGAGGTCAGCCACGACCCGACCTGCACGCACCTGCTGACCCTCAAGGACGGCCGCAAGATCACCGCCATCCAGCTGCAGGCGGAGTACCTGGAGCAGGCCCGCAAGTACGTCGAGGACAAGTACGGCGACGACGCCGACCGGCAGACCAAGGACGTGCTGCACCGCTGGGAGCAGGTGCTCGACCAGCTCGCCACCGACCCGATGAAGCTCGCCGACCAGCTCGACTGGGTCGCGAAGTACAAGCTGCTGCAGTCCTACCGCGACCGCGACGGCCTGGAGTGGGACGACCCGAAGCTGCACCTGGTCGACCTGCAGTACGCCGACCTGCGCCCGGACAAGGGGCTCTATTACAAGTTGGTGAAATCCGGCCGGATGCAGCGGCTCGTCACCGACGAGGAGATCCGGATGGCGGTCGCGCACCCGCCGACCGACACCCGGGCGTACTTCCGCGGCCGCTGCATGCAGCAGTACGCGCCGCAGGTCGCGGCCGCCTCCTGGGACTCGGTGATCTTCGACCTGCCGGGCAAGGAGTCGCTCCAGCGCATCCCGACACTCGACCCGCTGCGCGGCACGAAGGCCCATGTCGGGGCACTTCTCGACCAATGCGACACCGCCAGTGACCTGGTTCGCACCATTACTGGGGGTGCCGCCGGGTAGGGTCGCTCTTGAGGGTCGATTTGGGCGATCCTCCCAGCGGTTCTAGGAGGTGTCAGATGGCGAAGGACGGCGGTCAGCAGCACAAGCAGCCGAAGCGTTCCTCGACCGAGGAAGAGATCGAGCAGGTCGAGACATCGGAGGACGTGGCCGAGCGCAAGGAACGGCTCGACGAGGACGTCGACTCGATCCTCGACGAGATCGACGAGGTGCTCGAGGAGAACGCGGAGGAGTTCGTCCGCGGGTTCGTGCAAAAGGGTGGGGAGTGAACCGCTCGATGACATTCGATGCCTCCGGCCGGCTGCCGGAAGCCTTCCTGACCCCGGGCGGCTCGTCGTTCATGGACTTCCTGGCCGGGCACGCGCCCGACCTGCTGCCCGGACGACGGTCCCTGGGGCAGGGTGACCTGTCCAACGACGTCCCGCACGGTACGACGATCGTCGCGGCCACCTTCCCCGGTGGCGTCGTGATGGCCGGCGACCGGCGGGCCACGATGGGCAACATCATCGCCCAGCGTGACATCGAGAAGGTGTTCCCGGCCGACGAGTACTCGGCGGTCGCCTTCGCCGGCTCGGCCGGTTTCGGGATCGAGATGGTCCGGTTGTTCCAGGTGGAGCTGGAGCACTACGAGAAGCTCGAGGGCGCCACGCTCAGCCTGGACGGCAAGGCCAACCGGCTGAGCGCGCTGATCCGCGGCAACCTGCCGATGGCGATGCAGGGCCTCACCGTGGTGCCGCTGTTCGCCGGGTACGACGAGGACATCGAGGGCGGCCGGATCTTCTCCTACGACCCGACCGGCGGGCGGTACGAGGAGACCCACTTCCACAGTGTCGGCTCGGGCTCGCTGTTCGCCCGCGGCGCGCTGAAGAAGCTCTACCGCCAGGACCTGTCCGAGACCGACTGCGTCACGGTGACGATCCAGTCGCTGATCGACGCGGCCGACGACGACTCCGCGACCGGCGGGCCGGACATGCTGCGGCGGATCTTCCCGGTGGTCGGCGTGGTCACCGCGGACGGCTACCGGCGGCTGCCGGAGGACGAGGTGGCGGCGCTGGTCGACGCGGCGTGGGCGCAGCGGCACTCGCGTCCCGACGGCCCGGCCTCGGCGTCCCTGACCTGACCCTTGATCCCGATCGACTGACGAGGACCACACCTTCGATGAGCGTTCCCTTCTACGTCTCGCCCGAGCAGCTGATGCGGGACCGGGCGGACTTCGCCCGGAAAGGCATCGCCAAGGGCCGCAGCGCGATCGCGCTGCAGTATGCCGACGGCATCCTGTTCGTCGCGGAGAACCGCTCGCCCGCGCTGCACAAGGTGGCCGAGATCTACGACCGGATGGCGTTTGCCGCCGTCGGCCGGTACAACGAGTTCGAGAACCTGCGGATCGCCGGCGTCCGGCTCGCCGACATGCGCGGGTACTCCTACGACCGGCGCGACGTCACCGGCCGGGCGCTGGCCAACGCGTACGCGCAGACCCTCGGCGCGATCTTCTCCTCCGGCGGCGAGAAGCCGCTCGAGGTCGAGATCCTGGTCGCCGAGATCGGCTCCAGCCCGGCCGAGGACCAGATCTACCGGCTCACCTACGACGGCTCGATCGCGGACGTCCGCGGGTACGCCGTGATGGGCGGCCCGGCCGAGCAGGTCGCGGACTACGTCGGCGAGCACTACTCCGACGGCATCTCGCTGGCCGGCGCGCTCCGGCTCGCGGTCGACGCGCTCGGCCACGACGGCACCGAGGTCCGGCAGCTGACCCCGGACCAGCTCGAGGTCGCGGTGCTGGACCGGACCAGGACCCAGGTGCGCAAGTTCAAGCGGATCTCCGAGGAGACGCTGGAGCGCATCCTGTCCGATTCCCGGCCCGCGGATGCCGAGTCGGGCGCCGAGTCGGGCGCGGGTGCCGGCGACGGTGTCGCGGACGCGGCGGCTCCGGAGGGTACGCCGGCCCAGGACGCGTCGACGACGTCCGCCGACGACGCACCGGTCGCCCCGCCGGACGACGACGTACCGGTCGCCCCGCCGGAGAATCCCGACGACGACCGCCCGCTGTGACGGACCAACTAGACAACTCAGCCGCCACCGGCAAGGTGGCGGCTGAGCCGTCTCGGGCGGCGGATCCGGCGCCGTGGGAGTTGCTGGGGGAGGAGCCTGGGTTCCGGCGGTTTCTGACGGTGCGGCTGCGGCGGTACCGGATGCCGGACGGGCGCGTGGTGGACTGGGACGTGCTCGGGCCCGAGGCAGGCCTCAGCGCTGGGATCACCGTGCTGCCGTTGACACCGGAGGGCCGGATCGTGACGATCCGGATGTTCCGCGCCGGTCCCGACAGCGTCGTCACGAACCTCCCCGGCGGCCTCGTCGAGCCCGGCGAGGACGTGGCCGTCGCCGGAGCGCGGGAACTCGAGGAGGAGACCGGCTACACCTGCGAGACGCTCGACGTGGCCGGCTGGCAGTGGTCCGGCGCCTCCTCGACGTTCCGCAAGTACGTCGCGATCGCGCGCGGCTGCCGCCCCGACGGCAAGCAGCAACTCGACGACGCCGAGGACTGCGTCCCGATCGAGCTGACCGTGGACGCGTTCCGTGCCGAGCTGCGCACTCCCGGTGCGATGACCGGAATCGACGCCGCCTATCTCGCGTTGGACTTCGCAGGACTTCTTTGAATCAACTGCGGAGGAAGATATGAGCGACTGGAACCAGAAGATCATCGACGAGTTCCGGGCGAACGACGGCAAGGTCGGAGGGCAGTTCGAGGGTGCTCCGATGGTCCTGCTGCACCACTACGGCCGCCGGAGCGGCACGGAGTACGTCGCCCCGCTGATGTACCTCGCGGACGACGCGGATCCCGGTGTCGTCTACCTGATCGCGAGCAACGGCGGCGCCCCGGCCGATCCCGAGTGGTACCGCAACCTCGTCGCCGCCGGCAAAGCCACGGTGGAGATCGGCACCGAGACGTACCTGGCGCTCGTCACCGAGCTGACCGGCGCTGAGCGCGATCGGATCTACGCCGAGCAGGCCCGCCGCTACCCGGGCTTCGCCGACTACGAGCGCCGTACCGCCGGCATCCGCACCATCCCGGTCCTGGCTCTCCGGCGCGCGTAAGCGCTCGCTATCCTGGGGGCAGACCGCGACTGGCGCTGAGGTGGACGACCACCGGGGAACGGTCTGCCATCGGGCTTCGCCGCGCGCCTGGGCACCTTCGAACGCAGAGGAGTGCCGCAGATGACCGCTGAATTGATGATCGGGACCGACCTCGCCGCCGAGATGGTGGCGAAGGCGGCCGAGCGCGCCAAGGCCCTGCAGGAGCAGTACGGCGTGCAGCCGTGCCTGGCGACCGTGCTGGTGGGTGACGACCCGGCGTCGGCCACGTACGTGCGGATGAAGCAGAACCGGTCGAAGAAGGCCGGGATCGCGTCGCGCAGCGTCGTACTCCCGGCCGAGACGACCACCGCGGAGCTCGTCGCGGAGATCACCAAGCTGTCCGCCGACCCGGCGGTGCACGGGATCCTGCTGCAGCACCCGGTGCCGGCGCAGATCGACGAGCGGGCCGCCTTCGAGGCGATCGACCCGGCGAAGGACGTCGACGGCGTGACGATGCGCTCGTTCGCCGCGATGGCCTTCGGGGGCCCGGGTTTCCGGTCCGCAACGCCCGGCGGCATCATGCGGCTGCTCGCGGCGTACGACGTACCGCTCGAAGGCGCGCACGCGGTCGTGATCGGCCGCAGCCCGATCCTCGGCAAGCCGGCCGGCATGTTGCTGCTGGCATCGAACGCCACCGTCACCTACACGCACTCCCGGACCCGGGACCTGCCCGAGCTGGTCCGGGCCGCGGACATCGTGATCGCCGCCGTCGGCAAGCCGGACTTCGTCCGCGGCGACTGGCTGAAGCCGGGCGCCGTCGTGGTCGATGCCGGGTACAACGAGGGCAACGTCGGCGACGTGCACTTCGCCGAGGCGGCCGCGGTCGCGCGGCTGATCACGCCGGTTCCGGGCGGCGTCGGGCCGATGACGATCGCGCTGCTCCTGGAGCAGACGGTCGACGCCGCTGAGACGGCTGTCCATTCTTTGACTACGCTGCCCTAGGCTTGGGGGGACAAGGACGAAGGAGGAGACGTGGCGGTACGGGCGATCCGGGGTGCCACCCAGCTGGACGTGGACGAGCGCGAGCACCTGCTCGAGCGGTCCGCGGAGCTGGTGAAGGCGGTCCTGGAGGCGAACGATCTGGAGAACGAGGATCTGATCAGCATCCTGTTCACCGTCACGTCGGACCTGCGCTCGGAGTTTCCCGCGGTCGCGGGCCGGCAGATCGGGCTGACCGACGTACCGCTGATGTGCATGCAGGAGATCCCGGTGCCGCACGCGCTGCCGCGGGTGGTCCGGCTGATGGTGCACACCGAGACGCCGCGCGCCCGCGACAAGATCCAGCACGTCTACCTGCACGGCGCCGTCGCGCTCCGTCCGGACCTGACCGGCGCCCAGTGAGTGAGTTGCGTGGTCCGGTCCGGATCGTCGGGACCGGGCTGATCGGGACGTCGATCGGTCTCGCGCTCGCGCGGCTGGGTGTCGTCGTGGAGCTCGTCGACGGCAACCCGGACAACGCGCTGATGGCCGAGCGGATCGGCGCGGGCTCGCGGCTGGTCCAGATCGAGCCGCAGCTGGTCGTGGTCGCCGTACCGCCGGACCACGTCGGCGCGGTGGTCGCCGAGCAGCTCGAGCAGACCGAGCGTTCCGGGGCGATCGTCACCGATGCGGCGAGCGTGAAGTCGAAGCCGCTGGCGGACGCCGGCCGGCTGACGGGTGATCTCAGCCGGTACGTCGGCAGTCACCCGATGGCCGGCTCCGAGCGGAACGGCCCGCTGGCCGCCCGCGCCGACCTGTTCGACGGCGCGACCTGGGCAATCACCCCGCACGCCGCGAGCGACTTGCAGGCCGTCGACCTGGTGCGGCGGCTCGCGGAGGCGTGTGGCGCCCGGACCGTCGAGCTGTCGGTCGAGGACCACGACCTCGGCGTCGCCCGCGTCTCGCACCTCCCGCACCTGATGTCCGCGCTCGCCGCGGGGACGCTCGCGGACGCGCCGTCGTCGCATCTCGAACTGTCCGGCCAGGGCGTCCGCGACGTCACCCGGATCGCGGCCGGCGACCCGAAGCTGTGGACCCAGATCGTGTCCGCGAACTCGGCCGCGCTGACCGGCCTGCTGGAGCAGATCCGCGGCGACCTCGACCGGCTGCTCGTTGCCCTCGGCAAGGAAGAGGCGGCCGACGAGTTGACCGCGATCCTCGGGCAGGGCGTGTCCGGCGCCGTCCGGGTGCCGGGCAAGCACGGTACGCCGCACATCGACCTGGTCACCGTCCTGGTGACGATCCCGGACCGCCCCGGCCAGCTGGCCAAACTGTTCGCCGACGCGGCCGCCTCCGGCGCCAACGTCGAGGACCTCCGCATCGACCACAGCCCCGGCCGCCCGGTCGGTGAGGTCGAGCTGTCGGTCAAGCCCACCTCCGTCGACCAGTTGGTCGACGTACTGACCGACCGAGGGTGGGTAGTCCACCGCTGAGTTGTCCCCGAGCGTGGGTGGTCCACCGCTGAACTGTCCCCGGGCGAAGGTAATCTTCGGGGCATGATCATCGCTGTGGACGGGCCGAGCGGCTCCGGTAAGTCGAGCACCGCCCGCGGAGTGGCCACCCGGCTCGGACTGCGGTACCTGGACACCGGTGCGACGTACCGCGCGGTGACCTGGTCGGCGGTCGAGCGCGGGCTGGACCTGGACGACACGGCGGCGGTCGCGCAGCGGGCGCGGGACCTCGTGCTGGAGATCAGCACCGAGCCCGGCAACCAGTTCGTGATCGCCGACGGCACCGACATCACCGCCGCGATCCGGGAGCCGCGGATCAGCGAGGTGGTCTCGAAGATCGCGACCAACCTGGAGGTCCGCCACGAGCTCGCCCGGCGGCAGCGGGAGATCATCGACGCCGCGCAGCCCGGCGGCGGGATCGTGGTCGAGGGCCGCGACATCGCCACCGTGGTCGCGCCGGACGCCGAGCTGAAGGTGCACCTGACCGCCGACCAGGACGCGCGGATGTCGCGCCGCGGCGCCGAGCTGGAGACCGGTTCGGTGACCGCCGAGCAGCTCCGCGACCAGATCGTCCGCCGGGACGCGGACGACTCCACGGTCTCGCAGTTCATGGTCGCCTCCGACGGCGCCGTCACCGTCGACTCCACGCATCTGTCGCTGGAGGAGGTCATCGACGTGATCAGCCGACTCGCGAAGGAGGCGGAAGCAGTTCCCCGGGGCAGGAATGACGGCTGAGCTGACCGGGCAGCGCGAGCTGCACCGCGAGCCGCCGCGCACCGACGACCTGCGCCCGCTGCCGTACCGGCTGGCGCTGCCGGTGCGCCGGCTCGCCCGGCCGTACTTCTTCCGCAAGTACCGGCTGACCATCCATCACGAGGACCGGTTCCCGCTGACCGGCCCGCTGCTGATGACCCCGAACCACCTGAGTCTGCTCGACGCCCCGCTGCTCGGCGCCGTCGCGCCGCGGATGCTGCACCAGCTCGGCAAGATCGAGGTGTTCGGCGGCCTGCAGGGCAAGTTCCTGCACCGGATCGGGCAGATCCCGGTCGACAGGTCGGCGTACGACACGCTCGCCATCCGGAAGTCGATCCAGGTGCTGCGGGACGGCCGGGTGCTGAACATCTACCCGGAGGGCACCCGCGGCCCCGGGGACTTCAGCCGGATCCGGGTCGGGGTGGCGTACCTGGCGATGGTGACCGGGGCGCCGATCCTGCCGGTCGCGCTGATGGGGACGCGCCTGCCGGACGGCAGCGTGGAGCGTCATCCGCCGTCCGGGAGCCGGGTCGACGTGGTGTACGGCGAGCCGTTCTCGATCGAGCGCGTACCCTTTCCCAGGAGACATTCCGACGTCCAGGCGGTTGCCGACCACATCGGTGACGTGCTGCGCGCCCATGTGAAGGCGGCCGTCGAAGAAACCGGCCACCCACTTCCGGGCTGGCGAGACCAGAAGGACCCTGATGACTGACCTGCCCACCGAAGTACCGACGCACGAGCGCGACGACGCCGGCCCGCTGCCGGTGCTCGCGATCGTCGGCCGGCCGAACGTGGGCAAGTCCACGCTGGTCAACCGCATCATCGGCCGCCGCGAGGCGGTCGTCGAGGACACCCCGGGCGTCACCCGGGACCGGGTCTCGTACGACGCCAACTGGGCCGGCCGGGAGTTCACCGTGGTCGACACTGGCGGCTGGGACCCGGACGCGGTCGGCATGGCCGCGCTGGTCGCGGCGCAGGCGGAGGTCGCGATCAACGCGGCCGACGCGGTGCTGTTCGTGGTCGACGCTGTGGTCGGCATCACCGACGCCGACGAGGCGGTCGTCCGGGTGCTGCGGAAGTCCGGCAAGCCCGTCGTGCTGGCCGCGAACAAGGTCGACGACCAGCGGATCGAGTCCGAGGCGATGAACCTGTGGAGCCTCGGCATCGGCGAGCCGTTCCCGGTCTCCGCGATGCACGGCCGCGGCACCGGCGACCTGCTGGACGCCGTACTCGAGGCCCTGCCGGAGGCGCCGCGGGAGCGTGACGGCGAGGCCGGCGGGCCGCGCCGGGTCGCGATCGTCGGCAAGCCGAACGTCGGCAAGTCCTCGCTGCTGAACAAGGTCGCCAAGGAGGACCGGGTCGTCGTCAGCGACGTCGCCGGCACCACCGTCGACCCGGTGGACGAGCTGATCACGCTCGGCGGCCAGGAGTGGCGGTTCATCGACACCGCCGGCATCCGGCGCAAGGTCAAGAACGCCTCCGGCCACGAGTACTACGCGACGCTGCGGACCAACGCCGCCATCGAGCGCGCCGAGGTCGTGGTGGTGGTGATCGACGCCTCGGAGTCGATCACCGAGCAGGACCTGCGGATCATGAACGCGGTCGAGGAAGCCGGCAAGGCCCTGGTGATCGCGTACAACAAGTGGGACCTCGTCGACGAGGAGCGCCGGTACTACCTGGAGCGCGAGATCGACCGGGACCTGGTGCAGTTCCGCTGGGCGCCGCGGGTGAACATCAGCGCGCTCACCGGCCGCCACATGGAGAAGCTGGTGCCCGCGATCGAGGCCGCCCTCGAGGGCTGGCAGACCCGGGTCCCGACCGGCCAGCTGAACGCGTTCCTCGGCCGTCTGGTCGCCGCCCACCCGCACCCGGTCCGCTCCGGCAAGCAGCCGAAGATCCTGTTCGGCACCCAGGCCACCACGATGCCCCCGACCTTCGCGATCTTCACCTCCGGCCAGATCGAGCCGTCGTACCAGCGCTTCATCGAACGCCGCCTCCGCGAGGACTTCGGCTTCGTCGGCAGCCCCGTCCACGTCCAGATCCGCGCCCGCCAGAAGAACAAGAAACGCTGACTCGGCCCGTGGTCGGAACCACCCACCGCATGGGGTAAGGTAATCCCCGCTCGCCCCAACAGCGAGCATCGGGCTGTGGCGCAGTTTGGTAGCGCACCGGTCTGGGGGACCGGGGGTCGCAGGTTCAAGTCCTGTCAGCCCGACCACGAGAGAGGCACCGATACTGTCGGTGCCTCTCTTTAGTTTCTGCGCATGACGCATGGGCGGAGCTGGACCGACGAGCAATTGATCGCCGCGGTGGCGGCGAGCCGGTCGTGGCGCGGTGTCGCCCGCGCCCTGGGGCTCAAGGGCACGTCATCGGCCACCATCAGCTCGCTGAAGCGCCATACGACCCGCCTCAACCTCACGACGACGCACTTCAGCGGCCGCCGCCGGTGGTCGGATGCCGACTTGAGCGCCGCCGTTCGAAACTCCGCCTCCTGGACGGACGTGCTCGCGGCGCTCGGCGTAGCCGGCACGTCGGAGAGCCAGGTCCGCGTCCGGGCCGACGCGCTCCGACTCGGGCTCGAGGTCACGCATCTGGCCGCACCCGCGGCACCTTCCCTCTCCGACCAGGTGCGAGCATCGGAATACCAGCCGACGTCGCTGCGTGCTGCTGGGACCTCGCTGGCCATGGCCTGGTTCACCCTCCGCGGGTACGGCGTCGCGCTCCCCGTCGAGCCGCAGGTGTACGACCTCCTCGTGACGGCGCAGACGGGAGTCCTACGCGTACAGGTCAAGACGTGCTCGTCAACTACCAGCGACGCGCACTGGCTCGTAACTGTCGGGCGACGCCCGTACCGTCTGGAGAGTTCCGCCGGCAGGGTGCCGTACGACCCGGACCTGATCGACCTGTTCTTCATCGTCCTGGGCGACGGCCGGATCTACCTCGTGCCTGCCTCGGCCATCGCCGGGCGGGTAGGTATCAACGCCGACACCTACCCGCAGTACCTCGTCGGGGACGCCTCCGGTCTGTTGCGGTGAGGTCAGTTGACGTCGGCCAGTTGTCTGGGTTCGGTGCGGAGGGTTTCGCCTTCGATGTCTACCTTGGGGGTGAGGCGGTCGAGCCACTTCGGGAACCACCAGGCGCGGTCGCCGAGGAGGCTGAGGATGGCGGGGACGAGCGTCATCCGGACCACGAAGGCGTCGATCAGCACGCCGATCGTGAGGCCGAAGCCGATCGCCTTGATGATCGGGTCCTCGACGAGGATGAAGCCGGCGAAGACCGACGCCATGATCAGCGCGGCGGCGGTGACGACGCGGGCGCCGTGGCCGAGGCCCTGGACGGTGGCGTCGTTCGCGTGCAGGCCGTGCACGAACTCCTCGCGGACCCGGGACACGATGAACACCTCGTAGTCCATCGCGAGCCCGAACAGGATGCCCATCATGATGATCGGCAGGAAGCTCACCAGCGGACCGGGGGAGTCCAGCCCGACCAGGCTCGCCAGGTGCCCCTCCTGGAACACCGCGACCGTGATCCCGAACGTCGCCCCGATCGTCAGCACGAACCCGAGCGTCGCCTTCAACGGCACCAGCACCGACCGGAACGCGAGCAGCAACAGCAGGAACGACAGCCCGATCACCACGAACAGGTACGTCGGCAACGCGTCGGACAGCTTGTTCGACACGTCGACGCCGACGGCGGTGTTGCCTGTGACGGAGATGCTCGCGCCGCCGGTGGCCAGCGGCTGTACGGCGGCCCGCAGATCCTTCACCAGCTCAGCGGTCTCAGCGCTGGCCGGTCCGCTCTTCGGGATCACCTGCAGCAGCCGCGTCGTACCGTCCTGACTCGCGGCCGCCGGCTGCGCCGCGAGTACATCGGGCAGACCTTGCGCCTTGCCGAGGACCTGCTGCACGAGACCGTTGGAGGTGGCGGCGTCGTTGCTCTTCACAACGACCACGAGCGGCCCGTTGGCGCCCGGCCCGAACGCGGCCGCGGTCAGGTCGTACGCGATCCGCTGGTTGCTCTCGGCCGGGGCCGACGCACCGTCCGGCAGCGCGAGCTGCATGTCCTTCGCCGGGATCGCGAGCACGCCGAGCCCGATGATGCCGATAGCAACGATCGGCACCCGGAGCCGCGTGACGAGCCGGCCCCACCGGAAACCGAAGCCCCCGACGGGAGCCGCCGCGCCCGGAGCCTTCCGGAGCTTCCGCGGCAGCACCCGGTTCCCGACGAAGCCGAGCAGCGCCGGCAGCAACGTCAACGCGACCAGCACGGCCGTGAGTACGGTCGCAGCCGCGGCGAGCCCCATCGCGGTCAGGAACGGTACGCCGACCACCGACAGCCCGGCGAGCGCGATCACCACGGTCGCCCCGGCGAACAGCACCGCCGACCCGGCCGTCGCCGTCGCCCGCGCGACCGACTCCTCCGGATCCATCCCCTCGCCGAGCTGTGTGCGGTGGCGCGAGCTGATGAACAGCGAGTAGTCGATGCCCACCGCGAGCCCGAGCATCAACGCCAGGATCGGCGCGGTCGAGGAGACGTCGGTGAACGCGGTCACGATGAACAGGCCGGCCATCCCGGCGAGGACGCCGAGCAGCGCCGTCAGCAACGTCATACCGGCAGCGACCAGCGAGCCGAACGTGACGATCAGGACCACCGCGGCCACTGCAACCCCGATGACCTCGGTCGCGCCGATCTCCGGGATCCCGGCCTTGATCTGACCGCCCGGCACCACCTCGAGGTCGCCGGAGCTCAGACCGCTCAACGCGTCGTACGCGTCACTGCTCTCCGGCGCGAGCTCGTCGGCCGGCTTGTCGAACTGGACGCTGATGAGTCCCGTCGTACCATCCGGACTGATCGCCTTGCTGGTGAACGGGTCGACGGCCGCGATCACCTCGGGCACCGTCGCGACCTTGGCGACCGTCGCGCCGACGGCCGCCTTCACCGTCGGGTCCGCGAGCGTCTTCCCGTCGGGTGCCTTCACGACGACGGTCGCGGACGCGCCGCTGGCCGCCGGGAGCTCCTGCTTCAGGGCGTCGAGCGCGCGCTGCGACTCGGTGCCCGGGATCGAGAACGTGTTCGCGGTCTTGCCGCCGAGCGTCAGCGCGCCGACGCCCAGGACGACGAGGAACAGCGCCCACACGGCGGCGACGAGGCGCCGGCGCTGGTACGAGAACCGGCCGAGCCGGTACAGCAGATTGGCCATCGGGAAGTGCGTCCGTTCAGGTCGGTACGGCGTACGGGCAGAAGTGATCGCCCCGCGGCGGCGGGGAGGCTGGGGTCAGGCGCGCGGGAGGAGTCTCCGCAGCGCGATGTCGCAGAGTCTTCGGAGGTCGTCGTCGCTGCGCTCGCCGGAGTGCCGGCACTCGCCGAGCAGCCCGTTGATCGCGAACTTCGCCAGGTCCTGCTCGAGCGGGTCGTCGGAGCCGGCCATCAGCTCGGTCATCCGCAGACCGTCGGCCACCAGCGAGGCGATCTCCGGCATGTCCTCGATGACCGGGAGGATGTCCTGCAGTACGTCGACGACGCCGCGGTGCTCGACCGCGAGGTCGATGAAGCGCGCGATGGCGAGGTCCTGCGCCTCGCGGCGGGGCAGTTCGGCCGCGGCGGCGACCAGTTGCGCGAGGTCGGCCGCGGCGGGCTCGAGGACGGCCGCGAGCACGGCCGGCTTGCCGCTGAAGTGGTACAGCACCGTCGCCTTGGAGCAGCCGGCGGCGGTCGCGATGTCCTGCAGTGACGTCGCGTTGTAGCCGGCCGCCTGGAACAGGTCCATCGCCTGGCGCACGATCTCGCGCCTGGTCCGCTCCCGGGCGGGGGTGGTGACTGCCATGACAACGATCTTGACTGACCGATCGGCCAGTCTTCAACCGATCGGTCAGGTTTGTGGGCCGGTTCACGTTGGATTCGGCTTGTAATCTTGTAATTCAGGAGGCGAGGGCGATGGCCGACGAGATGGCTGGGGACGACGTTCTGGACGCTTACTCCCGGGTGGTCTCGGGCGTGGCGGAGCACCTGATCCCGCGGGTCGCGAGCCTGCGGATCCACAGCCGGCGCGGCGACTCGTCCGGCTCGGCCGTCGTCCTGACCGGCGACGGGCACCTGCTGACCAACGCGCACGTGGTCGGCGACGGGACGGAGGCGGCGGCGGAGTTCGCCGACGGTACGACGGCGCAGGCCCGCGTGGTGGGTGTCGACCGGCTGTCGGACCTCGCCGTACTGCGGGCCGACCGGGACATCCCGGATCCGCCCGAGTACGGCGACGCGGACCACCTCAAGGTCGGGAACCTGGTGGTTGCCGTGGGCAACCCGCTCGGCCTGGCCGGAAGCGTGACGGCGGGGGTGGTGAGCGCGCTCGGGCGGGCGCTGCCGGTGCGCAGCGGTACGGCGCACCGGATCATCGAGGACGTGATCCAGACCGACGCGGCGCTGAACCCGGGCAACTCCGGTGGCGCGCTCGCCGACAGCCACGGCCGGGTGATCGGCATCAACACCGCCGTCGCCGGGATCGGGCTCGGCCTGGCAGTCCCCGTCAACCCGACGACCCGCCGGATCATCTACGCGCTGCTGCACGACAGCCGGGTACGCCGCGCGTACCTCGGACTCGTCACCACCCCCGCGCCGCTAGAGCCGGCGCTGGCGCAGCGCTTCGACCAGCGCTCGGCGCTCCGAGTGGTCGAAGTACTCCCCGCAAGCCCCGCCGCCGCAGCAGGCCTCCGCCAGGGCGACCTGGTCCTGGCCGTCAACGGCGTACCCCTCCGCGACGCCCAGTCCCTGCAACGCCAACTCTTCGAAGACGCCATCGCCCGCCGCACGGAAATCACCGCGATCCGCAACCACGCCCTGGTCGACGTCATCGCCTACCCAGCAGAACTCACCGACCGCTGAATCACACCGGCGGCAGGAACTCGTCCGGGTCAACCGCGCGGCGGCGGGTAGGTCCGCCGCGGATGCCGTACGAATCGAGCAGGAGCTCGGCGGTCTCGCGCAGGTCGATCCGGTCGAGGTAGCACCAGGCGGTCACGCGGTACTGGAAGCTGTTGACGACCGGAAACACGTCCGGCCGCCCGGCCAGCGCCGCACCGGCGTCCATGTCGCCCGTCCAGACCTGCAGCAGCTCGCGCCCGTCGTCGTCCCACCGGAGCCGAGCGAACTGATGCCGCCCGGCATACCACGCCGGCGACCCCTCATGCGCCTCACCGAGCCGCGCATCAGGCAACCGCCCAGCCAGCTCACAGACCTCCCGCCAGCTCGTCATGGACCTAGGACGGCGCGCAGCAGCACGCAGGTACCGGGTTCGAGTGGGGCATTCGGGAACGTGAAGTCGCGTGTGACCTCGGTGAACCCGAAGCGCTCGTGGAGATCGCGTACGGCACCGTTCGCGAGGTTGACGAAGGTGTAGATCTCGTCTGCGCGCCGAGCGGTCCAGCGCATCCGCTCGCGGGTGAGCAGGTCGCCGATCCCGTGCCGCCGTCGGTCCGGCGAGACGATCAGCCCGATGAGGTAGTACCCGTCCGGCGCCGTGCCAGGTGGATCCGTCGGCGCGACCTGGTGCCGGATGACAGCGCCGTACCCGACAACCTCACCGTCGACCTCCGCGACGACCGTGTAGCGCTCAGGATCCGCGAGATCCGCCTCGAGCCGGCGGCGTCGCTCGTCCACCGACCCACCCGCCCGCGAAACGATCAGCTCGGCACACCGCACGAGATCACCGCCCATGGCCCGCCGCACCTGCACGTCGACTGTCTGCCGGGCAGCACCCGGTTCGTACCGCGCGAATCCACCCATTCGGTCACTCTAGGATCTGCGACGTGGACGAGCTGATGCGGCAGGTCGACGAGGTGTACGAGCGGGCGGTCTTCAACGGCGAGTACGGCGGTCTGCCGGCGGCGGATCGTGCGCTCGACGCGGTGGAGGCGAGGCACGCTTCTGGAGCGGCTGCTTGCACCAGGTCGTCCGCGACGACCACACCGCGGCCGTCCCGCACTACCGGCGACAAACTGCCCCTCTCCTACGACCTCCGGCACCTCGGCGTCGCGTCGCACATCTCCGGCAACCTCGACGAGGCCCGCGCGCGCCTCAGCTGAGGTCGTCTTCCACGGCACCGATATGCGGCGACAGGTAGCCGTCGGCCTCAGGAGTTGCCTTCCCGCGCTTCATCACCCAGGTCACCCAGTCGTCCGCCGGCGATTGCGGCCGTCACCGCGTCGTACGCCGGCTTGCTGAGGTCGTCGGCGGCGCCGGCTGTGCTCCACTCGTCCTGGGTGTCCCGGAGTGTGGCCCAGCCGTGGTACTCGAACACTGCTACCAGCCGCGTTCGCGCCACTCGGGGAGGTGGGGGCGTTCGGCGCCCAGGGTGGTGTCGGCGCCGTGGCCGGGGTAGACCCAGGTTTCGTCCGGGAGGGTGCCGAAGAGTTTGGTCTCGACGTCGTTGATCAGCGACGTGAACCGCTCCGCGTCGCCCTGGGTGTTGCCGACGCCGCCGGGGAACAGGGAGTCGCCGGTGAAGAGGTGCGGCGGGCCGTCCGGGTCGTCGTACACGAGGGCGATCGAGCCCGGCGTGTGGCCGACCAGGTGGATGACGCGCAGGGTGCAGCGGCCGACGGCGATCTGGTCGCCGTCGTCGGCGAGCTGGTCGGTCGGGACCGGGATGCCCTCGGCGTCGTGCCGTCCGGCGACCGTGGTGGCGCCGGTGCGGGCGACGACCTCGGCAAGCGCCTCCCAGTGGTCCTGGTGGCGGTGCGTGGTGATCACCCGTGCGAGACCCGCGTCGCCGATCAGCCGGAGCAGGGTGGCCGGCTCGTTCGCGGCGTCGACGAGCACCTGCTCGTCGGTCTGCCGGCACCGCAGCAGGTAGGCGTTGTTGTCCATCGGCCCGACCGCGACCTTGGTGATCATCAGGTGCGCCAGCTCGTGCGTCTGGGCGGCCCCGCCGACCTTGACGTTCCCGTGGTACTCCGGCATCTCGCCTCTCCCTGCTATCGGTACCTGATCGCTGCGACACCGCCGATCCTCGCACCTCCGGCCGGGTTGCAGCGACCACCCTCCGCGGTCGAATATACTTTCGAAGCAGCCGCCGGATCCGGCGGCGGAAGTTTTTGTCGGTGGGCCTAGTTAGCATGACCGGGCATGCCAGAGAACGCTGCAGGGAACCCACCCGGAAACCCTCGAGAACGGCTGAGAGTGAGCTTGTGTCTGACCGTCTGATCGTGCGTGGAGCGCGTGAGCACAACCTGAAGGACGTCTCGGTCGACCTGCCGCGGGACGCCATGATCGTCTTCACCGGCCTGTCCGGGTCCGGGAAGTCCAGCCTGGCCTTCGACACCATCTTCGCCGAGGGCCAGCGGCGCTACGTCGAGTCGCTCTCGGCGTACGCGCGGCAGTTCCTCGGCCAGATGGACAAGCCGGACGTCGACTTCATCGAGGGCCTGTCGCCGGCCGTCTCGATCGACCAGAAGTCCACCTCGCGCAACCCGCGGTCCACCGTCGGCACGATCACCGAGGTCTACGACTACCTCCGGCTGCTGTTCGCCCGCGCCGGGCGTCCGCACTGCCCGGAGTGCGGCGAGCCGATCGCGCGGCAGACCCCGCAGCAGATCGTCGACCGGGTGCTCGAGCTGAAGGAGGGCACCCGGTTCCAGGTGCTCGCCCCGGTCGTCCGCGGCCGCAAGGGCGAGTACGTCGACCTGCTCCGGCAGCTGACCGGCCAGGGGTTCTCGCGGGCCCGCGTCGACGGCGAGACGATCCAGCTCACCGACCCGCCGAAGCTCGACAAGCAGAAGAAGCACAGCATCGACGTCGTCGTCGACCGGCTCGCGGTGAAGGAGTCCGCGAAGCAGCGGCTGACCGACTCGGTGGAGACCGCGCTCGGCCTGGCGAGCGGCCTGGTCGTGCTCGACTTCGTCGACCTGCCCGACGACGACCCGCACCGCGAGCGCCGGTTCTCCGAGAAGCTCGCCTGCCCCAACGACCACCCGCTGGCGATCGACGAGCTCGAGCCGCGGTCGTTCTCGTTCAACTCGCCGTACGGCGCCTGCCCGGTGTGCACCGGCCTCGGCACGCGGATGGAGGTCGACCCGGAGCTGCTGGTCCCGGACCCGTCCAAGTCGCTCGACGAGGGCGCGATCCAGCCGTGGTCGGGGCAGAACGTCTCGCAGTACTTCGAGCGCCTGCTCGAGGCGTTGGCGCGGGACCTCAAGTTCAAGACCAGCACGCCGTTCGGGGAGCTGCCGGCGAAGGCGAAGAAGGCGCTGCTCACCGGCCACGACAAGCAGGTCCACGTCTCCTACCAGAACCGCTACGGCCGCGAGCGGTCGTACTACACGACCTTCGAGGGCGTGATCCCGTACGTCGAACGCCGGCACGCGGAGGCGTCCAGCGACACCGGGCGGGAGCGCTTCGAGGAGTACATGCGCGAGGTCCCGTGCCTGGCCTGCAACGGCGCGCGGCTGAAGCCGATCTCGCTCGCGGTCACGCTCGGGGGGAAGAACATCGCCGAGATCAGCGCGATGTCGATCGACGAGGTGCACGACTTCCTGGTCCGGATGGAGCTGACGCCGCGGGAGAAGCAGATCGCGGAGCGCGTGGTCAAGGAGATCGGCGAGCGGCTGCGGTTCCTGCTCGACGTCGGCCTGGACTACCTGGCGCTGAGCCGGCCGGCGGGGTCGTTGTCCGGCGGCGAGGCGCAGCGGATCCGGCTGGCGACGCAGATCGGCTCCGGCCTGGTCGGCGTGCTGTACGTGCTCGACGAGCCGTCGATCGGCCTGCACCAGCGGGACAACCGGCGGCTGATCGACACGCTGGTCCGGCTCAAGGAGCTCGGCAACACGCTGATCGTGGTCGAGCACGACGAGGACACCATCGACCACGCCGACTGGGTCGTCGACATCGGCCCGGGCGCCGGTGAGCACGGCGGTCAGGTCGTCGTGTCCGGGACGGTCGAAGACCTGCGCAACCACCCGGACTCGATCACCGGTGCGTACGTGTCCGGCCGCAAGGAGATCCCGATCCCAGAGGTCCGCCGGCCGCTGACCGAGGGCCGCGAGCTGACCGTGTACGGCGCCCGGCAGAACAACCTCAAGGACATCGACGTGACCATCCCGCTCGGGGTGTTCGTCGCGGTCACCGGGGTGTCCGGCTCGGGCAAGTCCACGCTGGTCAACGACATCCTGTACACGTCGCTGGCGCGGCAGATCTACGGCGCCCGCGCGGTGCCGGGGCGGCACACGAAGATCTCCGGGATGGAGCTGGTCGACAAGGTCATCCACGTCGATCAGTCGCCGATCGGCCGGACCCCGCGGTCGAACCCGGCGACGTACACCGGTGTCTGGGACCACGTCCGCAAGCTGTTCGCGGAGACGCCGGAGGCGAAGGTCCGCGGGTACCAGCAGGGCCGGTTCTCGTTCAACGTCAAGGGCGGCCGCTGCGAGGCGTGTTCGGGCGACGGCACGCTGAAGATCGAGATGAACTTCCTGCCGGACGTGTACGTCCCGTGCGAGGTGTGCCACGGCGCCCGCTACAACCGCGAGACGCTCGAGGTGCACTACAAGGGCAAGACGGTCGCGGACGTGCTGGACATGCCGATCGAGGAGGCGTCGGAGTTCTTCGCCGCGATCCCGGCGATCTCGCGGCACCTGAAGACGCTGGTCGAGGTCGGCCTCGGGTACGTCCGGCTCGGTCAGCCGGCGCCGACGCTGTCCGGCGGTGAGGCGCAGCGTGTGAAGCTGGCGTCGGAGCTGCAGCGGCGGTCGACCGGCCGGACGGTGTACGTGCTGGACGAGCCGACCACGGGTCTGCACTTCGAGGACATCCGGAAGCTGCTGGGCGTGCTGAGCGGTCTGGTGGACAAGGGCAACTCGGTGCTGGTGATCGAGCACAACCTCGACGTCATCAAGACCGCGGACTGGCTGATCGACCTCGGTCCGGACGGCGGTCGCCGCGGCGGGACGCTGGTGGCGGAGGGTACGCCGGAGCAGGTCGCGGCGAACCCGGCATCGTACACGGGCCAGTTCCTCGCCGAGATCCTCGAGGGTCGCGCCGCGAAGCCGAGCGCCAAGAAGGCAGCAGCCGCCGCGAAGGCCAAGCCGGCCACGAAGACGACGGCGAAGAAGGCCGTTGCCAAGAAGGCAGTGGCGAAGAAGACGGCGGCCAAGAAGGCGCCGGCGAAGAAGGCAGCAGCCAGGAAACGCGTCGCAAGCTGAGCGCGAACGGCGAATCAGGGCTCGGGTCAGCGGCGGAAGACTTGTTGGGCGAGGTGGCGGAACCACGTCCGGCGCGGTGACGGGAGCAGGGCCGCCGGCAGCACGACTGCCGGCGGCTTCGCCAGCGTGACCGGGACCTGCACCATGCGGTCGCCCTGCAGCCAGAACAGATCCGGGCTGCACTGGTCCGGCGCGTCGCGATAGGTCTCCGCCACGAACTGCGCCAGCCGGTCCGCAGTCGCCTGCCCCGCGTCCGCGGGACAGTACGCGACCGTGCTCAACCGCGGCACACCGAGCAGAACGCCGAGCCCGATCGACGCCTGCGGCAGCAGGTTCTCCCGGTCGACGACCGCCATCGACACCAGCGGGTCGTCGTCCCGGCTGAGCACCGAGATCCCGTCGTGCTCGGCCGGCCGCAGGTCCGCGATCTGCTCCAGCGTCAGCTGCACCGGCGACGGTACGTCGGGATCGCCGAGCCCGAGCATCGATCGCCGGATCACCGTCAACCGCCGGTAGTCCGTCCCGGTACCGATGAACACCACGACCTCGAAGTGGTCACCGAACGGGATCAACGCATCCGCCACCGGACCCGACGTCCGCGCCGACCACCCGCGCTGCAACAACATCGCCCGCTGCCGTACAGCGACATCGCCGAAGCGGTGCTCCTCGGTGGCCAGCTCGCCCTCCGCGACGACCGCCCGCAGCCACGCCTCGATCTGGTCGGCCCACAACTGCTGCGGGAGCTGACGGCACCGGTCGACGATCTCGCCGAGCCCGACGACGGCGGACATCTGCAGCGCGCCACGGCCCCAGCCGACCTCGACCGTCCGCTCGGCAGTGTCGACGACACACCCCGGCAGCCACATCGGCGCGAGGTCCGCGATCGCCTTCACGACGGTCGCGTCGTTCGTCGTACCCGTCATCGGTCAGCCTCTCCCACGCCCCACAGTCTGCCGTGTGCCAGGTCTACCCGGCACCGGAAAGCGAACAGAAAGCGGGTGGAAAGCACCTCCTGGTCAACTGGGACCCGAGGCATCACCGGGCGAAGGAGAGAGCGTGACCGGACGCTGGGACATGGGTCAGGACACCCTGAGTCAGCTGGTGAAGAAGACGTCGACGGGCACCGAGGACCTCGGTGGGCTGGTCAGGCAGCTGGTCGCGGCGGCGGAACCGCTGGAAGGAAAGATGAACGGTTCCGGCAAGGCGATGTTCGACTCGTTCAAGGCGAACGTCGACAGCATCGCGGCCGACCTGAACGCGGGCCTCGCGGCGATCACCGAGGGACAGGCCGGCATGGACGCGGCCTTCCGGACCGGTGACACCGAGATGGCCGACACCGCCAAGAAGAACCAGGGAGGCGCCGACTTCGACGGCGCCCGGTTCGGCAAGCGCTGAGAGGACCCGCCGATGGCATCGCGCAACAGCTACGACACCGCCGCCTCGAGCGAGGTTCAGGCGACGATCAACAGCCTCTCCGGCCGGATCTCCGGTCTGATCGAGGCTCACCGTCAGAACGTCGAGTCCGCCCTGGCCGACGCTTCCGCGAGTGGGGTGACCGAGAGCTACCGGGCGGTCGAGGACAGGTTCGACAGCGCTGCCGAGTCGACGCTCGCAGTCATCGCATCGCTGAAGGAGACGCTCGTGCAGAACGACGCCACCGCGGCGGCGACCCTGCGGAAGGCGTCCGCTGCCGTCGACGGCATCGGCGGCTGACCGGAGCAGCAGTGGACTGGGATATCGACGTCGACGGCGTGAACCAGGTTCTCTCCGCGACCGCGACCGCGGCGGAGCCGTTCGAGGCACTGGGGATCTCGTACGGCGACAGTCTGGGCGCGACGATCGAGGGCCTGAACTACGACGTCTTCTCCGTCGTGGCGGTGGCGGTCGCCGAGTACGCCGAGCACTGGTCGCCGATCGTGGAGGCGGCGGCCAGGCAGGTCAGCGCTTCGATGTACGGCACGGTGAACGCCGTCACGGCGTACATGGAAGGGCAGGAGACGATGGCGGAGACCGCTCAGCGACAGGCGTCGCTCGGTATCGTCGAGATTCCCGGTTCGACGGTGCCGGACCCGAACGGCGGGGACACCGCCGTATGACCGGCGAGAGTCCGGCGCCGGTGTCCCACGCTGTGCCCCACGCTGTGTCCCACGCGGTGCCCGACGAGGTGGCCGACGCTGCCCGGGCGCGGCTCGCCGAGTGGCTGACGGCGCAGGCACCGGAGCCCGAGCTGGGCGCGACGCCCGAGGAACTGGCGGGCTGGGTGGTCTACCAGGTGCAGGAGTATCTGCTGGTCGTGCCGCCGGGGTACGCCAACCTGCTGTTCCTGATCGGTGCGCACGGCATCGTGTCGTTCGCGCCCAGCGAGCGGACGGTCGCCGACGCGATGGCAGCCGCCCGATGATCAAACCCGAGGGCATCCCGGTCGAGGATGTGGCGAAGGTGGTCGCGGCGCTCGACGAGAACGTCGGGACGCTGAGCGGTCTGGGCGGGCAGTTCGGTGACCTGGGCACGGACATCCACCACAAGTTCCAGGGGTTGGGCGGGGTCTACGAGGCGCCGGAGCGCGAGTTGCTGCTGAACTCGACGGTGAAGGTGCAGACCAACCTCAGCGAGTTCGGCGCGAGTCTGCCGACGATGGCGACGTACCTGCAGGTGCTCGCCGACAACGCGCGGGAGCAGTTGTCGGTGCTCGAGAACACGCGGGCGGATGCGTGGGACTGGATCAGCCGGAAGGATGCCGACCCGGACTGGCAGAAGAACGAGGACCTGGTCCTGGAGCACAACCTGCTCGTCGCCACGGTCGACCTCGTGATGACCGAGAAGCTGCCGGAGATCTGCTTCACGGCCGCGAACGGGATCCTCGGGCTCTTCGGCGGCGACGCCTGGGATCCGGAGACCGGCCTGCGCGAAGGGGAGGAGCCGCCGGCGCCGCCCGAGGACGAGCCGACCGAGGAGGAACCACCGTGGGGATCCGCCGAGGAGTGGGACAAGCCGTGGTGGGAGGACACCGCAGACTTCGTGGTCGGCTTCGAACAGGGCGTCTACACGGCGCTCGGTGAGCTGGTCGAGGGCGTTCTGACGCTGGTACCGGTGCTGCCGCTGCTGGGTGAGTGGGACGCGCTGCGGGACTGGTCGAAGGACACGCTGAACTACGACATCCCGACGTGGGAGGACTCGGGGAACGCCTGGGTCGGCCTGGGGACGCTGGTGGGTCAGGTCGCGACGGTTCCGCTGCAGGTCCAGGGGTGGATCGGCGAAGAGTTCTTCGGCATGGAGCGGCCGGAGTGGCTGAAGGAGTGGACCGAGACCGGCCTGGACATGGGCGAGCAGATGTTCAAGGGCTTCGTCGCCTGGGACGAGTGGAGCGAGAACCCTGGGAAGGCGCTCGGGTACACGCTCACGAACATCGTCACGACAGTCGCCAGCGGTGGTGCCGGTGGCGCGATCAAGACGGCGGCACTCGCCGGCCGGTTCGGTGCGTTGAGCGCGACGGTCGCGAAGGTCGCCCGGGTGGCGGAGATTGCGCAGAACACCCGCATCGCGCTGCACGACAACGTGCTGGCCGCGGTCACGTCGATCCCCAAGGTCGCCGACGTGGTGAACGGCCTGTCGAAGATCCCGATCGTAGGCGACACGTTCAGCTACCAAGGCTCCCGAGGCGTCGACGTGGACGTACCGTCGGACGGCACCAACTTGCCCTCCGGCACCACACCAAACGACACCCTCGACAGCACATCGCATCCGACCGGTGTCGACAGTACGTCGTCCGCACACCCGACGGGTGTTGACGGGACCGACCCTGTCGACGTCCCCGGCAGCGCCGACAGGCCGACGTCTCCGGCAGACCCCGGTACGACGACGCCCACGAATCCCCCGACCACACCCCCGACCGGCCGCACCACCGACCCGACAAACCCACCCACCCACACCCCGAACCCGACAACCACTCCCGACCCCCGAACGCCCGACCCGATCCCAACCCCACCCACCCACACCCCAACCACCCCCCGCCCCGACTCACCCTCCACCACCCCCACAACCCACACCCCGCACCCCACCCACACCCCGCACCCCACGCGCACGCCGGAGTCCACGCGCACGCCGGAGTCCACGCGTACGCCGGAGTCCACGCGTACGCCGGAGTCCACGCGTACGCCGGAGTCCACGCGTACGCCGGAGTCCACGCGTACGCCGGAGTCCACGCGTACGCCGGAGTCCACGCGTACGCCGGAGTCCACGCGTACGCCGGAGTCCACGCGTACGCCGGAGTCCACGCGTACGCCGGAGTCCACGCGTACGCCGGAGTCCACGCGCACGCCGGAGTCCACGCGCACGCCGGAGTCCACGCGCACGCCGGAGTCCACGCGTACGCCGGAGTCGACCCGGACGCCGGAGTCCACGCGGGTGCCCGAGTCGACGCGGGTGCCTGAGGCGGGGCGTGTGGGGGCGGGGGTTGGACGGGTGGATGGGGATGGTGGTGGGCGGGTGGAGCCTGGGGTTGCGCCGGTTCCGGTGCAGCCGGGGGTGCCTGGGCATGTGGAGCCGCCGCTGCGTACGCCTGACAAGCCCGCTCCGCACAACCCGCCGCAGGCGCCCGCCGCCGCGCGGACGCCGTACCCGGAACCTGTGCGGCCGTTCGGGCCGGTGCGGCCGGCTCCGCCTCGGCGTACGTCGTACGACGCCGGGAACGACCCGGGATGGGACGATCCGCTGCGGCGGCAGGTCGAGGTCGACAAGCTGAAGCCGGAGTACCTGCGCCCGGAACCGGGGAAGCCGCGGCCGGACGTGGACCCGTTCTCGCACATCCCGCCGGATATCCGCGACCCGCGCTGGGGCCGGCTGACCGAGGTGGTCGGCGACCCGCCGTGGAGCAACGTGAACGCCTGGAAGGGCCTGGTCAACCCGGACAACAGGAAGAGCGCGCACTACCAGATGAACTGCGCGGAGGTCTCGCGGAACACCGCGGACATCCTGAACGGCGACCATCCGCGGCTCGCGGCCGGAAACACGTTCAAGGGCGGGGAGTACCCGGAAGGCACCCTCGAGTGGATGGACCTGGCGGACTTCAAGCCGGAGCACAAGCTGCGAGCTCCGGACCGGCCGCACAATCCTGCGGAGTTCACCGACCACGCGTACCGCACGCTGGTCGACGCGCTGCGCGGTAGGCCGGCAGGCACCCACGCGAACGTCTTCGTGACCTGGAAGTCCGGCAACCCCGACGTTCCGGGCGGCGGTCATGTCTTCAACGCGTTCGTCGACGGGCGGGGCAAGGTCAAGTTCCTCGACGCGCAGCCCGCCGGCGGCAAGCTCGTCGACGCGTTCCCCGACGGCAGCACGGATCCGCGGCCGAACGCGCCGTACCGGCACCAGAGGTCCGGGGACCCGGTCGACATCGACTCCATGCGGTTCGCGGTCCGGGAACCGGGCGGGCAGTGGGAGGGCGTCCCGAGGACACCGAACACGCCACCCGCGTCGCAGTTGGAGGCACAGCGCCCGCAACGCCGGCTCGGCGACCAGCCCCACCCCTCGGACCCGGACGTCCCTGAGCCGCGTACGCCGGACGGCGCCAACGAGCCCGACTTCGAAAGCCTCACAGAACTGGTTCCCCCCACCTCCAGAACACCCGCACCAAACGCCCCAGCTCCACGCCCCAACCCCGCCGACCCGCACCAGCCGAACCAGGCGCCGCGGCCGGCCCAGGCACCGGAGACGAACGGTGGCGGCGGCTGGGACGAGCTGACGCAGCAGGTCCCGCCGGTGGCCAGAACGCCGCGGGCTCAGCAGCCCGGGCATGCCTCAGCCCACCCACACGACGTACTGGATGCGCCCCGGACTCCTGAGCCTGACGCGCCGCGGACACCTGAACCGGAATCGTCGCGGGCGGTTGAGGAGTATGGGTTCGGGGCGCCGGGGGAGGTGCGGCGGGCTGCTTCGGCGGAGGCTGAGGCGCGGTTCGTGGCTGAGGTTCGGGAGGCCTCGGCGGGCTGGAGCCGGCGGGATATCGAGGATCTCAGCGAGTTCGGCGGTGCCACCTCCAACCTGGTCAACCGGATGCTGCGAAACCCCGCTCAGGGTATGGACGCCGTACGGACCCAGACGCCGCACCTGACGGAGTGGGTGGACCGCGTCGACGAGTTGATCCGGCAGGCCCCGCGAGCGGCGGAGCCGCGGACCCTGTTCCGTGGTCTCACCGCGCCCGGCCATGTGAAGACCGAGGCCGACTTCCGGCGCTGGGTGCAGGAGACCTTCGGGCGTGAGCGGTTCGAGAACCCCGGCTACACGTCGACTACGATGAACCCGGCGCGGGCGGCGGACTTCAGCCACCAGCACGGGGCGAACTTCGGCGTCGTGGTGGAGATCCGGTCGTCGCAGGGCCTGCCGCTGGGCAAGGTGATGCACGACCGCGTCGTCCCGGACGAGATGCACGAAGGCGAGTACGCGCTGCCGCGTGGCTTCAACGGCAGGATCGTCGGCATCAGCGACGGCGTGCCGTTCGAGCGCGGGGCCGGCCAGGTTCCGCGGGTCGTCGTCCACGTTGTCGACGACTCGCTGCCGGAGGTCAGGTCGGCCGCGCAGGAGCGCAACGCGTCGTACCCCGTGAAGCCAGGCGATCGGAACGAGTTCGTCACCAACGCGTCCCCGGGACTGGAGGAGTCGTACCGAACGATCCGCAACCTGACGGACGACGTACCGAAGGTCGCGGCGGCGGCAGGGCTCGATCCGCGTCTCGTCGAGGTCGCGAAACGGAACGTCTTCGTGAACACGCACGACGTCGCGATCGGTCCGGGCGACATCCGGCGCGGCAACTTCACGCCGGTCCAGCAGATCGCGAACCTGTGGGAGGCGGCGATCCAGGGGAGGCCGTTGACCAGCGAGGAGGTACGGGAACTGCGGTCACTGATCGCGCACGAGGTGGTCGAGGCGAAGCTCATCGAGGCCGGTGTGCCGTACAACTTCGCCGATCCGTCGGTGTGGGAGGACGGGTACTACGGCTTCAGCCGCGAACACGCCGGCGCACACCAGGTGGCGCCGCGATCGCTGCAGGGGACCGAGGGGGCCGACCTGCTGCAACACTGGCGGGTGCTCGGGCTGACGCCTCCTCCCGGCGGGCTCGCCGCCGACCTTTCCAACCTGGACGACATCATCCGGATCGCGAGAGAGGGCATGCAATGGTGAGCGACCCGGCCGCCGCGCGACGAATGGCCGAGCGCCTCGCGGCCGTGCAGTGGGACGACGACGCGGCGTACGAGCACCGGCGTTCGCGTGGCCGGCTGACGCGCGAGTTCCTCCGGCGTACGGCGCAATGGTCGCTGACCGTCGGCGCCGAGGAGGGCTGGCCGTTCAGCGATCTGGCGGGGGCGCTGGATCCGGAGGTCGCCGTCGACCCGGCGTTGCTGGACGCTGTGCAAATCGGTGCGGCTTCCGCGGGAGCGTTTCCGGTGCGGCCGGAGGCGGCCCGGCTCATGGTGAGGTGGGCGGCCCTCGGCGAGCTGCCTCGCCAGCGGTTCCCCCAGTTGAGCGATCCGTACGAGCCGCTCCTCGTGTTGTTCGGGCGCGGCGGCGGCTATTCGCTGTCGCACGGCTCCATCGAACTCGGGTACGGCTCGTTCCCGATCCTGTCCGTGGCCGAGCGGGCAGCGCTGGAGCCGGTGCCGATCGACGAGGCGACGCTGGACGCGTTGGACCACGGGAGCCCGGGTGTCAGGTAGTTACGGGACGCAGGTCATCGAGTCGGTGGCGGTGCGGCGGCGGCGGTTGCGGGAGGCCTGGTTGTTCGGCGCCGAGCGGGCGAAGAACACGCTCGACGAGCAGACCGGCAGGATCTTCGCGAGCGTGCTGATCGGCGCGCTCGCGTGTGCCGGGTGCGCCGGGGTGTCGTACTTCAAGTCGTCGATGGCCGCGGAAGAGCAGCAGAAGCAGCCGACCCCGACACCGTCGGGCCCGGTCAGCCCGTCGCCGAAATCCCCGACAGCACGGGGTACCGGCCGGCGGAGGACTCCGTAGTGGCGAGCCGGATCGTGCATCGGCCCGCGCGGCGCACTCCGCCGCCCGCCGTGCCGCAGCAACGTGTGATCGAGCCCGCCCCGTCGCTTGGCGGAGCAGGTGCCGGCGCGGGCGGTGGCGCCATGCAGATGCTGTTGCCGATGGTCGGCAGTCTCGGCTCGGTGGCGATGATGACGATGGGCCGGTCGGGACCGATGGTGATGGTCGGTGTCGGACTGCTCGTGCTCACGCTGATCGCGTCGGTCGGCGGCATGCTCGCGTCCCGGGGCAAGGGTGGCAAGGACCGCAAGCTGCAGCGGACCCGGTACCTCGACTACCTCGAGCGGATGCGCGACGCGTTCTCCCAGGAGGAACGCAAGGCCCGCGCCCAAGCGCTCGAGCTGAATCCGCCGCCGGATGCCCTGCTGGACTGCGTCGCGGACGTATCGCGGCTCTGGGAGCGGCGACGGACCGACAGCGACTTCCTGCAGGCGCGCTGCGGCAGCGGCCGGGTGCCGGTGGTCCCGGCTGTCGTCGGTCAGGGCGGATCGGCGATGGAGCCACCGGACCAGTTCATGACGGCCGAGGCCAATGCGCTTGTACGGCGTTTCACCCTGATGCCGGACATGCCGCTGACGGTGCCGCTGGACCACGTCGGCAACGTCAGCATCGTCGGCGACCGCGAAGGCGTCGTACGGGTGGCGCGCTCGCTGCTCGTGCAGACCGCGGTGTTCCACGCCCCCGAAGACGTCGCGATGGCGGCCTGCTTCCCGCAGTCCGCGATCGCGGACTGGCACTGGCTGAACTGGCTCCCGCACGTCGAGGACCCCGACCGCCGGGAGGGGCCGATCCCGTTCCGCAGGACCGCGCAGACACCGCAAGACCTCACCCGCCTCCTCGCCGACGACCTGGCTGCGCGCGTCCGGTGGGCGACAGAATCCCGCCGCGGCGCCGTTGCCTACGAGGATCGAAGGCGCCTGACCCAGCGGCTGCTCGTCGTACACGACACGTACGGCGACGTCGCGGCCGAGGTACGTCCGCAGGCCGACGACACGCTGGTCCCGGGCGAACTCGGAGTCACTGTCCTGCATCTCGTCGCGGACCGCGTCCAGGAGCCGAGCGCGGTGACGATCCGGATCACGGTCTTCGGTGACGAAGTACGTGTCGAGGACCTGCGCGGGCAGTACCCGCTGGTCGCCGGCGGCCAGGTGGACCGCGTCGCCCCGGTAGTTGCCGAAAGCATCGCCCGCGAACTCGCGCCGCTAAGACTCTCGGCGGAGTCGCTCGAGGAAGACGTGCACCGCGGCGACGTCGACTTCATGAGCCTGATCGGAATCACCGATGTCGCCCAGCTGGACTTCGGGCAGCTGTGGGCGCCGCGCACCGACCGCTCGTTCCTACGGGTCCCGCTCGGCGTCGACGACAGCGGCAACGTCGTACTCGTCGACCTGAAGGAATCCGCCCAGCTGGGCATGGGGCCGCACGGGCTGTGCATCGGCGCGACCGGCTCCGGCAAGTCCGAAGTACTGCGGACGATGGTGATGGCGCTGCAGGCGACGCATTCACCCGAGGACCTCTCGTTCGTGCTGGTCGACTTCAAGGGCGGTGCGACGTTCGCGCCGTTCGAGGGCGTGCCGCACGTGGCGGGCATCATCACCAACCTGCGGGACGACGCGAGTCTGATCGAGCGTGCTTACAAGAGCCTGGAAGGCGAGGTGCTGCGCCGCCAGCAAGCCTTGAAGGACGCGGGCAACGTCGCGAACATCACCGACTACCGGCTGCTGCGCCGGCAGCGGCCGGAGCTGGATGCGCTGCCGCACCTGTTCGTGATCATCGACGAGTTCGGTGAGCTGCTCAACGAGCGCCCGGACTTCATCGACCTGTTCCTCTCGATCGGGCGCATCGGCCGCTCGATCGGCGTCCACCTGCTGCTGTCGAGCCAGCGGATCGAAGCCGGGAAGCTGCGCGGGCTGGAGACCTACCTGTCGTACCGGCTCGGCCTGCGGACGTTCTCGGAGGAGGAGAGCCGCACGGTCCTCGACACGACCGACGCGTTCCACCTGCCGCCGCTGCCGGGGTTCGGCTACCTGAAGGTCGACACCAGCGTCTACCAGCGGTTCCGGGCGGCGTACATTTCCGGGCCGTACGTTCCGCCGACCGGCGAGGTGATCGAGGACGACGAGTCGTACGTCGGCCCGATCGCGCTGCCGCCGTACCAGGTCACCGAGGAAGAGGTCCACGCGCCGGTCGAGGCGAAGGCGACCACGCGTACGACGGGACCGACCGAGCTGACCGTGTTCGTCGATCAGGTGCGCCGGGCGGCGGAGCCGGTACTGAAGATCTGGCTGCCGCCGCTGCCCGCCGCCTGCACCCTGGACGCGTTGGCAGGTCGCGCGGACTACGTCACGGACCGCGGCCTCCAGTTGGCCGCCCCGACGCCGCGGATGCGGCCGCCCCTGGGTGTGATCGACGACCCGAGCAATCAACGCCAGGAGGTGTTCCCGCTCGATCTGACCCGGGCGGGTGGGCACGCGGCGATCGTCGGCGGCCCGCAGTCCGGGAAGACCACCGCGTTGCGAACCCTCATCACGTCGCTGGCCCACACCCATACCCCACGGGAGGTCGCGATCTACGCGCTCGACCTCGCGGGCGGCGGGATGCAGGCGCTCGAACAACTGCCGCACGTCGGCGGCGTCGCGCTGCGCACCGACCGGGAGAAGACCCGGCGGACGGTCGAGGAGATCCGCGGGATGATCGACCACCGCGAGCGCGTGTTCCGCAACCACGGCATCGACACGATGGACGCGCTCCGCGAGGACCACGCGGCCGGCCGGATCCCCGAGCTGCCGACCGCGGACGTCGTGCTGGTGATCGACAACTTCGGCGCGATCCGGACGACCTTCGACGAGCTGGACGGGCCGGTGGCCGACATCCTGCAGCGGGGCGGCAACTACGGCGTGCACGTGGTGGCTTCGATGCTGCGCTGGAACGACGTACGGATGCAGAGCCAGTCGCTGTTCGGCACGATGCTCGAGCTGCGGCTGAACGACGCGTCGGACTCGAACATCGACCGGCGCCTGCAGGAGGTCCTGCGCAAGGCCGGTCCGGGCCGGATGCTGGTGCCGGGCAGCAAGCTCTTCGCCCAGGTCGCGTTGCCGCGCGTCGACGGCGTCGCGTCCGACGAGAAGCTGTCCGAAGTACTGGAGGCACAGGCGCTCTCGGTGCGCTCCACCTGGCAGGGGCCGCGGGCGCCGCAGATCCGGATCCTGCCGCTGAAGCTGCCGCGGGTCGGCGTCGCGGACGAGATCCGCGAGCCGACCGTGCTGCCGATCGGTGTCGACGAGCGCGCACTCGCGCCCGTGTACCTCGATCTGGCCGGGCGGGACAGCAACCTCGTGGTGTTCGGTGACAGCGGCTCCGGCAAGACCAACCTCGTGCGGCTGATCGTGCAGCAGCTCGTCGACCGGCACACCCCCGACGAGCTGGTGTTCGCGGTGATGGATCCCCGACGCGGCCTGCGGGACGTCGTACCGAAGGCGTACGTCGGCGGCTACGCACCGACCGGCCGGGCGGCAGGTGGGCTCGCGGCCGGTGTTTCCGAGGAGCTGGCGAAGCGCATGCCCGACGACACGGGCCAGGTTCCGGAAGCCGGCCGGGGCGGACCGCGGATCGTCGTACTGGCCGACGACTACGACCTGCTGACCGCGGGCGGTCAGTCGCCGATGGCGCCGTTCCTGCCGTACGTCGCCTCGGGGCGGGACATCAAGCTGCACTTCATCGTGACCCGGCGGGCCGCGGGCGCGTCGCGGCAGCTGTACGAGTCGTTCCTGTCCGCGGTCCTGGAGTCCGGGTCCGCGGGGTTGGTGCTGTCCGGCGAGCGCAGCGAGGGCCAGCTCTTCACCGGCGCGTACCCGGGCGACTACCCGCCCGGCCGGGGGCTGTTCGTACGCCGCGGCGACGGGCCGCAACTGGTGCAAACCGCACTGGCTGATGCCGTCGCGGAAGCAACCATGCACGTCGAAGGAGTGCGATGACCTACGACCTGGTGGCGCTCGTCGACGGGCGTCCGTCGAGTGACGACATCCTCGCCGGCCTCGCCGCGGCGGGGGAGCACCTGGGGGTGCGCGCAGTCAGCGGAGGCGCTGTCGTCCAACTCTGCGACGACGACCACCTACCCCTGGTGTCGGTCGAACTGCCGCTCCTCATCCAGGTCCCGGGCGAGGTCGAGCGCCTGCTCGGTACGCCGCCCGGCTCCGTCCGGACACCCGCGTGGTGGGTGGAGATCCGCGCCACCGCCCGCGACGGTGCTCGCCAGCTCGCGGAGCGCTACGCGGCCACCCTCGTCGAACGTCTGGGCGGAAAGGTCTGGAGCACCGGGAAGGAAACCGACTGACATGCCGAACGCGCTGATCTTCAGCCCCGGCGTCGACCTGATCACCGAGAAGGTCGCCGTCGTCATGCAGGACCGTCCGGTGGTGGGCATGTCGGCCTGGCTCAGCGACGCGGCGGCAGCGGCCAAGGAAGCCCGCCGCGCGCTCCAGCTGGTCACCCCGAGGACGTCCCGGATCACCTGGCCGGTCCGGTCGGCACTGTTCAAGACCGCCTTCGCCCGCTGGGTCGTGACCGGCGACGACGGCGAGTACTTCGACGGACTGAACGGCGTCCGGCTCGAATGGAACGGCGACCTGTTCGTCGCCCGGCCGGCCGACGGAAAACTGGACCTGCATCCCGACTTCCTCGTCCGGGAGCAGCCCTTCGGACAGCTCCAGCTGACGGTCCGGGTGCGGCACAAACCCGTTGCGAGCGTCGTCCTGGGCAAGGTCGCGGAGCGGTTGTTCACCGCGGCCTCCGGGGCCGGACCGGCCGGCTGGTCGACGTCCGAGCCGGTCACGCAGCCGTGGAGTCCGGACGCGCTGACGGAGTACTGCCGTCGTCGGGCGCCGCAGCCGACGTGGCTGGTGCTGGCCGGTCAACCGGGACCGGAGTTCAGGCCGGCGGTCGGCACGCTCGAGACCCGCCGTACGAAATCCGGGCTGGACGAGACCGTGACACTGGCGGTCGCGCAGCCCGGGCTCGAGCTTCCGGAGGCCCACCGGATCGGGGAGTGGATCGACGAGATCGCCGACCACTTCGAGCTGGTGTCGGCGACGGTGCTGGGCTCGTACGGCGCAGCGGACGGCACCTACGCGCCGCGGTACCTCGGCATCGCCTGCCCGATCGGCGTGGCCGCCGGGAACGAGGCGGTGCGCGCGTCGAGCCTCAAGGAACTGCTGAACCTCGAGCGCGCTCTCGCGATCGGCCCCGCGCACTCGCCGGCCGTCTGGTACCCGATCGGCGACGGGCGTACTCCGGACGACTGGAAGCGCTACGCGGACCTGATGAACAAGCTGGTCCCTGAACCTGAGCGAGGACGTGCATGAGCCTTTACAGCCGCGTGACGGTGATCGGTCAGCGCAGGCAGCTGGACGTGGTGCTACCCGCGGACCAGCCGCTCGGCGTGTTGCTGCCCGACCTGCTGCGGTTGCTCGACGAGCCGATGCGACCGACCCCGCAACGCCGCTTCCTGACCACGGTCGCCGGCGGGCTCGTCGCCCCGGAGGGAACGCTGGCGTCCGCGCAGATCTCCGACGGCGCCGTACTCCGGCTGGTCGCCGAGGGCGAGGTGCCGCCGCCCCCGACCGTGTACGACGTCACCGAAGAGGCAGTCGAGGACCTGAAGCGTCGCGGTACGACGTTCACACCGAAACACCGGCGCATCCTCGCCGGGGCGGGACTCGTGTTCTCGATCGTCGCGGGTTCGATCTCGGTGCTGGTCGTGGCCCCGCATGCCCTGACCGCGGCGGCACTGCTCGTCGTCGCGGCGATCTGCGCCTTTGTCGGCATCGCGATCGGCCAGTCCGGGAACAAGTTCGTCGCGGCGCCGCTCGTCACGATCACTACCGTGCTCGTGGCGCTGACGATGAGCTTCTGGGCGCTGGACGCGGGCTGGGAGCTCGGCCTCGTGCTCAGCGTCGGAGCGCTCTGCCTGTCCTTCGGTCCGCCGCTCTACACGGCCGCCCGGGTCGGTGGCGGTGGTGTCGTCGCCGGCGCGACATCGGTCTTGTTCGTTGCGGTGTGGATGATCGGCGTCGGCGCCGGGCTGGCCGTCGAGCGCATCGGCACGCTGGCTGCCTTGGCGGCCGTCGTCGTGCTGGGCATGCTGCCGCGGATGGCGTTGGCGACCTCCGGCTTGACGAGTCTGGACGACCGCCGCGCCGCGGGGCAGGAGATCGGGCGGGGCGACGTACGGACCGCACTCAACGCGGCGCATGTCGGCCTCGCGCTGGCCACCGTACCGATCGCGCTCTCGTCGGCGGTGGCCGGAATCATGTTGCTGCGGAAGGGCTCGGCGTGGGCGGTCGGGCTCGCGCTCGTGCTGGCGTTCCTGCTGGCTTCGCGGTCGCGGCTGTATCCGCTGGTGAGTGAGGTCGCCGTCCTGTTCGCGGCCGCGTTCACGATCGTGTCGGGTTGTGTGCTGATCGCCGCCGTGAACGGTCAGGGCGGCGCGCTGATTGCGCTCGGGCTGCTGGTGCTCGTCGCGATGTTCTGCGCGTTCGGTCTCGGTTTCGCACCGGCGGAGCATGTGCGGGCGCGGCTGACACAGCTGCTCGACTATCTTGAGGCCGGGGTGATCATCGTGACGGTTCCCCTGGCGCTGGGAGTGTTCGGCGTCTACACCACGCTGCTGAACAAGTTCTGACGACCGGACGGAATGACTGATCCTGACTGGCAGAGCGACATGTTGCGCCGGATGTCGGCGGGACAGCCGCCCGCCGACGAGCCGGCCCACACCGACGACGCGCCACCCGCTCCCGCCCCGCCGCCCGCCCCGCCGGCCGCCCCGCCGGCCGCGCAGCCGGTCGCGCCTGCGCAACCGCCGTACCCAGCGCAGGCGTATCAGCAGTATCAGCAGCCACCGCCACCGCCCGGTCGCGATCGGCCCGCGGAGGACGACGGCGCCTCCGTGTTCGAGAGGCTCCGCCGGGTCGCTTCGGACGCGGCGTACGTGATCGGGGGATCGGGGCGCCTGCAGCGCGACGTGGAGCTGATCGCCACGTGCCGCCGGCCGATCGCGATCGCCCGACGGATCGGCGTGACGAGCCCGGTGATCGACGGCGGTACGTCGACCGTCACCGCGCTGCTGGCCACGATGCTGGCGGCTCAGCGTGCGGATCGGGTCGTCGCGGTCGATGTCGATCCGGCCGGTGCGGAGCTGTCGCGGCGACTGGAGCTGACCCTCGGCGCCGGTGCCATCGAGGGCGTCAGCCTGGTCCGCAGTGATCCGACGGTCTCGGCGCTCCGGTCGATGCTCGCCGCCGTGCAGAGCGAGGGGGCCCGCGACGTGGGGCTCGCGCTGGTGGACTGTCCGGGGACCATGTTCGACGAGATCGCCACCGAGATGGCGAACACCGGGCACTGCACGGTCCTCGTCGTACCGTCGGCGCAGCACATTGCGAGCCATTGCCTGCAGCAGCTCGACCAGCTGACGCCCGCGGGACAGGACGTGCTGCTCAGCCGCGGCGTCGTCGTGATCACGCTGGTCGAGAACGACGACCCGGACACGACCCGCTGGCTGGCCGACGCCTTCCGGCAGCGCGGCCTGGAGCCGGTCGTGCTGCCGTACGACCCGCACGTCGCCGGGGCCTGGCCGCTGCACTCGAGCGAACTCGAGACGGCGACCAGGCGCGCGGTCCTGGAACTCGCGGCCCGGGTAGTGGGGATCGTCAGCTGATTTCCAGGAAACCTTCAAACTGTGGTTCAAGCCGATCGGGTTGAACCGTTCCGCCGATCCAGTCGTTTGAGTCGGTGTATAGCGTTCAACTACTTCGACCAGCAGGCTCCTGGAGGTCCAGATTCATGAGCGATGACACGATGGCACCAGCCACCACCCCGCGGCAGGCCGAAGCGGCGGGAGCCGACGCGCTGCGCGACCGCAGGGCGGTACTGCGCTGCGCGGCGATGGTCGCGCTGGCGGGCGCCGGCGCCCCGATCCTCGCGGCCTGCGGTGGCGACGACTCCGCGGGCGGCGGCACCGGCGGCTCGAGTACGGCGCCGAGCACCGGGGCCTCCTCGTCCGCGCCGTCCTCGTCCGCCCCGTCCTCGAGCGCGCCGGCGTCCAGCGGCGGTACGGTGCTCGGCCCGACGTCCGACGTACCGGTCGGCGGCGGGAAGGTGTTCTCCGACGCCAAGGTGGTCGTGACGCAGCCGACCGCCGGTCAGTACAAGGGCTTCTCCGCGGTGTGCACGCACCAGGGCAACCCGATCGGGTCGGTCGAGGGCGGGCAGATCATCTGCCCGTTCCACAACAGCCACTTCAGCATCACCGACGGCAGCCCGGTCAGCGGGCCGGCGCAGACCGCGCTCCCGGCGGTGAACGTGAAGGTCGAGGGCAGCAACATCGTGCAGTCCGCCTGACGACGCGAGAAGGCCCGGCCGGAAACCGGCCGGGCCCTCAACTGGGTACGTCCCCAGCAGCGGAAGGTCAGGACTGGTCAGCGGCCCCGACGTACAGCAGCTTGTTCGGCGAACCCTCGCCCGGGTCGCCGACCTTGTCCGGCGTCGAGCCGGTGACCAGCGCCTGCGCGACATCGGCCGGGGTGGCCTCCGGGTGGTCGGCCAGGTAGAGCGCGACCCCGCCGGCGACGTGCGGCGACGCCATCGACGTACCGCTCATCTTCGCGGACGACTCCGGGTCGGTGATGCCGACCGAGGTGATGTCGACGCCCGGCGCGAACAGGTCGACGCACTTGCCGAAGTTCGAGAACTCCGCCCGCTTGTCCTGGTCGTCCGTGGCGCCGACGGTGATCGCCGAGGGCTCCCGCGACGGCGAGCCCTGGCATGCGTCCGCGCTGTCGTTGCCGGCAGCAACGGCGTACGTGATGCCGGCGTCGACGGACGCCTTGACCGCCGCGTCCAGCGCCTCGTCGGCGCCGCCGCCGAGGCTCATGTTCGCGACCGCCGGCTTCTTGGCGTTCTTGGTCACCCAGTCGATCCCGGCCACGACGGACTCGGTCGAGCCGGAGCCCTGGCAGTCGAGGACCCGGACACCGACCACCTTCGCGCCCTTCGCGAGGCCGTACGTCGTACCCGCGATGGTGCCCGCCACGTGGCTGCCGTGGCCCTGGCAGTCGACGCCGTTCTGTCCGTCGCCGACGGTGTCGGTGCCGACCGACGCGCGGTCGCCGAAGTCCTTGTGCGCGGCGTAGATGCCGGTGTCGATCACGTAGACGTTCACGTTCTCGGCGGTGGTCGACGCCTCGTACTTCTTGTCCAGCGGCAGCTCGCGCTGGTCGGCGCGGTCCAGGCCCCACGGCGGGTTGTCCTGGCTGACCGTGATCTTCTGGTTCTGCTGGACGAACGCGACCCGCGAGTCGCCGGCCAGCTTCTTCGCCTGCTCCTCGGTCATGCCGGCGGAGAAGCCCTTGATCGACGAGTCGAACTGCTTCTTCACCTCGACGTCGTAGCTGGTGGCCAGGCTCTGGGTCGCGACCCGGGTCTCGGCCCGCGACTTCCGGCCGTCGAGGACGACGATGTAGCTGCCGGGGATCGCGTTCGGGCTGCCGGCACCGCGGATCGAGACCGGAGCCTGCTGCGCGGCCTCACTGCCGGCCGCGGTAGCGGCGATGCCGGTGACGGCCAGCGCGGACGCAGCGACGGCACCCAAAAGAGAACGGCGCTGCACGGCGCGCGGTATCCGAAGGGAAGGGGACATGGGCGGATTCTCCCTCGAGTCAGCGCAAGGCCTTGTTGCCTCACGCAAAGGACCTGCACATCTACCCTGGGTCACACGCTAGGCAGTGCGCTCATCCCAGCCGGGGGTCAACTCAGCCTTATGGGCGAACCCGCAACACGACCGCAACCTTCAGCTGGTTTGGCGCGCCTGATGGTTGGAATACTTGCGGGCCGCGAACGCGTACGCCTCCTCGACCAACGGCAGCAGCTGGTCCAGACCGGTCGGGTTCACGATCGCCACCCAGTACTGCGAGGCGTAGAACGGGTGCGGCATCAAGGTGTCCCGGGCGGCGTAGTCGTAACCGGACGCGAGCACCCAGTCCGCGTCCCGCTCGGTCGGCACCGCCCCGAACAGGCTGGTGTACGTCGATTTGGTGAGTCCGAGGTTGAGCCGCCAGGACCCGGGCTCGTCGAGCCGCGACACCTGCTCGTAGTGGTCGCCGGTGACGATGGTCGCGAACGGCTGCTGCCGCTCCGGCGGGAGGTCGGCGGCGGGGTCGTACAGGTAGAAGAGATCGTCCTGGGCCTCGAGCACCCGGACGCCGTCGTACGCGCGGAACATCCGATCGAGTTCTTCGACAGTCATGCCTTCAAGTGTGTCATTGAACCTGCAGTAGAAACTTTGCGCGGATTCCGGATTTGTCGGCGTGGCGAACTAGGGTGGTTGGGTGGCTGATCCGTCCTCCTACCGTCCCGCTCCGGGATCGATCCCCGACTCGCCTGGTGTCTACCGCTTCAGCGACTCCGCCGGGCGGGTGATCTACGTCGGCAAGGCGAAGAACCTGCGCGCCCGGTTGTCGTCGTACTTCCAGGACCTGGTGAACCTGCACCCCCGGACCCAGGCGATGGTGACGACGGCGGCCAAGGTCGAGTGGACGGTGGTCGCCAGCGAGGTCGAGTCGCTGCAGCTGGAGTACTCCTGGATCAAGGAGTACGACCCGCGCTTCAACGTGAAGTACCGCGACGACAAGTCGTACCCCTGGCTCGCCATCACCCTCAACGAGGAGTATCCGCGGGTCATGGTCGGCCGCGGCCAGAAGAAGAAGGGCGTGCGGTACTTCGGTCCGTACAGCCACGCCTGGGCGATCCGCGAGACCGTGGACCTGCTGCTGCGGGTGTTCCCGATGCGCTCGTGCAGCAAGGGCGTCTTCAACCGGCACCGCCAGATCGGCCGGCCCTGCCTGCTCGGGTACATCGGGAAGTGCGCCGCGCCGTGCACCGGTCAGGTGTCGCAGGAGGAGCACCGGCAGATCGTCGACGACTTCGCCGCGTTCCTCTCCGGCCAGACCGCGACGTACGTGCGCCGGCTGCAGAAGGAGATGCAGGCCGCGGCCGCCGAGCTGGAGTACGAGCGGGCCGCGAAGATCCGCGACGACCTGGCCGCGCTGGAGAAGGCCCTGGCCAAGAACGCGGTCGTCCTCGGCGACGGCACCGACACCGACGTGATCGCGCTCAGCGAGGACCCGCTCGAGGTCGCCGTGCAGATCTTCTACGTCCGCGGCGGCCGGATCCGCGGTGAGCGCGGCTGGATCGCCGACAAGGCGGACGGTACGGCGACCACCGCCGACCTGGTCTCGCACTTCATCCAGCAGACGTACGCCGGCGACTCGGGCGACGCGATCCCGCGGGAGATCCTGGTCCCGACGATGCCGGACGACGCCGACGCGCTGACCGCCTGGCTGGAGGAGCTGCGCGGCGCGCGGGTCTCGATCCGGGTCCCGCAGCGCGGCGACAAGAAGGCGCTGATGGAGACCGTCGAGCGGAACGCGCTGCAGACGCTCACCATGCACAAGACCAAGCGGGCCAGCGACCTGACCACCCGCAACCAGGCGCTCGAGGAGATCCAGGCCGCGCTCGACCTGCCCGAGGCGCCGCTGCGGCTGGAGTGCTACGACGTCTCGAACCTGCAGGGCACCGAGGTGGTCGCCTCGATGGTGGTGTTCGAGGACGGCCTGCCGCGCAAGAGCGAGTACCGGCGGTTCGTGATCAAGGGCGTCGACGGGCAGAACGACGTCGCCTCGATCGCCGAGGTGCTGACCCGGCGCTTCAAGCGGCTCCTCGACGAGCGCGCCACGATGGCCGCCGACGAGGACCCGAACGGCGCGCTCATCGATCCCGAGACCGGGCGCGCGAAGAAGTTCTCGTACGCCCCGGGCCTGGTCGTGGTCGACGGTGGTCCGCCGCAGGTCGCGGCGGCCCGGCAGGCGATGGACGAGCTGGGGCTCGGCGACATCCCGGTCGTCGGCCTGGCGAAGCGGCTCGAGGAGGTGTGGGTGCCGGACGAGGAGGATCCGGTCATCTTCTCCCGGACGTCGGAAGGCCTTTACCTCCTGCAGCGGCTCCGCGACGAGGCGCACCGGTTCGCGATCACCCACCACCGCAACCGGCGGTCGAAGTCGATGGTCGAGAGCACCCTCGACGAGGTCCCGGGGCTGGGCGAGGTGCGGCGCAAGACGCTGCTGCGGCACTTCGGGTCGCTGAAGAAGCTCCGGGCCGCGACCGTCGACGAGGTGGCGGACCTGCCCGGTTTCGGGCCGCGACTCGCCGAGTCCGTCGTACTGGCGGTTAACGCTGCGGCAACGAAGGCGGAAAGCGGCCGGGCGCCGGCGATCAACATGGCCACGGGCGAGATACTGGGCGACGACGTCCCGGCGCCGGCCGGACAGCGGCCGGTGGAAGCGGCCGACGGGGACCCCAGGGAGAACTGAGAACTGATGGACGACACGGGCGGCAACCTGATCATCGTGTCCGGCATGTCGGGCGCGGGACGCAGCTCCGTCGCCGACGTACTGGAAGACCTCGGCTGGTTCGTGGTGGACAACCTGCCGCCGATGTTCCTGACCACCATCGTCGAGCAGGTCGTCGGGACCGGCGCGGCGCCGCGGCTCGCGGTCGTCGTCGATGTCCGGACCGGGCTGTTCTTCGACGAGCTGAGCTCGGCGATCCACGACCTGCGGCTGAAGGGCTACCGGCCGCTGACGCTGTTCCTGGAGGCGTCCGACGACGTGATCGTGCGCCGCCAGGAGAGCGTCCGCCGGCCGCACCCGCTGCAGGGCGAGGGCCGGCTGCTGGACGGGATCCAGCGCGAGCGCGAGCTGCTCGGCGACATCCGGGCCGGCGCCGACCTGGTGATCGACACCTCGAGCCTGAACATCCACCAGCTCGCCGCGAAGATCGTGAACGCCTTCGGCGACGAGGAGAACGCCGAGCTGCGCGCGACCGTGGTGTCGTTCGGGTTCAAGTACGGCATCCCGGTGGACGCCGACGTGGTCGCCGACATGCGGTTCATCCCGAACCCGTACTGGCAGCCCGACCTGCGCCCGATGACCGGGCAGGACCGGCCTGTGTCAGACTTCGTGCTCGGCCATCCGCTGGCCCAGCAGTTCCTGCAGAACTACGTGGACGTGCTGGACACCCTGCGGACCGGCTACCTGAACGAGGGCAAGCGCTTCGTCACCGTCGCGATCGGCTGCACCGGGGGTAAGCACCGCAGCGTCGCGATGGCCGAGGAGATCGCCCGCAGGCTGCGCGAGAAGGGGTCACCGACGTTGGTCGTCCACCGGGATCTGGGGCGTGAGTGAGGAGCGCGCCTAGGGTCGTCGCCCTGGGTGGGGGACACGGCCTGGCCGCTTCCCTGTCCGCTCTGCGCCATGTCACGGATCAGCTGACAGCGGTCGTCACGGTCGCAGACAACGGCGGTTCGTCGGGCCGGCTGCGGCAGGAGCTGGGCGTGTTGCCGCCGGGCGACCTGCGGATGGCGCTGGCCGCGCTGTGCCGTGACGACGAGTGGGGCCGCACCTGGGCCGACGTCCTCCAGCATCGTTTCCGCAGCGACGGCGAGCTGCACGACCACGCGGTCGGCAACCTGCTGATCGTCGCGTTGTGGGAGCTGCTCGGCGAGGCGGTCGACGGACTCGACTGGGTGGCCCGGCTGCTCGGCGCGCAGGGCCGGGTGCTGCCGATGTCCGCCGTACCGCTGGACATCACCGCGCGGGTGCTCGGCCTGGACCCGGCGCGTCCGGAGGGCATCACCGAGATCCGCGGCCAGGCCGAGGTGGCGACGACCGAGGGCCACGTGGTGGACGTCGCGCTCGACCCGGCCGACCCGCCGGCCTGTCCCGAGGCGCTGGTCGCCGTCGCGGAAGCCGACTGGGTCGTCGTCGGGCCGGGGTCGTGGTTCACCTCCGTGATCCCGAACCTGCTGGTCCCCGAGCTGTGCCGCGGCCTCGAGCAGACCAGCGCCCGGCGGCTGCTCACGCTGAACCTGGGGGAGCAGAAGGGCGAGACCGACGGCTTCTCGCCGGAGACGCACCTGGAGGTGCTGGGCGCGCACGCTCCGGACCTGCGGATCGACGTCGTGCTCGCCGACGCCGGCCACGTGCCCGACCCCGAGTCGCTCCGCCGTACGGCGCAGTCCCTCGGGGCCGAGCTGGTGATCGCCGACATCGCCGACGACGACCGCGAACTCCACCACGCCCCGGACAAGCTGGCGAAGGTCTACCGCGAGATCTTCCGCTAGGCCCTCAGTCGAAGTCGGCGTCGACGGTCTTCTTCTGGTCGTAGACCAGCTTGCCGCCGGCGTCGTACCCCCGGACGCGCACATCCTTCAGACCGGAGTTGCCGCCGGTCAGACCCCAGATGTAGTAGCCGTTCGAGATCAGCGCGCGCGTCGGTCCCTGCTGCGGGAGGTCGACGACGAGCTGCGCGACGCCGTCCGGCACCATCCCGAACTCGAAGGTGTCCGCGAACTTCCCGTTCGCCTGCACGGAACCCCGCGTGTAGTCGTACGCGCCCTTCGCCGTCTTCCCGAGCATGTGGCACCACGCGTACACCTTCCGGTCCGGCGAGATCAGTACGGCGGTCAGCTTGTCGCCGGTGCCCGTCTTCAGCGCGACCTTCCAGTCCTTGGTGACCGGCCCGGCTGCCTTGATCCGCGGGTCCTGCGCCGACGACCCGCCCTGGAAATAGATGTCGTCCACCTCTCGGCAGCGGGTCGTGACCTGCTCGTCGGTCAGCGGACTGACCGGCGGGGCAGGAACAAGCGCCTTCCCGGTCAGCGGATCCTTCGTCAGTACGGCGTTCGGCGCGACGGGCGCGGCCGTCTTGACCGTGACGTTGTCCGGCACGGTCGGCCTGGCACTCGGCTCCGCGGCCGGCTTGCTGACGAACTCCCAGACCTTCCTGCCCGAGGCGTCGTACGCTCGGACGCGTTGCAGCGGGGTCTGGCCGTTCCGGATCCCCGTGTAGCCGAGCGTGTAGAACCCGTCGGCGCCGACGAGCGCCTGACGCGGAAGGCTGTCGCCCTTGTACTCGACCAGCACGCGCGCGGCGCCGGGCACCGGGACCCACGCGCCGGCCGCGGCCGCCTGCGGCAGGTCCGTGGTGCTCTTGGGGGTCCGCTCGGTGGTGCTCAGCCGCCCGTTCGTGAACGGCTTCTGCGGGGCGTCCATCGTGCAGGTCGAGAGGATCGACTTGTCCGGCGAGAGGAACCCGGCGGACAGCAGCGATCGGTCACCGCTCTTGAACACGACCTTCCACTGCGGCGTGATCGGGCCGGCCTTGTCCCAGACGTTGGCCTTCTGCTCGCGCAGGAAGTCGACGTTCTCCTTGTCGTACTGCACGCACCGCTGGTACACCTCGGCGTCGGACAGCGGGCTGACCGGCGGCGGTGGCTGGATCGTCTTCCCGGTCTCGCCGTCGACGACGAGACCCGTCTTGGGGTCGATCGTGATCGTCGCCCCGGGTGGTCCGGCCGGTGCCGTGCTCTCGTCGCGGTTCGCGGACCAGGTCGCGACGCCGGCGATGATCACGCCGGTGGTGAGGACCGCGGTCGACACGGTGGCGAGCCGCCCGCGACGGACCGAGCGCCGGGCACGGACCAGCAGGTCGTCGACGTCGGTGGTCAGTGGCTGGTCGGTGTCGTCGGCGGCAGCAGCCAGCAGGCGTTCGAGGTCGGTGCTCATGACGCGCTCCTTTCGGTCTGGTCGAGGAGTTCCCGCAGCCGGGACAGGCCGCGGGAGGTCTGGCTCTTCACCCCGCCGGTGCCGATGCCGAGCGCGTCGGCGGTCTGCTCGAGGCTGAGGTCGGCGTAGTGCCGCAGTACGACGCAGGCTCGCTGACTGGGCGGCAGTGCGCCCAGTGCCTGGACGACGAGCATCCGGTCGTCGACGGCAGCACCTGGATCGGGCAACGGCCCAGGTGCTTCGTCGGTGTCGACGAGACGTTCGCGGCGCCAGGGCTTCCGGGACTGGTCGAACACCGCCGTCACCAGGCACTGGTGGGCGTACCCGTTGAGCCCCTGCGTACGGTCGATCCGGTGCCACCGCCGGTACACCTTCACCAGGGCGTCCTGCGCTGCGTCCTCCGCCCGGTGCCAGTCGCCGCACATCAGGTACGCCGTCCTGCGCAGCCGCCGGAGCGAGTTCGCCGCGAACTCGGTGAACTCGGCTTCGTCCGGTGCCTTCATGCCCCTCCTCTCGGAATGTTCGGGGAGGTAACGCGGTCAGCGCCTCGGAAGGTTGCAGCCGTAACTGTCGCAGCTGCCACCCGTTGGGTCTTTGACACGGGTGGGAGGATGCTCTCTATGGCGATGACAGCACAGGTGAAGTCCGAGCTGACCAGTATTCAGGTCACGAAACCCTGTTGCCGGAAGGCGGAGGTCTCGTCGATCCTGCGGTTCGCGGGCGGGCTGCACCTGGTGTCGGGGCGGATCGTCGTGGAGGCGGAGCTGGACAGCGGCGCCGCGGCGCGGCGGCTGCGGAAGGACATCGCCGAGATCTTCGGGCACCCGTCGGACGTGGTCGTGATTTCCCCTTCGGGCATCCGCAAGCAGACCAAGTACGTCGTACGCGTCGTCCGTGACGGTGACGCACTCGCGCGGCAGACCGGGCTGGTGGACAACCGCGGCCGTCCGGTCCGCGGCCTCCCGCCGGCGGTCGTTTCGGGGGCCTCGTGTGACGCGGTGGCGGCCTGGCGGGGTGCGTTCCTCGCGCACGGTTCGCTGACCGAGCCGGGGCGGTCGTCCTCGCTCGAGGTGACGTGCCCCGGGCCGGAGGCGGCGCTCGCGCTGGTCGGTGCGGCGCGGCGGCTCGGGATCGGCTCGAAGGCCCGCGAGGTGCGGAACGTGGACCGCGTGGTGATCCGGGACGGCGACGCGATCGGCGCGCTGCTCACCCGGCTCGGCGCGCACGAGTCGGTGCTGGCGTGGGAGGAGCGCCGGATGCGTCGCGAAGTACGGGCGACGGCGAACCGGCTCGCGAACTTCGACGACGCGAACCTGCGCCGTTCGGCCCGCGCCGCAGTGGCCGCCGGGGCCCGCGTCGAGCGCGCCCTGGAGATCCTCGGCGACGACGTACCGGACCACCTGCAGGTGGCGGGCAAGCTGCGCCTGGAGCACAAGCAGGCCAGCCTCGAGGAGCTCGGCCAGCTGCACGAGCCGGCGCTGACCAAGGACGCCGTCGCCGGCCGGATCCGGCGCCTGCTCGCGATGGCCGACAAGCGCGCCGCCGACCTCGGCATCCCGAACACCGAGGCGAACCTGACCCCGGAGATGCTCGACCCGGCCTGACCCGGTCGCGGCTCAGACGAGTTCTTCGAGTCCGAGCTTCAGCAGCAGCAGGCTCACGACGATCACCAGGACCGTACGGACGAACGGCGAGCCGCGCCGGAGCGCCTGCCCGGCTCCGAGCCGGCTGCCGAGCATGTTGCAGGCCGCCATCCCGAGTCCGAGCAGCCAGAGCACCTGGCCGTGCCAGGCGAACACCAGCAGGGCGCCGAGGTTCGAGCCGAGGTTCACGATCTTGGAGGTCGCCGAGCCGCGGGTGAAGTCGATGCCGAGCAGGGTGGTCAGCGCGACCACCATCATCGTCCCGGTGCCCGGACCGACGAGCCCGTTGTAGAACGGCAGCGCCACCCCGGTGACCGCGACGACGGCGGCGATCCGGCCGCGGGTCGGCACCGCGCGACTCGGGGTGAGGCCGAGCCCCGGCCGCGCGACCACCAGCGCGAGAACGGCGACGAGCGCGGTCGCCACGACGGGTCGCAGTACCTGTGACGGAAGCGTTCCGGCGGCCGCGGCGCCGACGCCCGACAGCACCACGGCCGGGACTCCGCTGACCAGTGCGAGCCGTACGTCGACCTTGGTCCGCCGGGCGAAGGTGACTGCCGCGCACGTCGTACCGGCGATGGACGACAGCTTGTCCGTGGCGAGCAGGGACACCGCCGGCGTCCCGGGCATCACCAGCATCAGCACGGGCAGCTGCACCAGCCCGCCGCCACCCACGACGGCATCGAACCAGCCGGCCACGGCTGCCGCGATGAGCAGCAGCGCGATGATCTCGATCTCCATCGTGCGTTCCCCCGGGACGGTCGGGCGGCGCCGCGCGGCAGCCACCTCTGCCCAGGACTGTGACGGACAAGCGTTGGGTCGGCGTTGGCCCGGCGGTGAGACAGGATGGGTCGCACTGTGGACAGACCGACGACGCGGTTCGGCGTACTGGGGCCGATCGAGGTGTACGACGCCGGGCGCACCCAGGTGGTCAGCGCGGAGATCCGCAGGACCTTGCTCGCCGTTCTGCTCAGTCGGGCAGGCTCGGTCGTGCCTCGCGACGTCCTGGTTGGAGCGGCTTGGCGGGACGTACTGCCGACACCGGCGACCGTGCGCTGGCACATCCACCAGCTGCGCCGGTTGCTCGGCGACGGCGACCGGTTGACCAGTACGCCGGACGGCTATCTGCTCCAGGTCGACGCCGAGGCGGTGGACGCGAGCCGGTTCGAGCTGCTGCTGGCCCGCGGACGTGACCTGGCCGGCGATCCGGCGGCGGCCGCGGCCGTGCTCACCGAGGCTCTCGCGCTGTGGCGTGGATCGGCGTACGAAGGTCTCACCGACGTCGAGCTGCTCCGGGACGAGGCCGGCCGGCTCGGCGAGGAACGACTGGCGGCACTAGAACTCCGGATCGAGGCCGAGTTGACGCTCGGCCGGTCGACCGCACTGGTCGCCGAGCTGACCGCGCTGGTGGCCGAAAGCCCTTTGCACGAAGGGTTTCGCGCTCAACTCATGCTCGCCCTGTACCGCAGCGGCCGCAGCGCCGACGCGCTGTCGGTGTACCGGTCCGGGAAGGCGCTGATCGCCGAGGAGCTCGGACTCGACCCTGGGGAGCGGCTGCGGAAACTCGAACACGCCATCCTGGTCGGCGACCCGGCACTCGCACCGGCCGACGGGATCCGGGTGCTGCCGGCACCGGCCGAGCTCCCGCCCGATCCGCCCGCCCTCGCCGGCCGGTCCGCGGAACTCGACCGCATGCGGGCCTTGCTGGACGCGGGTTCGCCGGTCATCGCGATTCACGGCCAGGGCGGCGTCGGCAAGTCGGCGTTGGCGATCAAGCTCGCGCACCGGGTCCGCGACGCGTTCCCGGACGGCCAGTTGTACGTCGACCTGCACGGAGCGACGCCCGGTTCGCACCCGCTCGCACCCGTCGACGTCCTGCGCCGGTTCCTGCGCTCGCTCGGTCTGTCCGACGACCAGGTGCCGGGCGACCTGGACGAGGCGGCCGCCCGGTTCCGGTCCGCGACTGCCGGTCGACGGATGCTGATCGTGCTCGACGACGCCGTCGATGCGGCCCAGGTGCGACGCCTGACGCCGGGCGACCGGGGGAGCGTCGTCCTGGTGACCAGCCGAATGGCCATGGCGAGCCTGGACGGTGCCACTCAGGTGCACCTCGACGCGCTGGCCGAGGGCGACGCCCTCACAGTTCTGGCCGGCCTCGCCGGTCCCGGCCGGATCGCCGCTGAGCCGGAGGCCGCGGCCGAGGTGGTCAGGCTGTGCGGCCGGCTGCCTCTGGCGCTGCGGATCGCCGCCGCCCGTCTTGCCGCCCGACCGGATTGGCGGATCTCGGAGCTGGCCGATCGGCTGGCCGGCGACCGTCGGCTGGACGAGCTGCACGACGCGGACCTGTCGGTGCGGGCAAGTATCAGCGTCGGCCGGCAGAGCCTCGGCCCGGACATCGTCGGCCGGCTGGCGGACCGCATCCTCTACACCCTGCCCGTCCTCGACCTGCCCGACGTCGACGATCACGTCGTCGGTGCACTGGTCGACGCTCAGCCGGCTGACGTACGAGCCGGCCTCGACCGCCTGGTCGTGGCCCGACTGGTCGAAGTACGAGCGACCGGCCGCTACGGCATGCACGATCTGGTCCGGCTGTACGCAACCGAGGTGGCAGCGCGGCAGCTGCCGCGAGCGGAAGTGCCTGCCGCGGTACGTCGTGTCGGCCACGCCTATCTCGCGACGATGAGGGCGACGGCGACGCTGATCGGCTCGGTCAGTGCGAGACCATGGCTGACCTCCGGCGTGACCGAGCCGGCCTGGGCTCCGGTCGCACTCGCGGATCTCGGGCAGGCGACGGCCTGGATCGACGCCGAGCGCGAGAACCTGGTAACCGTCGCAGCGGCCGTCGACGAACCCGCCGTGGTCATCGCTCTGGCGGCCGCGGCCCAGCAGCCGTTCTCGAGCCGAGGATGGCACACCGAAGCGCAGCGCCTGGGCCGGATCGCCATGGACACCGCGCGGCGCGTGACGGAGCCGAGACTGGTCGCGACCGCGCAGTACACGCTGGGCACGGCGCTGATCGCGACCACGCCGGCCGCCGCGATCGAACCCCTGCAGGCGGCAGGAGATCTGTTCGCGACCGTGGACGATGCGCTGCGGGAGGCGGCCACGCGCACATCCCTGGCGCACGCCCTGGTGATGAACGGGAGGGCGGCGGACGCAGAACACGAGCTGCTGCGGGCGATCGACCTCGACCGTTCGGCCGGCGCCGGCGAGCCCGAAGCCTTCACGCTGACCAACCTCGGCATCGTTCTGCACCATCTGGGCCGGGACGACGAGGCGCGGCGCCGGCACGAGGAGGCCCTGGAGTTGCGGCGCCGGCTCGGCGACAACCGCGGCATGGGGATCTCACTGGCCAACCTCGGCCAGCTCGCCCTGGCCGGTGATCAACCGGACCGCGCTGTCGAGCTCCTCACGAGCTGCCTCGACCTGCTGGCCGACTGGCCGAACCGGCTCGGCTTCGGGCGTTTGCAATGGGACCTCGGTACGGCGTACCAGCGGCTCGGGCAGCACGATCGGGCGGCGGCGCAGCGCGAGCGATCGTTGACGGTGCTGGCCGAGCACGGCCTGCTCACGACTGCGCAGGTGAGCGCGCTGCTGGCCGAAGCCGACCCGGCCATGCCGGCTCCGTACCGGCGCTTCGCCTGACCTTTCGGGGACGCCGGTTTTCCGGAGAGATCCTTCGGAAAACCGGCGTTCGGCGTACCAGCAAGTGGTCTGGTCTGCAGCCGTGAAAAAGTACCGGTGGTCTCATCTGGACGCTACCAGTTGACCGAGTGGGCTGTTGGGCTAGTGTTCGGGCTGTAGCGGCAGTGCAAAGCCAGTTCAGAGGAGACGTAGTCCCGTGACCGTACGCGTAGGTATCAACGGCTTCGGCCGCATCGGCCGTAACTTCTTCCGCGCCGTGCAGGCGTCCGGTGCCGACATCGAGGTCGTCGCCGTCAACGACCTGACCGACAATGAGACTCTTGCTCACCTGCTGAAGTACGACTCGATCCTGGGCCGCTTCCCGGGTGAGGTCTCCGCGACCGAGGACGACATCACCGTCGCCGGTCACGCGATCAAGGCGTTCGCCGAGCGCGACCCGGCCAACCTCAAGTGGTCCGACGTCGGCGCCGACGTGGTGATCGAGTCCACCGGCTTCTTCACCGACGCCACCAAGGCCAAGACGCACGCCGACAACGGCGCCAAGAAGGTCATCATCTCCGCCCCGGCGAAGAACGAGGACCTCACCGTGGTGATGGGCGTGAACCACGAGCAGTACGACGCCGAGAAGCACACCGTGATCTCGAACGCGTCCTGCACCACGAACTGCATCGCCCCGCTGGCCAAGGTCCTGCACGACGCGTTCACGATCGAGAAGGGTCTGATGACCACGATCCACGCGTACACCCAGGACCAGAACCTGCAGGACGGCCCGCACAAGGACCTGCGTCGCGCCCGGGCCGCCGCGCTGAACATCGTCCCGACCTCGACCGGCGCCGCGAAGGCGATCGGCCTGGTGCTGCCGGAGCTGAAGGGCAAGCTGGACGGGTACGCGCTGCGCGTCCCGACGCCGACCGGTTCGGCCACCGACCTGACCGTCGAGGTCGGCCGCGAGGTCACCGTCGACGAGGTCAAGGCGGCGTACAAGGCGGCCGCCGAGGAAGGCGCCCTGAAGGGGTACCTGACCTACACCGAGGACGAGATCGTCTCCACCGACATCGTCACCGACCCGGCGTCCTGCATCTTCGACGCGGGCCTGACCAAGGTGATCGGCAACCAGGTCAAGGTCGTCGGCTGGTACGACAACGAGTGGGGCTACTCGAACCGGCTCGTCGACCTGGTCAAGCACGTCGGCGCGTCGCTCTGACCGAGTTCTGACGACCCACCTGCTTTGCGTCCGGAGAGTCCTCTCCGGACGCAAAGCTCGTTCACCCGAGGAAGCTGAACTGTGAAGACCATCGAAGATCTCGGCGACCTGGCGGGCCTGCGGGTGCTGGTCCGGTCCGACCTGAACGTGCCGATCAAGGACGAGGTGATCGGCGACGACGGCCGGATCCGCGCCTCGCTGCCGACGCTGACCAAGCTCGCCAAGGCCGGCGCGAAGGTGATCGTCACCGCGCACCTCGGCCGCCCGAAGGGCGAGCCGAAGCCGGAGTTCACCCTGGCCCCGGTGGCGAAGCGGCTCGGCGAGCTGCTGCAGCCGGAGGGCATCACCGTGCACTTCGCCGGCGACGTCACCGGCGACGCCGCGCAGTCCGCCGTACAGGATCTCGACGAGGGCGAGGTCCTGCTGCTGGAGAACGTGCGCTACGACCCGCGCGAGGAGAGCAAGGACGAGGCCCAGCGTGCGGCGCTCGCCGACGAGCTCGCGGCGCTGGCCGACGTGTTCGTCAGCGACGGCTTCGGTGTCGTGCACCGCAAGCAGGCGAGCGTGTACGACGTCGCGCGCAAGCTCCCGCACGCGGCCGGCGGCCTGGTGCTCGCCGAGGTCGACGTGCTGAAGAAGCTCACCGAGGACCCGGCCCGGCCGTACGTCGTCGTGCTCGGCGGCGCGAAGGTGTCGGACAAGCTCGCGGTGATCGACAACCTGATCGCCAAGGCCGACAAGCTGCTGATCGGCGGCGGCATGGTCTTCACCTTCCTCAAGGCGCAGGGCCACGAGGTCGGCAAGAGCCTGCTCGAGGAGGACCAGTTGGACACGGTCCGGGGCTACCTGGAGACCGCGAGGTCCAAGGGCGTCGAGATCGTGCTGCCGACCGACATCGTGGTCGCGCCCGAGTTCAAGGCCGACGCCCCGGCGACCGTGGTCGCCGCGGACGCGATGCCCGCCGACCAGCTCGGGCTGGACATCGGTCCGGAGTCCGGCAAGGCGTTCGCCGCCGAGGTCGCCGCCGCGAAGACCGTGTTCTGGAACGGCCCGATGGGCGTCTTCGAGATGGCGGCGTTCGCCGGCGGAACCAAGGCCGTCGCGCAGGCGTTGACCGAGGTGGACGGCCTGAGTGTCGTCGGCGGCGGTGACTCCGCGGCCGCCGTACGCCAGCTAGGCTTCGCCGACGACGCCTTCGGCCACATCTCCACCGGTGGCGGCGCGTCGCTCGAATACCTGGAGGGCAAGGAGCTCCCGGGTCTCGCGGTACTGGAAGAGGACTGAGATGGCTTCGGCTGACAACACAGCTGCCCGTACGCCGTTGATGGCGGGCAACTGGAAGATGAACCTCAATCACGTCGAGGCCGTGCACCTGCTGCAGAAGCTGTCGTGGACGCTGCAGGACAAGAAGCACGACTTCGAGCGGGTCGAGGTGGCGGTGCTGCCGCCGTTCACCGACATCCGCAGCGTGCAGACGCTGGTCGACGGTGACCGGATGAAGATCAAGTACGGCGCGCAGGACGTGTCCACGCACGACGCGGGCGCGTACACCGGCGAGATCTCGGCGTCGATGCTCACCAAGCTCGGCTGCACGTTCGTGCTGACCGGGCACTCCGAGCGCCGGCAGTACCACAACGAGACCGACGAGCTCGTCAACGCCAAGACCGCGAAGGCGCTCGAGGCCGGGCTGACGCCGATCATGTGCGTCGGCGAGGGCCTGGAGATCCGCAAGGCCGGCGAGCAGGTGCCGTACACGCTGGCGCAGGTGGACGCCGGGCTGGCCGGGCTGAAGCAGGACGACGTCCGCAAGGTCGTGATCGCGTACGAGCCGGTCTGGGCGATCGGCACCGGCGAGGTGGCGACGCCGGAGGACGCGCAGGAGGTGATCGCCGCGATCCGGGGCCGGATCGAGGAGACGGTCTCACCCTCGGTCGCCGACTCGGTACGGATTCTTTACGGTGGATCGGTGAAGATGGCCAGTGCAGGTGGCATCATGGCCCAACCGGATGTCGACGGCTGCCTCGTCGGGGGCGCGAGCCTCCAGGTGGAAGAGTTCGCCGGCATCTGCCGTTACCTGGACCTTCAGTTAGGCTACTCCTCGTGATTCTCGCTTTCTCGATCATCGTGATCGTCTGCAGCCTGTTCCTGACGCTGCTGGTGCTGCTGCACAAAGGCCGTGGTGGCGGTCTGTCCGACCTGTTCGGCGGCGGTGTGTCGTCCAACCTGGGCGGCTCCTCGGTCGCCGAGCGGAACCTGGACCGGATCACGATCGGCGTCGGTCTGATCTGGTTCGCCGCCATCGTGGCGCTCGGCCTGCTGTACAAGCTCGGCTGAGGGGGAGTCGGTTCCCATGGCTGGTGGTGGCAGTGCGATTCGTGGCAGCCGGGTGGGTGCCGGGCCGATGGGCGAGGCGGAGCGCGGCGACACCGCGCCCCGGCAGCGCATCGTGTTCTTCTGTGCGAACGGGCACGAGACCGCGACCTGGTTCGCGGTCGAGGCGGCCATCCCGGAGGAGTGGGACTGTCCGCGGTGCGGTCTGCCGACCAGCACCGATGTGAACAACCCGCCTCCGCCGCCGAAGATCGAGCCCTACAAGACCCACCTGGCCTACGTGAAGGAGCGCCGCTCCGAGCAGGAGGCCCAGGAGATCCTGGACGAGGCGCTCGAGAAGTTGCGGGCGCGGCGCGCCCGCGGCGAGGTCATCTTCTAGCAGTACTCCGGACAGCCCGGACCGATCCCCATCGGCCCGGGCTGTCCGCGTTTCGGGGCCCTGTACCGGTTGTGGTCGCCCGTGTGCAGCGCGCTAGGGTCGGGGCATGAAGTCGTCGATCGCGCCCGTCCGCTGGACCCCGCCGCCCGCGCCGCCGGCGCGAACGCCGACCGGGATCGAGGTGCGGGTCGTCGCGCTGCCGGGCGCCGGCCCCGAGGACACGCTGATCGACAGCGACGGCAGCGTCCTCACCGGCCTGTACGACGGCCGCATCCTGCGTGTCAGCGCCGACGGCCGGACGATCAGCACGCTCGCGGACACCGGCGGCCGGCCGCTCGGCCTGGAGTGGCTGCCGGACGGCAAGGTGCTGATCTGCGACGCGAACCGCGGCCTGCTGACGCTCGACCCAAGTCCTGGCACCGACAACCGCGTCACGACCCTGCTCGCGGAGATCGACGGCCGTCCGATGCGGTTCTGCAACAACGCCGACGTCACCGAGGACGGCACGATCTACTTCACCGACTCGTCCACCCGGTTCGGGATCGACGAGTGGATGGCCGACCTGCTCGAGCACTCCACGACCGGCAGCGTGTACCGGCGCACCCCGGACGGCGAGGTGACGCGGCTCGCGACCGGTCGCGGCTTCCCGAACGGCGTGGCGCTGAGCAGCGACCAGCGAACGCTCTTCTGGGCCGAGACCGCGACGTACGGGCTCTACAAACTTGACCTCACCACCGAGGGCGCCGAGCCGGTGCTGCTCGCGGAGGTCCCGGGCCTGCCGGACAACATCGCCCGCGGCTCGGACGGCCTGATCTGGGTGGCCGTCGGCTCGCCGCGGAATGCCGTACTCGATCTGCTGCTGCCGAAGCACCCGGCACTGCGCAAGGCCGTCTGGGCGCTGCCGGACGCGCTGAAGCCGAAGGCCGCGGACATCATCGAGATCCAGGCGTACGACGAGACGGGCGAGCTCGTGCACGACCTGCGCGCCAAGCACCCGGACTTCCACATGCCGACCGGCGTCCGGGAACGCGACGGGAAGGTGTGGCTAGGGAGCATCGGGACGAGCTCCCTGGCCACCTTCCCGACTCCCGTCCGCTAAGGCTTCAGCGGCGGGACCACGTCCTGCGGCTGCGGTGATTCCGGGACCTGCGTCCCGGTGTCGTGCCCATTGCCGGACACCACCAGCGCGAAGTCGTCACCGTGCTGGGTGACGCCCTCGATGACCGCCGCCTCGACCGCCTCCGAGCCGATCTCGCGACGCAACATCAAGGGATCCGTCCGCAGGTCCTTCGCCAGCGAGACCGCGAGCCCGACCATCACGAGAGCGAACGGCAGGGCCGCCACGATCGTGAGATTCTGCAGGCCCTTCAAGGCGTCCGCACCGCCGCCGCCCGCGAGCAGCATCACCGCGGCCACCGCACCGGTCAGCACACCCCAGAAGACGACCAGGGGCTTCTTCGGCTCGATCGCGCCGCGCTCCGACAGCGTGCCCATCACGATCGAGGCCGCGTCCGCGCCGGACACGAAGAAGATCGCGACCAGCACCACGACGATCACCGTGGTCACCGCGGCGAGCGGGAGCTGGTCGAGCACGCCGAACAGCTGGCCCTCGGTGGTCGACGCGCCGGCGATGTCGGTGCCGCCGCGCTGGATGTCGATCGCCGTACCGCCGAAGATGCAGAACCACAGCAGGCTGACCAGCGACGGCACCAGCAGGACGCCGGTGACGAACTGCCGGATCGTCCGGCCGCGGCTGATCCGCGCGATGAACATGCCGACGAACGGCGTCCACGAGATCCACCACGCCCAGTAGAAGACCGTCCAGCCGGACAGCCACGTCGACATCGCGTCGCCGCCGCTCGCCTCGGTGCGCGCCGCCATGTCGGCGAGGTCGCGGAAGTAGTCGCCGATCGCGGTCGGGACCAGGTTGAGGATCAGCACGGTCGGTCCGACGACGAACACGAACAGGGCCAGTACGACGGCCAGCACCATGTTGATGTTGGACAGCCACTGGATGCCCTTGGCAACGCCGGACACGGCCGACGCGACGAACGCGGCGGTGAGGACGGCGATCACGCCGACCATCACACCGTTGCCGGTCTTGCCGAGCCAGCCGAGGATCTGGACACCGGAGCCGATCTGCAGGGCGCCGAGCCCGAGCGACGCGGCGGAGCCGAACAGCGTCGCGAAGATCGCGAGCCCGTCGATCACCTTGCCGATCGGTCCTTCGGTCCGGCGGCCGAGCAGTGGCGCGAAGGCCGAGCTGAACAGCTGCGAGCGCCCGCGCCGGAACGTGCCGTACGCGATCGCGATGCCGACCACCGCGTAGATCGCCCACGGGTGCAGCGTCCAGTGGAACAGCGTCGTCGCCATCGCGGTCTCGAGCGCGTCCGGCGTACCGGTCCCGACGGTCCCGGGCGGGGGTTTGACGAAGTGCGTGAGCGGCTCGCTGACGCCGAAGAACATCAGGCCGATGCCCATGCCGGCGCTGAACATCATCGCCACCCAGGACACGGTCCGGAACTCGGGTTCCTCGTCGTCGCGGCCGAGCGGGATCCGTCCGTAGCGGCCGGCCGCGAGCCAGATCACGTAGACGACGAAACCGGAGGCCAGCAGCACGAAGAGCCAGCCGGTGTTCTGTTCGACCCAGCCGAGGGCCGAGGTGGACGCCGTCCCGAGACCGGCGGCGTCGATGATGCCCCAGGCGACGAACGCCAGGGCGACGACCGCGGTGACACCGAAGGTGACGCGGTCGAGTCCGGAGCCGTGACTTCGGCTGCCGGGTGGGGGTGGGGTCGCAATCGCGGGATGTGGTGCGTTGTCGGGGGTGTCTGCCTGGCTGTCGATATCGATGGCCACAGGTAAGTCACGCCTCGCTTCGGCGCGCCTCCGTTCTGTTGTGTCGGGGACAGGTGCCCTAGAGCTGCCGGGCCTTACGACCGTGTCGGAGATTGGGTGAAAACGCAACAATCGTGGTCCCGGCCACACTCGGTAGGGTGCGGGCATGCGTTTCGGGATCGCGATTCTGCCGGAGTACCGCTGGCCGGACGCCGCGCCGCGGTGGCGGCGGGCGGAGGAGTACGGCTTCGACCATGCGTGGACCTACGACCACCTGACCTGGAGCGGTCTCCAGGACTCGCCGTGGTACGGGACCACGCCCACCCTGACCGCGGCCGCGACGGTCACGTCGACGATCGGGCTCGGCACGTTCGTGACGTCGCCGAACTTCCGGCACCCCCTCGGGCTGACCCGCGACATCCTCGCGATCGACGACGTCTCCGGCGGCCGCTTCCTGTGCGGGATCGGCGCCGGCGGGAGCCTGGACGCCACGATCCAGGGCGGCCCCGAGCTGACCGGGCGGCAGCGGCAGGACCGCTACCAGGAGTTCGTCACGCTGCTGGACACCCTGCTGACCACCGACGGCGTCGACTTCAAGGGCGAGTACTACGAGACGCGCAACGCGCGGACGCTCCCCGGGTGCGTGCGGCAGCCGCGCGTCCCGCTCATCCTGGCGGGCAACGGCCCGCGCTCGCTGCGGTTCGCCGCCGAGCGCGGTGACGGCTGGATGACGACCGGGGGAGACCGCGGCGACCTGGACACCTGGTTCCGGTCGGTCGCGGACCTCAGCCACCGCCTGGACGACCTGCTCGAGGGCCGGCACCTGGACCGCTACCTGTCCCTCGACTCCGCGGTCTACGCCCTCTCCAGCCCGGCCCTCTTCGAGGACGTCACCGGCCGCGCCGCCGCCCTCGGCTTCACCGACGTGATCGTCCACTGGCCCCGCGCCGAGGGCGTGTACGCCGGCGACGAGGCCGTCCTGGAACAGATCGTGTCGGACGTCCTGCCGGGGTTGCGCTGACATGACGAAGGGGCCGCACACCGTGTGGTGTGCGGCCCCGACGCTGGTTGCTAGAAGGGTGATCCGAGGATCAGATCGCGCGGATGTTCTCCGCCTGCAGGCCCTTCTGGCCCTGGGTGATCTCGAACTCGACGCGCTGGTTCTCGTCCAGCGAGCGGAAGCCCGACATCTGGATGGCCGAGTAGTGCGCGAACACGTCCGCACCACCGTCATCCGGGGTGATGAAGCCGAAGCCCTTGTCAGCGTTGAACCACTTGACAGTACCGACAGCCATTGTCTATCTCCTCGATGGCTATTTAACAATCCGCGACCCACACCTCATGAGCCGCGCGTCGCCGAAAGGCCCCAGACGACAGACCGGCCATGCAGCACAGCAAAAGTCAGGGAGTCCAAAACTGCAACGCCATAACTGTAGCCGTTCTGCGGGCTGATGGTAGGGGTGAGCACAAACACGTGTCGCTGATTGTCGCCAATCGTTACCCTGCGTGCGCACCCGTTCCGGTCCGTCGCGACGCCTGCCCGGAACCGGAAATCCCGCCGCGACCTGCTGTTTCGCGGGCGGCGGCGGGTCCGGGACGTTGGCAACGAAGGACAATGGACCGGTACGCCGGGTAATGGACGCCTGTTCCTGATCGAATTTCCCGGCGTGTCGCGCGACTCTGGACAGGTACGGCCGGTTGCGCCGAGTGCAACAGCGAGGAGAACGGCGATGATCGTCACGGTGACCCGCAGTGGTGGATTCGCGGGGCTGATCCAGCAGGGCGAGCTGGACACGGACGGCCAGCCGGACGCGGACCGGCTGGAGGCCGCGGTCCGGGCGCTGGACGCCAGGAATCTCGGGACCGGCCGCCCGCAGCCGGACCGGTACGTGTACCGCCTGGAGGTGCGTGACGCCCCGGACGCGGACGCCACGCAGCACACCGTCGCCGAGCAGGACGTGGACGCCACCACGGCCTGGCTGCTCGACCGCGTCCTCGGCTGAGCGGCTAGCGCCAGTCGATCTCCGGAGCCCGGTAGAAGTTCACGCCGAGCACCTCCCAGCGTGGCGCCTGCGCGGCGAGCCGGTCCTTGTACGTCGCCCAGTCGAGCGCGTCCTCCGCCGACCAGCCGAGCTCCGCGATCCCCGGTAGCCGCGGGAAGACCATGAACTCGACCTTCGCCAGGTCGTCGAGCGTCTCGGTCCAGAGCGGCGCCTCGACGCCGATGACGGCCTCCGCGGGCACGTTCGGGATCAGCGTGGCCGGGTTCCAGTCGTAGGCCTGCTGCACGCTGACGAGGCCGGCCCACTGCAGGCCCAGCGGCGTCTCCTCGTGGTACTTCATGTCCAGGTAGGCGCGGTTCGCGGGGGACAGGACGAGGCTCGCGCCCTGCTCGACGGCCTTCAGCGCGAGCGCCTGCGCCTTCTCGTCCTCGGTGCCCCAGTACTGCACGACGGTCCCGGCCGGCAGCGGGCCGTCCGCGATCTCGTGCCAGCCCATCACCGTCTTGCCCTGCTTGACGACCAGCTCGGCCGCCTTCGGAACGAACGTCAGGTAGTCCGAGTGCGGCGTCGAGTGCGCCTCGTCGCCGCCCAGGTGGACGACCTCACCCGGCGTCTGCTCGGCCACCTCGCGGAACACGTCGTCGAGGAACTCGTACGTACGGTCCAGCCCGACCGTCAGCGTGCTGAACCCGACCTTCGTCTCGGTGTAGAGCTTCGGCGCCACGCCGTCCGGGTTGAGCTCGGGGTACGACGCCAGCGCCGCGTTCGTGTGCCCCGGAGTGTCGATCTCGGGTACGACGGTGATGTAGTGCGCGGCGGCGTACCGGACGATCTCGGCGTAGTCGGCCTTCGTGTACGCGCCGCCGGCGCCGCCTCCGACCTGCAGGCTTCCGCCGTACTCGGTGAGCCGCGGCCAGGAGTCGATCTGGATCCGCCAGCCCTGGTCGTCGGACAGGTGCAGGTGCAGCCGGTTGATCTTGTAAAGCGACACGAGGTCGATGAAGTGCTTCACCTGGTCGACGGGGAAGAAGTGCCGGGTGACGTCGAGCATCACGCCGCGGTAGCCGTACCGCGGCGTGTCGGTGATCGTCGTACCGGCGATCTCCCACGGCCCGTCCTGGGCGGTGCCGGCCTCGGCCTTCGCGGGCAGCAGCTGGCGGAGTGTGGTGACGCCGCGGAACACGCCCTCGGCGGTCGTGGCCTTGATCGTCACGCCGGAGGTGTCCGCGCAGAGCTCGTAGCCTTCGGCGCCGAGGGACTCCGGGCCGTCGGTGGACAGGGTGATCGTGCCGGTCCCGTCCTGGACCGGCAGGGCGTAACCGGTCGACCGGCGCAGCCGGGCGGCGAGCCCGTCGGCGATCGTCCGGAGGGCGGGATCGGTGAGGCCGATGGTGGCGTCGGGCGGCAGCGTGAACGTCTCGTCGGGGAGCGCCTGCTGCGCCGTGGGCTGCGGAATCATGATCGAGAGTTTTCGCGTCCGGCCGACTTACGTCAAGAGGCTTCAATACCGGTGGGCGAGCTCGACGGCCTGTGCCACGTAGCCGCCGCCGAACAGCACGACATGGACCAGCAACGGATGCAGTTGGTGGAGCCCGATTCGGTCCCGCCAGCCGTCGGCCAGCGGGTGTGCCTCGTCGTACGCCTGCAGTACCCGCTCCAGCCGGGGAAGGCCGAAGAGCGCGAGCATGGCGAGGTCCGTCTCGCGGTGCCCGCCGTGTGCGGCCGGGTCGATCAGGTGGACGCCGCTCGGTGTCCAGAGCACGTTCCCGGACCACAGGTCGCCGTGGATCCGGGCCGGTCCGTCGGACGGGTCGTCGTACGTCCCGGCCTCGAGCCGCGTGCAGACTCGCTCGAAGCCGTCGAGCCGGAGGCCCTGGTCGTGGGCGGCCCTCAGGTACGGTCGCAAGCGCAGGTTGGCGTAGAACTCACCCCAGGATGTCGGCGAGGCAGTGTGCGGCAGCGGCAGTGTGCCGATGTAACCGTCGCCGTCCCAACCGTCCGGCGGTACGCCGAAGTGGCTGGCGCCGGCGTCATGCGTGACAGCGAGCCGCCGACCGAACTCCTCCGCGGCCGCTTCGGTCGGTGGACAACTGTCGAGCCTGGTCGTCGTGAGGCGGTCGGGCGCGACGTCGAGCGGCTCGGCCACCGGCACCCCGCCCGGTACGGCGAGCCACCGCAGGCCGGCCGCTTCGACCTCGAAGAATCCGGCAGGCGCGTCAGGCCGGCTCTTCACAAAGCTCATGCGCGCACTCTGGCACGGCCCTGCGGCGCCGGGCCACCAGGGGCTCGCACAGCATCACCAGAGCGGCCGCCGCGGTCAGCAGGCCGCCGACGAGCGCGACGGCCCGGACCGTCGTGGTGTCGATCAGCGCTCCGCCCACGAAGGCGCCGGCCGCGATGCCGATGTTGAACGCCGAGCTCGTCCCGGCCGACGCGATGTCGGTGCTGCCCGGGGCGACCTGGAGCGTCCGGCTCTGGACCGCGACCGCAAGCCCGCTGAACGCCAGGCCGATCACCGCGATCAGCGCGACCGTCACGATCTTGAACTGGCCGAGCCCGTACAGCGCCAGCAGCCCGACCGTGATCAGCCCCAACGGGCAGACCGTCGAAGCCCACGGGTAGCGGTCGAGGAGGCGCCCGACGATCAGCGTCCCGGCCAGGCCGCCCGCTCCGCTGGCGAGCAGCATCGGACCGAGCGCGCCGGACGAGAACCCGGTGATGTCCAGCAGGAACGGCGTGACGTAGGTGTTGAACGTCAGGAACCCGGTCACGCCGACGGCCGAGGCGACGATCAGTACGACGTACCGCCGCAGGTCGGGGGAGCTGCCGCGACGGGACGGGCTGTCCTGTACCTCGGCGCGCGGCAGCAGGGCCACGATGCCGAGACACGCGGCTGCGCCGAGCGCGGTCATCACGAAGAATGGCACCCGCCAGCCGGCGTGCTCGCCGAGGAGCGTGCCCAGCGGGATGCCGAGGATCGGCGCGAGCGCGGTCCCGATCGCGAGCCTGGCGACCACCCGGCCGCGGAACTCCGGCGGGAACAGGCTGGTCGCGATCGGGGGAGCGATCGACCAGAACAGCGCTTGCGACAGGCCGATCACCAGCCGCGCGGCGAACAGCAGCTCGTACGACGGGGCGACGGCGGAGAGCGCGGTGGCGACGGTCAGCACCCCGAGCGTGCCGGCCAGCACCTGGCGCCGGGGCAGGTGATGCGTCAGCCGCGCCAGCGGGATCGAGGCGAGGACGACGACGGCCGCGTACCCGGTGACGAGCAGGCCGACCTGCGAGCGCGAGCGCCCGAGATCGTCCGCGATCACGGTCAGCAGGCCGATCGGGAGCACCTCGATGGTCACGAACGAGAACGTCGAGACGCCGAGGAACGCCAGCGCGGCGTTGGCCCGGCGGGTCGGGAGGGGCATGGGTCACCTGATCCGAGTCGATCCCAGTAAAAGCTCTGTCAGTGGTAGCGTCTCACCCATGACCGACAGTTCTCACGCGGAATTCCGCATCGTGGGCGGTCACCCGGCGCTCGACCTCGTGAACACGGTCAGCCCGCGGCTGCGCGGCGGCGAGCCGGCGCACGACTACCTCACCTCGCCGGCCGAACTGCTCGCCTGGAGCCGCCGGATCGAGCTCGTCGACCTGCGCGACTACAGCGCCGTCGAGGGCACCTGGCGGTCCGCGCCGGAGCTCGCCGCGAAGGCGCTGGGCGCGACGCTGGAGATCCGCGAGGCGACGTACGACGTGCTCGCGCCGCGCGCCGAGAGCGCCGCGGTAGCGGTCGACGGCGTCAAGCGCACCGAGGCATCCGCCTTCGAGCGCTTGATGCTGCGCTGGTCGGCGGCGGCCGCCCGGTCGATGCTGATCCCGGACCCGGCGCGGTCGCGCGGGGTCGCCGAGCTGGTCGTCGGTACGTCGCCGGCGCAGCTGATCCCGGACCGGCTCGTGGTGGCCGCGGTCGAGCTGGTGCGGACGGTGGAGCTGCGCCAGCTGCGGGCGTGCCCGGTCGCGGACGGCGGCTGCGGCTGGCTGTTCCTGGACCGCAGCCGGAACCACTCGCGGCGCTGGTGCGCGATGGAGGACTGCGGGACCCGCGCCAAGATCCGCAAGCTCGGCGAGCGCCGACGTGCTACCGGCGTACGCCCGGATTAGTGGTAGAACCGTCGAATCTTCACTGTCAGCGATCGGCTCACAACGCGAGAACGCGTGTCGAAAGGTGCCAACTGTCCCCGGAACCTGTCATCGTAGGCGGCCGGGCCTTCCGACCAGAGGGCCTCGAGGTGTGCCTGCTCCGGACTGGGAGCAGGCTGACGCAACAGAAAGTGGAGAACAGATGACGCAGGTGGCAGAGCAGCCGGGCAGTACTGCCGGGCGGCTCGGCTCGGTGGTCCTGGAGTGCCAGGACCCGCTCGAGCTCGCCCAGTTCTACTCGGCGCTGCTGGGGCTGGAGATCGACGAGAACGGTGACGACGACTGGCGGAGCCTGACCGGCCCCGGCTCGTCGTTGGGCAACTCGTCGCTGGCCTTCCGGCGTTCGGAGGAGTACGTGCCGGCCACGTGGCCCGGCACCGACGCGCAGGACCTCCATCTCGACCTGATCGTCGAGGACCTCTCGAGCGGCCACGCCACCGTGGTCGCCCTCGGGGCCGAGCCGCTCGACCCGCTGGACCCGCCGCCGGCCGAGAACGCTCGCGGCTGGCGGATCTACGCCGACCCGGCAGGTCATCCGTTCCGGATCTGCCTCGAGTGAGTCACCGAAGGCCCGCCCCCACTGGAGTTCGCGCAGCGGGGCGGGCCTTCGCATGTCAGGCGCCGCGGAACGGGAAGTGCCGTCCCTCGACGTACCGCGGCCGCGGCTGGTAGCTGTTCACCCCGGGCTCGCCGCGCAGGTGGAAGGCGCTCGGGTACGGCGTCTCCGGATCGGTGATCCGCGTCGACGTCGGGATGTACCGGATCGTCAGCCCGCAGCGCCGGTGCGGGGAGGTGTTCGCGTTGCTGCCGTGCACGATGTTCGGGTGGTGTACCTCGACGTCGCCCGGCGCGAGCACCATGTCGACGGCCTGCGACTCGTCGACCTCGACCGCGATCTCCTTGCCGAGCACGCTCTCCACCGCGGTGTTGTCGCGCATCCCGGCCACCTCCGAGCGGTGACTGCCCGGGATCACCCGGACGCAGCCGTTCCCCGGCGTCGAGTGGTCGACCGCGAGCCAGAGCGTGACGACCTCCATCGGGTCGAGCGGCCAGAAGGCGGCGTCCTGGTGCCAGAGCACCGGCTGGCCGGAGTACGGCGGCTTGGAGATGTAGTGCGAGGCGAACAGTGCGATGTCCGGGCCGACGAACTGCTCGGCGATGTCGACCAGCCGGTCGTCGCTCACCAGCCGGACCCAGAACGGATCGTCCTTGAGGTAGACGTGCCCGAGCTGCTCGGGCCGTACGTCGGGATGGCGGGCCTGCAGCCACTCGACATGATCGTTCACCTCCTTGATCAGGTCCTGGTCGATGACGTCGCGGAAGATGACGTATCCGTCTGTTTCGTACATGCCTTCAGCGTGCTGGTGCGGAAGCCGCGCGGACTAGCAACGGTGCGACGCGAATTTGTACTGTCGTGACATGGACCAGCTGCTGCGGTTCGAGGCGCACGCGTTCGGCCGGCCGTACCACGCGGCGCGGGTGCGGATCCCGGCGCGCGCCCGCGACACCGAGCTGCACACGCACGCCGACTTCCACGAGTTCATGGGCGTCGTGTCAGGCAGCGGCGAGCACCTGCTGACCAGCGGTGTCGAGCAGCTCCGCGCCGGCGACGTCGTCCTGGTCCGGCCGAGCGACCGGCACGCGGTCCGCGGCTCGGCGCCGGACGGGCTGGAGTTCGTCAACGTCGCGTTCCCGAGCTCGATCTGGCAGGGGTTCCTGGACCTCACCCGGACCGCGACCTGGTCGTCGCGCGGACCGGTGAGCTTCCACCAGCCGGCCGCCGTACCGGTCTTCGAGCGCGCCCTCGACCGCTTCCAGGACGACCCGACAACGTACGACCTGCTGCGTTTCTGGATCGACGTCCTCGACCTGCTGGTACCCGGCGACGCAGGACGTCCCGGCGTACCCGACTGGCTGGCCAAGGCGTGTACGGCGATGCGCGCCGAGGACAACCTCCGCGGCGGTGTCCCGCGGCTGCTCGAGCTCGCCGGCGTCAGCGCGGCGCACCTGTCCCGCTCGATGCGCGCGGCGTACGGCGTGACACCGACGACGTTCGTCACCGACCTGCGGCTCGAACACGCCGCCTCCTTGCTAGCGGCAACCAACACCACGATCGCCGACGTCGCGGCCCGCTGCGGCTTCAGCAGCCAGTCCTATTTCACCCGCTGCTTCACCGCGGCGCACGCCCTGACGCCGCGCGAGTTCAGGCATCGCTCCCAGCGTGCGTTCGTGCCGTGAGGTAGTCGGCGGCCTCGGTCTGCTGGAACCAGTTCGCCCAGCCGAGGACGTCGGCGTCGTACCGCGGATCGGTCAGCGACACGTCCGCGCCACGCTCGACCAGGAACCGCAGCGTGTCGAGCGATCCGGTGCCCGCGGCGAGGTGCGCCGCGGTGAACCCGTCCGCCGTCCGCGCGTTGACGTCGAAGCCCAGGTCGGCAAGCTGGGGAACGACGTCCCAGCGCTGTGCGGCCGCTGCCTCGGCGAGCAGGGCCGGGTGTTCGGCGGGTGTGCGCTCGCCGGCGAGGGCATCCGCGAACGGGTCCTCGGCGCGCGCTCCGCGGTAGAAGTCGCGGACCGCGCCGACTTCCGCGCCGTGGTGGATGAGTTCGTCCAGGATGTGCAGCGCGAACGACGTGCCGTCGTGCTCGGCGTACGGTCCCGCGACGGCGCCCATCGGCCGGGACAGGACGTCCTCGGTGAGCGCGGCCAGCCGCCGGCGCCAGACGTCGTACGCGTGGTCGAGGGCTGCCAGCGCGGCCGCGGCCGACCCCGGCACCGGCGGTTGGCCGTCGTCAGCCGCGGGCTGCTGGCCGAACCAGGTCGCCGTACGGTCCTCCTGCAGGATGTCGACGATGTGGGTGATCCGCCATGCCAGGGTGGTGAACGGCGCTGGCTTCGGCGGGATCGCCGCCCCATCGGCCACGAACCCGTCCGCGCTCTCGTGGATCGACCAGCAGCCGTCGAAGGGCTCCCAGAAGTACTCCTCGTCGGTCAGCCCGGTGAGACGGTCACGAAGGCGCTGCCAGGCGAAGTCGGACAGGTCCAGCAGGTGCTCTGTGGTGGTCATGTCCTCACCGTAGGCTGACCTGCGGACAGGATCGGTCCGCAGGTCGGGGATACTTGGTCGGGAGATGGACACCGCGACCCGGCTCCTCCGGCTGTTGTCCTTGCTGCACTCGCGTCCCCAGTGGGACGGCGCCGAGCTGGCCGCGAGGCTCGAGGTCACGCCCCGGACCGTACGGCGGGACGTCACACGGCTCCGTTCCCTCGGCTACCCGATCGACGCCGAAGCCGGGATCGGCGGTGGCTACCGGCTCGGGCCGGGCGGCCGGCTGCCGCCGTTGCTGCTCGAGGACGCGGAGGCGGTGGCGATCGCGGTCGGCCTGCGCGTCGCGACGACCACAACGGTGTCCGGGGTGGAAGAGGCCGCGCTGTCGGCGCTGGCCAAGCTCCACCAGGTGCTACCGGCTCGCCTGAGCGAGCAGGTCGACGCGATCGCCGCCCACACCACGCAGCTGCCCCAGGGCGAGCTGCCGGCGGTCGACGGCGACGTACTGGTCACGCTGGCGGCCGGCTGCCGGCACGTCGAGGGGATCCGGTTCCGCTACCGGACGCACGACGGGAGCCAGTCCGAGCGCAGCGTCGAGCCGTTGCAGATCGTGCACACCGGGCGCCGCTGGTACCTCGTCGCGCGCGACCGCGACCGGCAGGCCTGGCGGACGTTCCGTGTCGACCGCATCACCCAGCCGGTCCTCACCGGGTCGCGGTACCGCTTCGACGACCCGCCGGACCCGGTCGCGCTCGTTGCCCAGGGCACCGCGATCACCCCGTGGGACATCGTCGCCCGGCTACGCGTCCACGCTCCGGCCACGACCGTCGTCAAGCGGATCCCGCCGAGCCAGGGCGTGGTCGAGGAGATCGACGAGGACACCTGCGAGGTCCGCTTCGCCGCCAACGCCCTCGGCCCGTTGATCACCCAGGTCGGCTGGATCTCCTGGCCCTTCGAGATCCTCGATCCACCCGAGCTCCGCGAGGCAGTCCACGAGCACGCCCGCCGGCTGCTCGACGCCTAGCTCTCCGCCAGCGCCTTCCGGATGCGCTTCTCGGAGACCGGGTACGGCGTACCGATGGTCTGGGCGAACAGGCTGATGCGGAGCTCCTCGAGCATCCAGCGCACCTCGAGGAGCTGCGGGCTCGGGTACTTGCCGGTGGGTACCGCGCGGAGCTTCTTGCGGTACTCGTCGATGAGCATGTCGACCACGGCCATACCGGAGCGGTCCCGCGCCGCGTTCGCGCCGAGCTTGTCCAGGCGCTGCTCCATACCGCGCAGGTACCGAACCAGGTCCGGCAGTCGCTTGGCGCCGGCCTCGGTGATGAAGCCGGGATGCACGAGCCCTTCCAGCTGCCCGCGGACGTCGGACAGCGCGGCGAGCAACGCGGGACTGGACGCGCGAGAGATCTGCTTGTCCACGGTCCGTGCGTGCCCCAGCACCTGCTCGACCTGCTGCAGGATCGTCAGCACGGTGTCCGCGAGCTCCGACCGTACGGCATCCCGCAGGATCGCGAAGGCGGTGAGATTCCACGCCGGACCGCCCGCGGCCGCCATCAACTGGTCGACGGCCGCGGCGATCGCGTCGTCGAGCAGCTCGCCGACATTCCGATGCGGGCCCGCCATCAGCGTCATTTTCTGCTGGTTGCTCAGGTTCCGCTGGACGACGTCGATGACCGACGGCATGGTCAGCAACAGCAACCGGCGGGTGCCTGCCCACATTGCCGCGTCCTGGTCGCGCTCGGTCTCCTGCAGCCGGATCGCGACGCTCTTGCCTTCGTCGACGAGCGCCGGGTAGCCGGCCACGGTCAGCCCGTTGCGGTGCTCGGAGAAGCTGCGGGGGAGGTCTCCGAACGTCCAGTCGGTCAGGCCGGACTTCTCCAGGCCGCTGACCGCCTTGGACGCGACCTGCGAGATCGCGGCCTTCGTCTTCGGCTTCAGCTTCTCCTTCAGCTTCGCCAGGTCCTTGCCTTCGGCCACGGTCTTGCGCTGGTCGTCCTCGACCCGGAAGGTCATCCTCAGGTGCTCAGGTACCCGCGTCCAGTCCCAGTCCGCCGGCTCGATGACGACGCCGCGCAGCTCGCGCAGCGCCCGGGCCATCGCGTCGGTGAGCGGACCCGAGGCGGGGTCGAGCTCGGGAAGGATCTGCCGCGCGTGGTCCGGCGCCGGCACGATGTTGCGCCGGATCGCCTTCGGCAACGACTTGATCAGTGTCGTGACCAGCTCCTCGCGGAAGCCGGGCACGGTCCACTCGAACCCGTCCGCGGTGACCTGGTTCAGGACGAGCAGCGGGATGTGCACGGTGACACCGTCGGCGTCCGTGCCCGGTTCGAAGGCGTAGGTGAGGTCGAACGTCATCCCGTTCTGCGTCCAGTGCAGCGGGAACTCGTCCTCCTTCACCTCGGCGCCCTCGCGGACGACCAGCGAGCGCTCGAAGTCGAGCAGGTCGGCGTCGCGCTGCCGGGCCTTCTTCCACCAGGTGTCGAAGTGCCGCCCGGTGACCACCTCGGCGCCGATCCGCTCGTCGTAGAAGGCGAACAACGTCTCGTCGTCGACCAGCAGGTCGCGGCGCCGGGTGCGTTCCTCGAGCTCCTCGACTTCCGCGATCAGTTTGCGGTTCTCGTGGAAGAACTTGTGGTGGGTGTCCCAGTCGCCTTCGACCAGCGCGTGCCGGATGAACAGCTCGCGGGACACCTCCGGGTCGACCTTGCCGTAGTTCACCTTGCGCCGGGCAACGATCGGCACGCCGTACAGCGTGACCTTCTCGTAGGCCATGACAGCGCCGGCCTTGCGTTCCCAGTGCGGTTCGGAGTACGACCGTTTGATCAAGTGCGGGGCCAGGTCCTCGGCCCATTCGGGCTCGATCTTCGCGTTCACCCGGGCCCACAGCCGCGACGTCTCGACGAGCTCGGCCGCCATCACGAACTGCGGCGGCTTCTTGAACAGCCCGGAGCCGGGGAAGATCGCGAACTTCGTGCCGCGCGCGCCGAGGTACTGGTGCTGGTTCGCCGGGTCCTTCATGCCGAGGTGGCTGAGCAGGCCGGACATCAGCGAGATGTGCACGCTCTGCGGGTCGGCCGGCTCGCCGCTGTTCAGCTTCACGCCGATCTGGGAGGCGACCTGGCGGAGCTGGGCGTAGATGTCCTGCCACTCGCGGACGCGCAGGTAGTTCAGGTACTCGCTGCGGCACATCCGGCGGAACTGATTGCCGGACAGTTCCTTCTGTTGCTTCTTCAGGTAGCTCCAGAGGTTCAGGTACCCGAGGAAATCGCTGTTCGGGTCGCGGAACCGGGCGTGCGCCTGCTGGGCCTGCGCCTCGGCATCCGTCGGCCGCTCACGCGGGTCCTGGATCGAGAGTGCGGCGGCGATCACCATCACCTCACGGACGCACGCGTGCTTGTCGGCCTCGACGATCATCCGGGCCAGCCGCGGGTCGAGCGGGATCTGCGCGAGCTGCCGGCCGATCGGGGTCAGCCGGCCGCCCTTCGGGGTGTCGATCGCGCCGAGCTCGGTGAGCAGTTGCAGGCCGTCGGTGATGCTGCGCTTGTCCGGCTCGTCGATGAACGGGAACGCGGCGATGTCGCCGAGCCCGATCGCGGTCATCTGCAGGATGACCGACGCGAGGTTCGTGCGCAGGATCTCCGGGTCGGTGAACTCCGGGCGGTTGGTGAAGTCCTCCTCGGAGTACAGCCTGATGCAGATACCGTCGCTGGTCCGGCCGCTGCGGCCCTTGCGCTGGTTCGCGCTGGCCTGCGAGACCGGCTCGATCGGCAGGTGCTGGACCTTGGTGCGGTGGCTGTACCGCGAGATGCGCGCCGTACCGGGGTCGATGACGTACTTGATGCCGGGGACGGTGAGCGAGGTCTCGGCGACGTTCGTGGCGAGCACGATGCGGCGGTTCGAGTGCGGCTGGAAGACGCGGTGCTGCTCGGCGTTGGACAGCCGGGCGTAGAGGGGGAGTACTTCGACCGCGCCCGGACGGCCGCGTTGCGCGGCGTACTTGTCGTTGAGCGCGTCGGCGGTGTCGCGGATCTCGCGCTCACCGCTGAGGAAGACCAGGACGTCGCCGTCCGCCTCGTACTCGAGCTCCTCGACGGCGTCCAGGATCGCCTGGGTCTGGTCGCGGTCGATCGTCGACGGGTCGTCGGGGTCGTTGACCGGGCGGTACCGGACCTCGACCGGGTAGGTCCGGCCGGAGACCTCGACGATCGGCGCCGGGGTACCGTCCGCGGCGGCGAAGTGCGCGGCGAACCGCTCCGGGTCGATGGTCGCGGAGGTGATGATCACCTTGAGGTCGGGGCGGCGGGGGAGCAGCCGCTTGAGGTAGCCGAGGATGAAGTCGATGTTCAGGCTGCGTTCGTGCGCCTCGTCGATGATGAGGGTGTCGTAGCGGGTGAGGTCGCGGTCGCGCTGCAGCTCGTTGAGCAGGATGCCGTCGGTCATCAGCTTGACCAGCGAGCGCTCGCTGACCTTGTCGGTGAACCGGACCGCGAACCCGATCGTCTCGCCCAGCTCGGTGCCGAGCTCCTCGGCGATCCGCTCCGCGACCGTGCGCGCGGCGAGCCGGCGGGGCTGGGTGTGCCCGATCATCCCGTGCACGCCGCGGCCGAGCTCGAGACAGATCTTCGGGATCTGGGTCGTCTTCCCGGAGCCGGTCTCACCCGCGACGACCACGACCTGGTGCTCCCGGATCGCGTCGGCGATCTCGTCCTTCAGCTGGCTGACCGGCAGCTCTTCCGGGTAGCTGATCTCCGGTACGGCGGCCCGCCGCACCTCGACCCGCCGCTCAGCCTGCTCCACCGCACCCACCACAGCGCGCAGCTCACCGGCCCGCTTCCGAGCATCCGACGTACGCCGAACCCGCTCCAGCCGCCGCCCCAACTGCTCCCGGTCGTACGCCGTCAACCCGTCGAGCCGCTGCAGCACCGTACCCAAACTCAACTCACCATCGCCGTCCTGCTGATCGGTGTGGCCGGAGGTCGACTCGGGGGAGGTGGGGCGCCGGTTCTTGCCGCCGCGGCGGCGTCGGCGGGGGGACGGGGTGTCGGAGGGGACGGGGGATGGACTCGGGGACTCGGTCCGGGCATCAGGCATAACCAGACCAGTTTAGGCTGCCGCCCCCAGCGCATCACCCGGATTACCGGACGCCCAGGCCATCACAATCGGACCGCCACGTGAGACGCACGCGGCAGCTGCGCCGCAGGCGCGAATTGTGCTGGCCTGGAGATCCGTCAGTCGTGCGGCGACGGGACCTTGACCGCGAGGACCGGGACGGGGGACTCGAGGAGGACGCGCTGGGCGGTGCTGCCGAGGATGAGTTTGCCGACGGGGCTGCGGCGGCGCAGGCCGAGGACGATCAGGCCGACGTCCTCGGCGGCCGCGGCCTTCAGCAGCGCGCCGGCCACGTCGCCCTCGGACAGCGCCTGCTGGACGGTCACGTCGATGCCGCGCTCCCGCAACTTCGCCTCCGCGGCGGCCAACTCGTCGGCGTTGGCGTAGCGGGCGTCGATGTAGGCGTCGCCGCGGCTGGTGTTCAGCAACAGGACCGTGGCCCCGCGCAACTCGGCCTCGGCCGCCGCCGCGGTCAGCGCCGCCTCACCCTCGGGCGTTGGTACGTATCCGACGAGAATCTTCACGCACCCACTCTCCCATCAATCGTCCTCGCCGAAGGTCAGGCGGTCCCGGGTCGGCCGGGTCCCGCTGATCCGCGCGACGATCCGCGGCAGGTACGGCACGAACAGTGCGAGCACCGTCAGCACGATGATCACCAGGCTCAGCGGCCGCGTGAAGAACACGCTCGCGTCCCCGTTCGAGATCACCAGCGCCCGCCGGAACTGCTCCTCCATCGTCGGCCCGAGGATCACCCCGAGGACGACGGGTGCGATCGGGAAGTCCAGCTTGCGCATGAAGAACCCGGCGACGCCGATCAGCAGCGCCATCAGGACCTCGTACCCGGAGCCGGACAGCGAGTACACCCCGAGGCACGCGAAGACCAGGATCCCGGCGTACAGCAGCGGCCGCGGCACCTTGAGCACCTGCACCCAGATCTGGATCAGCGGCAGGTTCATCACCAGCAGGATCAGGTTGCCGACGTACAGCGACGCGATCAGCGTCCACACCAGCGTGCTCTGGTCCTCGAACAGCTGCGGCCCCGGCTGCACGTTGAAGATCTGGAACGCGGCCAGCATCACCGCGGCCGTCGCCGACGTCGGCAGCCCAAGGGTCAGCAGCGGCACCAGCACCCCGGAGAACGACGCGTTGTTCGCCGCCTCCGGCCCCGCGACCCCCTCGATCGCGCCGTCGCCGAACTCGTCCCGCCCGCGCTTGCGGGCCCGCCGCCGCTCGATGGAGTACGACAGGAACGTCGGTACCTCGGCACCACCCGACGGGATCGCCCCGAACGGGAACCCGAGCGCCGTCCCGCGCAACCACGGCGCCCACGACCGGCCCCAGTCCGACCGGTTCAGGTACCCGGTCCGCAGCCGGCCTTTCTCGAGTACGGCGGGACGCTCCGGGGTCGAGCGCAGCTTCGATGCCACGTGCAACGTCTCGCCGATCGCAAACAGGCCGACGATCACGATGACCACGTCGACCCCGTCCAGCAACCGCAACGTGCCGAACGTGTACCGCGGCGCCCCCGACAGGCTGTCGAGCCCGATCAGCCCGATGAACAACCCGACGACGAGCGACAGCAGCCCGCGCACCAGCGAGTGCCCGACGATCGCGGTCACCGCGACCATCGCGAGCAGCGTGATCGCGAAGTAGTCGGTCGCCTGGAAGTGACTCGCCAGGTTGCCGATCGGCTTCGCCACGAACGTCAGCAGCACCGTCGAGATCGTCCCGGCCACGAACGACCCGATCGCCGCGGCCGCCAGCGCCGCCCGGGCCCGGCCCTTGAGCGCCATCTTGTGGCCCTCGATCGCGGTCGCCACCGAGGCCGACTCGCCGGGCGTGTTGATCAGGATCGACGTCGTCGACCCGCCGTACATCGCGCCGTAGTAGATCCCGGCGAACATGATGAACGCGCCGATCGGGTCCGAGAAGTTGAACGTGATCGGCAACAGCAGCGCGATCGTCAGCGCCGGCCCGATCCCGGGCAGGATGCCGACGAGCATGCCGAGCGTGACGCCGAGGACGGCCCACAGCAGGTTCATCGGGTCGAGCACGGTCCCGAAGCCGTGCATCAGGTCGCCGAAGACACTCATCGTGATCACAGCCCCAGCACCCCCGCGGGCAGCGAGATGTCGAGGAACTGCGTGAACGCGACGTACACGACGACGGCCAGTACGACGGACACGACGATGTCGCGCACCAGCTGACGACTACCGAGCACCCGCGCCGCCGCGAAGAACAGCAACGCGGTCGCGATCAGATACCCCAGCGGTACGACGAGCAGCGCGTACAGCACCAGCAACGCGGACACCGCCACCGGCTCGAACCAGCCGCGCCCGCTCGCTCGGGCTGTCCGCGGCGCCCGCAATCCTTCCACCAAGTACGCAACTGAAAGGACCAGCCAGGCAACCGTCACGAGCAGAGGGAAGAAGCGCGGTCCCGCCGGATCCAGACCTTTCGGGCTGCGGATGTCGAACACGCCGACCAGGAACGTCGTACTCAGCACGATCAGGATCAGCGCGGCGACGATCCGAACGAGCCGGGACGCCTCGACCGCGACGTCCGAAGCCTTGACCTCAGAAGCCTTGACCTCAGAAGCCTTGACCGTCTCACTCATAGGATCCCCAGCTCCTTCTCGAGGCCCTGGACGCGAGTGGTCTCCTCGGCGATGAACCGGGTCGCGTCGTCGCCGGTCTTGAAGAACTCGGTCCAGCCGTTCTTCTTCCGGATCTCGGCCCACTCCGGCGACTGGTTCACCGTCGTGACGAAGTCGATCAGGCGTTGCCGGTCCGCGGCCGGGATGTCCGGCGGGGCGACGATCGCGCGCCAGTTCTGGACCTCGGCGTCGTACCCCTCGGACTTCATCGTCGGCAGCTGCCTGCCGTTGAGCGTGACCGGCTCGGTCCCTGACGTCGCCAGCACGCGCATCTTGCCGGCGGTGATCTGCTCCTCGAACTCGCTCACGCCGGAGATTCCGACGGTCACGTCACCGGACAGGATCGCCGCGGTCGCCTCACCGCCGCCCGAGTAGCTGATGTACTTCACCTTCGACGGGTCCGCGCCCGCTGCCTTCACCAGCGTGCCCGCGGTGATGTGGTCGGTGCCGCCGATCGTGCCGCCGCCCCAGCTGACCTTCGACGGGTCGGCCTTGTAGAGCTCGACCAGATCCTTCAGCGATTTCAGCGGGGAGTCCGCCTTCACCACCAGGATCTCCTGCTCGGCGGTGAGTGTGGCGATCGGCGTGGTGTCCGAAACCGTGATCTGGGACTGGTTGAGGGTGAGCGCGCCGACCATGACCAGGCCGGTGATCATCAGCGCGTGCGGGTCCTTGCGGTTCTTGGTGACCAGCTTCGAGATGCCGACCGCGCCGCCGGCCCCGGTCACGTTCACCACCGAGACCGACCACTCGCCGAGCAGCTTCTTCTCCTGGATCACGTGCTGGAACTGCCGGGCGGTCAGGTCCCAACCGCCACCAGGCGCCGCGGGGACCATGATCTCGACGTTGCGGCTCGGGAATTCGCCGGCGACGCTGCCGCCTTCGAGCGTCTTCTCCAGCGCCGAACAGCCGCTCGCGAGCAAGCTGACCGCCAGACCCGCGGCGACGAGCGCCGTACGAGGTCGGGACATGTGCTGTTACCTCCTGTGGGCGAGGAGCGATGTCCGCGACCGTAGCAGCATTCCACCAGGAGGTACAGAGATTCCGTTGTGCGGCACGCCGGGCTATGGTCGTGCCATGAGTGAGGGAGACGGAGTACGCAGCGTGCACCGCGCGCTGGACCTGCTCGAGCGGTTCGACGACGAGCATCCGACGTGGACGCTGGCCGCGCTGACCGCCGCGAGCGGGCTGCCGAAGACGACCGTGCTCCGGCTGGTGACCACGCTCGAACAGCGTGGCCTGGTCGCGGCGGTCGGCCCGGGCAAGTACGCGATCGGGCCCGGCTTCCTGCGGTGGTCGCGGCTGAGCAGCTCGACGATGGAGATCCCGCCCGCGGTCAGAGCCGCGATGGGCAAGCTGTCCGCCGACACCGGCGAGACCGCGAACCTCTACATCCGCGTCGGCCGCACCCGGGTGTGCCTCGCGCAGGCACCAGGGTCCCTGAGCGTCCGGCACATGGTGGTCGTCGGCTCGTCGATGCCGTTGTGGGGCGGTGCCGCGTCGAAGGTGCTGCTCACCGATCCGCCCGTGCTCGACGTCGACCCGTCGCTGATCGAGGAGCTCGCCCTCGAGGCGCCCCGGCAGCCCGGATTCGCCAAGCAGCTGCGCGCCGCCGTCGTGGACGCGAACGCCCGCGGCTTCGCGGTCAGTCACGGCGAGCGCGAGCTCGGCGCCTCCGGCGTCGCGGCTCCGGTCCGGCGGTCCGACGGGCGGGTGGTCGCCGCGATCGCGATCGGCGGGCCCACGACCCGGTTCAGCGACGACCGGTTGCCGTCGTACGTCCACGCCGTACGGCGCTGCGCGGAGACGATCGTCCGCACTGGGTGGAGCGGATTCAGTGCATCCTGACGCGGACCTCTTGACCGGCGTGCAGGTGCTCGACCTGACCAACGTGCTCGCCGGACCGTTCGCCGGATACCAGCTGGCGCTGATGGGCGCCGAGGTGATCAAGATCGAGGTGCCCGGCTCCGGCGATCTCGCGCGCAACCTCGGCGGCGACCCGGAGCTGTCGAAGGACGGCCTCGGGATCTCGTTCCTCGCCCAGAACGCGGGGAAGCGGTCGCTGACGCTCAACCTCAAGAGCCCCGCCGGGCGCGAGGTGTTCGAGCGGCTGGTGCGCAAGGCCGACGTACTGCTGGAGAACTTCCGGCCCGGGGTGCTCGAGCGGCTCGGGTTCGGTCCCGACGTACTGCGATCACTCAACCCCGGGCTGGTGTACTGCGCGGTGTCGGGCTTCGGGCAGACGGGGCCGATGCGCGGCCGGGCGGCGTACGACCAGATCATCCAGGGGCTGTCGGGGATCATGAGCGTCACCGGCACGCCGGAGACCGCGCCGTTGCGGACCGGGTTCCCGATCGCGGACACGCTCGGCGGGTACGCCGCCGCGTTCGCGATCTCGGCGGCGCTGGTGAAGCGGGCCCGGACCGGCGCCGGCAGCTTCCTCGACGTCTCGATGCTGGAGACGGCGGTCGCGGCGATGGGCTGGGTGGTGTCGGACTACCTGGTCGGCGGCCGCAAACCCGGTGCCATGGGCAACGAGAACGCCACGTCGGCGCCGTCCGGGACGTTCCGGACCGCGGACGGCGCGCTGAACATCGCCGCCAACAAGCAGGAGCAGTACGCCGAACTCTGCACGGCGCTCGGGCGGCCGGAGCTGATCACCGACGAGCGCTTCGTGACCCGTGAGACGCGCAAGCAGCACCGTACCGAACTCCGCGACGAGCTGGAGAAGACACTGACGGAGCAGCCCGCCGCCCACTGGGACGAGCTGCTGGCGAATTCCGGCGTACCTGTCGCTCCGGTGCTGACGGTCGAGCAGACGTTGAACCTGTCGCAGCTGGCCGAGCGCGAGCTGCTGCACACGGTCGAGATGCCGGACGGGCGCGATCGGGAGCTGCGGGTGCTCGGCAGCAGTGTGCATGTCGACGGGCACGCGGTCGGTCCGTCCACGCGGCCGCCGCGGCTGGGGGAGCACACCGCGGAGATCCTCACCGAACTCGGCTACACCCCGGACGAGATCGCCGCACTGCGAGCGGAAGGGACGACATGAGCACCGACGAGCTGGCGCCGGGTCGCAAGGAGGGCGCGGACTGGTGGGCGACCGCGATCTCGGACATCCGGCCCGGGGTGATCCGGTTCCACGGCTACCCGATCGAGGAACTGATCGGCGCAGTCAGCTTCCCGCAGATGGTCTGGTTGATGGTCCGCGGCGAGCTGCCGACGCCGGGGGAGGCGCGGCTGCTCGAGCAGACGCTGGTGGCCGCCGTCGACCACGGTCCGCAGGCGCCGTCGATCGCCGCGACGCGGATGGCTGTGTCGTGCGGGCTCGCGGTCAACAACGCGATCGCCACCGGCGTCAACCTGCTCGGTGACGTCCACGGCGGCGCCGGGCAGCAATGTCTGGAGATGCTGTACGGGCTGGATGCGAGCGATCCGGCAGCAGCTGCCGGTGAAGTGGTTGCGTCGTACAAGGCCCGCAAGGCCTACGTGCCGGGCTTCGGCCACCGCTTCCATCCACGCGACCCGCGCCGCGATCCGCTGATCGCCGCCGCGCAGCAAGCAGTTGCCGACGGCACCATCAGCGGCCGGTACCTGGAACTCGCGCTCGCCGTGGAGACCGCGCTGGACCCGGTCCCGATGAACGTCGACGGCGCAACGGCAACCATCTACGCCGAGCTGGGCGTCCCCGCCGAACTCGCGCGCGGTCTCTTCGTCCTGTCCCGCTCCGTAGGCCTGCTAGCCCACGCCCACGAACAGCAACAACAGCCGACCCGCATCAAAGGCCCGCTTCCGAAGCCCGTCACCCCCACCTACACCGGCCACCCACCCCGCTCACTCTGACCGGTTAGGGTCGGGCCATGGTCGAACTCCAGGTCGTCCTCCCGGACGAGTCAGCGACGATGCCGCCCGAACGACTGGTCGAACTGGCGACCGCCGCGGAGGAGCTCGGCTACGGCACGGCGTGGCTGCCCGACCACCTGCTCCCACCGGGGGAGTTCGGCCCGACGTACGGCGGGGTGTACGAACCGCTCGTCACGATCGGGTACCTCGCGGCCCGCACGCGGACGATCCGGTTCGGTACGTCGGTGCTCGTATTGCCGCTGCGGAGCCCGTACGTCGTCGCGAAGCAGGCGGCGACGCTGCATCGGCTGTCCGGCGAACGCCTCGTCCTGGGGATCGGCGCTGGGTGGGCGCAGGAGGAGTTCGCGGCGGTCGGCGCTGTCTTCGAGGAGCGCGGCCGGCGTACGGACGAATCGCTCGGGATCATCCGCGATCTCTTCGAAGGGCGGGACCGCGGCGGGGTGTTCGAACCCAAGCTCCGGGCGCCGCTGCCGATCATGATCGGCGGGACGACGGTGCCCGCGTTGCGCCGGGCGGCGCGCTACGGTGACGAGTGGCAGGGCCTGGGCCTGGACGGCGCCGGCTTCGCAGCCGCGGTTTCGCGGTTGCGGTCGTTCGGCGACCGGCCGATCAAGGTCGGTACCCGCCTCGACTGGTCCGCGGGTGAGCCCGGCGCGGTGCTCGAGTCGGCGCACGAGCTCGTCGCGGCCGGGGCCGAGACGCTGGCGGTGTCGTTCGGCGACGAGAGCGGGGCGCTCGACCGGATGACGAAGTTCCGGGAGCTGTTCACGGCGGTGTGAGGCGGTTGCGGAGGACCTTGCCGGTCGCGTTGCGGGGGAACTCGTCGAGGACGACGACCTGCCGCGGGGTCTTGTAGCGGGCCAGGTTCGACTTCACGTGGGCGATCAGCTCGTCCTCGGTGGCCGGCTCGTGGAGTACGACGTAGGCGATCAGCCGCTGGCCGAACTCGTCGTCGGGGACACCGGTGACGACCGCCTCGGCGACCGCGGGGTGTGCGGCGAGGCACTGCTCGACCTCGACCGGGTACACGTTCTCGCCGCCGGAGACGATCATGTCGTCCTCGCGCCCGTCGACGAACAGCCGCCCGGCGCCGTCGAGGTGCCCGAGGTCGCCGGTGCTCATCCGGCCGTCGACCACGGTCTTGCTCGACCCGTCGGAGTACCCGCCGAACACCAGCCCGCCGCCGGCGAAGATCCGCCCGGTGGTGCCGACCGGTACGACGCGGTCCCGGTCGTCCAGGATCCGGATCGAGCTGCCCAGGCACGGCCGGCCGACGGTGCTCGGCGCGGCCAGCAGATCCGCGGAGGTCGCGATCGTCGCGATCCCGACCTCACTCGACCCGTACGCGTCGCACAGCACCGGCCCGAACCGCTCGATGAACCGTTCCGCCAGCGGCGCACCGAGCTGGGAGGCGCCGGACACCACCGCTCGCAGCGACCGCAGGTCGTAGTCCGCGATCGCCGTCGGCCCCAGGTCGAGCAGCCGGCGCAGCATCACCGGCACGGCCACGACCGAACCGGCGCGCGTGGCCTCGACATCGGCCAGCACGGTCGCCGGGTCGAAGCGCGGTCGCAGTACCAGTGGGGAGCCGAGGAACAGGGCGAGCATCGACGTCAGCAGGCCCATCCCGTGGAACAACGGCGGGCAGATCACCATCGGCTCCCCGGCGCGGATCCCGAACCGGCTCAGCGCGCTCCCGGTCAACCCCGCCAGCCCGAGCGCGGTGGGCGTTCGCGGCGCGGCCTTCGGCGTCCCGGTTGTCCCGGAGGTGAGGATCGTGATGTGGCCGACTCGCTCGGGCGGAGCGGCCGGCTGCGCCGTACTCCCGGCGAGCGCCTCCAGATCGGACCCGACCGCCGGCAGCTCGCCCGGGACCGTGAACTCGGCGTCGTGCACGACGAGGTCCGGCCGCTGCCGCTCGAGCACCGCCCGGAGCTGCGGTGCGGCGAACTCGGTGTTCACGAACAGCACGTCCGCGCCCACCCGCGACGCCGCGAGCGTCGCCTCCAGGAATCCGCGATGGTTCCGGCACAGGACGGCGACCTTGCTCCCGGCAACGATCCCGTACTGCGCCTGCAGTCCGGCCGCGATCCGCTCGCAGCGGCGGTCCAGCTCGGCGTACGTGACCTGGTCGTCGCCGGTGATCACCGCCGGCCGGTCCGGGTAGCGGATCGCGGCGACGACGCCGAGCACGGCCATCGACTGGCCCCAGGTCCGCAGCGCGCGCTCGATCTGGACCAGCTGCGCCGGTCCGGCCGACCGCCACACCCCGGACCTGATCAGCGCCACCGACAGCCCGCCGACCTCGGCCGCACTCCGCACCAACCACTCCGGCGGCCGGATCGGGCGGATCGGGCGGATCGTCCTCATCGCTTCTTCCCGCCTCCCGTCCGCCGGAAGTACAACTCGAACAGCCGGTCGGTCGGCACCCGCAACAGGTTGCCGACGGCATCGGCCGGGCGGACGAACGGCGGCGTGATGTTGTGCGGCCGCTCCGCCACCGCCGTACACACCTGGTCGGCGGCCTGCTCCGGCGTCAGCCCGGGCATCTTGTTGAGCAGTGGCGTCGGTTCACTCATCCGCGTGTGCACGAGGCCCATGTAGACGGTCGAGGTCGTGACCCCGTCGCCGCGCACCTCCTGCGCCACACAGCGCAGCCAGACGTCGAACGCGCTCTTCGACGCCAGGTACGCCGACCAGCGCGCCATCGGCGGCGTCCGCACGCCGGCCGTCGACACGTTAACGATGTGACCCGACCGGCGTTCGCGCATCGACGGCAGCAGTTCGAGGACGAGCTTCGCGGGGCCGAGGTAGTTGACTGCGTTGGTCCGCTCGATGTCGTGGAAGCGCTGGTACGTGTCCGCGATCGACCGCCGGATCGACTTGCCGGCGTTGTTCACCAGGACGTCGACCCGCTCGTGCTCCGCGAGCACCGTCCGGGCCAGCTCTTCGACCGCGGCCGGGTCCGCGAGATTCGCCGGATACACGTACGCCGACCCGCCGGCGGCCCGGATCTCGTCGGCCACCACTTGCAGTTGATCCTCCGTCCGCGCGACGAGCAGCACCGCCGCACCGGCCGCGGCCAGTCGCCGGGCCGTCGCCTCGCCGATCCCGTACGACGAACCGGTGACCAGCACCACCTTGCCCCGCACGGCCGCGGCGAGCCGGTCCTCGGAAACCCTGGTGCGCCCGTTGGTCAGCGCGACAAGCAACGGCCACCCGATCGGACGCTTCCCAGTCACCATGCGCCTGACATTACCCGCTGGTAGCCGCCAGCGGCAGGGGTGAGATCAGTCGGTCGCGGGTTGCGGAGCGGTCCAGCTGGCGAGCAGCCGCAGGCCGTCCGCGGTCGGCGAACCCGGCTCGACCTGGTAGACGCACAGGGTCTGCTCGGCGTCGCCCGGCACCTGGAACGACTCGTACGCGAACTCCAGGTCGCCGGCGATCGGGTGGTGGTAGAGCTTCGCGCCGTGCGTGCGGCGCAGGACGCGGTGGTCGTTCCACCAGCCGCTGAACTCGGGCGACTGCAACGTCAGCTCGCCGACGAGATCGGCGAGTTGGCGGTCGTTCGGGTACCGGCCTGCTTCCAGGCGGAGCATCGCGACCGTCTCGGCGGCGATCCGCTCCCAGTCGCCGACCCGCTCGCGGGCCTCGGGATCGAGCAGGTAGTACCGCGCCAGGTTGCGACGGGTGGCCGGCAGCGCGTCGAAGTCGGTCAGCACCGCGCGGGCCAGCCGGTTGGTGGCCAGGACGTCGGTTCGGCGGCCGAGGATGAACGCCGGGACGTGTTCGAGGGTCTGCAGCATCAGGTAGAGCCCGGGCCGGACGCGCTGCGGGCTGGCGGGCGTACGGCGTACCGGTGCCCTCCGGGTGAGCAGGTCGTTGAGGTGTTCGCGTTCGGTCGCGTCCAGCTGCAGCGCGCGGGCGAGTGCGTCGAGGACCTCGGCCGACGGGTTGCCGGCCCTGCCTTGTTCGAGGCGGGTGTAGTACTCGGTGCTGACGCCTGCCAGCCGGGCAACCTCGTCGCGGCGCAGTCCGGGCACCCGTCGCGTGCGTCCGTCCTCGGGCAGTCCTGCCTGGTCGGGCGCGATCGCGGCTCGCCGCGTGCGCAGGAAGTCCGCTACCTCGGTACTGCGTTCCATGGCTCCAGTGTGATCGAGCGACGCGGACCAGCCGTCGTCCTGGGTGGCCCTGCTGGTACCAGTCTCGCCGGTGCCTGCCTGGACAGGGCTTGTTCGAGCGCCCAAAACGCCTTGCGGGGCTGGTGTTCTGGAGATGCGGCCGGGATCGCCCGGCCGATCGAAACTCTTCACCGGAAGGTAGTCCTCACATGACTGTGCACGCTGTCTCCAAGCCTCTCGCCGGCCGGGTCGCCGTGATCACCGGAGCGTCGAGCGGCATCGGCGAGGCCACAGCGGAACATCTGGCCGGACTCGGCGCGACCGTCGTCGTCCTGGCCCGGCGGGCGGACCGTCTGCGTGACCTCGTGACACGCATCGAGAAGGACGGTGGGACCGCACTGGCGCTGGCAGCCGACGTGACCGACGCGGCCGCGGTACAGGCCGCCGCCGATCGTGTCCAGGCCGAGCTGGGCGGCGCCGACCTGCTCTTCAACAACGCGGGCGTGATGCTCCCGGCACCCGTCGAGGAGCGCGCGACCGAGCAGTGGCAGCAGCAGATCGACCTCAACATCACCGGTCTGATGAACGTCATCGGCGCCTTCACGCCGCAGCTGGTCGCGGCCGCCGCCGAGCGCGGTGTCGCGGACCTGATCAACACCTCCTCGATCGCGGCGCAGAACATCTTCCCGACCTTCGCGGTCTACTCCGGCACCAAGGCGTACGTCAGCCACCTGTCCCGCCACCTGCGCGCCGAGCTCGGCCCGAAGAACGTCCGGGTCTCGGCCCTCGAGCCCGGCATCGTGGGCACCGAACTGCAGAGCCACGTCACCGACGTCGGCGCGCTGGAGTGGCTCGACGGCTCCCGGCAGGCGATGGAGTGGTTGACCGCCGACGACATCGCGCAGGCGGTCGGCTTCGTCGCGAGTCAGCCGCCGCGGGTCAACTTCCAGCAGCTCACGATCATGCCGACCGCCCAGACCAGCTGAGCCTCACTCCGTGGCGGCGCGCTGCAGCCATTCGCGGACGAAGGCCTCGAGCAACGCGGGCTGCTCGATCTGGAGATTGTGGCCGGCCACATCCACCACCGCGTAAGTGGCCCGCGGATAGTGGGGGAGCAGGTCGTACTGGTCCTCGTACCCGGTGACGGCGTCCTGCCGGCCGCACAGGATCAACGCCGGCCGCTGGTACGGCGGGCCGCTCTCCGGCGCGGTCGTCAGCGCCCAGTTCTTCTGGATCCGCTCGAGCGCCTCCTCGTCCGCGACCGCGAGCCCGGGGGCCACATCCGATCGGTATGCCGCCAGCGTCTCAGCCGACTGCACGACCGCGAGCTCGGTGTAGTCCTCGTCCGCTCCCACGGTTTCGAGGACGCCGGGCTCGGTCCGCAGTACGACGTGTTCGGGCAGCCGGCGGTCCTTGTGCCACAGCACGCCGGTCGGGCAGATCATCGCCACGCCGAGGATCTGCCCGGGCCGCTCGGCGACGAGCCCGCGGGCGAGATAGCCGCCGTACGACTCGCCGATCAGCAGGAACGGCTCGTCGCCGATCTGCTCGGCGACGAACTCGCGCAGCGCGGCCATGATGCCGTCCGAGCTGTCGATGTCACCGGCCGGGCTCTGGCCCATGCCGGGCAGGTCCGGGTACAGCCTGCGGTAGCCGGGGAGTTGCTCGAAGATCGGCTCGAGGCAACCGGTCATCAGCCGGTGGTCCGGCGTCCATCCGTGCAGTGCGAGAACCGGAACACCTTCGCCGTGGGACACGAAGTGCAGTGCCATGGAGTTGCCTTTCCGCCGAGCCTGGTCTGGAGCGGAACAAGTTGTAGCAACCCCCTCCGACAGTTTTAGAGTCACACCATGGCCCGTCGCTCAGCACCTCCGCCCGTTCCCGCTGCCGCCGTCCTCCGTTCCCGCCTGGATCGCGCCCGCCA